>JAFZWK010000012.1 GCA_017617335.1 Bacteroidaceae bacterium | reverse complement strand
CTCATGTTACTCATGATACTCATGTTACTCTGTGTGTCATCTGTCGGTGGTTGACCATCTTTACTGAGACAGTTGACATTTTTCTCTAACAAGTAGCCCTAGTAGACTAGCAGAACTAGAGTAACTAGTAAGACTGGTACAACTAGAAAAGGGAAAAGGCGGTAAGTTTGAAAGTGGATAGTTGATAGCTGGAGGCTGTGAATCATACGTTCAAGGTCCTCTCTCCGTTGCTTGGGGAGAGGATTTTTCAGGATAATTTGGATGTTTCGATTTTTTTTTGTAACTTTGCATAGAATATAATAAAAATGATATTGTCCGTTTTATGAAAAGATTTCTTCTCCTCCTGGCGCTTGTGTGTGGCGCGATCTCTGTTCAATCTCAGGAACAGCGGGATTTCCGTGTGAAGGGTGTTGCGAAATTCACTCCTGAGCACTCTTTGACGTTGTGGTACGACGAGCCGGCTACGCTGACTGGTGCCGAGAATATCTGGATGGAATACTCCTTGCCGATAGGAAACGGACAACTGGGTGCCAGCCTGTTTGGCGGCATCGCGAAGGATGAGATCCAGTTCAACGAGAAGACGCTTTGGACGGGTGGGCCTAATGATATGGGCAGTTACGGACAATACAAGAACTTCGGTTCTGTCTTCGTGGAGGACTTGTCGGGCGACATTGGATACGCTGAGAGCAACGAGGCTCGCAACTACGTGCGTTTCCTGGACTTGGTGACAGGAGTCGGAGGTGTGGACTACAGGAGTGCCTCCACCCGTTATTCGCGTCGCTATCTGTCATCTTATCCGGATGGGGCTGTGGTTGCCTTGTATCGTGCAAAGGGGAAGAAGAAGCTCCACCTGCGTTTCTCGATGGTTCCTGGCGAGGACTTGGGTGTCAGCGAGGCCATGTATGACGCGGATGGTTCAGGTCATTTCGAAGGCAAGCTGACGACGGTCTCTTTTGCGGCAAGGTTCCGTGTGGTTCCCTCTAACCAGAACGCTTCTGTCAGGAAGACGGGTACAGGTATTGAGGTGGAAGGTGCCGACGAGGTGAAGCTGGTCCTGATAGGTGCCACGAATTTCGATATCTCCCAGCTTTCGTGCGTATCGCCTACGATGGACGTGAGGTCGGAAGTGAAGGGCAGGGTGGAGAAGGTGTCTGCCAAGCCTTGGGAGGATATCCTGAGGGACCATATCGCTGACTTCCGTCCTTTCATGGATAGGGTTGACCTGCAGTTGGGCAACGCTTCCTCTAAGCTTCCCACCGATGACTTGGTTGATTTCTATAATGACGAGAGGCGGAACGTGACGGGCACGGAGCCTGAGGCGCTCTTCCTCGAGCAGTTGTATTTCTCCTATGGCCGTTACCTGGAGATCAGCAGCAGTCGTGGAGTGAACCTGCCCAGCAACCTGCAGGGAATCTGGAACAACTTGAGTCATGCCCCTTGGAATTCGGATATACACAGCAACATCAACGTGCAGATGAACTATTGGCCTGCCGAGCCGACCAATTTGTCAGAACTTCATCTCTGCTACCTGAACTACATCATCACGATGGCGCAACGTGACAACTGGAAGAAGGCTGCCACGAGTTACGGAAGTACTTCTACAGGTTGGACCTGCTTCACGGAAAACAACATTTTCGGAGGAATGAGTACCTGGGGAAGCAACTACTTCGTGGCGAATGCCTGGTATTGCAGCCACCTGTGGCAGCATTACCGCTACACGCTGGACCGCGCTTTCCTGCGACGCGCTTTCCCTGTCCTGTGGAATTGTGCCAAGTTCTGGATGGAACGCTTGATTGCCGATCGAGGTTGCGAGGAGCTCTCCATCGAACCTGACGGAAGCTATGTGGCTCCTGACGAGTTCTCGCCTGAACAAGGGGATCATCCTCGTGAAGACGGAACGGCTCATGCCCAGCAATTGATTTATGCGCTCTTCAAGAGCGTACGCCAGAGCATCGATATCCTAGGCCTGCAGGAATGTGGGCTGACCCATACCGACGTGGCGAACCTGGATGATTATCTCGACAAGACTGACCAGGGCCTCCACACAGAGGTCTATACGGCGAATACCGAGAAACACGCTGCCTGGACCAATCCCAGAAACGGAGTGAAGAAAGGCGACAAGATTCTGCGCGAATGGAAATATGCCACCTATGATGTGAGCCGCGATCCCAGTCACCGTCACCTGAGCCACATGATGGCCTTGTATCCCCTGAACGAGATAGGTCCCACGAGTGAATACCTGCAACCTGTCATCAACTCGCTGCTGGTTCGCGGCGACGAGGCTACAGGATGGTCAATGGGGTGGAAGGTGAACCTTTGGGCGCGTGCCCAGGATGGCAATCATGCTCATCTGATTCTCCATT
Source organism: Bacteroidaceae bacterium (assembly GCA_017617335.1). GTDB lineage: Bacteria > Bacteroidota > Bacteroidia > Bacteroidales > Bacteroidaceae > Physcousia. Next base: position 26,712 of record JAFZWK010000012.1, on the reverse strand, counting down.
ATGCGCTGATGCATTCCTCGGGTTACTCCACCGATTACTCGCCTCAAAAGCGACAGGGACGTGTCTATTATAATCTCTACGATGCCCATCCGCCTTTCCAGATTGACGGCAACTTCGGAGTGTGTGCTGGAATTGCAGAGATGCTGCTTCAGAGCCAGACCGACACCTTGCAGCTGTTGCCAGCCCTGCCTGACGTATGGGCTTCAGGCCACGTGAATGGATTGCGTGCCGTAGGGAATTTCGAGGTGGATGAGGAATGGCAGAAGGGCAGGTTGAAACGTGCAGTTATCCGCAGCGATTCAGGTCAGCCGTGTGCTGTCAGATATCCTGGCATTGCCTCGTGTGAGGTTAAAGTAAAGGATGGAGGAAATGTCTCTTTTGAAGTTGATTCACAAGATGTTATCTCCTTCCAAACAGAAAAAGGTAAATCGTATGTCATAAAAAATAAGTGATACATGGAATTTGAGAAGATACAAGGATTGATAGATGCCCCATTCACACCTTTTTATCCCAATGGGGACATCAATCTGGAACCCATTCCAGCCTATGCACGGATGCTGGCAAAGAACGGCTTGAAGGGTGTATTCATCAATGGCTCGAGCGGCGAAGGGTACATGTTGACTGAACAGGAGCGTATGCAGTTGACTGAAGCTTGGATTGAGGCTGCTCCTGAAAACTTTAAGGTAATCGTACACGTGGGATCATGTTGTGTCCGCAACAGCAAAATGTTGGCTGAACATGCCCAAAGGATTGGCGCATGGGGAATAGGGGCGATGGCTCCTCCCTTTCCTAAGGTGAGCAGGGTGGAGGAGTTGGTGAAATACTGCGAAGAGATTGCCTGTGCTGCTTCCGACCTGCCATTCTATTTCTATCACATTCCTGCTTTCAATGGGGCTTATCTTCCTATGGTGAAGTTCCTGGAGGCTGTGGATGGAAGGATACCTAATTTCGCTGGCATCAAATACACCTACGAGAGCTTGTATGAGTACAATCAATGCCGTCTCTATGCTGGCGGCAAGTTTGATATGCTGCACGGTCAGGACGAGACAATCCTGCCTTGTTTGGCTATGGGGGGTGCCTGTGGTGGAATCGGAGGCACCACCAACTACAACGGCCGTAATCTGGTGGCTATCATCGATGCGTGGAAAGAAGGCGACATCGAAAAAGCTCGTCAGTTACAGAACTATTCTCAGCTTGTAATCAATATTATATGCCATTTCCGAGGTAACATCGTGGGAGGCAAGCGCATCATGAAACTCATGGGACTCGACTTGGGCCCCAACCGCACTCCTTTCCAGAATCTGACGGACGAAGAAGAGCAACAATTGCGTCGTGAACTGGAGGAAATAGACTTCTTCCATCATTGTAATGAATTCTAATCACAACCATAAAGAGATGAAACGCTCATTTATATTTCTGTTACTGCTTGTTTCTTTGTTGCCAATGAGTGCAACAAACAATGTATGTCTGACTCCTGCCATTGGCCTACAGAGAGACGTGTCTGGCCATTATGCAGGCATCGTGAATGGCGACTTGTGGATTTGGGGCGGATGCAATTTCCCCAGGGAACCTCTTGCTGAGGGAGGGATAAAGAAATATTATCCGATAGCTTACGGGGCCAGCGTGGTTGTTCCCCAAGGGACCTTTGTTATCGGAGGTACGGCAGGTGGCAGCTCGGCTCGCGAGACCTTCCTGATGAAGAATATAGATCACAAGGAGTACAGGACATACTTCTCGCAATATGATCACAGCGGACGACAGAATTATCCTTCACTTCCCACTGGACTTCACAATCTGGCAGCGGCCTATGACGAGAAGGGCGGTTACATCTATGTCGTGGGAGGGCAAACAGAAGATATACCCAATCAACGTGTGTTCCGTCTGGCTTGGCCACATGGGAAATCCTGGCAGTTGGTGGGTATGATGCCTGACAAAGCCCGTATCCAACCTGTTGCAACAATCCAGAACGATCCTTCAGGGCCCTGTCTCTTCGTCTTTGGAGGCTTCTCTCCCACAACAGCGACCAAGCGAGGTTTCGTGCACAAGGATGGGTTAAAACTCAATCTGAGGACCAAAAGATGGAAGCGGCTAAAATGGGCCGACGACATACAGGTTCCTACCGTGGGCGCAACATGTGCCAGTTCTGGCTATTCGAGCATCATCTTCGAAGGCGGCGTGAACCGTGATATTTTCACACGAGCCATCAACAACGAAGAGGACAGTACCTACTACACACATCCTGTTTCATGGTACCAGTTTAATCCTGACATCCTTGTCTACAATACTTTCACGGATGCCTGGATGGCTTTGCCTGGTGATTCCATTCTTGCCCGTGCTGGTGCTACTTTAACCCCTCAGAAGGCATATTGGTTCCTGTCAGGTGGCGAGATGAAACCAGGAATACGAACGAATGATGTGCAGGTCATCGAGATTGTGAATGAGAAGCATTTCGGCTGGCTCAACTGGACGGTACTCATTCTCTATTTGTTGGGTATGCTCTTCTTGGGTGTCTATTTCATGCGTCGCGAATCTGGAGCAGAGGATTTCTTCCGAGGCGGTGGGCGCATTCCCTGGTGGGCTGCAGGTATCAGCATATATGCCACGATGCTGAGTGCCATTACGTATATGGCCATTCCTGCAAAATCCTTTGCCACAAACTGGACATACTATCCGATGCTGATCACGATTCTGCTGGTCAGTTTCCCCGTCATCAAGTATTACTTGCCGTATTTCCGCAAGTTGCAGGTTGCATCGGCATACGAGTACCTGGAGAAACGTTTCAATGCCGCAACACGTTTGCTTGCATCAGGAATCTTCATCATCTTCATGATTGCCCGTATGGCGTTGGTTCTCTATCTGCCTTCTCTTGCTTTGTCGGCTGTGACGGGTATCGATATCAGCCTGTGCATAATCCTGATGGGTATCGTCACCATTGTTTATTGCACGATGGGTGGCGTGGAAGCTGTCATTTGGGGTGATGTCATCCAAGGAATCATTCTGGTGGGTGGTGCCATTTTCTCGGTGATCTATCTTATTGCCAATACGAAAGGCGGTTTGGGTGGGTTCATCGACATCGCTGTGACAAACGATAAGTTTCGACTCTTCGACTGGAGTTTTGACTGGCGTTCAGCAACCTTCTGGGTAGTCATTCTGGGTGGAATAGCTAACAATCTGATTTCATACACGAGTGATCAAACGGTGATTCAGCGTTACATGACAACCAAGAACGAAAAGTCGGCAGCAAAGGGTATTCTATTGAATGGTGTGATGAGCGCCTTCGTTTCAGTTGTCTTTTATGCGATCGGAACAGGGCTTTATACTTTCTTTAAGACGAATCCGGCTGAGTTGGACATCACGATGCAAAAGGCAGATGCTATCTTCCCCTTCTTCATGATGAGTCAGATGCCTGCAGTAATCGCTGGTCTGCTGATTGCTGCCATCTTTGCTGCTACCATGAGCACCATCAGCAGCAACATAAACTCTGTAAGCACGGCCTTCAGCGTGGATTTCTACCAACGGTTTTGTCCTCAGGTGAAGGATTCTTCATTGCTCCGTGTGGCACGTGTAACGTGTATCGTGAGTGGCGTGATTGGAGTCGGTATCGCCCTTTTGATGGTGACGTGGAATATCCTCTCGCTCTTCGATTATTTCAACATGATTCTTGGCCTGTTGACAAGTGGATTGGGCGGACTCTTCATGATGGGTGTCTTCTTCCCTCGCATTCGTGGTGGAGCTGCCTTAACGGGTTTCTTGACGGGTGTTGTGGTTGTGCTTGCCATCAGTCTCTATACCAATACTCATTTCCTGCTTTATGGGGCAATAGGTATCGTGGTGAGCGTTATGGTGGGATTGTTCGTTTCTTTATTTTTCAATAATAGTAAAAAGTAATTATGGAAGTTGATTTCAAGGCACTTGCCGCACAATATAAGAGCGAATTGCTGGACCGCGTGATGCCTTTCTGGATGGAGAAGAGCATCGATGCAGAATGTGGCGGATTCTTCACATGTTTGGAACGGGATGGTTCTGTCTATGATACGGATAAGTTCATCTGGCTTCAAGGACGGCAAGTATGGATGCTGGCTACACTTTACAATAAGGTGGAACCTCGTCAGGAATGGTTGGATGCTGCCATCGCTGGAGCAGAGTTCCTTATGAAGTATGGTCATGACGGGCACTATAACTGGTACTTCTCTCTTGACAGGGCAGGACATCCTCTGATAGAACCCTATAACATCTTCTCATATACGTTCGCTGTCATCGCTTTTGGGCAGTTGTACATCGCTACAGGGAACTCAGTCTATGCCGACGTTGCCAAGAAGACTTTCGATATAGTACTTTCCAAGAAAGACAATCCCAAGGGAAAGTGGAGCAAGGCAGCCCCAGGGGCTCGAGCGATGAAGAGCTTTGACTTGCCTATGATTCTCTGCAACGTGTCACTCGAGATAGAGTCCCTCCTAAAAGCGGATTTCTTGAAAGAAACAATCGAGAATTGCATCCACGAGGTGATGGACGTGTTCTACCGTCCTGAACTTGATATGATTGTGGAGCATGTAAGCAAGGACGGATCTATGGTGGATTGTTTCGAAGGACGACTCCAGAATCCAGGTCATGCCATCGAGGCTATGTGGTTCATTATGGATTTGGGACGTCGTTTGGGACGTCAGGATCTCATCGAGAAGGCTGTACATATCGCCCTGCGTGAGATTGAATACGGATGGGACAAACAATATGACGGCATCTTTTATTTCCTGGATCGGCTGGGCCATCCTCAGCAGCAGTTGGAATGGGACCAGAAACTTTGGTGGGTACATATCGAGACACTCATCACTACCCTGAAAGGATACGAACAGACGGGTAATGAAGATTGCCTGCGTTGGTTCATGCGCGTTCATGATTATGTCTGGTCGCATTTTGTTGATCCAATGTATCCCGAGTGGTTTGGATACCTGAATCGTCGAGGAGAAGTATTGCTTAGTCTGAAGGGTGGAAAGTGGAAAGGATGTTTCCATGTTCCTCGTGGTCTGATGCAATGTTATCAGACATTGGAGAAACTTGCCGAGAAACAACAAAAAACATAATGTTCCTTTTTTATATTTATAGAGCCTTTGTAAAGGAGCCCTCCGCTTCCACAAAATCCCCCTTCAATCACGCTTGCCCACCTCATTCAGGGCACTTCCTTGAGGCAAAAAAGACAACGTGTTGACTTCCCCGTTTCAACGTGTTGACTTCCTCATTTCAACACGTTGTCTTCCCTGACCTATAATTGTATGTTCGCTATAGGGAGAATATTAAGGTCTATAGGCATCATTATATAGTTCTGTATCGCTGGCGGTATACATCCGAGTAGAGATTGTATAGGGTTCTTGCTCTGTTGGATGCTTGTAGTAGAGTCGTACGAAGAAGGCTTTGTACCCTGTTGCTGGAAGTGAGACGGGAATGTCGAAGGTTCGCTGGCTCGGCACAGGAAACTCTTTGGCGATAAATTCTGTCTTGCGGAAATCTTTTGTTGGGGATTCTGCTTCCCAAAGCTCGATCTTCACCAATCGTCCGTTTCTGGTTTCTAAATTCACTTGAGCCTCGTTCCCCAGAAGGTGTGCAGAGTGCTTACAGGATGGGTAACGATGCTTGTGGATAGTTTGGTAGAAGAATGCTTCTAAAGCATTACGGGCCTCTTGTCCTCCTCGCAGGTCGTGTCCTGCATTAGGTGTGTAGTTTAGTAGGATGTGCCCAGGAATGTCGTTAATATAGTTTTTTACTGCATCTGCTGTCCAAAAAGGATCGTTGCTTCCCATAAAAATCATTTTGGGCATAGTAAAGAGTTGACGATAGGAGTAGGGGTCTACCATTTCCACAAGGGCTTTTCCATCAGGATTCGCGACTGTTTCGGTGAGTCCCAGATTGACGTAGTCTTGAATCTCTGGGCTGTATTGCCCGTACATGTGTTTCTGATATGCTACGTTAACGGGCATGTTCAGGATGTCTATCACCATAGGTGCTATGGCTACAATGCGCTTGTCGCCTGTGGCTGCAGCCATCCATGTTGTCCAGCCGCGCTTTGAGACGCCATTGACTACAAAGCGGTTTACTTCTTTTCTTACCCTTCGCGAGGTTGTGAACTGGGTGATGGCATCCATGGCACGCAGGGCACTCTTAGCCATTGGAAATAATAGGGGCCAGGTTTCGTCGTTCGTTTGTTGGTATTGATGAAATGTGTATGAAACAAGAACATCTTCCTTTTTTCCATCGAAGAGCGGTTGACGAGGCACTTGCCACAAAATGGCGGTGACAGCTTGGCAATTATGAGCAATTTGTCCCATAGCACGAATAGTTCCATCGTCCCATCCGTGGTACTTAATTTGTCCATTTTTTTCATCTTCACTACCACCCGTTAGGTGAAGCAGAGCCTCATGATGCCTTACTTTCTGTGGGACGAGAATCACAAGTTCATGATTCCACGGAATACCTTGCCAAGTCTGGGAAACGAGTTGAAGGCGATAGGCTAATATGTCGCTTTCACGGGTACTATCGATCACGGACCAACGATAAGACGTGTCACCATTCTCAATATAGGAACGAAGGGCTTGGTCGGATGATGACCATATACTGAGATTTATGAGAAGAAGCGCGAAGAGAGTAAGATAAGGCTTCATGATTGATTCTAGAAGATGGTTATGATGTAAATATTTTTGGTCTTATTCAGGCATATTGAGGTAATCCGTGATATCTTCTTGGTCAATTAGTTATTCCCCTGCTTGCAAGCAGGCAGGGGAAATCTTAGAGGCGAATTGAATCTGTCAGAACATCTCATTGGGATATTGTCCCTGTTCGTGCAGTTTAGCCAACTTGGCAACCACTTCAGGACGATCCTCAGGATAAGTGACACCAAACCATTTGCTTGTGGTATCAAGAACCTCGCAAGTAGCTTCCCCTTTTTTGATTAGATAATCTACCATCAAGGGGATGAAGAACTCACTCTTCAGGTTGGCAATGTTCTTGGGATCTGAGAGGAAGCGGCGGAAATAAGCCTCGCTATATTCAAAGTAGTCGGGAGTGAATCCCCAGAAATTCATGCTGACTGGAGTTGTGTCAGGGATACTAATCCATTGGTCATTCTCGTCGAGGTATTGAACAACACCATCGTGACGCTCAATCTTAGTGCGTTCTACAACGCTGGTTAAGTGATGGGTCTTCTCGTCGTTCTCGCAGATACCTCGGCTTACGGTACCACTCTCAGAGAGTGTGTTGTCGACACGGAAACCCACCATAGCATATTGTCCCTTGCTCCCTTCGGGAAGATTAGACAGGAATTTAGCCATTACCTGGAAAGCATCTCGATCATAGAAGTCATCACAGTTGAGTACAGCAAAAGGCTCCTTGATGACGTCCTTACCCATCATGACTGCGTGGTTGGTTCCCCAAGGTTTAGTGCGGCCCTCAGGTACAGAGAATCCTTCTGGAAGTGCATCCAAACTTTGGAAGCAAAGCTCGCAAGGAATATGTCCCTCGTATTTGCTCAGAATTTGAGTGCGGAACTGTTCTTCGAAATCGCGACGGATAACCCATACGATTTTACCAAAGCCTGCCTGAATGGCATCATAAATACTATAGTCCATGATGCTTTGTCCCTGAGGACCCAGTGTGTCAAGTTGTTTCAAACCACCATAACGGCTACCCATACCAGCAGCCAAGAGGAACAATGTAGGTTTCATAGTTTTTTGTTTTTATTTATTAATGTATAATGTTTCAGATATTTTTCTATCAGTGTGCAAAGTTACAATTTTTATGTCGAAAAAAAACTATATGCTTTGGAATTTTCTCAGAAAGGATATCCGATGGCTAAATGATAACCCAGAGACTTGCCAAAGCGTGTCATGTTATAATAACTGCTTTTAGTTGTTTCATAAGGTGCATGGAGGCCAATTCCCAAATCAAAGCGAATGACAAGAAAATCCATATCGTAGCGTATGCCAACGCCTGTTCCTAATGCTATCTCTTTAGCAAAGCGATTGGTGTTGAGGTTTCCTCCTATCCGTTCCTGATCATTGTGTAGCAGCCATACATTACCTGCATCCAGAAAAGTTGCTCCATACAGATTGGCAACTATGGGGAAACGATACTCCACATTGGCTTCAAACTTCAGGTCACCCATTTGGTCAATGTAAGAATATTGGCTGTTTGCAGGGTGATAGGAACCTGGACCGATACTTCGGGTCGTAAAGGCACGAATACTGTTGGCGCCACCAATGGTAAACAAGTCGTTGTACGGTGCCGTCGTGGCGTTTCCATAACTCCAGATAACGCCTCCCATAATGCGGGTAGCAATGCATGATTTCTCATTGAACCTGAACTTGTGGGTATATTCTGCAGTTGCTTTCAGATAATGAGCATAAGGAACTCCCAACAGTTTCTTGTTTTTCTCCTTCCATGAATTCCCTGTTAGAGAATAAAGGGCAGAAGTGATGTTGCCTGCTTCTTTGGCACTTAATGTGAGGGTTCGAGGAGCATGATGTCGATTGGTCCAGTGGTAAGTATATTCCATGCTGGGGACAAACTGGTCACGCATACTGGCGTAGAGTGCCTGATTCCTATTGACAATGGAGTCGAATCGGGCTGTGGTATGGAGTTGCACATCATAGTCCAAGCGGAAAGGAGTAATCTCATGCTTCCGGTTTCTGCGAGGTTGGTAAGTATATGTAACTCTAACACCTAAAGATACCCTACCAAAATAGTTCGCTCGATTCATCCAACGAGAATCCAACAGGAAATTAGTACTGGTTGCAGCTCTTTGATCCATGTGATGTCCTAATTTGAAGAACATGAAGCGTGGGTAAGAGAGACTGACATTTGCACCATATTCGTATGAATTTATGAGTGAACGATCACCTTCTTGATTGGCTCCTGTTTGCCATTCATAAGAGCCCCATATCTTTAGGCTGGCAGTTTCTGCTCCTCGGAAGGCATTGTATTTCGAGACGGAGAAACTTGCTCCAGGACCCACTTGACCATTACTCTTAGTGGTGACTTTCCCCTCAAACTCTGCGTCATAAGGTTTATCCAAGATAGCTAAGATTTCCACATCCAAAGTGTCGCCAGGTTCTCTACCATCTAACGCGATAGTGTCTCGTGGAACAAAGTTCATATTAAGCTGCGAGAATATACCCATTCCCTGTAATCTTTCCTTGATGAAATCCATGCCTCTCATGCGATATGGAGATTTTCGTTTATAGAAGAGGTAGCGCTGAATGGCTCCCAATTTTAGTGGAGGTGTTCCCTTTTTGCCAGAATAAGCCATAGAAATATCTCCATGAGTAATTGTATCCACAATGCAAAAATCCTCATATTGCATTAATCGAATGTGCGTCTCTCCGATATGGAATTGCCTACTTGCCACATTGGGCATTGTGTTTGATGGACGAATCTGTAATTGCACTCGTGTCGGCGATGCCACAGTGTCGGCTCGGTAGGTTATGTAGTCAGGTAGGAAGTAATAATAACCATTGTTACGGAAAAGGTCGCTTAGACGGGTTCTTTCTTTACTCAGATTTATCACGCTGAATGGATCACCTCTGTGGAGCACGGTCATCTTTCTTGATGTCCGAATCATGCTGTCCGCTTTTTCAGAGAACATCTGGTATGCGATTGAATCCAAGTGAAAGAGCACTCCAGGTTCAATGTTGTATGAAACTTTCGCCTTGCGAGGATTTTTGCTTTGAATGGTATTGTAGCTGGCTGTACCACGAAGGTATCCATAATTGTGGAGTGTGTTCTGTGCAACCTGTGTTCTTACTTGTGGATTTGCATTGCTGACGTATCGAGGAGTGGATGAGAAAGTATCGAACATCCATTTCCCAAATCTGGAGGTAGAGTTGATGTATCGATTATAAATTGCCAAACGAGGATGTATAGGCCAACGTGCATAGCTACTACCCATCAGACTTCCATTGGGGGCATAGGACAGCACTGCTTCAACCTCTGTTTGAGTGGTTTGGAATGCTTCTTTGTCGGCTTTTTTTACAATTCGGATAGAGTCTTTGTCAAACTTACTCAATTCCTCTTTTTCTCCATGCATAGCCGATGGATTTCCCGTTAGAAGTCCTTCTACGGTATTATAGGCATCTGCCAGGGCGGTGATAACTCCTTCAGGTTCTGGTTCATTATTCTCATTTCCTGTAGCCTTTCCGTAAGTGATTTCCTTGATTCCTGTGTAAAGGATTTCATCCTCAGGAAGATTTTTTGTTGTTGAGCAAGAGACCAGCAATGTAGCGAAGACTATAAAGATATATCCATTTTTCATCGTTTCTCCTCCCGTATCTTTATAGCTTCTCTTTCTTTTTTCTTATTGCGAAAACGGAAGAGGTCTCTCAAGCGTTTCGATTTCTTGCGAAAGACAACACCAGCCCCCATTTCGGTCAGTTCACCCTCGAGAAGCGACTCATAATTTCGATCAAAATATACTTTCACGTATCGTGTGGCGCTTTGATCCAAGCGATATTCCAAAGAGACGTTGTCGATGATTGTTTCACCTGTATTAACCGCATCTGAACCCGTGCTGACCTTTCCTCCAATGATAAGATTGATTCTATTACCCCAGAAACGTTTGGCAAAGCTGAAACTGTAGTCTGTCTGATTGCGACCAGTCTCTGATGTGTTGTTCTCGATTCCGAAATTCACGTCGATTGTGCTTTGAGCCATACCCACCAGATTGTTGATTTCGCTTTGCAGGAAACTGTTCAGGGCATTGGATGTGCTGAATCCTGCTGTGCTGGAGAGGTCAGTAATATACATATTTGTAGCAAGCATGGTGACAGCCACACGTCCTCTGTCTTCGCTGCTCATGCTGGCAAGTTCGTTTTGTACAGTCATGTCCTCAGGAGCTTCAAGCGTGAATTCGAGTCCCATATTATTGAGAGTCTGCGTAATATTGAGCCCTACATCAAACGTAACAGCACGTGGTACATTGTTCTCGTTGTATGTCGCCTTCATCCGTTCGTTGGCTGAAATCCTGAGAGTCGGATTCATTATGTCTCCTGTAAATTCAACATAGCTGCCATTCTCAATATTGAAATTCTTGTTCACAACAGAAATTAGCGTATAGTTCATGGAACCACTAATGATAGTATATCTACCATACATTCTCAGGTCGTTCTGTGTGTTGTAAGTTAATGTCAGGTCACCACCACCTTCCAGTTTCACATAGTCGTGTCCATCTTCGCTCAGCAAGCAATTAACTTGTGCAGCCTGCTCGATTGAAATGATGAGAGACATGTCAACGTTTTGTGCTTTCTGAATTTCTAATGGCACGACTTCTGTGGTGTCGTTGAAGTCCACAAAAGTAACCAAATCCTCCAGTCGGTCTTCTACTGTAATTGGACTATCTTTCAACACATACGTGACATCCGTGTTCCCCAGAACGGTCAATCGGCCACGTATACGTATGTCATCCAATGTGCCACGCATCATCCCGTTCATGTTGACGTATACTTTTCCGTAAGTCAACGCGTTGCGATTCTTAGGAGCATTAATCAACTCATAATTCTTTGCTTGGATGGTAAGGTTCAGTTTTATTTTATCAAGATTCTGACAATCAATGTCTCCGTTCAGAGTCATTGGATTCGAAGCTTTCGTATAGGCTTCTATCTTGTCCAAATAAATTTTGCTGTTTTCAATGCGAATAGTGTCATCAGGAATACGTAGGTTGATGCTGTAGAGATCAGATACGACATGCATAGAGTCTGTTCGCAGTGCTCCATTCAGAATAAGATTGCTTGTATTTCCCGTTATGTCAACTTCTCCGTTCACATAGCCAGCCAAGGTTGCGATGCCATCAGGAATGTATCCGTTAGCCATCTTTAATGGCAAATGGGTCAGCATGGCGTTCGCATCAATTTTCCCCTCATTTTTCTCTTCAAAGTATCGACCAGAGATTGCCATAATCTCATTTTCTTCCTGTGTCATGATAACATCAACATAATGGCTTCCGTCAGAGTTCGGCAGATATACTCCATTGAGACCGATATTGCCCATTGATGTTCCTTCGTAGACCATATCTTTAACTCCCATATCGGCAGAAACGGAGAGTTCGCTTTCTGTTTGCATGTAATGAATGTCACCATGTAGAAGACCTTGTAAGTCAGGTAGATAGGGTAGGACTTTCGTTAGTTCGCCTAAATTGAAATTATTGACACTCAGAGAAAGATCCTGTAATGCTTCCTCATTAGGACTGGAATATAGCTTTAAACCTGTCCCATCATCAGCCAGCAAGTCTACCAAGGCTTTTATACGTCCGTCTCGAGTGAGTTCCACAAAATTATCTTCATTGAGAGCAAAGGTTCGGTATGCGATGATTGGATTCAGGGGAGTAAAATGTACCTTTATTCCATCTTCCAGACGATCTAATCTGAGACCCAGATCCATTCCCTTTTTACCTTTTGCGTCGAGAAAATTCAGGTTTGCTGTAGCCCCCGTTGGCGTAATGTCGGCATTCACTAGTGATTCAAATACTACAGTCCTATTCTTTGGTCCATTCTTGATGCGACCCTTCATGCTGACTCCTGTGCTATCCTGAAAGACATTCCACGAGATAGTATCCAACAGGATTGCTCCCGTGTTGAATGCGTGGATGTATCCATCGCCATTGAGACCTTTCTCCGGATTGCTATCCACATTCATTTTGAGTTCTTGATATGAGTATCCTAATGCATTGCTGATGATTTTACTTGCCGGATTGTCTGTTCCGCAAAGGATATGCATCTTCAGTTTGGGTAGCAGGGTTGCAAGTGTGTCTTGATTGATGTAATATTCTGAGAATTGGCGGTTGAGTTCTTGAGTAAAGTTCCTCGTTTTTGTCAGCACACTATCCAGTCCTTCTTCAGAGCTAAGTTTCATCGTAAGATCACCAGCACTTGCAGATGCATAGACGCTTTGTGGATTTAGAATAGCTTCGAGCTTTATGTCTTCTGGATGAAAGATACTGTCCTTCGTGATAATCTCGATGGCTTGGATTTCACCCTTCAATTGGTGGTTGTCATTGAGATTGGTTACGCCATCCATGTGCATCACCATGCTAATAGCTAAGGTATCTTTTGCCAACTGAAGTTTATAAAGGTCAATGTGATTAAGGTCTAAACTGAAGGTCGCATCATTGTTGCTTTTCCTGTCCATATCGACTTCAGCGCATGCATTAAACTTGAGGAGCTCATTATTGCTGTTAAGATCTAGCATACCTTTTCCTTGATTAATGTTGGCAGAGAAATCCATATCGTTCAGCACCCATTTCCCATATTCCAAGTGCCTTATGTCAGCGTGAGCCTTGAGATCTGTCTTGTTAGAGAGCAAATCAAATCCCTTTCCCTTGAGCTCTGCATCAGCTGTTAGACGGTAGATGGAGTCTTTGGGTAGAAAATCATGGACTTGCAGGTTTCTTATGTTCATTTTTGCATCATAAGCCATATTCTTAAGATTCAGACTACCATTTAGATGAACATTTCCTTTTCTTTCTTGTAAAATGGCGTTTGCCTGCAGTTTGCTTCCATCTTGTAAACGTGTGTTCCCAGAGATGCTCATGGGTGGCAACCTCAAATCCTTTAGTTTGGCATATTTGCGTACGCAGGTAAGGTCATGTGTTTGAATATTCCAATTCATATCTGCGTCCATGTGATCCATCTTGGTCAGGTTTTCCACGTTTCCAGTAGCCTCTATGTCGATTACTTTTGGCATACTGATACTGGCTTGGTTCACCTGCATGTTGTCCACATTTCCCCTTATATTAAGGTTGGCAATGATGGGCTGGTCAGGATAATTGCTTCTGATGTCTGCAGGTAGAATGTTTCCCAGAATGGACATGACGTCTTGCTTGCCCAGATTGGTTTCTATGTCCATATCCATTCGTCCATGTTTCTGAGGATTGGAACCAGATTCGTCTTTTGCCGTGAGGGCAGACCAATCCAGATTAGCATTCCCTTTTGCTGTACTGTTGGGAGTCACCAGATCTAATCCGGTCAGTTTGATGTTCTCGCTGTTAACCTGCAGGTAGCTTTCTAGTTTCTGTATTTCAAATCCGCTCTGTTCTTTTAGGTGGCAGCGAGTGATGTTGCAGGTCAGGTTTCCTGTTTGCTCGTCATAGCAGGTGTTGTCAATGCTGATACCAACATCCTTGGCCGATATGTGGTTGTAGTCTAACCAGTTGCTCTTTGTAACCTCAGTATATGGTTTATCATAGAGAAGAGAATCAGCGTCCAGTTTGATCTTTTTTGCTCTATAGATGCCTTTCTCCAAGTCAACGTTCGCATCAGCCAGGGAAGCATTCTTGATACCTGACTGGATACGGATGCTGTCGCCTGGGTAATGCAGCACGATTTTAGACCCTTGAATATTCATGCTATTCACGTCAAGCGTCCATTTTATGGGTTTGCTTTCCGTGGTGTCGATGATGCAGGTATCCTTTAGGGCGATATCCAGATTGCACCCTTTCAATTCCACCGCATTGATGTTGGCTGTTTGTGCCTTCAGGTTTATCTCGTCAGCTTTCAGATAGAGTTCATCCAGTTCACCTTTCAGCCTGGCTTGTGCTATCAAGTCGCGCGTGTCTAAGGTTCCTTTGTTCAATCTGATGGCTTCCACACCAATCTTATACCTCAAGATCCTGCTGAAATCCAGATCCACCACAGCACTTTCAACGTCCACCATTGTTTCCTGGTCTTTCGCGACATGTAGATTCTTTAAATCAAGGTCAAAAAGAGGTGTTATGCTGACATGATCTATCGTGATCTCCATGCTGTATTTCTCTGAGGCATAACTCGCGATCTTCTTTACTGTCCAGTTCTGTACAGGAGGCAGATACAACAGGATACTCAATACTGCAAAGAGCAGTAATGGGGTGAGCAGGATTCCCAGAATCCATCGCAATGTTTTCTTCATTGAGCCAAATTCCTGTTATATCTTTGTACAAATGTACAAAAATATACTGAGTTTGCTCATTTGTATGGATTATTTTTTGCTTGTATGCGTAAAGTTTTTCTAATTATGAGCCAAATTCATGCTAATGTCAACACGTTGAGTTAGGAAAGTTAACGTGTTGAGTTTAGGAAGTTAACGTGTTGAGTTTGGGAAGTTGACGTGTTGAGTTTAGAGAGTCAACACGTTGCCTTGTTAAAGTGCTATCGAAAGGTGTCTTCCTTTGGATTATCTTGCCCAGTTATCTGTTCTAAAGGGGATTATGGGAAGACCAGAGTTTCCTTTCAGATTTCCAGGGAGCCAACTCTGGAAACAGTAGCGAACGGCTATGGGTTCTTTCACTTCCTTGCATTTTACAGAGATTTTATTTTCATCGTATACACCGATGTTGCTTGCTTTATGCCATACGCTGTCGATTCCAGCTACTTCAAATCCCTCAATTCCCACTTTACGATTGAATCCGTTTTCTGCATTCTTGAATGTCATAATGACTTGATCGTCTTTAATCTCCATACTTTGGTATTCAGGATAACGGTAGTCAATTCCTGGAATATCGTATGTGTCACCTAATGCCCAGAAGCATAATCGGTCACCAACCTCCTTTTTCATACATGGATGGATGGCCCAATACTCGTAGTCTTTCACTAAATCGTTGGTGCACACCATACCCATGTTGGGAATTAAGTTCTGTGCTCGATATTGTGCTTCTCTCAGCAAAGGAGCGGTTCTTTTATCCTTGGCCCAGAAATAATCGTATGGACAGATCTCGACATAATAAAAGGGTAGAGGGCCTTCTCCCCAGCGTTGACGCCAAGCCTGCACCATGTTAATGAATCTTTCGCAGTAGTTCTCAGGTTCGTTTACATTTGCTTCTCCCTGATACCACAGGAAGCCCTTCAGCGTGTACCCTTCCAACGGATGTATCATGCCATTGTAGAATACTGTGGGGAGAGAGCGATCCACATCTCTGCCAGGCTTTATTTTGTCGCAATTCTTCACGGCATCACTTTCTATGTTCTCATCGAGGTATTCCTTCACTATTTCTCGAGGCGTCCATCCTTCTACTCGAGTCGCTCCCAGTGAACTGTTGATAATTCCAACGGGAACATTCAAAGTTTCCACAAGTCGGATGCCGAAAAAGTATCCAACAGCACAAAAATCACGGGCACTTAATGGTGTGCAATCCTGCCATAGAGCTGTTACCGTGTCGACTGGTTCAGGGGCAGGTGACCAGGATACGAAATTGAGATGTAATTTTCCTTTGTATTTTCCTGCCTCAGCAATATAATCGGCAGAGTTCTCTACAGGGCAACTATTGAATCCGTGGAGTGGCATCTCCATATTGCTTTGACCTGAGCATAGCCATACCTCACCAATCAATACGTCATTGATGATTAGTTTGTCTCCATCATTCACTTCGATGGTTTGGGGATAAAAATTGCCTGCTCCAGTCTTCAATGTTACCTCGAATCGTCCGTTTTCGTCACTTCGTGTATTCACTTTCTTTCTGTTCCACGACCCTTTAACGCTCACTTTATGGTTGGGTTGTGTCCAGCCCCATAATTTCACGTCAGCGTTCTGCTGTAGTACCATACCGTCACTTTGCAGAGGACCCATATTGACACGTCCTTGTGTCAAGGTGGGGGGGACAAGTAAAAGGAAGGAAAGTATTTTCAGCGTTTTCATGTATGATTGGATATTTTTGGTTGAGTGAATTATTTGTTTCCAAATGCTTGCCAAAGTTTATCCTGAGGGACATCTGCTGTCACATCAATAGTTTTGTGACTTACAGGATGCTCCAGTACAAGCCTGCGTGCATGTAGTGAAATACCTCCGTCAGGATTGCTTCGTGGTGCACCGTATTTTAGGTCTCCTCGGATGGGACAGCCTATCTTAGCCAACTGGCAACGTATCTGATGATGTCGTCCAGTGAGGAGATTTATTTCCAGCAGATAATATCGCTCAGAGGAGCCAATGAGTCGATAATCGAGAATGGCCTTCTTGGAGTGTGGGACTTCTCTGTCGTAGGCTCTCGACTTATTGGTTTTCTCGTCGCGCGTGAGCCAATGTTCGAGCGTTCCTTCGTCTTGAGGTGGACGATTGGCCACAATAGCCCAGTAAATCTTTTTTACCTTGTCGTGTTGGGCAAACATGACATTCAATCGGGCAAGAGCCTTACTGGTCCTTGCAAAGATGACAACCCCGCTTACTGGACGATCCAGACGGTGGACTACACCCAGGAAAACAGATCCTGGCTTCGCATATTTTTCTTTGATATATGCTTTAATTGTCTCCGAAAGGGGAGTGTCGCCAGTCTTGTCTCCCTGTACGATTTCACCAACTTCCTTGGAGACAATTATGATATGATTGTCTTCGTATAAAACTTCCATTACATGTTCATGCCGCCATCTACTTGGATTACTTGTCCGCTCACGTATGAACTCAAGTCGCTGGCAAGATACAAGGCTGTGTTAGCAATGTCTTCCACTTGACCACCGCGCCGTAGGGGAATTTTCTTTATCCATTCTTGGCGAATCTCTTCGGATAGGGCAGCTGTCATCGCTGTGTCGATGAAACCAGGGGCAATCGCATTGGCACGTATGCCCTTGGGCCCCATTTCTTGACCAATACTCTTTGCCAAAGCAATCATACCAGCCTTGGAAGCAGCATAGTTCGCTTGGCCAGCATTACCGTGTACTCCCACTACACTGGCCATGTTTATGATGCTGCCGCTTCTTTGGCGCATCATGATGGGTACACATGCATGGATGAAATTGAAGGCACTCTTCAGATTAACATTGATTACTGCATCCCACTGAGCTTCTGTCATACGTAACATCAAGCTGTCTTTGGTGATTCCTGCGTTGTTTACCAGAATATCAATGGAACCGAAATCTTCCTTTATTTTCTTTACTACTTCTTCTGTCTCTGTATAATCGGCAGCGTTGCCTGGATATGCGATGCACTTCACGCCCACAGCCTCTATTTCTTTGCGGGTGGCCTCTATGCCAGCAGCCATATCATCATTCAAAACCAGGTCGGTGAAAGCAATGTTAGCTCCTTCGGAGGCGAATTTCAACGCGATGGCTTTACCGATTCCACGAGCCGCACCAGTGATTAGTGCGGTTTTTCCTTCCAATAATCCCATAATCTGTTTGATTTTTATGTATGAAATGTTTATTCCTGAATTGTAGCTTTCTTTTTGAATCAAAATTTGAAATCTTCCCTCTTGAGGGCCTTGTGTATCAGTTTCTGCACGATGGCTCGACTCATACCGCTGGGAAGTCCTGTACTCAGACGTCCATAGATGTATGGAATCTCCAATCCTTTGGTACAGTAGTGAATAATGTCTATTGTCAAAGGGATACTATCTATATCGAATTTGCCGAGTCTGATTCCTTCAGCCAATATTTTGGTTAAGAATTCCTTTTCTTTCTTGTCGAAGTTCTTGCGGGCTTTGGAGACCAAAAAGATATTGCGGAAGAATTCTGCTCTCAAGTTACCGTTACGCTGCACGGCTTCCTTTATCAGATTCAGGTGCGTGTAGATGAGCTCCACCAGTTTATCTTCAGGCTCCATATTCTTCTTGAAGACCTCGTTCATCTGTTCAGACAGACGTTCCAACTCTTCCTCAATCACAGCAAAGTAGATGTCCTCCTTGCTTTTGAAATAGGTATAGAGTGTACGCCGTCCTTTTCCTGAGGCCATCGCGATGTCGTTCATCGTGGTGTTGTCTAATCCGTTCTTGGCGAATATTTGCCTGGCAACTTCCAGCAGTTTATTTCTTGTCTTATTTACCATAGATGATGCAAAATTACACATTCTTTCTTTTATGTGCAAATATTACCTTATGAAAAGCACAAAATACTTGCAAATGAGCAAAAAAGTTCTTTCTGATGATATTTATTTGGGGAAACATTTGGCGGTTTCGATAAATTGATGTAATTTTGTACCCACAAATAATATCGCGGGGTGGAGCAGTTGGTAGCTCGCCAGGCTCATAACCTGGAGGTCGCAAGTTCGAGTCCTGCCCCCGCAACCACGAAAGCAAGTTCTTTGGGACTTGCTTTTTCTTTTATAGACCTTGTTTATTTCTCTCCGTATTAAATCACTAAATAAAAAAAGGGAGCACGCGCACGCGCACTCCCTTGATTATAATCTATGATTCAGGGAATTACTTCACCAGAATCTTGCGACCGTTCACGATGTTGATACCCTTCTGAACCTTTTGCAGCTTCTGACCCATCAGGTTGTAGATGGCTTCCTTACCAGTGAAGAAATCAGTATCGATCTCGTTGATGCCATCAACGGTGGGCTCATCCTTGCCGTAGTACTTCAGACGGAAGTTATCAACAACTACCCAGTCTTCGTTCACGTCGTTCACCTTCTTGATACCCAGAGTTACCTTGCCCTGGTTCTCTTCAGTGATCTGGAACTTCATGGTATTCCAGTACAGGCCATTCTCGAAGAAGTCGCTGCAAGCAGACCATGGATTATCAGGAGCAAACAGAGTACCTGTTGCATCGGCTGTACCGCAGCCAGGAGCCTTGTTGATGCCTTCGTCTACGAGTTGCAGAGCTCTCATCTGCTCACCTACGTACATGTAAACATTGTAAGCACCCGTCTCGCCTTTCAGTATCTTGGAAGAATAAATCGACCAGGGGTTCTCGCGATAATAGCCCTGTACGCTGAAGGTGTACCATCCTGGTTTCAGGACTTCATCCTCGATGGTTTGAGTGAGGCTAAAGTTAGTCGTGTTCCAAGCCTCGAAAGCAAAGTCGCCATAGTTTCCACCACGACCCCATACGCCTGGGTTATTTTGATTGTCTGGATCAGACTTGCATTTACCCTTCTTGACCCAAGCATCCAGAGTCAAGCGCTGGTCGAATCCAGGATTAGAGATCAGATACGTAGCATCAGCAGGATTCTCACCGCTTGCGTTGGCCATGAAGCCATCCATCTCTTCCTTAGAGATCAGCATCCACTGGTTGGATTCGCTTGCAGGATTTGACATGTTGACTGCACATACATTATAGGTCAGGTCATAACCGCCATCCTTGCCATCGCGGAAACCGAGCAGAAGCTTGGAGCCGTCCTCGCGAGCCTGACCCAGCTGAGCCAGGTTGTAAACGTTCTCCTTGCCATCCACAGGAACAATCTCCCATGCCTCATCAGTGGTGCAATCCAGCCAGCCTTCCCAGTGAATGAAGTCAGCAACGCCGAGTTCGCCATTGGGACGGAAGCTTTCAATCTTGAAGCCGCCTCTGATAAAGTTGCCATAGCTATCCTCGTCCACCAGCTTGAATGCGTTGGAGGTGTAGCCTACACAGTCATAAGCACCCCACTGGTCACCACCAGTCAGGAATGCCTTCTCACCTACGTTGTAGAAGAAGTATTCGCCACCAGCTTCAGGTTTAGAACCCACGAAGGTTTCTGTGCGGCGCTCCATAGCGTTGCGTCTGCGAGCCATGCGCAGGTCATTCAGCAGAGCGTAAGTCTCAGTTGAATTGGTAACCTGATCATACTTGCTTTCAGCATTAGCCAAAGATTCTTTTATATAACCCTTATCCTCTTTCTTGCAGATATCCATGGTCTTCTTCAGCATAGCCAGACCTTCTTCACTTGCCAGAATAGTGGTGATGCTCTCTTTCAAATCTCTTGCATAGCCCTTCAATTGGAATGCATCCTTGGTGCTTGCCAGCTTAGCCTGTGCGTCAGCTACCAAAGCGTTCAATCTGGTGCTCATGATCTCGTTCAGAGACGTAGCTGTGCCAGCCAGAGCGATTGCATCCTCGATCTCTTGTCTGATCTTGTCATAGTTTACGCCACGACCGCCAGTGGGTTCATCCTGACCATAGTATGTCAGACGGAAGTTATCCACTGCTACCCAGTTGCCATACTTGTTGGCATCGTTCTTCACGCCAATCAGGATGTAACCTCTGTTCTCCTCAGTTACCTGGAACTTGATGGTGTTCCAGTAGAGGCCGTTCTCGAAGTAGTTGTTGGTTGTATCGAACAGGTTATCAGAAGCCCAAACCTGACCTGTAGCATCCAGACGGCCAATGCCTGGAACCTTGTTCATGCCATCGCCGAAGTCAGCCATTGGAGTGTTGACCTCTCCGTTATATACATAAAGGTATGCGTCTCTGCGTGGAGTCTCACCAGCGAGCCACATGGCTACGTGATCGTCATAGGTACCATCACGGTAGTAACCCTGTACGTCCAGAGTGTACCATCCAGGCTGAATGGCGTCGTCGTAGATTTCTTGCTGCAGTTCTGCTGTATTGGTGTTCCAAGCCTCGAATGCGAAGTCGTTGTTGTCTGCACCACGATTCCATACGCCCAAGCCTACACCTTCAGAGGGTTCTGATGACCATGTCCATGCATCGAGTGTCAGTCGCTGGTCGAAACCAGGATTGGAGATTACATAGGTAAGGTCTACAGGGTTCTCGCCGCTGGCACCTTCAATCAGAGCATCGCGCTCCTCGCGGGTCACGAACTTCCACTGGTTAGAAGGATTGTCAGCACCTCTTCTGTCAGTGTCGCATGCGTTGTAGTTTCCTTCGCGGAAACCAAGCAGTCTCTTGGCGCCATCAGGATGAGTATCACCCAGACGGGCAATGTTGTAAACACCCTCCTGACCTTCTACAGGAACAATCTCCCAAGCATCGTCAGTGGGGCAATCCAGCCATCCGTTCCATCCCAGGAAGTCAGCCTCGCCGATTCCACCATTGGGACGGAAGGACTCGATCTTGAAGCCTCCGTCGATGGTGCTGCCATCGAATCTGGTGGGAACCAGTTGGAATTCGTTGGTGGTGTAGCCGATAGCATCGTGTGCACCCCAAGCCTCAGCACCTACCAGGAATGCCTTCTCACCTACGTTGTAGATGAAGTACATGCCGTTCTCTACGGGTTCAGTACCTTTGAAGTTCTCTGTGCGGCGCTCCATGTTGTTGCGTTTGCGAGCCAGACGCAGGTCGTTCAGCATAGAGTTGATTTGATCTCTGTTGGATGCCTTGTCGAAATCATTCTTTACGCGGTTCAGCGTCTCAGCCAGATAGCCGTTCTCCTTGTCTTGAGAGATAACGTCGATGTTCCATTGCAGCATCTTCACGTCGCCAGCGCTACCCTTGATATTTTGAATCTCAGCACTCACCTGCTTAGCCAGTTCCTGAAGTTCATCAGCGTATTTGTTGGTCTCTAACTGATACTCAGCATTAGCCAGGATCTCAACTATTCTGTCCTTCATGGCTTGGGTCAGGGTCAGGTTCTCGTAACCAGCAGCCAAATCCATGGCAGAACGGAGCTGTCTCTTGCAATCGTTGAAGTCAACTTCCTCTACGTTGATACCGCAATCATAGAAGTGACCACCCCAGTTCTGCTGAATGTAGGTTGCAATCACGTTGGTACCCACGCGCAAAATTGAACTAGGAATGTGAACCTGTACAGGGTTCTTTCCGCCTGTCCAGCCCATATCCGTTTGCAGCAGGTGACCGTTCACGTATGTCCAGTAGGCATCGTCGTGGCAAACATTCAGCGTGTAAGACAATCTGGGATTGATCTCGTCGATGGTCCAGGTACGACGAATCCAGTAGTTGGTGTTGCAGCCGTCATCACCGTCACCCTCGTAGGTGGGGTTGTTCTTGTTGCCATACCAAATGGATTGGATTTCAGGCATGTAGCCAACGTTACCTGTAGGCATTGCCTGCTCGTCCCACATAGAGTCATCAAAGTCAGGCATGGTCCAAGACAGAGTCTCTTGGCGGCCTTCCACCTTGGGGTCAGCCATCTGGAATCTGTTGCCTTCCTCGTTCTCAGCGGTTACGTAGAAGTCGTTGTAGTATGCGCTGCCAATCCAGATTTCCTTGCCTTCTGTCTGGTCAACCAGTGACATGCCACTGATGCTGACGTCGCTGTCAGCGGTACCACCGCCAAAGTCGAAGACAATCTTCAGGTTCTGGATATGGATGCCTGGGAACTCTGTCTCGAATTTGTTCTCGCCGGCAGCCTCGATGAAGGTGTTCTCCAGCATGGCCTCCACCTCGTCGTTCTCGTTCTCAGTGAACTTGATCAGCACGTTGTCGTAATCAGCTGTACCAGTCAAGGTAACCTTGAAGGCATAGTTGTGACCTTCCTGCAGGATGATAGGAGTCTTGAAGGCTACCTGCTCCTGCCACTGCTCGCTGCTTTGGCCTACCAGATGAATGGTGTACTTGTCATCAGCGCAAGCCTCATGCAGCTTCTCCCAGCCGTGATTGGGGTTGGGGTTCACAGTATAGTCAAAGTTATATCCACCCCAGGGGTTGAACAATACCTTACCTGTCCAGGGAGTGATGTAACCCATATCCAGACCTCCAATAGGCATCGTATAGAGACCCACGTCAGCCATAGCGCCACCCCAGTTCTGGTGAACGTGTACAGCCAACAGGTTCTCCTGCCCGTTCAGCAGGATCAGATCCTTCTGCTCATTGGTCAGTTTCACTACCTCGTTGTCGTTCCAGCCGTCTGTTACAGCCCAAAGAAGTTCGCCGTTCAGGTAATACTCAGCGGGAGCGTCATCGTGGCCACAAGCCAGATAAACGTCACCTGCGAGCAACAGGTCGGTGGTAAAAGTGCGACGGAAATAGAAGTCCGTCATGCCGCCACCAGCGGTGTAGTCATATTTGCGACCAGTTCCGAAGGGGGCAGTTTGCTCCTGCCATTCCACGTCCAGATAGGACCAGTCGTTGAAACCCTTGGTACTGGTGTCGTAACCTACCTCGTACCACATCTTGCCACTCTCGTCAGCTTCGGGAACTCCCCAAACGACGTTGTAGTTCTCATTTTCGGTGTTGTCACCTTGCCCATTGAAATTGTAGGCCGTGCCGGTCTGGAAGGCATAGCACATAGCGGTCCATTCCTCGTCAGGGCTGTACTTCCAAGAGGGCACAACGGGGATGTTGGCGCCTACAGAAGTGATTCCCTGTGCATTGGCCGATAGTACAAGCAACACTGCGGCTAATGAAAGTAATGCTTTCTTCATACAGTTAATTTAAAAAAGTTAGTAATAGTTATAAACTCATGTATTATTGATACAAAGATACAAATTTATTCTGAGATCACCAAAAACGAGAAGCCATAATAATATTATAAGGGTAAAGTTTAACACTTATTTTGCACCTTCTTCATTTTTAGTGCTCAAATTAGCATTTATCGCTCCTTGAGGAGAGCCTTTTTATCCCCTCAGCACGAATTTCTGCGAGATCTCTTCCGAGTCGCCTGCATAGAAGTCCACCTCTATCTTCTTTTTGCTGACAGTCATCTTGTACGATCCTGCTGCAGGCGAGCGGGTATAGGCCTTCAGACCTGGGCGGTACTCGTCGAAGAGAGGTGTCTCGTCCTTGATGGGGCTGCCGTCGTCGTTCCTTGCATTCTTGCGCATCTCGCCGTACTGCTCTGCCCCTTGCGAGACTATCTCGTATTTGCCTATCTTCTCGTTTGCCCATACGCTGTTCATCGTCATCTGCGTGATGTGTCCTCCGTCGCCCAGCCAGTCATAGAATTCCGTCTGGTGGGTATGGCCGCACAGGCAGACGGCATTCCGCTTGGCGAAGAGTTCACGGAAATGCCTGCGCTTCTGCGTCTCTGCCTCGCTGGCTCCTCCATGATAGAACCATCGGCAGCTGCCTCCGTCGATGGGGAAGAGGGGGCCGTGAACCACGATGAAGGTATGCCGCGCCCCTTGCGTGTCAGCCAGCAGGCGTTCCACCTCGGCATCGTCTGGGTTGTTGAAGTCCACCACGATGTAGGCATCCTCGCCGATATGGAAGGCAAAGCTTGTCTTCTCGATTCGTTGTCCCAGTTCTTCCGACATGCGCTGGGGCATGTAGCGGTGATACACTTCCTTCGCATCCGTTCCTCGTATATCATGGTTGCCAACGACCGTCACGAAAGGCAGTCCGCCCAGTTGCTCCTTGAAGCTGTCCATCACGTCGCTCAGCATCTTCTGGTGTACCTCGCCGCTGCCGCAGTCGCCCTGCACCAGGTCGCCCATCTGCATCACCATCCTCGTGTCCTTCGTGATGAGCCGCTGCGCCCTCTTCATCAATCGCGGGCATCGATCTCGCCACATCTCTCCGTTGCGTGCGAATTCGGCTCTCTGCACACGGTTGAGCCACTCCACTTTCTCGTTGTAGTTTGAATGATATACGCTGGCAGGCTCCGTGTCGAAGTGTGTGTCGCCCAGCAGCACGATGCTGTATTTCTTGTCCGTTCTTGCCTTTGCTTGCAGGGGATTCCATGCGCCGCTCATGGCCAGTCCCATCAGGCCTGTGCCTGTCAAACTGATAAAATGCCGTCTGTCCATAGTGCTTTTCTTCTTGTTTTTAGTCTGTTTTCTTTGCAAAGCTAACACTTTTTTTGAGCAAAATCATTATATTTGTGACGGAAATTACAAAAAAACAGCATTCACGACAATGAAAAACCGTTCTATCCATTCCGATTATCCGCTAAGGGCAAGCTCCCTTCGCCTCGCGTTCACTCTCCTGCTTTTCCTCGTCGCATCCCATTCCCTCGATGCTCAGGTCAGTCAGCATCTGCTTCGCGGCACTCCAGTCACCTACAATCAGGTTGGCCCCCGCATCTGCATCTATTCCGAGGACATCCAGGAGCCTGTCAAGATTTTCGTCATTTCCGACACCCACCTCTGGATGAGCGACAGCCGCGAAGACCCCTATCGCAAGTACAGCGAACGCATGGCCAGCGCTTACCACAATAATCGCCATTTCCAGACAGGCGAGCCCACCACCAGCCAGGAATCCTTTCTGCGCACCCTCGATCTGGCAAAGCAGAGTGGGGCAGACGCCATCGCTCTCCTGGGCGACATCTGCAGCTATCCCTCCGAGGCAGCCATCGATTTCGTCGTCAGCAGGTTGGACTCGCTGGGCATTCCTTATTATTATACCTTCGGAAACCACGACTGGCACTACGAGGGTATGGAGGGCACCGAAGTCGCCTTGCGGGCAGAATGGGCCCAACGGCGCTACAAACCCCTCTTCCGCGACTACAATCCCCTCATCTACAGCGTCGATGTCAAGGGGCTGCGCCTCATCATGCTCGACACCTCCGTCTATGAGATACTCCCTGAGCAGTTGAGCATCTTCCGCCAGGAGATGAAGACCAGGAAGCCGACGCTTCTCATGTCGCACGTTCCCTTCTATGCACCAGGATTCCCTCCTTCCTACGGAGTGGGGCACCCTGACTGGAATGCCTCCACAGACGGCAACTACCAGGTGGAGCGTCGCCCCCGCTGGCCTGAGGAAGGTCACAAGACCGAAGCCTTCGCCCTGTGGAAAGAAGTTCTCAAGGCTCACCGCAAGCACAAGCTGCTGGCCTCCTTCTCAGGTCACGTCCATCGGATGTCCACCAGTGTCGTCGGCCCTTGGGTGCAGTTCACCACAGCTGCCAACCTCGCTGGCGGTTACTACGAGGTCACCGTTGAGCCGCTGCCCAACAAGTGATCTGCCAGATTATCTGATTCTTTCGAGAAGTCTGATTCATCCGAGATTACCGATCCTCCTTTTCTGTACAGGATTTCAACGTGTTGACTCCGCCAGAGCTGCCCATTGGATCTGCGGGCAGTATGGGATAGATGAGGGGGAGCTGTGAGAAGATGCAGCGTGTTTTTTTAAAACGCATTAAAGTTGCAAAGTTGCAAGTTGCAAAGTTGCATTTCCGTTTTTTCAATTTCCGCTCCAAAATAGTGGCATTAAATTTTATATT
>JAFZWK010000011.1 GCA_017617335.1 Bacteroidaceae bacterium | reverse complement strand
ACCAAAACGACTGGAGGGAGCGAAGAATGAAGATACGTGATAGCCAAACGAGCCATAGTAAGGATGCTCCTGAATAGCCATTACCTGAATGGCATTGTAGCCGTCCTTCTTGACACGTGGCAATACATTCTGGGTAAATTCTTTGTAAGTACCGACCTTCTCGGCATCCTGACCCATACCCACGTGGCACTCGTAAATCAACAGAGGAGCCTTGTTGGGCTTGAAGGTCTTTTTCTTCCACTCGTAGGGTTTCTCTGGATTCCACACCTGAGCAGAGAAAATCTTTGTCTGGTCGTCCTGAACCACACGACGGCACCAAGCGGGAATGCGCTCGCCTTCTCCCCCATTCCACTTCACCTTCATCTTATAAAGTTGTCCGTGCTTGAGGGCTTTCTCACTGAGTTTCAGTTCCCAGTTGCCAGTACCCTCAATGCGCTTGCACTTATATTTCTCGGACTCCTGCCAATTGTTGAAATCACCAATCAGGTAAATCTCTGTAGCATTGGGAGCCCACTCACGGAACACCCAGCCTTTAGCCAATTTATGGAGTCCAAAATACAAATGACCAGAAGCAAACTGCGAGAGTGTTGACTTGCCATTACGTGTCAACTGGTTTATCTTCCAAACGGCATGGTCGTGGCGACCACGAATAGCCTGCTCAAAGGGTTCCAACCACGAGTCGTCGCGAACTAACCCGATATGCTGTGGCTCCTGAACTTTCTGAGTTTTTTTAGGAGCAGCCTTCTTGGGAGTGGCTTTCTTAGGGGCAGCTTTCTTAGCTGCTGTTGTTTTCTTAGTTGTTGCCATAATCTCTATTTACAATTTGACAATTTACCGATTTACTTTTTCATGCTTTAACCTTAAAAATAGCCTTTTTCAATTCTGGTACACCAGCAATACAAGGAGCATGTCCGTCCTCAGGGAAGAAGATAGCCATCATACCTGGCTGACAAGTAACATAGCTATCAGCTGCAATGCCAGGAATCTTGGTAATATCCTTCTCGGCATTATACTCTACATCTGGCAACAGGTCGCGCTGGGTATAGCCAAAGGTCTCTGCTGCTGTGATGGGAATCTGGATATCTATCATCTTATTGTGAGTCTCAATCACAGCCTCATCGGGTGTTTTGCCCTTTGCCATCTGAATGTTCACAAAGAGATCTTTTCCCACAATCTCATGTTTTCCAACTTCCAGTTTGTCCAAGTCGTTCTGAGCCAGGAACTCCACAACTTTAGCGAACAGAGGATTCACAGACTCGTACATTTTCAGATTTTCAATTTTGTCGATAATCATAATGCTTTTGTTTTAATAGAGTTATACTTTTTATAATTGTTGCCTTATCTGTCTAATGTTCTGCGCCCACGGCTATAGGAGCCCTGTGCAGTGATGTTTCCATTGCGGTCTTTCTCCACAAAACGGCCATCACGACGGTCGTCTACATAACTGCCTTCAAAACGGTTCCCATCTTTATCTTCCTCAATAGCAGGACCTTGACGCTTGCCTTTCTCGAAATGGCCTTTGAATTTCGATCCATCAGCATAGCGGGCAATACCCTCGCCGTGAATCTGACCATTCAGGAACTGACCTTCAAACACATCACCGTTTTTCATCGTCAGCTTGCCACGTCCATTGGGCTTATCATTTTTCCACTCTCCCTGATAAGTATTACCGTTTTTCCACACAAGCATTCCCTGACCAGCCTTATCACCATTCAGGAATTGACCTGTATATTTATCTCCGTTGGCATAGCGGAACACACCTTGTCCTGTGCGCTGACCATCCACATAGCCTCCTTCATAGATGTCACCATTCTGGAACTTGTAGATGCCTTGTCCATGCTGTAAGTCACGAGCCCATTGGCCGATATATACATCACCATCAGCATACTGAAAAGTGCCCTTTCCTGAACGTTGATTGTCTTTCCACTGACCCTCATAGCTGGAACCATCGCCCCAATTATAGATACCTTTACCGTTTTTCTGGTCATTAGCCCACTCTCCGTCGTAAAAGGCACCGCCTTTAAATTCATAACGACCTTTTCCATGACGTTTGTCTTGTTTCCATTCGCCATTATATGTGTCGCCATTATAGTAGAACATGGTTCCATGTCCCTGTTGATAGTCACGATACCACAATCCAACATATTTATTATTATTAGAGAAATAGTAAGTGCCTTGTCCGTGCTGCTGATCCTGGAACCATTCTCCCTCATACTTTTCTCCATCAAAGAAAGTATAGACACCAAAGCCCTGACGTTTCCCCTTCTCGTAGTTACCTTCAAAAACGTTGCCGTTCTTCCATTTGGTGACACCCTTTCCATGAGGTTTACCCGACTGCATTTCGCCCTGATAATTACCTCCATCTTTTGTCACGCAAGCGCCCAAAGTTACCTTCTGAGCCATCACCACAGAAGAGGCTAATAATAATACATTTAAGAATATATATCGAAATCTCATTCTTTCTACTTCATATTTTAACCTCACAAAGGTACTTTTTTTTTTCGAGATAGCCAAGCGTTTTAAAAATTATTCACTATCTTTGCACACAGATTAAGGATTTTAGAGATTATGAAATTCATTGGAATCATACCAGCTCGCTACGCTTCAACGCGCTTTCCGGGCAAGCCATTGGCTATGTTGGGTGGACGCACTGTCATCCAACGAGTGTACGAACAAGCTACAGCTATATTGGACGAGGCATATGTAGCTACTGACGACGAGCGAATCTTCCAAGCTGTAGAGCAGTTTGGTGGACGAGCCATCATGACGCGTGCAGATCATAAGAGTGGTACGGATCGCATTGAGGAGGCTGCTGAGAAGATAGGCACTCAGGCTGACGTTATTATCAACATTCAAGGCGACGAGCCCTTTATCCAGAAGTCCCAGATTGAGACACTCATGCATTTATTCGACGACCCAAGCACACAGATTGGCACATTGGGCAAGCGCTTTGAAAGCATAGAAGCCGCTATGAATCCCAACTCTCCGAAGATTGTAACAGACAAGCGTGGCTTTGCACTTTATTTCAGCCGTTCTATCATTCCCTATGTTCGTGGAAAAGAACAAGCTGAATGGTTGCAGCATTTCCCCTACCTCAAGCATTTAGGACTATATGCCTATCGTCGCGAGGTTCTTCAGGAAGTCACCCAACTACCCCAATCGCCTCTGGAGATAGCAGAAAGTCTGGAGCAGTTGCGCTGGTTGGAAAACGGCTATCGCATCAGAGTAGGACTTACCGATGTGGAGACTGTGGGCATCGACACCCCTGAAGATTTACAAAGGGCCGAAGAGTTTTTGGCATCACGAAAATAAAATCATCCAGCGCCTATCCTTGCTGCATTTCTCGCAACAAGGAGCGCTGATGTTCCGTTAGATTAGTAGGCAACTTGACCTGATAAGTAATAATCAGGTCAGTACCATTCCTGCCTTTGCCACGCAGACGCACCTT
>JAFZWK010000010.1 GCA_017617335.1 Bacteroidaceae bacterium | reverse complement strand
GAATTAAACCCAATGACAGTAGTTCTCTCCGACAGCTATGTATTGGTAAGCAACGAATCAGTAAAGAACTTCAAGAAAGTAGTAAAAAACCGCTTGGTATCTGTATGCAAGTTCCTCATCAGCATCAGTCCTGTATATCCACAGTACATTGACAGCATGAAGAATTCTGGCCAGCCCCTGTACTTGTAAGGAAACTCTAACAGATGATACAATTCGAATAAAACGTCAGTCCCCACATTCCGGTTCCTAAGGATGTGGGGATTTTCATGGATTTGCCATCGCGGCACATCGATTCCTTCATCTTGTCGCTTAAGTAAATTTAACGGACACACCATTAAACCCTTGATTCTTTTGTCTCGTCTAACTACCAGATAATGGGTCTATAATTGCATGAAATCAATAAAAATCATCTTTACGGCTTGCATGGCTATTGGGTTGCTTACACTCTCGGCAGCTGAAATCGACGGTCTTTATCTGTGGAAGAACGGCTCTTTTACAAGAATCGATGTGGTTGATATATGTTTCGAAGACAACAGAATCAGTTTGGGCGATACCACTATCAGCCTGAGCGACATAGACAGCATCACTTTCGTGCAGCCTAAAGAACCGATTGTTGGAAAGGATACGCTGTATATCAGCTACGATGGAGCCACAGCGACCGTCAATCCGCAGAATGTGAGCGGCATCTCTGCTGAAGTGAATGGCGCAGCTGTCAGCATCACGAATGCCAATACGGACCGTGAGATGACCTTTGTCCTGAGTGGTGAGAGCACAGAGGGAAGCTTTGTCTATGACGGCAACTACAAGGCGTGTATCTGCCTTGCAGGAGTCCATTTGGAGAGTGCCGAGGGTCCTGCCATCCATATCAAGTGTGGCAAGCGCATAGCTCTCGAATTGCTCGACGGGACGGACAATTATCTGGAAGATGCTGCGGATAGTCTTGGTCAGAAAGCTGCCCTTTATTGCAAGGGACATCTCGAGGTGAGCAAGGGCGGTTCCCTCACGGTGAAGGGTAATGTGAGGCACGCTATCAGCACGAAGGAATACATGCTTGTGAAGAACTCGACAGGCAGCATTAGTGTCATCGGCGCAGGGAACGACGGCATTCATGCTGGCCAGTACTTCAAGATGAACGGAGGCCGCGTTTCTGTCAGCGGTACGAAAGGTGACGGCATACAGGCGGAAGCGACTGGCGAAGGTGATGATTTCGACGGACAGGTCATTATTCAGGGAGGAACTCTAAACGTCTCTGTTACAGAAAGAGATGTGGCCGCCATCAAGAGCGACAGCCTGATGAGCATCGCAGGCGGCAGCATTACCATCACCACGACTGGTGAAGGCGACAAGGGCCTCAAGAGCAAAGCCGATCTCCGTATAAGTGGAGGAGAGCTTTCTTTCACCCAAAGCGGCAAATACATCGTGGTAGACAATAATCCTGGCTATGTGACGGGCATCAAAGCGGACGGAACGATGACCATCAGCGGCGGCAACATCGAGATAAACAACAACGGCGAGGCTGGCAAGGGACTTAGTGCTGACGGTAACATCGTCGTGAACGAAGACGATGCATCCCTTACCCTGAACATCAACGCTCTGGGTTCGGGCGGTGCTCTCGACCTGTCTCGCAACATCGTTTCCGATGACGGCACGAGTGGCGACGGTAGCGGAGAAAATCCAGGCGAGCCAGAAAGCGTCTATCGCATCTGTGCTGCTCTCAGCTCCACTACAAGCAGCTATTGGCAGGATGTCGTTTATCTTTTCCGTAGCGATGGCACGAAGATTGCCCAAATGACGGGTACCATCACCATACAGACAACAAGTCAAGCCACACGTACTTTCTTCTATTATGATTTCGACGAGCCTCAATCCGGACAATTTTACTTTGCCAGCGACGACTACATCCGGTCAAATGGCGGTTGGCCTGGTCCTGGCGGAGGAGGAAGAACCTACAGCATCCGTACGAGAACTGTCAGCGGTCCGACGGAGGAGACGCCTGGTGTCTATTACTACATCAATACGTCAAGTTACTCGACAAGTGGCTCCGTATTCACCTTCTCTGCTACCGACTACACCTCTCGTTACGCGAACGGCACCATCATAGACAGCGGGAGTGTGACACCCTCAGGTGGTAGCTTTGTGACGGCCGTAGGCATCAAGGGCGATAAGGACATCACCCTTGGCGGAGGAACGGTTTCAATTACCAATACTGGCGCAGCGGCCAAAGGTATCAGTTGTGACAATATGCTTACCACGATAGGCGGTACCGTCAGCATCACCAATAGCGGTACTGGTATT
The DNA here is from genome assembly GCA_017617335.1 of Bacteroidaceae bacterium. Classification (GTDB taxonomy): domain Bacteria; phylum Bacteroidota; class Bacteroidia; order Bacteroidales; family Bacteroidaceae; genus Physcousia. Next base: position 42,512 of record JAFZWK010000010.1, on the reverse strand, counting down.
GGCTCAGGCAGCAGCTACACGACAGCAAAGGGAATGACCTGTGACAACAGCATCGATCTGCAAGGCGGCACCGTTTCCATCAGTATGACAGGTGCAGGAGGTAAGGGTATCAAGAGCGACGGCACCATCATCATCGGCAAGGATGGCGGCGAAGGACCCATTCTCAACGTTAGTACAACGGGAGCGAAATACGCCAATTCTTCATCGGCTAAGGCAATAAAGGCAGTCGGCGCCATTACGGTGAACGGTGGCGAGAGTGTTATCACAACGCAGACAAGTGGAGCAGAAGGCATGGAGAGTAAACTCAAGTCGAATGCCTCGATTCTTTTCAATGGCGGCAAGCACTATTTCAAATGTTATGATGACTGCATCAACACGGCAGGTTGCATCAAGTTTGAGGGTGGTACTGTTGTCTGCTTCAGCAACGGAAACGATGCTGTTGACAGCAATTACGGCTCAGCAGGCGCAATAACTATAGGTAATGGTGCGGTACTTGCTTACACATCAAAAGGCAGTCCTGAGGAAGGTCTTGATTGTGACAATAACTCCTACATACAAATCTCAGGCAATGGCATCGCTATAAGTGCAGGCGGAAGTCAGGGCGGAGGAGGCTGGGGTGGAGGAAGTTCCTCCAGTAGCATAAGTAATGCCGCACAAGGCTATAACCTCAGTACCTCTTCTATCAGTTACAGCACAGGCCGTTACTACACGTTGGCTGATGCCGACGGCAACAACCTTGTGACATACGCCTTTGAAGCTTCCTTCAGCAGTAGTCTATCTCTCTTTACTGCCAACGGGATGATAAAGAATGGCCGATACAACGTCAAGTACAGCGTTGAAAAGCCTACAGACGCTACTATTGAATGGCACGGTCTCTATCTCGGCAGTACAGCTTCCGGTACAACACAAGTCACCACCTTTACCGCGAAATGAAAGGCGACTGCGGAAACGTTATAGAGAACATCCTGACGTTTTCCTTCCTCTTACCTTATATATATGAATAAGGTAGAGATTGAATCATATACGGCGAGGAAATCCCAGATAAATTTGGAATTCTGCTTACTTACTTGTAATTTTGCAGTATGAATCCGCATGAGTTGATCCATAAGTATTATGCTGACAATCCTGAGCTGGAGCAAATTCTGCTCAAGCATAGCGAGGATGTGGCTCGAAGGGCGCTGAAGATTACAGATGCGCATCCCGAATTCGTTGTTGACCGTCGCTTCCTCTACGAAGCAGCCATGCTTCATGATATAGGTATTCTCTACGTGGATGCTCCCAGTATCTCTTGTTATGGCACAGAACCCTATATCTGTCATGGGCTGTTAGGTGCGGAACTGCTTCGGCGCGAAGGACTTCCTGCCCATGCCCGAGTGGCTGAGCGACATACAGGAACAGGACTCACGCAAGAGGAGATCCTCCGCCAATCTTTGCCACTCCCGCCTCGTGATCTTGTTCCTGAGACACTCGAGGAAAAGATTATCTGCTATGCGGATAAATTTTACTCCAAATCACATCTGGAAATGGAGAAGACACCTGAACAGGTAATCCGAAGCCTGCAGAAATTTGGCTTGACATGTGTTGATACTTTCAGGACTTGGATGAGCGAATTCGAGTGAAAAAAACATAATAAATCTTTTTGCTCTATGTACTCTCGTCATATTTTCGTACCTTTGCAAATTGGTAGAAAGTATACATACTCTTGAAGGCTAAACTCGTCATCATCCTGATGGCCTTTTTCACGGTCATTTCCTGGGCTTCCCGACCAACGGGAGCCTACCTTCATCTGTCACCTGAGGATGATGATACCCTTAGTGTGGATTCCCTTCCTCCTCTTCCTGCTGACAGCACGACGAAAGACTCCCTCTCGAAAGACAGCGTCGTCTTGCCTTTGAAAGGTTATACCATCCTGCCTGATACGACGCAGAAGGATACGGTTGAGGTGGATACCATGCCCCGAAGTAAGTCGGCATTGGACGAGCCTGTGGAATACACGGCCCGCGATTCCATCACCTTTGATTATGTCAACTCGCGTGCGAACCTTTATGGTGACGGTAAGGTCAACTATCAGAATCTGGAACTCACGGCCGAAATCATTTCGATGAGCATGGACAGTTCGTTGGTTCATGCCACAGGAATTGTCGATTCCACAGGGGTCATGATAGGGAAACCCACTTTCAAGCAAGGCGAGGATGAGTATGAACCAGATAAGATTGACTACAATTTCAAGACGCGCAAGGCTTTCATTCAGAACGTTTATACGGAGCAAGGAGAAGGCTTCATGATGTCTCAGGATGGTAAGCGGGACAGCATGGGTACGATGTACCTGCAGAGTGCGAAATACACCACCTGTGACTCTCGTCATCCGCACTTCTACCTCTCGTTGACTCGCGTGAAGCTTCATCCAGGCAAGGACGTCATCTTTGGTCCCGCTTACCTTGTGGTCGAGGATGTTCCCCTTCCGTTGGCTATTCCATACGGATTCTTCCCCTTCAGCAGTTCCTATAGCAGCGGTTTCATCATGCCGACCTACGGCGACGAGACGACTCGTGGCTTCTATTTGCGTGACGGAGGTTACTATTTTGCCATCAACGACAAAATCGACCTGAAGATGCTGGGAGAGATTTATACCAAGGGATCTTGGGGACTTTCAGCTCAAAGCAACTACAAGAAGCGTTATCGTTTCAGCGGCAATTTCTACGGCAGCTATCAGTTGACGAAGGAGGGCGAGAAGAACATGCCTGACTATAGCGTAGGCAAGTCTTTCAAGATAACCTGGAGCCATCGTCAGGATTCTAAAGCCAATCCCACCCAGACTTTCTCTGCCAGCGTGAATTTCGCCACCAGCAGTTATGAGCGCAACAACCTGACCTCTATGTATAACCCTGAGAGTTACACGCAGAGTACCCGTACGTCATCTATCAGTTACAGCAAGACGTTCTCGGACATCGGTCTTACTCTCTCTGGAACTTTCAATCTTTCGCAAAACATGCGCGATTCCAGCATAGCCGTGACTCTGCCTACTCTGAACATCTCGCTGAATCGTCTTTATCCCTTTAAGCGCAAGAAGGCTGCCGGCAGGGAACGCTGGTACGAGAAAATATCCACTTCGTATACGGGAACCCTCACAAACAGCATCAATACCAAAGAGAACCTGTTATTCCACAGCAATCTAATCAAGGATTGGAAGAATGGTATGCGCCATCAGGTACCCGTATCAGCCTCTTTTACAATTTTGGATTACATCAACGTAACTCCCAACTTCTCTTTTACCGACCGTACGTATTCGAATAAAATCATGCAGTCGTGGAATATGGATGCACAAGCTATCCAACGAGACACGTTGTATGGTTTTTACAACGTCTACAACTACAGCATGAACATTTCTGCCAACACCAAACTCTATGGTATGTATAAACCTTTGCCTTGGTTTGGCGGGAAAAAGATTCAGGCTATCCGTCACGTCTTCACGCCCACGATAGGTTTCAGCTATGCCCCTGATTTCAGCAAACCCAGATACGGATTCTATGACACTTATGTGCGCACGGATGCCAATGGGAATGTCTCTACGGTGAGTTACTCTCCATTCAGCGGTCAGGCGTATGGTACGGTATCTACAGGGAAGACGGGTAGTGTGACACTTGATGTGACCAATAATGTGGAGATGAAGATTCGAACAGAAAAGGATTCCACAGGTTACAAGAAGATATCCTTGATTGATGAGTTAGGCGGATCACTTTCTTACAACATGGCAGCCAAGAGTAAGCCTTGGAGTGACTTGAGCATGCGTGTACGATTGAAGTTGACCAAGAGTTATACCTTCTCCTTGAATGCCGTCTTCGCCACGTATGCTTACGAATTTGACGATAATGGCAAGGTCTTCGTTTCCGATCATACAGAGTGGTCGAAAGGTCGCTTTGGACGTTTCCAAGGTATGTCACAGAATCTCTCCTACACGTTCAATAATGATACGTTCAAGAAACTGTTTAATCGTGACAAAGACAAAGGTAATGATGCTTATAACAACAAAGATGAGGATGAGGATGAAGACGAGGATGAGGACGAGACAGATTCCAGTATGCAGAATGTGGATCCTGACCGCAAACGTTCTCGCAATCAAGCAAGTGAGAATTCTGGAGGGATTGATGAGGATGGGTACATGAAGTTTTCTCTCCCTTGGAGCTTTACTGTCAGTTATGGTGTTTCAATGCGTGAGAATACAAGTGGGAAGATTAATGAGAAGCGAATGCGTTATCCTTATCGTTTGACTCATACCCTGAATTTCTCTGGTAACCTCCGTATCTCAGAGGGTTGGAACATCAATTTCTCGTCAGGTTACGACATGAATTATCACAAACTCTCCATGACTACCGCCTCCTTGAGTCGAGATCTTCATTGCTTCTCGATGAGTTGTAGTGTCGTTGTTCGTCCTTACACCAGCTACAACTTTACCTTTGCCGCCAATGCCAGCACCCTTACAGATGCTCTTAAATGGAAGAAACAGAGTTCCTACAGCTCCAATATCGATTGGTATTAAGGAACTGCTTTAACCATTTCTCAAAAGGGTAGGCGATTAGAATAATTCCAGCTGGTGATGTTTGACAGGTTCGTGTTTTCGACGGTTGTCCTCCTCTTCTTCTTGCTCAACAGGTCTCAGATCCCAGAAAAGATCCAGTTGTACCGCCAAGTCTGGACGGATAGCATAGACTCCATAATTGTTTCTCACAAAAGGAGAATCATAACGGCGTGATTGCTTCCACATATAGTTGGATATCATCTTGCGGAGATCTTCATAGTTGAGATGGCGATCAAACAGGTCGGCATGCATGTTATATATTCGACGCGCTATCTTGTATAATCGCATCCCATCGTTACCTTGAGGCAACAATATTTCCATGATGTCTCTGTGATAGATATTTTTCATGCCTCAAAATTATATAAAATTTTTGATATTGACCATTATTTGTCAAGAAAGATTTTGTGTTCTCATCAAAAAAATGTAACTTTGTGATGCGAAATACAATTCAAACCTTTTATGCAGATGAGAAAATCGTTTACTTTGGTGCTTGTTTTCCTGATGACAATGTTCCTTCCTTCTTGTCTATCAGATCCTGATCAACATCAGTTGAATGTGGTGTATCCCAACAACACTCTTTTGTTTGCTGATGCTACTGTGGACTCTTTGATGTTTTATACGTTCGATTCATGGGAAGTGCATCCAAACTGTACTTGGATAAAGGTGGATGGTGATGATAAATACAATCTGACCTACGACTACAATAAGCTGTACTTGTGTACTGTCCGTTTAGCGTTGCAACCCAATACTACGGGCAAGACTCGAATGGGAACTGTGACCGTCAATTCCTACGATTACTCGGCTAGCGGCCTTTATACCCAATTAGGCTACTTGTGTGTGACGAACCTGAATTATAAGGTAAAGGATTACGTTACTTCATCTTATGGAGTATCGGTAAGCATCCCTTTGGATGTGGATTTCTACATGGCGGATAGTGCCTTTGTAACGCAGGACAGCATTTGCTTTACCGTAGAGAAGTCGTGGACTCTGAGCACGCCTGATGGATCAGAGTTGCCTTCTTGGTTCCAATTGGAGAAGACTTCAGGTCATGCTGGTCACAATAATATTGCTGTGGCTCTGGAGCCGAATCCTTTTTATGAGGACCGCAAGACTACCGTTCGTCTCTCCTCCAGCGGAGTGAATACAGATATCAGCATTACTCAGTTCGCAAAGAAGAAGCCGACAGAGGAAGAGGAGGAATAGCATGTCGCAACTGGACCTCTTTTCTGATGATTCATTTACCGTGGATACTCCATTCACGGAGCGCGTTGTATGTGTTCTGGGCACATTCTCCATGCCTCAGAAGCAGTTGTTCTTGCGATTGAGGGAGATGGGAGCGGAATGCAAGCCAGGACTCAGGGTAAGCAGGAACGTCCACTTTGTCTTGGTGGGAACGAATGCTCCCCAAGATCAATTGGATTATCTTCAGACGCTGGCTTTTCATGGATTTGTCCCTCGCGTGCTTCATCAACAGGAGTTGGACGATATCTTCCAAGGTCATTATGCTCCTTATCGAGTGGACAAGCGGATACGGAAGGATTTACATCTAACTTACCAACACTATCAGCAATTCCGTTTGGATCTTTATTCGCGGCAAAATCTTCTCTATACCAGAGAATTGTATGTGGCACCTGACACGAAGATTCCCACAGAGGAATTCTATCAACGCTTGGGAGACCGCGGAATTTATGCCAATCTTTATATCGACGACACTACGGATGCTATCGTTATCTCAGATGCCTCCTTGGAACGTCTTAAGATGGGTGAAACGGATGATGTGATTCGTTATATTGAGGGCAAATACAATGCCACACGTAGCCAAAGCTATCACTACACGATCATATCAGAAGGACAACTCGTTGAGTGGCTCGAGTCATAACGTTATCTTACAATCTTTTTTGACGTGAATGGTGGGATGAATCAAAAGAGAACATGCCTGCCAAAGTTCCATATCGCAGCGAATGTATAGAAGGTCATCAGCAGACTTGCAATCAGTTTGAGTCCAGTACCCAAAAGAAAGGAGATGAAGGACATGGTGGCTACTTTCGTGGCATGCGTGAAATTGCTATTGTGAAGTATTTCCCCCATGAATGCACCCACAAGGGGACCCAGAATGATTCCCCAAGGCATGAAGAACATACCTGCTATGATACCTAACGTGGAACCCCACATAGCATACTTGGAGCCGCCACCCAATCGAGTCATAACGATGGGGGCAACAAAGTCTAGTATGGTAACGAGAATCGTGAGAGCCAACATCCATAGCAACAGTTTGATTGATATCATGCCTGGGCAGGTGAAATAAGCTGTCAACAATGATGCAAAGCATAGGGGAGGGCCTGGCATATTGGGAACAACCGCTCCAATGATACCCAACAATGCCACGATGATGGCAATCAGAATTAATATGGTAATGACAATAGTCATTCTAATCTCTTTCTTGCATTCCTGTGCAAAGTTACGAAAAAACGAGTGCAGGACAAAAGAAGCTCTTTTCTTTTTTTGCCGAGTGCCAGTAAGTTCGCGACTTTGTCGCAAAGATACAAAAAATCTTTGCTGAAAAAACGGCTTATATTTGTTTTTTTTGTATTTTTGTTGCCAATATGAAAAGAAAACATCAATGGCTCGTTATCATCGCTATGATGATGTGTGGTCACATGTCAGCACAGGAGAAGACCGAAGTGACCTTAAGTGCTGATTTGGTAAGTCAGTACGTTTGGCGTGGTTTGGAATTGGGAAGTGCCAGCGTGCAGCCCACGTTTGGCGTTGCATGGAAGGGTTTGAGCTTGTCTGCCTTTGGAAGTATTGGTTTCGTTGACACATCAGATCCTCGTGAGATTGATCTCATTGGCAGTTACACTATTGGTGGGTTGTCCGTCGGTGTGATCGACTATTGGATAAATGACCCTGTGAAGCAGTATTTCCGCTACAAAGCTCACCAGACCAGTCACGTTTTTGAAGGTTTCGTGGGATATGATTTCGGCCCTGTAAACTTTTCATGGCAGACGATTTTCGCAGGTAATGATGGTTTGAACAAGAGTGGTCACAGGGCATACTCGTCGTATTTTGAATTGGCGGCACCTTTCAGTTTGGCGACCTGTGATTGGAGAGCCTCGTTGGGTGTGGTTCCGTATGCAACGGACTATTATGAGGTAAGCAACTTTGCAGCGGTCGATGTGAGTTTGCGGGCCACGAAGGCAATCCGGTTTACCGATAGTTTTGCTCTTCCGCTGTTTGCTCAGATATCTGTCAACCCTGATTCGCGACATGCTTATTTCGTGTTTGGCCTGACATTAAATGCTTTTCAATGATATATTTTTGTATCTTTGTACCTGAAATTGGAAGAAAGGTTTAGTTATGGGTATACGTAACAGGATGAATGACTCTGTGGCCTTCAGGACAACCATTTTTGTGGTGTTTGTCGTCGGGCTGATTCTGTCGGTCTTCGGCCTCTGGCAGGTTCATCAAGTCCGCAAGGTTATGGTTGATGAGGTTCATCGTCAAGCCAATCGTTCGATGGATGGTACGATCAAGGTGATTGACGACCGCATCTCGGACGTGGAGACGGCTGTTCATACGGCGGCTGCCTATGCCGATTTGTTCGCTTTTGATGACAAGGACTGCTATCACCTTTTGGAACGATTGATTACTCACAATGAAGACATCGCTGCTGTTACCCTTCTCTATCGCGAGAACTATTTCCCTTCTCATGGCCGCTACTATGCTCCGACTGTCTATGACGATCCAGCTACGAAAGTTCTTCAGCATGACGAAATAGGTGGTCCTGAGCATGATTTTTGTTATTTGGAAACTGATAGCAATTGGATATATACCAATGTAAAGGAATCCGGTTACTGGTGCTTGCCATATCTGGACTCTATGTCTACAAAACGCCCTATGGTCACCTATTCAGTTCCGCTGAAGGAAGCCGATGGCTCAATTTATGCCGTGCTTTGCGCTGATGTTGATCTGATGTGGGTCAAAACCATTATCGATGAAGCTAAGCCCTATCCTTATTCACGTGTAAGTGTTATCAGTCGTGATGAACAATTCATCTGTCATCCAGATTCATCGTGTATCCTCAGCGTGAACGCTCTGCAGCTTGCCCGTGAGAAAGGTAACAGAAAGTCGGTAGAGCTCATGCAACGCATGTTGCGATGGGAAAAAGGTAGTGATACGATGCTTGCACCTCCACACGTCCTGACAGACAACGATGACATGCCTAAAGATGAAGTTACAGGCAATCAAATTGTCTACTTTGCTCCTGTCGAGCGGGTTATGTGGTCAGTAAGTTTCTCCATTCCTGAGCGAGAGATATTGAAAACTCCTGATCAACTGCAACGTAGTATGATCTACTTTCTTGTTTTGATGCTCGTTTTGGTAGCATTGCTTCTCTTTTTCGTCATTCATCTGCATTTGCGCCCTTTGAAGTTGTTGGCAGACTCAACCCGTGAGATAGCAAAAGGTAATTTTTATGTTCCATTGCCTGTCATCACAACACGTGACGAGGTGCGTCACCTACGCGATTCTTTTGAGGAAATGCAGGTATCGCTTTCTCGCTATGTCCATGAATTAAAGACAACTACAGCCATGAAAGCATCGATGGAGAGTGAGTTGAAAGTGGCGAGTGATATTCAGATGTCGATGCTTCCTAAGACTTTCCCTCCATATCCGGAACGTGATGATATCGAGATTATAGGGCAATTGACTCCAGCAAAGGCCGTGGGAGGAGATATCTATGATTTCCATATTCGTGACGAGAAACTCTTTTTCTGCATTGGAGACGTGAGTGGGAAAGGCATCCCTGCAGCATTGGTAATGGCTGTCACAAGGTCATTGTTCAGGACTATTTCTGCTCGTGAGGCAGCACCAGAGCGTGTGATGACACAAATGAATGAAGCGTTGGCAGATCAGAATGAATCGAATATGTTTGTTACGATGTTGGTGGGTGTACTTGACCTGCCTACAGGTCGCATGCGTATATGCAATGCTGGGCATAATGTTCCTTTGATTGTCAGTGAGGAGGTTTCATCAATGACCATCGACTCGAATATTCCCCTTGGTGTAATGAGTGACTGGCGATTCACTTCGCAAGAAACTTTTGTTTCTCCACAGACTATCATTTTCCTTTATACAGATGGCTTGACAGAGGCTGAGGATTTGGAACATGGACAGTTTGGCGAACAACGAATGAAAGAGGTTGCTTTGAGGATGTTGACCGAAAATGACAAGACTCCAAACTCATTGCTGGAGGGTATGGACAATGCTGTAAAAGCCTTTGTGGGTGATGCTGAACAAAGTGATGATTTGACTATGCTTGCCATTCAATATACTAAAGAGCATCGTGATGTGCGGTTGCGGCGAGAGTTGACTTTGCCCAATGATGTGCAGACAGTTCCGCAGTTGGCGCAGTTTGTCGACGAAGTATGTGAGTCTTTAGGTTTCGACATGTCTCTGACGATGCAGATGAACTTGGCTCTTGAGGAAGCTGTGGTGAATGTAATGACTTATGCATATCCTAAAGGTCTTGCTGGTGATGTTAATATTGTTGCAGAGGCCAATGATGTGCGTTTGAAGTTTACTATTATTGATAGTGGTTTACCTTTCGACCCTACTGCAAAGGAAGAAATCGACACAACACTTTCTGTAGAAGAACGACCGATTGGTGGTTTGGGAATCTTTCTTGTGCGTGAACTGATGGATTCTATCAATTACGAACGCATTGATGGTAAGAACGTCCTTACGCTTCGTAAGAAATTAACTGCTATACCCCAATAAACACATCTTTCTATATGAAGGCATTGGATGGCAAGATAAATCAAAAGCAACACTCTGACAGACGGAAATCGTTTTTTCGTTCTCTTGTTTTGCCCAACGATGTCCAGGCTGTTCCTCAACTAAATCAGTTTATCGATGAGATATGTGATTCTGTTGATTTAGATCCGGCACAGACAATGCAAATGAATCTGGCCATAGAAGAAGCTGTGGTGAATGTGATGAATTATGCCTATCCGGCAGATGTTCATGGTGATGTGAATATCGATGTGCAAGGTAATGACGAGCAGTTGGAATTCATCATTTCTGACAGCGGTATTCCTTTTGACCCTACTGCAAGGGAGAAGGTCGATACAACCCTTCCACTTGAAGATCGACCCATTGGCGGACTCGGCATCTTCCTCGTTCGCGAACTGATGGACTCCATCCATTATAAGCGTGTTGATGGCAAGAATGTACTCACGTTGTGTAAGAAACTATGATATATCATATAATATATAAATAATTAAGGTTAAGAATATGAAAACAACAATTTATGAAAAAGACGGCAGCATGGTGGCTGTCTTTGAAGGTCGCTTGGACACAGCTGCTGCTCCTCAGTGTGAACAGGACATGAAGCCGCTGATTGACTGTGCGGGTCGCGACATTGTGCTTGACTGCTCGGCTCTTGATTATATATCATCGAGCGGTCTGCGCCTTTTTCTTGGTGTGCTCAAGAGTGCTAAGCCTAAGGGTGTCCATGTGTTCATCACGGGTATGAATGCAGACTTGCGCAACGTATTTGCGATGACAGGGTTAATCAATTTGTTTGAGTTCAAGGAATAGGAAGACACCTTTGCCTTGCTCTCGAAGGAATTGACCTCGAGTGTATAATTAATAAGGGAGGACACTTCACAAATCAAAGCGTCCTCCCTTGTTTATCTTAAGAAATCAGTTTCCTTCTTTCTTTTCTTAACCAACGAGGCTGTTGCGAACTTTAGCAATCAGTTCCTTGGCAGATTCCAGTTGTTCCTTCAGTTCACCGACGCTGGTGGCGTTGATGACGTTGAGAGGCTCGAGAGCTTCTGCCACAGGAGTTACCTCAGGATCGTATTCTGTCAAACGATTGATGGCATCTTGGATGAGAATCAGGCGATATGACATATTGGAGGCTGTCTCATCGTCGAAGGCTGTCATGAACTTGTCAGTGTTCTGAGATACAACGTAGAGTTGCTCAACGAGTGCGGTGGAAACAATCTGCCAGAAATAGTTGATGCGTCCATTCTTGCTCATAGCGTCGTAGAGTTCTTGTGAGGTCTCGTAAACATCGCTGGTTCCCTCAATGGCTTTGAAAGAAGGATCGTTGATGTCAACAACCAGTTTGGAGATCTCATTCTCATACTCTTGGGTGGGCATTTCATAGAGTTGGGCAATTTCCTTGTCGATTTGCATGGCGCTCAGCACGCGGTACTTTTCTGCAAGTGTGGTAGCTTTCTCTGAGATGCTGGGGTCGAGCAGATAGTCGGGTTTTACCTTCATTTCTTCCTCAGAGAGGGTGATGACTCCGTCTTTCTTGCGAATGGGCAATTGCTTGAGATTTCCCACTTGAGTTGCCAGACTGTCGAAGTTCTGCTTGATACTTGCTTCAATCTGTTCTTGCTCGAAACTCTTTTCGTCAAAGTTCTCTTCAGGAGTCTGAGCGTTCTTGTTGCCTCCGCATGCAGCGAAGAGCATAGTAGCGAGAGCTACTGCGAAAATTGATGATTTCTTCATTTCTTTTTTAATTTTGAAATTAGTTGTTAATAAATTATTTGTTCTTTCTTTTTTTAATTTCTTTTATCATGTGATTGGCTTACGAGTCTTTGCGGACCCATCGGCCAGGACAGTCGTTGAAGAGGAGGATGCCAGTGAAGAGGCACATCAGCAGCAGTACACTTATGTTGAACCATAGAGTTTTCACGTGCCAGGAACCCAGTATCTTCTCGCTGCTGTAAAACGGCGCACGACCTATGTGGTTGCGTGGTGTCAGGTAAACCAGGCCGGCACGGGGTACGATATGTCCTTTCACGATGTCCAGAACCCTTCCTTGATCGGCACCCGTGACAAGATCTTCGAGTTTCAGGTTACAGTTGTCGCGTTTCAGTTGCAACAGTTTTTCCTTGCCAAATTTCTTTATGGCATCAGTCATCAGACGGTCACCCTGCAGTGTGAATTTATTGCCTCGCTTGATAAGCAGCTCTTCGGCTTCTTTCAGGTATGCATAGAGCGACTCATAGCTCTCGTCACCCGTGTAGTCATCGATGCCGCAGAAAGCTGTCAGCTGGGGCAGGTTGGTACGGATGACACGCAGGTGCTCAGGGTTTACTTCACGGCCGCGTTTCTGTTCGTCACGCATCGTTTCCAGTTGTGACTGCAGTTCATACACAACACCTGCCAGATACCATTGATTCTCGTGTTTCTCCTTGTCGATAGAGAAAAGCGGTTGCTCGTAGGCATTGTCGGTGAATGAGGTTACAGCCAGTGCCTCGTATGCCCATCGTGATGGGATGACATCTCCGATGAGGGGCACATTTCCCGTCGTGCTCTTGGGTGTCAGGTCAGAGAAACTGACCACCAGTCCGCACAGCAGGATTTGTGGGATGAGCAGAAGCGGAATGCTGATGTAGATGGCAACCACAGAGCTGAGACATTGTGAGAGCAGTAGTCCAATAAGATTGGACAGCAGGGCCGTCACGAACAGGATCAGCCACCATACGCCAGTCAGCCCATGCAACCCCATGATGGTGTTGCCGATGAGGATAAAGAGAAGGGTCTGCACAAGCGAGACACTTGCCAGATAGATGATTTTCGACCAGATGTAGCTGCTGTAGGAAAGGCGCAGGAACTTTTCGCGCTTCAGTAGGGCACGGTCTTTGATGATCTCCTCAGCACTGCCGCTCATGCCGATGAATGTGGCAACGATGACAGCCATGAAAAAGTAGCTCACCAGGTTCTTGTTGTTCATCACGCTGTATCCTTCAGGTGGCGCGTAGCGGGTCAAGAGCGCGCATATCACGGCCAGCAGAGGTGCTTCCAGAAGGGTGATGAGCAGATACTGCACGTTGGTGACTTTCGTCTTGAAATTACGTTGCAGGAAGATGAGGAACTGCCTCAGTACGTTCGGGCGGCGTTGATCCGAAGGTGGCACCTCGCCAACTTCAGGTTCGGATAGGGTGGTGCGGTTCTTCAGGTAGAGCGCATGCCATTCCTGAGGTTTCATTTTGCGCTCATCCGATATCTCGCCACTGCCTGTGAGTGCTTTCTCGTCGATGATATTAAGGATGATCTCAGGGTTCACGTTTCCACAGGTAGGGCAGGCGCTGGTCTCAGCGTCCGCATAGTCGGCAGCCGTCTTGAAGTAAGTGATGGCATCGATGGGATTGCCGTCGAAGACTGGATAGCCACCACGGTCGAGCAGCCAGAGGCGGTCAAAGAGTTTATAGACGTCGCTCGAAGGTTGGTGGATGTTCACCACGATGAGTTTCCCCTTCAGCGTTTGCTCCTTCAGCAGGTTGATAACCTTCTCTGTGTCGGCAGAGGAGAGGCCTGACGTTGGTTCGTCGAGGAACAGTACCGCAGGTTCACGGATAAGCTCAAGGGCGATGTTCAGGCGCTTGCGCTGGCCCCCAGAGATGTATTTGTTGATGGCAGAGCCCACCTTCAAGTCCTTGGCAGCATCGAGACCGAGGTCTTTGAGTGTCTTTATGACGCGACGATTCAGTTCCTCATCGCTCATTCCCTCGAAGCAGAGGCGTGCGGTAAAGTAGAGATTCTGGTAAACGGTAAGCTCCTCGATGAGCAAGTCATCTTGGGGGACGAAACCGATAAGGTCTTTTACCTTGGGCTCATCAATGCTGTGGCCGTTGATGGTGATGGTTCCTTGCTGGGGCTTGAGGGAACCGTTCAGGATGGAGAGCAGGGTTGACTTCCCTGTTCCTGACCCACCCATGATGGCCAGCAGCTCACCGCTGTGGAGCGTGAAGCTCAGGTCGTGCATGCCTATGTTGCTGCCTGGGAAGCGGAAGTTGATGTCGCGTCCGCAGAACTCCACTTGCAACGTATCATCCACCGCTTTCCCATTGTGCCGCTGATGGGCATCAAGGATGGTGGAGTAATAGACAGGACGACCGTTCTTGCCCTTCAGGACACTGCTCTGCAGCCACACCTGATAGGTGCCGGAGAGTACGGGCACATCGTTCAGCAGGACGTTGTCGGTACCTGTGTAGGTGAAGACAAGCAGACCGGTCTTTGGGTCGAGCAGCGTTTTCAGTTGTCCGTTGGTGTCCTCCAGGTCATGCAGTAGTACGTGCTCAGTGCTCTTGCCTTTGACGTAGTCGGTGAAATCGCCAAGCGTCTCTTCGTCTACCCCAAAGCGGTCAGCCATGATGCGGAAGATGGGATGAATCTCTTCGCCCTCGATGCCGCAGAATTCCATCAGACGCAGCAGGAGCATCGAGGCCTCGCGGGCTTGGATCTTGCCTTGCAGGTTCTCGCAGACGGAAGCAACCGTAGTTGGTGCATCCAGGTTGTCTGTCATCTCATACACGCCCCGCATGTCGCTGTAGAGGTCAAGATAGCTGTCAACATTGCGGATGCCATAGTGATGACGCAGGTAGTTCACGAGCATCTTTTTTGCCCGTGTCTCGTCAACTTGCTCTTCCTTGCCAAACAAGGCGAACAGGCTGAGGAAACCAGAGAGTACCAGATCGTTCAAATCAACTTATTTCATCGCGCGCGTAAGCACGCATTAATCCATATTAATTTGCAAAATTACTGATTTATTTTACTTCGTCATCCACTCCTTAGTTAAAAAAGGTAAAAACAGCAACATTTTATCTACCTCAACAAACCAAAGAATCCTGAAATTAATTGACAACATTCTTTTTTCCTCCCCCAGTCATCGTTGCATTCTGTTATCGTTGGTTACCGTTATCGTCATCATCGATTCTGTTTTTAGCGAAGCGGGGTTTTCCTTGAGAAACTCCCTGCGTGTCAGCTATTCAATCAAAACCTTTAAAACCCCTCTAATGTTTTGCTCTTCGAGCCTTGCGCTGCTGTCATGGCCTTGTGCTTGAGAGCGAACTCTCAGTACCAGCCCTTCCATCAACGCTTGTTGCCTTGCAACAAGAAACATCATCAGAGGAAAAAACCCGCTTTCGCTGAAAAAACAGTTTCACCGAGAAATGATTTGTCGTCTTCTTCATGAAAGTGTTAATTCTTCTGTGCTTTCAACTAATTTGACGAAAAACCGTTTTTGTCTAATCTCTGACAACGGGACCCCAGACCCTCGACTCCAGACTCTTGACTCTCGTCTCTCGTCTCGATACTTGCGATTCGTGCGATTCGTGGAGGCTCGTTATCGTCATTTTCTTGTTTCAATGCAAAATAAATCCCGTTTTCCTTTGTCATTTCATGGATATTGACTATTTTTGCCTGCGATATGCGCGTTTTATTAATGTGTTAATAATTTTAAACTAAATAAGTATTAATCTAAAACAAAAAGAAAATGAAACAGAAATTACTTAATTTGTATACGTGGCGAGTTGCATCCCTTACTGCGTTTCTTTCTATCGTAATCTGTGGACATGTACAGGCGCAAGAGGTTCTGTTTGCAGAAACATTTGGAGAATCCACTTCTTCTATAGTATGGAATAATTCCTATAGCGTTAAAAGTGGAATAGCAGAAGTATATGATAATGTTGAATACGAAATACCTTCAACAACCACCAAATTATACAAAAGTTCATCAAGTTCATCGTATCCGAAAACTGGCTCCTGTCTTTATTCTCTAAAAACACAAACAGGCAGTTTCACCTTAGGCCCTCTCAATGTGGCTAACTATTCTGAAATCTTGGTAAATCACTGGGCTTGTGCAAGTGGCGCCACGGATTTCACAACTGCTTACGTAAAGCTCTCTTATTCTACATCAGGAGAAGAAAATTCGTATAAACTAGTAAAAGAATATAGTGGACTGTCGGTAAAGCCAATGATAAAATATACATATGTTCTTCCTGCGGAATCCTTTTCCTCTACACTTTACCTGAAATTTGAATTCTATGGCGGAAGTGGAAATTCATTTGCATATTTTGACGATTTAGAGATTACTGCGGGCATGCCGACTGTCTCCCTCAATAGTTTTGGCTATGCTACTTATGCCAGCGATATGGCTATAGACTTTACAAATTCTGAAGGCTATACAGCATGGCAGATAACGGGCGTAAGCGGCGAAACCATTAACTTCCAGAAGATTACGGGTGCCGTAGCTGGTTGTACAGGTATGCTGCTAATGGGTGATCCATCCAGTGATGTTAAAATCACGTTAGCTAATTCTGGTGAGACACTTAGCGATAACCTGCTTGTAGGTAGTACTGAAAATAAACCTCTAGCAATTACTGGCGGTGGTAATTATTATGGTCTAGTTGGAAAGGAATTCGTGGAAGTCTCAAGGGGAAATGGAACGCTTCCTGCAGGTAAGGCTGTGTTGCCAGCGGATGCAGTAAAGGGTAGCGTGAAATCTCTGAACCTCGTCTTCAACGATGAGACAGGTATCCGCGAGGTCCGCACCGTTAGTGTCGAAGAGGCTGCCGAGATTTTCAACCTGGCTGGCCAGCGCCTGCAGAAGGCTCAGAAGGGTGTGAACATCGTGAACGGTAAAAAGGTGCTGATTCAACGTTAACGATGACGTTGACGATAACAAATATAGAATTAATAAAAACAAGATAAGATTATGAAAAAGGTATATCAAACACCGGAAATGATGGCAGCAGAGATGATGTCATTGAGTATGGTTGCAGCCACAACTGGTCCCAACGTTACTATCAACAGTAGTCATGCTCGAGTTGATCCCACCGAATTGGATGTGAAGGGTAATGTTTGGGACGATTGGGACGAATAAGAATCCAACGATAACGTTGACGATAACGGTATTAGCGAAATCGAAGACGTAGACAGGAATCGTCAATAAGAAACGGTAAATTCCGATACGTTTAATAGTTTATGATGCCCGCTCGAGGTCTTATCAAGGCTTCGGGCGGGTGTTTTTTGGAGTCAAGGGTCAAGGTTAAGGGGCTTCTGATTCGTTTTCTTTTTCATAAAAAGGCATGGAATTTGTTGCCGATCCCATGAAATCACATGTTTTGCAACTACTTTCATACGCTTTTCTTTGGTTGTTTGAAGAAAACGAGTAACTTTGCAGTATGAGGCGATGATAAAGTGCGGTTGGAAATCGATGGATGACTTCAGAGTAAAATAGAATAACATTGACAATAATTAATATGAGCAAGTACGAAATTCCTTTCCTGACTGCATGTATACGAGCTTTTGGACAACGGTTTGCTTTAACAAGGCAAGCAGCGTTTGGCTATCTGAATGAGCATAAGGGGCTGGCATTCTTGATAGAGTTCTACGATGTGGAGCATCTTCAGTCAATAGATGAAACTATAGACGATCTGCTTGTCATTTGTCAACAAAATGGAGGAACACTTGCATGACACTCTATCACGGCACCAATAATGACATTGAGAAGATAGATCTCACGAAGGGTTTACGATATAAGGACTTCGGCAGGGGCTTCTATCTGACACCCGATAGAACTACAGCAATTCGCATGGCTAAAAAGAAAGCACGACTTTTTGGCGGTATGCCTACACTGATAACTTATCACTTGAATGAAGCAGTCTTGCAATCTGACTTGAATATTAAAGTGTTTCCTGAAAAAGCCTGTGTAGAATGGTTCTTGTTCGTAGATGCCAATCGTGACCGTAAAAAACCTCAACCGATTCATAATTATGACATTGTGATAGGTCCAATAGCAGATGATGGCGTCGTTTTGCAACTGATAAACTATCATCAAGGAATTTATTCCCCTAATGAGGCAGCCAGACTTCTTCAGGACAAGTATCTTGACCAGCAATTCTACTTTGGAACGGATAAAGCATTACATTATCTTCATAAAGAAAACGTTGAGACAATATGAACCAGCCCCAATATCATCAAGTTGCGACATATTTGATTGATAACGCTTTAAGTGAATTAGTGAGATATGTGATTGAAGATACAAGTTGTACCATTGAACAAGCTATGGAACGTGTCTATAATTCTTCGCTTATGCCAGCCCTGCAAGATGAAGAAGGAGAATTGTACGTGCAAAGTCCAGCTTACTTGTATGAACTGATGAACAGAATAGAAGAAAAGACGTTGACAATTAATACATTTAACGATGTCGATAACGATAACGATGACGTTGACCAGAGAACATAAATCCGTGGCAATTATTCGTAAACTAAGGAACGCCAATCAAGCGTTCCTTAGTTATCGTTATCGTCAAGTTGGTTACCGTTGAATAAATCGTTTCCCATTCCGGATATAGATCTGTCCGGGCTGCAGGGCTGTGACTTCCCGTCCCATCAAATCATACCACTTATCATTTGCCGATTGAGCATCTACCATTTCTTGGTCAACCTCAGGCAGTACCACGGGCGTTATGTCCTCGTACTTATCCAGATCGCCCACTATGGTGCCGAACTCTGCCCAGGCCGATGCCTTGTAAGCGGAGAGAGCGCTGGCGTAGACGTGGATGGTGGGCTTGCTGGAGAAGAGATAAAGATTGATGGCTGGGGGTGTGAGAGCCATGACGTAGGCGTCTTTGACGGGTGAGCTGTAGAAGACACCCTGCTCCATTGTCTTGACCTTGGAGCCGATGACAACGCGTGTCAACTGTTCGCAGTAGGCAAAGGCATCGCCACCTATCGAGGTCACCGTCTCTGGAATGTAGATTTCCTTCAGGCCAGAATTGGCAAAGGCATTCGAGTCTATCCTGGTGATTTTCTGAGGCAGGATGATGGAGATGAGTTTCTTGCAGTTGTAGAATGCGAACTTGCCTATCGTGTTGAGGGTGCTTGTGTAGCTCTCGTAATATGCCTGGCCACCAGCTACCACCCTGGCATTGAAGAGATCAATCGATGCCAGGTTCCCTTCGTTGATGAGCTTACGCATAAGCTTGATATCCGTACCATTGATGCTGCCGCCAAGAATGGCTTTGATGACTTGGGCTGATATGGCGCTGGCGAGCGTGCCTGCCTTGCTGACTGTAGCGCTTTCGGTGCCTTCTCCTGCCTTGGTCACCTCGTGCAGGGTTCCATCTACATCCACGGAATAGATGGTGAAGTCATTTCCCACACTGGTGGGGATGCAGAAGTTCAGAGAATTGGAGGCATAGAGCAGCTTCTCGTTGCTGTCGAGAACAAGGAATCCCACGCCGCCCGTTCCAGACAGGGCATAGAGGGAGTCGGATTGCAGGTATGTATAGTTGGATGGCTCGCATGCTCCAGGGAGGTAATCGGTAAACTGTCCCAACTCGCCGCATTGCCCCACCAGATCAGAATCGCGCCGCTTCTTTCCAGCTGTTGTCAAGAGGTTGTTGGTCAGCACATACTTTGCGCGGTCCTCAATAAAGAGAATGGTGCGGTTCTTCTTGGGATACTTCGATATCGCTGCCAAGGTGCGGTTGATATCGGCCTGACGTACCGTCATGGTGTGTGAGCCGTAGTCTTCGATCTTGAGGTTGTTGAAAGGCTCGAAGAATCCCCATGCGGTGAAGAATTCGGTCAGGTCTTCCTGTGCCACCTCGCATACCTTGCGGACGAACTTCAGGCTGGTCTCGTAGGAATTACTGTATCGTGTGCCTAACGGGTCACGGCGCAGTTCCTTGAAGAGTTCTGGATAGAACGAGGTGTTGTTTTGTGCCAGATGGTAGTAGAGGTATAGCTGGTAGTACATGCGCAGCTGGCAATTTACAGATCTGGTGAAGTAGGGGACGTGTCTGGCATAATCGTCCATGGCCGTAGAAATGGGTGAACCAACGGACGTGGCGATACCAGTGAGATAGCGAATGTAGTTTGAGAAGAGATTGTTCGACACCTCTGTTCCACCCTCTAAGCTGATGGTGCTCTGATTGTTGTGCCCGCATTCGTGTGCTGAGCACCACTCGTCGAGGTCTGCTCGGCTGACGTTGAAGGAGTTCGAGATGCACTCTACTGAATTGTAGGACGTTCTGTAGGGCGTAGAGTTGGCGTATCCCGCATCTGATTCCTCTCCTTCAATGGCGAAGTTGGGGTTGTTGTAGTAGATGGGGAAGATGGCTTCACCGCCTGTCAGACAAGAGAGTGACTTGGCACGTTGCCCTGTGGCGACTGACTCGCAGAACCCCATGAGCTCTTTCTCCCATACTGTCAGGCTGTCGAACCAGCAGATACTCTTGTCGATGGTGGAGGGCCATACCTTTTTGAATGTTGTGGTCTTGAAATGGAAGAGTGCCTCTCCTCCCTTGACGGTGAACCGCTCGTGGGTAGCAGCCTTGAGCAGTGCCTTATAGTCGGCATCGCTATGACGTGCCACATCGTAGTAACCGTTTACCACGCCTCCTTCGATATGAATCTTTATGTCAGGCCATTCGCTGAGTTTCTTTGTCTTCGACTTAGTGTCTGCCGTATAGACGATATAGAAGAGGGCATCCTTCTGACCATCCACGATGTTCAGACCCTTTGAGAGTTTCTTGCCTGTCTTGGCATTCGTCACGAGGTCGTTGCCAGCACAGCCTGCGATATACAGGGTGGCATCCTCGGGCACGTCTGTGTCCACAAAGACATAGAGCGGGTCGTAGTTCTTCGTGTAGATACCTGTGGGGTTGCCCATATAGGAACCGCCCGTGCTCTTCATCTGGTTGTTCCAGTAGGTGGCATCGCTGTAGGCATTATAGCTATGGATACGGAAGTCCTTCTCGAATTTCTTCCAGTCCTCGTTCTTCAGCTTTATGGCGATGGCAATCATGAAGTCTGGCATTCCGCCTTCTGTCATGGCGGCTGTCAGTTCTTCGTCACTCATGGCTTGATAGGCAGCCTTCAGTTCCGTGCAGGCAGCATCCTCGAAGTACGTGTCGCGCAGATTATTCACCGTAATACTGCCATCGTCCTCCTTTGGATAATAGCTCTCCAGGTTACCCATGATGGTACCATACTGTGTCCAACTGGATTGCTTGTAGTCGCTCACGACATCCGTATAGACACGGATAAGGGGTCTCGATGAAAAAAGATAGGCAGGCGTATCAGGGGGGGTAATAGGCTTGACGTAGGCATTCTTCACAGGTGAACTGTAGAAGACACCCTGATCCAGTTTGGATACCCTGCTGCCGATGACAACTGTACTCAGATAGTCGCAGTAGGCAAAGGCATCACCTCCCAATCTGGACACGCTGTTGGGGATGTCCACCTTACGGATTCCTGAACGCGAGAAGGCATTGCTGCCGATGGCGTTTATGGAATTGGGCAGTACGATGGTACGCAGTTTCGAACACTCCGTGAACATACAGGTGCCGATGACGTCATTCTCGGTCTTGTAGCTCTCGTAGTAGGCCACACCGCCGCTGATAATCTTCACTTCCGACAAATCCAGCGAAACCATTTTCCCTTCGTTGGTCATCTGACGAAGATATTTTACATCGGTGCCATTGATGGAACCTGTCACCTTTACTTCCGTTTCTGTGGTTGCCAGTAACGAAGAGAGCGTTCCTGCCTTCTCGACATGGACTACGGTCTCTGCCCACACGTTAGTAAAACTGCCTAAAGCAATGACTGCTGTCAGTACTCTGAATAATCTCATAAAGCTATTGTTCTTCATTTTATCTTTATATGTTTTTTTATTGTCATTGTTACCGTTATCGTCAACGTTGGTTACCGTTGAATAAATCGTTTCCCGTTCTTGATATAGATTCGTCCAGGTTGCAGACGGTAGACTTCACGTCCCAGTAAATCGTAGCATTTATCATTTGACGATTGATCATTTACCATTTGCTGGCCGTAGTGAGGTAACTCAACGGGAGTTATGTCTTCGTAATCATCGAGGTCGCCCACTATCGTGCCGTAACCTGCCCATTCAGAAGCCTTGTAGCTTTCGAGTGAGCTTGCATAAACATGAATGGTAGGCTTGCTGGTGAAGATGTAGGGACCAAGGGCAGGTGGGGTCTTCGGCATGACATACACATCGCGTACGCCTGAATTGTAGAAGACGCCTTGCGATATGCTCCTGACCTTTGAACCGATAACCACCTTCGTCAGTTGCTTGCAGTCACCAAAGGATTCAACGCCTATCGAAGTGACTCTCTCAGGGATGTACAACTCGCGCAATCCCGATTGGGTAAAGGCATGGTCTTCTATCGCAGTGATTGTCTGGGGCAGATAGATGCTGATAAGGTTGGCACACTTATAGAAGGCATAGCGGCACAGCGTGTTGGCTGTCGTGCGGTAGGACTCATAATAGGGAAGACCGCCTGATGCAACCCTGGCTTCCGTCAGGTCAAGTGCAAGTAGGTTGCCATCGTTGGTAAGCTGGCGCAAATACTTGATGTCAGTACCGTTGATGCGTCCTCCCACTCTTGCCTTGATGACCTGAGCAGAGAGAGAATCTGACAGCGTGCCAGGTGTCTGGAGCCATACCACCTCAGCGCCGCTGCCGGACTTAGTGGTTTCGTGCAGCGTGCCGTCGGCATCGATCGAGTAGATGGAGAAGTTGTCGCCCACACTGCTGGGGATGCTGAAGCACAAGGCATTAGAGGCGGTAAGCATCTTCCCCTCAGCATCAAGCACCAAGAAGCCCACGCCGCCCGTACCAGACATGGCATACATCGTGTCGGCTTGCAGGTAGGTATAGTTCGAGGGTTCAATAACGTCTGCCATATAAGAGGTGAACTGTCCAAGGTCGCCGCATTGTCCAACTCTTTCCGAGTTGCGCCGTTTGTTGCCAGCGGTGGTCAGGAAATCAGTGGTTGGCACGTAGTCCACGCGGTCTTCTATAAATAGGATAGTGCGGTTCTTCTTGGGATATTTGGCGATTTCTTTCAGCGTGCGGTCAATATCGGACTGGCGTACTGTCATGGTGTGAGCGCCGTAGTCATTTATCGTCAGGTTGCTGAAAGGCTCGAAGAAGCCCCATGCGGTAAAGAAGTCTGTCAGGTCTTCCTGTGCCACCTCACATACCTTGCGGACGAACTTTAGACTGGTCTCGTATGAATTGTTGTATCGTGAACCTAATGGATCGCGACGCAGTTCACGGAAGAGTTCAGGATAGAACGAGGTGTTCTTTTGTGCCTGATGATAATAGAGGTAAAGTTGGTAGTACATGCGCATCTGGCTATCCAAACTGCGTGTAAAGAAGGGTTCATGTCGGGCGTACTCCTGCATCACGACAGAGAGCGATGCTCCATCTGAGGTAACCAGTCCATCTAAGTAACGAATGACATTCGAGAATAGGTTGTTCGACACTTCTGTACCGCCCTCTAAACTGATGACTCCCTGATTGTTGTGTCCACATTCATGGGCAGCACACCAGTCGTCAAGATCAGCGCGTGTAACGTTGAAGGCGGACGAGATGCATCCTTCCGAGTTGTATGAGGTGCGGTACCATGACGAGTTGGCCCATCCCGCATCAGCCTCTATGCCTTGAATGGCGAAGTTTGGATTGTTGTAATAGAGAGGGAAGATGGCTTCGCCGCCTGTCAGGCAGAAAGGTGCTCCGGCACGTTGTCCCGTAGCAACGGACTCGCAGAAGCCCATGAGTTCCTTCTCCCACACTGTCAGACTGTCGAACCAACAGATGCTTTTGTCGATGCTGGAAGGCCATATCTTTTTATAGGTGGCAGTCTTGAAGTTGAAGAGTGACTGGCCCCCCTTGACGGTAAAGCATTCATGGGTGGCACGTTTCAAGAGAGCCGCATATTCCTTGTCGCTATGATGTGCCACGTCGTAGTAGCCGTTTACAGTACCACCCTCGATGTGGATCTTGATGGCAGGCCACTGATCCAATGTCTTCGTCTTCGACCTTGTGTCGGCTGTATAGAGGATATAGTAAAGTGCATCCTTTTGTCCATCCATGATGTTGAGGCCTTTCGATAACTTCTTGCCAGACTTGCCATCCGAAAGGATATCGTTTCCTGTACAGCCTGCCATGTAAAGCGTGGCATCGTTGGGAACGTCCTCATCCACAAACACGTAGATCGGCTCGTTGCTTTTCGTGTAAATACCCGTAGGGTTGCCCATATAGGAACCACCGCTGCTCTTGAGCAGATCGTTCCAGTACTTGGCATCGCTGTAGGCATGATAGCTGTGGATACGGAAATCCTTCTCATAGGTGTCCCACTGTTGGTTCTTCAGTTTCAAGGCAATGGTAATCATGAAGTCAGGCATTCCTCCTTCCTTCATGGCAGCAGTTAGCTCCTCATCGCTCATGGCCTGATAGGCAGCCTTCAGCTCTGTGCAGGCAGCATCTTCGAAGTAGGTGTCGCGTAGATTGTTTACATCGTCGCTTCCATCGCTCTCCATCGGATAGTTGTCTTCCAGTCGTCCCACCAGCGTACCATATTGTGCCCATGCTGATTCCTTATAGTCAG
The DNA here is from genome assembly GCA_017617335.1 of Bacteroidaceae bacterium. Lineage (GTDB taxonomy): Bacteria > Bacteroidota > Bacteroidia > Bacteroidales > Bacteroidaceae > Physcousia. Next base: position 17,706 of record JAFZWK010000010.1, on the reverse strand, counting down.
CAAGCACATCGGAATAGACACGGATGGTAGGTTTCGAGGTGAAGATATAGGCATCTAAGGTTGGTGGTGACAACGGTTTCACCAAAACCGTCTTTACTGCCGAGTTGTAGAAAGTTCCCTGTTCTATGTGTGCCATCTTTTTGCCAATGACTACTGTAGCCAGCATGGTGCAATCGGAAAATGCACCATAGCCCAGTCGCTGTACATTGTTGGGGATCTCTGCCCTTCGCAGACCTGTATTCATGAAAGCCCTGCGGGCGATGGAACTGATCGAGGTAGGCAATACAATGGAACGCAACTTCTTACAGTCCCTGAACATATCCTCACCGATGACATCTGCTGTCGTCTTGAGGCTCTCAACGTATGCTACGCCGCCGCTCACGATTTTCACTCCCGAGATATCAAGGATTGTTACAGTTCCATCGTTTATCAATTGTCGGAGATATTTGACATCAGTACCATTGATGGAACCTGTCAGCTTCAGTTCGCTGTCAGTGGTCGTCAGTAACGAAGAGAGCGTTCCTGCCTTTTCCACATGGACTTCTGTCACAGCCCAGACAGTAGTAAGGCTACAAAAAGCCATGACTGCTGTCAGCATCCTGAAAAGTCCCGTATAGTATTTTTTTTGCATGTTCTTAGAGTCTTGAAGATTTCCTTATTCACTGTGTTCTCTGGTACATTTCTGCACATAAAACATGCAAATTTCTTAATTTCCCTTGATATGTGCAATTATTTTCTCGAAAAGTTGGTCTGTCTTCATTAACGCACGGGCAAATGATTGAAAATAATGAAAAAAATGTTATGATTTTATATTAGCCTTTCAACCAAAACCATAAAAACCCTTGGTTGTGCTGCATGCTCTACGAGCATCTGTCCCAAGTCATCGTCTCAAGTTCTGTCCAAGCAAGCTTGACAGCCCTTGACCCAATACCTCAGAACTGCCTTTCGGCTTTGCAGCACAACCAAGAAAAACCAAGAAAAAACGTTTGACTCCCATCCCTTTAACTCTTGCCCCTTGACTGGCTGAATCGGTTTTTCAGCGAAGCGGGGTTTTTTCTCTTGAAAGTCCAGATATCCCTGCGATAGGTTATGGTATTGGCTGGAAGATGGAGGAAGCTGGCTTCCAACCAGATTCAGGACGATGGCAGAACAGGGCACCAGAGTGCCAGGACTTTCAAGAGGTGGTTTTGTTGGTTTTCTTGGTTCTTCTTCAAATTAGTTGAAGACGCAGAAGAATTAACCAAAACCGAGAATACCCTTTCATTCTGATTACGACTGCGTCTTGAGACGATGTGTTTGCGGGCTTTCCCCTGTGTGCAAGCACCCGGACAAAGCCTGCAACCCCATCATCACCCCTTTGGGGTTCAATCAGAATGAATGAAAAACCATCGCACTTTGGGCTCAAAAATGCCCTACACTCTACACCTGTTCCATGTAATCCATTGAGGGTCAGTAATATACATGGGTGTAGAGTATCGAGAGACTCTACACCCATGTATCCTATTGATAATTAGTGTGTTATGGGTGCTCGGTGTGGAGTGTAGTTTTTTTTTGAGTCCATAATGATTCTGCGTCAATGACATCTTCGATTCAGACCCTTGACTCCAGATCCTTGGCCACAGCCGTCGTTAACGTCATTGTCATCGTCGATTCGTTTTTTTGCGAAGCGAGGTTTTTCTTTTCTCTGGTTGTTGTCCCACAGGGACTGAGGGTGTGAATGCAGGCTTTGACTGTGAGCTAGCTCATGAGGCAAAGGATGCAGGCATGCCTTCAGAGACAGAGTCTCAACCAGAGAAAAGGGTTTTGCTGGTTTTCTTCAACACGCATGACACGGGAGTTTTGCAAGTTAATCTAAGTTACTGCATCTTGGAAAAAATGTATTTTTTTCATAACTTTGCGACAGAGTCGCGAACTTACTGGCACTCGGAATTGAAAATAAAAACCAGTTTTCCTTTTGCATTTCACTCGTTTTTTCGTAACTTTGCCACACAGAATTCAAGAACTATAACCTGTAAACTTTAATCTTTAAAAATATGAAAAAGATATCATTTTTATCCGCATTTCTTTCTTTCTGTCTTCTGATTGCTATGCCTGGCCGTGCCCAACTTCGATGGAACTGGGAGAAGGGAACCATTGTTATGGATACGCCTCAGCGTCCTGCTGGTCAGGAATCTGCCTTGAATCTGGCAACTCCTGCATTACCTATCGTCAGGGTGGCTTTCGTGGGCTTGGGCAGTCGTGGTCCCTATGCCGTAGAACGATGGACTCACATGAACGGGGTGCGTATCGTTGCCCTTTGCGATTATGAAAGGGATCGTGCCGAGAGATGTCAGAAATTCCTGACGAATGCCGGATTGCCTGAGGCCGACATCTATTCCGGCGAGTATGGTTATCGTGAACTTTGCGAGCGCGAGGACATCAACCTTGTTTATATTGCCACTGATTGGGAGCATCATGTTCCCATAGCGAAATATGCATTGGAGCATGGCAAGCATGCCGTTGTGGAGGTTCCTGCGGCATTGACCGTACAGGATTGTTGGGATTTGATAGACTTGGCCGAACAGAAACGCCTCCATTGCATGATACTGGAGAACTGCTGCTATGACTTTTTCGAGATGAACACACTCAACATGGCACAGCACGGTGTTTTCGGTGAGATTCTTCATGTGGAAGGAGCCTACCTGCACAGCCTATGGAATTGGACCAACTATTGGCACAATTGGCGTCTGCGCTACAACAAGGAGCATCGTGGGGACATTTATCCCACCCATGGTCTTGGACCTGTTGCTCAATTGCTCAACATCCATCGGGGCGACCGTTTCAAGACGTTGGTGGCGATGGATACAAAACCTGCGACAGGGCCTGTGGCTGTTAAGGAATATCCTCAAGATCTGGACAATCTGGATGCGCCGTATCGTAATGGCGACCACACTACCACGCTCATCCGCACCGTACAAGGAAAGGTCATCGAGATTCAGCATGATGTGATGAATCCTCAGCCTTACAACCGTCGCTACCAGCTCACGGGTACCAAGGGCTTTGCCAACAAGTATCCTGTCGAAGGATATGCACTCAGCAGCAATCAGTTGAAGTCTTCGGGTGTTGATAACATCACCTCCGATAAGCTTTCAGGACATGAATTCCTATCAAAGGAGGACTTTGATGCATTGGTGCAGAAATACCAGTCCCCCATTGCCTTAAAGTATGGTGAACGTGCACGTCAAGTGGGAGGACATGGCGGCATGGATTTCATCATGGAACTGAGATTGGTGTATTGCCTGCAGCATGGCCTGCCTCTCGACATTGATGTTTATGATTTGGCAGAGTGGTGTTGCCTTGCCGAGTTGGGCGCTCTTTCGATGGACAACGACAATGCTCCTGTTCGCGTGCCCGATTTTACCCGTGGCCACTGGAATGAACAGCCTGGTTTCCGCTATGCCTATGCATCCCCTGAGGAAGAAGCTCGGGTGGATTCCATTTCTCGTCAGTATACTCGTACCCTGAAAGCTGAGGGGCCCAAGGCTGCCGAAAAAGAACTGAAACGTTTGCTGAAGCAGTTCGGAAAGAAATGAGTCACGTCACTCTACCTCGTGACAGTACTTGACGCCAATACGGTCATAGAGTTTCGTCAAGCGCGGCAAACGTGTGCGGAAGTCCTCGAAATCTTTCTGAGCGGGACTGCACCATTGTACCTCACTCATGGCTCCTAGACGGGGCAGCAGCTGGTAGAAGGCATGCTCTGGGTAGGCGACGTGTTCCGTCCAAAGGTTGGTTTGCACGCCCAGGATATAGTCCCGTTCCGCATCCGTCAGTTCCTCAGGAATCACAGGTTCAAACGAATACATCTTGCTGCATGAGACAATGTAGCTTCCTGTGGTGCGAGGCTGTTTGGCCACATCCTTCAACTGTGGATGATCGATATAGGCAAAGACGTTGGGTGACATGATGACACGATGATGTTGCTTGGCAGCCTCTATGCCTCCCTTCGTGCCACGCCAACTCATCACGATGGAACCCTCTGTCAGTCCACCTGCCAGAATCTCGTCCCAACCGATGAGATCACGTCCGCGTTCGTTGAGGAAATGTTCCACTTCACGGTTGATGTAGGTCTGCAACTGATCCTCTGCACTATGCTTTTCCGTAGCTTTAAGGCCCAACTCCTGAATCTTTGCCTGACACTTCGGGCACTCACGCCAGCGGTCTTTCGGACATTCGTCGCCACCGATGTGAATGAACTTCGAGGGGAACACGTCGCATAATTCGCCCAACACTTTTTTGAGGAATACGAGTGTTTCAGGGTTGCCGCCACAGAGCACGTCGCGACAAACGCCCCAACGGGTCATCACAGGGTAGGGGCCGCCCTTGCATCCGAGATTGGGGAAGACATGCAAGGCTCCCATCATGTGGCCAGGCAGATCGATCTCAGGGATGACATTGATGTATCGCTCGGCTGCATAGCGCACGATTTCGCGACAATCCTCTTGAGTATAATAGCCTCCGTGGGGCTGACCGTCATAGATACCTGAGTTTCCAGGACCGATTACCGTTTGCTCACGCACGCTGCCTTCCCAAGCCAGTTTCGGATACGCCTTTACTTCGAAGCGCCAGCCCTGGTCGTCGGTGATATGCCAATGGAATTGGTTGCTGCCATGCAGCGCCATGACATCGAGGTACTGCTTGATGAAGTCTACAGAGAAGAAATGACGGGAGCAATCCAGCAGCACGCCTCGATAGCTGAAGCGTGGGGAGTCGGTAATCCGCACATAAGGTAGCTCGACAGGATCGGACGGTTGAGATGGGGTGACGGCCTGTACGGGCAGACTCTTGCGAAGGGTTTGAGCGGCACGGAAAAGCCCAACAGGTTCGTTGGCTTGCAGAAGGATACCGCTTTGACCAACCGTTAGGGTATAGTCTTCCAACGGTTGTCCGATGTTTGAGGAAGCTGTTGTCTTCTTAGACTTTTTTGTTGGTTTCCCATTCTTTTTCGCAGCTATCAATGTCAAGCGAATGGCAGCATTCTTGTTATTTGGGGTGAGGGAGAGACGCAGGCCAGTAGTCTCCAGTGTCCAGACAGCCAGATATTGTGCAATGCGTGCCATGTCAGGTTTCGTGGCATCATAGCTGATAGCCATATTGTCTTTCAGAAGGAACACGTGGGTCGTATCGGCTTCCACGCTCTTGGGAAGTGGGATGATGCGGTAGTCTGCCCGTTGTGCGGCATAGTTGACGCTTGTCAGAGCCGTCAGTACCAAAAGGAAAAGAGTCAATCGTTTCATGGATGCATGTTTTTGTTCGTGTTTTTTTGTTTTCTTCTTTGATGCAAAGATACGCATTTTTTCTGGAAAGGTTCGCCTTCCCATGATTATTTTTTTGATGTCAATTGTGTTGTTTTTTATCGACGTGTCGAAAGGGGAAACACGACACGTCAAAACCTCAAACACGACACGTCGAAATTGCAAAGACAACACGTCGTCTTTTTTCCCGTCTCTCAGAGGGTCAAGGATCTGGAGTCAAGAGTTTCTTATCAGGTAAGTGGAAAGGGGGTATTCAATCAAAACTATAATAACCCTTGGCTTTGCAGCACAACCAAGAAAAACCGAAAAAAAAACGAGTGGAAGATATCGCATCTCCCACTCGCATACTTAACATGAAATATATCAAACTTCTTATCTCACGATAATCTTCTTTCCATTCTGAATGTAGATACCCTTCTGTACGGGTGAAGCTATCTGCATGCCCTGGAGGTTGTACCATGCGCCGCTCTTCTCGTTGCTCTCGATCTGACGGATGCCGGTAGCATCGTTGTTAAAGTTGAGAACGAGTCCCTTCACGTCACCGCTGCTCTCAGTACCAGTAAGTACAGAAGCATCGATGTATGCACGGTGTGCGGCAACCGTCTCGCCACGATAACGCCAGAAGCCAACTACACCTGTTCCACCGTCTCCAATTCCCTGCTCGCGACCGAGGGTGAGCACCGTCTGGTACTCTACAGGCAGATCCTCAAGAGTACCCTGCAGGAGGTTGTTTTCCTTGTCGTAGATTCTTTGAGCGTTTTCTAAATCACTACCATTAACGTAGTAATCTTTTGGAATACGGCTGAAAGGATAGTATCCAGACTCAGTTGCCTTTACGTAGGCAGCACAATTCTCGGGAAGGAGGTTATCCATTTGTCCAGAGACTTCAATCATGTTGAGCTGCTTGAATGTGGAGAGGGTGCCCTCGTGCAACATGTCATCTTGGCTGTCTTCTCTTATACTCTCTGCAGCATAGCATCCAGCATCCTCAGGAACGAAGGAGGTGTAGTCGAGGAAAATGGTGCCAGAGTAGAAGGTCTCACTCTCTGCTATACCACCCACATTGGCGTCACCTACTTCCTTAATGGTAGTCTCTGTAAGAGGATTGATATACATTATATAAGGATAGGGGATGGTAACGGTAACACGCATGGTGGCAGTCTCGTCTTTAGGGTTCTGTACGTCGAACTCATACTTAACAACTTGATTCCTGAGGTCGATGTCTTTTTCTACGGTTGGCTTGGCAATCACGAGATAGTGCTTTTGAGTTTCCGCATCATAAATATACTCTTGCTCACCATCTGTGAAGTTGAAGGTGTTCTCCTCTCCATTGCTGAGATTTGTGAACATGTCGGTGGTGAAGTCATTCTCGTTGAATGATGGAGTTACCTCGATAGCAATCTTCTCCTTATCAAGGACGAAGGCATCACACTCAACTTTCTGGCCATCAACATCTATGGTAGTCAATTTGGTACACTTTGAAAGGTCGAGAGTAGTAAGGTGGTTGCTGTTACAGTTCAGGTTCGTAAGAGCCGTGTTGTTTGAAACATTCAGTTGTGTCAGTTGATTGCTGCGGCAGACAAATTCCTTAAGTTTTGTCAGCATAGAAACATCAATCTCTGTAATATCGTTATAGCCACATCTAAGAGAGGTAAGATTCGTATTATTGCTTACATTAAGTTCAGTCAGATAATTGTCAATGTCCTTCTTGCTAATTGCACCCTCACAATAAAGTGTTTGCAAACCCGTGTTTTCGGTTACATCAAGTTCCGAGAGGCCACAATGATCACATTTTAAGCTTTTAAGTTTCTTGTTATTTTTAACATTCAAAGTTTTAATGTCATTGTCGCTACAATTAAATTCTGAGAGATTTGTATTTGCAGCTACATCAATAGTCGTCAATTTGTTGTTGTTGCAAAGTAATGTTTCTAATGAAAGGTTGTTCGAAACGTCCAATTCAGTGAGACCTAAGCCAACGCATCTAAAAGATTTTAATTTGGTATTATTTGAAATATCTAGAGTGGTCATCTTGTTTGTTTCTGAGCTGGAAGACCCCACCCAAAGTTGTTCAAGGTTCGTTAGAGCTGAAACATCAAGGGAGGTTAATTTGTTTTTGTATAGTTGAAGATATGTTGTAGCAGTAAAATACTCTATTCCTTTCAAGTTGCTTATCCCTTTGTTTTCTAGAACTATCCAATTGGGCATTAGCCTCCCTGATTGATATCCATTGGAAGCTGTGGCAATTTCCTCTGCAGACAAAACACCATCTTTAGCTCCAGTCTCATCCGCTTTGTCAAAATATTCAGCAACGACAGCGCGGAAATTATCATCGGGGAAATTTGTTTCATTGATTGCTACCTGAGCCTGTGTAGAGAAAGGCAGGCAAACGGTTGCGATAAAAGCGTAGATATATTTTTTCATATTCTTTTCTGTTTCTTGTTAATAATTTCTGATTTTAAACTCGAATAGTTGTTCCCATAAGGTTACCATTGCTCCTCGTCCTCGTCCTCGAAAGTTTCCTTCTTTGAGAAGTTGTCGTTGGTCCAGGTTGAGCCTACCAGGATAAGGCTGCTAACTTCCAGTGTCATCTTTTTAGCCACTGGCTTGATGTAAAGTTCTTTCTTTTTCATTTGTTTTTAAATAAATTTATATTTAACGTTTTTTCTTTCTGTGTAAAACTCATTATCTGGGCACAAATTTACGCAGATTTTGCCAAATGTGTTTCTTTACATTCAAAAAAAGGCTTGATTTACTGTTAAAAAATCATAAAAGTGCGCTTGGGCGCTTGAATTTGTTGTTAAAAAAGGGTTTTTATGGTCTTGATTGACAAGCTAAGACGGGGATTGCGCGGTTTGGATGCAAAAAAAGGAGGATGTGCCTTGACACATCCCCTAACTTTAACAAATGTTCTAATGAGAAAGACTTAGAGTGTTATCTGACGATAAACTTCTTTCCATTCTGGATGTAGATTCCCTTCTGTACGGGTGCTGCCATCTGCATACCCTGCAGGTTGTACCATGCACCGCTCTCCTCGTTGCTCTCAATCTGACGGATGCCTGTAGCATCGTTGTTGAAGTTGAGTACGAGTCCCTTCACGTCACCACTGCTCTCAGTACTGGTAAGTACGGAGGCGGGGATGTATGCGCGGTGTGCGGCAACCTGCTGGCCACGATAGCGCCAGAAGCCAACCATACCTGTGCCCTTTCCTTGCTCGCGACCAAGGGTGAGCACTGACTGGTAATCTACATCCAGATCGGTGAGAGTACCCTGCAGAATGTTGCCCTCGGGAATGGTCACCACTTCTTTCTCTTCAATGTTGCGGCCGAAAGCAAAGAGACCATTCTCAGTGGCAGCCTTCACGTAGATCGGAGTGTTGGCGGGGATGACATCACCAGCATCACCCACCTTGGTCATTTGAAGCTGGTCGAAGGTCCTTTTCATACCATCATAGTACATCTCTTCGAGAGTGACTTGGATATCAGTGGCGATGTAAGCCTCGGCACCTTCGGGAACCTCAGCATCGTAGTCGACAATCAGAGTACCAGAATAGAATGGGTCTTTATCATCCTTACTGTTAGGATTCACATACATCACATAAGGATATGTAGTGATGGTGACATTCATTTTAGTTTGGTCAGCGGTAGCACCTTCTGTGCCGCAAGGAACCAGATAGTCATAGCTGGCTGTCTTGCCGTAGAGATCGACGTCAGCCTTCGGGTCATCGGCCACAACAAGGTTGGCTTCTACAAGACTTGCATCAAGACTCTTTTTGTCAACTTTCAGATTTGAGAACTGGGAAGCCTTAACCTCTGACGACTCTGAAGAGGGAATAAGAGGCAGAGCCACCTTCTCTCTATTGTCGCCAACAACGATAGCATCGATAACGGCTGTCTGAGGGCTGATATCATAAAATTTACTGTGGCCAGGAGAGTGAACAAAAGCAAGTTTGGTGTTCTTTGACAAATCGAGAGTTGTGAGATGATTGTTTTCGCACTGGATATAAAGCAAGTCGGGACTGTTGGTTACATCGAGCTTTGAAATCTCATTATTCTCACAACGCAGCGAATATAGTTTTGTATTTTTAGAAAGATCAAGTTCCTTCAATAGATTGTCGCCACACCATAGCAACTCAAGATTGGGAAGTATAGTAACGTCAATCTCGGAGATTGTGTTATTCTCAAATCTCACGGTCTCAAGATCGGGGTTTTTGGAGAAATCAAGCTCTGAGATTTGGTTCTCTTCGCAAGTAACATTTGTCAGCACAGGGTTGCCAGAGAGATCCAATTCTTTAAGTTGATTAGTTCCTGCTGAGACCCAATCCAGTTTCTCCATTTTGGTGATGTCAAGTGAGGTAAGGCTACACTCAAAGATTTCCAGTGTCACAACCTCTGAAATCTCACCAAAGTAGGCAGAAGCAAGATTTGGATTGCGATAGAGACGGATTTTCTTCAATGCTGGGCAATTTGACAAATCAGCTGAAGTTAGATTGCAATTATTGGCATAGAGTTCTTCAAGAAAGTAATTGCCCACAGTAAGACTTGCGAGGTTCTTGTTATGATGACAATTTAGTTTTACCAACTTCTCAAGGGGTGTCACTTCAAGGGAGGTCAATTTATTGTTGGAACAATCGAGGGTCTCGAGATTTGAGAAATACTCAATACCTGTAAGATCTGCTATTTTAAGATTAGAACAATCCATTGACGTAACGGCCAAGATTTCAGCTTCAGAAAGACCTTCTTCGCCATCTGTATCGAAGGTGGAAACAAAGGCGAGGAATTTGTCATCAGGGAAGTTGTCTGATGTTAGTTCCAACAACTGAGCCTGAGCGCAAAGGGGCAGGCAAATGGTTGCAATAAACGCGTAGATATACTTTTTCATATTCTTTTTTGTTTCTTGTTAATAATTTCTGATATTAAAACTCGAATAGTGTTCCCGTAAGGTTACCATTGCTCCTCGTCCTCGTCCTCGAAACTTTCCTTTTTTGAGAAATTGTCGTTGGTCCAGGTTGAGCCTACCAGGATAAGGCTGCTAACTTCCAGTGTCATCTTTTTAGCCACTGGCTTAACGTAAAGTTCTTTCTTTTTCATTTGTTTTTGACAAATATTTTTGTTGAACAATTTTTTTTTGTTATGATAATGCATTAATTATTTTGCAAAAATAGACATAATCATGTAAAGCACCAAATTTTTGATTAAAAATAATAAGGTAATTAAATAAAATAAGGTGTGGAAAGAAACGAAGTTCTCCAATTCAAAGAAAAACACTATCTTTGCAAACACAGAACAAACTGTAAAAGAGAAGAGAAAGAATAAATAGAATTCGATGATTATTGAAGCTATCAGTTGAAAGGTTCTATGAAGAAATGCGAATGGTGTCAGGATGGTGGACTTCTGGAGAAGTATCACGATACGGAGTGGGGCATTCCTTGTCATTCAGACAGAATGTTATATGAGTATCTGATGCTGGAATCCTTGTCTGCTGGTCTAAGTTGGATATTGATGCTTCGTAAGCGTGACATTTTCAGGGCATGCTTTGCCGACTTCGACTATGAGAAGGTGGCTTTGTTTACCGAAGATGACGTGAACAGGATTATGGCATACCCAGGGATGATCAAGTCTCGAAGGAAGATTGAAGCCATTATCATCAACGCCAGTAAATTCATCAGGATTCAGCAAGAGTTTGGCAGCTTTGACAATTATCTGTGGCATTTCTCTGAGGGTCAAACCCATATTTATCAGCTTCATCTGGATGGCGAGTTGCTGACGAGGAACGAGCTCTCTGATGTCATCGCAAAGGATTTGAAGAAACGAGGTTTCAGATTTCTTGGCTCCATACTGATATACTCTTATCTTCAAGCTGTTGGCGTAATAAATGGCCATGAGCTAGACTGCTGGATGTTCGAAAAAATAAGAGGGAAGATTATCTAAGTATTTAATAATAATGATGGAAGTTTTATAAACAGTCATTTCAGGCAACAATTCAAACAAAAATATGGTACAAATGAACATTAATCCAATTCCCAGCACAGATGGCAACAAATTTGTGCCTTACGAAGAAAGGACAGGCAATGAGTCTGTCGTATATTTCACACGTAACCTTTCTGCTGAGGGACTTATTAAAGCCTATGAGCAGGTAAATGAGAAAATATGTGGGCATGTGGGTGTGAAGTTGCATACAGGTGAACAGAATGGTCCCAACATCATTCCGCGCGAATGGATGAAAGCATTGATGGCGAAAGACCTGCCGAAAGCCAGCATTATCGAGACAAATACGTATTACGAAGGCGACCGCTACACCACAGAACAACACCGCAAGACGCTGGAAGTGAATGGCTGGACGTTCTGCCCAGTTGACATAATGGATGAGCAAGGTACCACTACATTACCTGTCATTGGTGGCAAGTGGTTCAAGAAGATGGCAGTCGGCTCACATCTGACGAATTATGACGCTATGGTGACGTTGACCCATTTCAAGGGACATACGAACGGCGGTTTTGGCGGTTCGAACAAGAACATCGGCATAGGTTGTGCTGATGGACGCATCGGTAAGGCATGGATTCATACGACACCCAATCAGGATGACCAATGGGACATCAAGGAAGAGGAGTTCATGGAGCGCATGACTGAATCTACCAAAGCCACTATCGATTATTTTGGCGAACATGTTACTTACGTTAATGTGATGCGTAACATGTCAGTATCGTGCGACTGTGAGGGTTTGGCGGCAGAGCCTGTAGTGACTCCTGACGTAGGTATCCTCTCCTCGACAGACATCCTTGCCATCGATCAGGCTTGCATCGACATTATTTATGCGATGACGGCTGAGGAGCATCACGATATGGTGGAACGCATCGAGACACGTCACGGTTTACGTCAACTTACTTATATGAAGGAGTTGGGTATGGGCAACAACCGCTATATTCTCATTGATCTCGATAATGACGGCAAACGCATTACTGCTGCTGATGCCGTGAAGGGTTTGAAACCGTTTGTGCGGAAAGAGTAATACGTTGCAGAATTGCTCTTACAAATGGAGAAGAAGGAAATGATGTCATACAATATTTAATTGAATCTAACTATTTATGCGAGTACTTTTAGTTAATGCAAGCCCTCATAATCAGGGCAATACCAACATCGCTTTGAGTGAGGTGGCAAGGCAGCTGGAGAAGAATGGGATAGAAACCGAGATTGTGCAGGTGGGGGTGAAACCTGTGCGCTCATGCATCGCCTGTGCACAATGCAAAACTAAGAAGTTGGGCCGTTGTGTGTTCGATGATGATATCTGTAATCGAGTCACAGAAAAAATGGCGAACTGTGATGCTTTCATCATTGGTTCACCTGTCTATTATGGTCAGCCCATAGGTGCTGCACTATCATTGATGCAGCGCATGTTCTTTTCGGCAGGTTATTTGTTTGTCAACAAACCAGCAGCAGCTGTTGCCGTATGCCGTAGAGGAGGTGCTACGGCCGCTTTTCAGACGATGAATATTGCCTTCCAGATGATGAACATGCCTGTGGTAACTTCTCAATATTGGAATATAGCCTATGGTCGTGAACCAGGACAGGCAGCACTTGACACTGAAGGTATGCAGACCATGCGCACTTTAGCCAACAACATGACATTTCTCTTACAGAAAATCCATGCCAGTGGAATTCCTCAATATCCTGAACGTGAGGAATGGCAACCTATGTCATTTATTAGATAGGTTATAAGAAAAAGACAATAAAAAAGGGAGTCAAAAGACTCCCCTTGTAGCGCCTACGGGAATCGAACCCGTGTTCCATGCGTGAGAGGCATGTGTCCTAGCCGCTAGACGAAAGCGCCGTTACGCATTGTGAGAAAACTCCTGGCGGAAGCTGGGGGATTCGAACCCCCGGTACGGTTACCCGCACGTCAGTTTAGCAAACTGGTGGTTTCAGCCACTCACCCAAACTTCCTTTTGTACCAAAAAGATACTGCTTCAGGCAGGCATTTCTCTCAAATGCGGTGCAAAGATAGATGTTTTTTGTTAATCCCACAAACAAATCCATGTTTTTTTTTTATCTTTGCCCCAAAATTACAAGGAATGAATAAAGTTAATTCGCAGATTTTGCCCAAAGGCTGTAAGTTGATAACCTTGCCTAATGTGGTGGATATCAGAGGCATGCTTGCCTATGGCGAATGCGGAAAGGAAATCCCCTTTGAGATCAAGCGTGTGTTCTGGACTTACGACATAGCAGACGGTCAATCTCGTGGCGATCATGCTCACCGCACATGTTCGATGGTATTGTTCCCTTTGGGAGGAAGTTTTCAGGTTTTGCTTGATGATGGTGACTTGAAGGTTACATTGCTGATGGACAGCCCCAACGTAGGTGTCTTGATTCCTCCAGGAGTCTGGAGCATTCAGTCCGATTTCTCTCAACAAGCTTCCTGCGTATGTCTGGCTTCTGATTTCTACGATGCGGATGATTATATCCATTCCTATGAGGAGTTTCTTAAATTCATTGGAAAATGACGATAGTTCCGTACTCCATCAATAGAAAAGAGGTTTGGGATCAGTTCATTGCTCAGTCCAAGAACGGGACTTTTCTTTTTCAGCGCAATTTCATGGATTATCATGCAGATCGATTCTTTGATTGTTCATTGATGATTTATGATGGCATCTCGCCTGATGATGAATACAAGGAATCCAGTCTTACCACGAAAGATTTGGTGGCTGTGTTTCCTGCCAATTGGGTTGAGAAGGAACATTGTGTCTATTCCCATCAAGGTTTAACGTATGGCGGCTTGGTGGTAATGCCTGAAGTGACGGAACTGGAGGTAATGAACATCCTGCAGAACGTAATGCTTTATTATATGGATTATATGCAAGCTCGTAAGCTGGTTTATAAACCTATTCCTTATATATATTGTCCATATCCATGTGGCGAAGATCTCTATGCTCTCTTCCGTGCTGGGGCTCAATTAAGTCGTCGCTTGGTCAGTACGGTAGTTTCAACTCATAATCAACTTCGCATGCGAACTCTTCGAGTCCGTCAATCCAAGAAGGCGATTGATCATGGATTTTATATCGACCGTATGGCAGAGGGAGATACGGAGAGCTTGAAGGAGTATTGGTCATTGCTGAGTGATGTTCTGATGACTCATCATAATGTACATCCTGTTCATTCACTGGATGAGATGGAATTGTTGATGTCACGTTTCCCACGAGAGATCAAGATATATCTGGTTCGCAAGGACCATCGCATTGTTGCAGGTGTTGTTGTCTTCGAGACAAAACAAGTGGCTCATGTGCAATACATAGCAGCTGGTGAGGAAGGTCGGGAATATGGCGCATTAGACCTTTTGTTCCGTCATCTTATCAACGAACGCTATCAACACATGGAGTTTGTGGATTTCGGCACCAGCAATGAGCAAGGAGGTCATGTCCTCAATCATGGACTCATCTTCCAGAAAGAAGGATTTGGCGGTCGTGCCGTTTGCTATGACACCTATAGTGTCCTTCTCGATCGCGACACCATCATGAAGATGACAGACGAGAAGTTCTCTCCCTCAGACGAGAAGATAAAATATCTTGATCTCAAGCAAATCAACAATTCTTTTGAACCTGAATTGTCAGACGAGGTGACACGTGTTGTAAAGGGAGGATGGTACTTGTTGGGTAAGGAGAATGAACGTTTCAGCCGTCATTTCTCTGAATATGTTGGAACGAAGTATTGTGTTCCTGTTGGCAATGGGTTGGAAGCATTGACGATGATTCTCATGGCGTATAAGCTATTGCGTGGTTGGCATGATGGAGATGAAGTTGTTGTTCCTTCCAACACCTATATTGCAACCATTTTGGCTGTCACGAATTCTGGATTGACTCCAGTCCTTTGTGAACCACGTTTATCGGATTATCTCATTGACCCTGATCTGATTGAAAATTGTATTACTGAACGTACCCGTGCGATACTTCCTGTCCATCTTTATGGTCGCGTTTGTGATATGGATTCCATTTGCGAGATAGCCAAGAAGCATGACTTGCGGGTTGTAGAAGATGCTGCCCAGGCTCATGGAGCACGTTATCATGGAATCGTTGCTGGAGCATTGGGTGATGCTGCAGGATTCAGTTTCTATCCAGGCAAAAATCTGGGAGCATTGGGTGATGCAGGATGTGTCACAACTAATGATGAAGAATTGGCAAACACAGTCCGTATGATAGCTAATTATGGGAGTTCGGTGAAATATGTCAACGAGTACAAGGGATTAAACAGTCGCATGGACGAGGTGCAGGCTGCGGTTCTTTGCGTCAAGTTGAAACGTTTGGATGAGGACAACCAACGCCGACGTGATATAGCTTTACTGTATGATAAAGGAATACAGAATCCGTTGGTTATTAAACCTCAATTCCCCAAAGATCCTGCAGAAAATGTCTTTCATGTGTATCCTGTACGTTGTCCCAATCGCAACACGTTGAAAGACTATTTTTATCAGCATGACATTGAGACGATGATACATTATCCTATTCCTCCTCACAAACAGAAGGCTTATCAGGAATGGAATAATCAGAAATTCCCCATCTCGGAACGCATTCATCAGGAAATTCTCTCGTTGCCCATCTCACCTTTATTGACGGATAGTCAGATTCATCGGATTATAGATGCAGTGAATTCCTTCACGGTTGATTTATAGTTCCACAACGGTTATTCCCGCTCCACCAAACTGCACATGTTCGTCATAAGCTGATTTCACGGCAGGGACGGTGGCCAAGTATTGACGTATCATTTGCCGTAGAATGCCAGCTCCTGTTCCATGCAGGATACGTACTCTGCTTGCTCCCACCAGGATGGCATCATCGATGAAATATCTCACAGCTTGGATGGCTTCCTCTGTCCGCATTCCACGCACGTCGATGTCTTGATGAAACTGCAAGTGTTTCTCGCGCACCTGGTTTTGTGTTTGTCTGCTGATAAAAGGTATTTCTTTCTGATGAGGTGGCTCGGAGGAAAGTTCGAGTCGGTTCTTCTTCACGATAGTCCGCATCATACCAAAAATAACGGTTGCTTGGTCTCCACAGATGCTTTCCACTTTTCCTATAGAATTCTGTCCTTGCAGTCGAACATACGAGCCTTCCTCAATGGATTGTCTGGTTTTTATTCCCGTTTCCTCCATGCTGGCTTGCCCCGTCTTTTTATCCTTTTCCTTACGTTTTAATTCTTTCCGTTTCTTGCGTTCTTCTATCTGACGCATCTTTTTCTCTATCAGGTCATCGTGTTCCTGCTGAAGTTCTTCATCCAATCTATTGCGGAATTCCTCCAATTGTTGTCTCAGTTCACGAGTACGTTCCTTTTCAGCTTGAGCCTCACGTATTTCCTTGATGGTATTCTCTACTTGTGCATTAGATTCACGGATAATTTGCTCGGCTTGTTGCTTTGCATCTCGGATGATCTCCTTCCGTCTCTGTTGCAATTCGACGATTTCTTTTTCGTATTTGTCAATCGTCTGCTCCATTTGTTTTTCCTGAGAATGAATGGCTTGTCGCTTGCTTTCCCAGTATCGCTTGTCGCGTGTAATGTCGAGCAAGTATCTGTCAGCATTCACATATTCTCGTCCTACCAGTTCTGTTGCATCTTCTATAACTTCTTCAGGGAGTCCTGTTTTTCGGGCAATCTCTATAGCAAAACTGCTACCAGGATTGCCAATCTCCAATTGAAAGAGAGCTTCCATACGGTGTCGATCATACAGCATGGCACCATTTACAACTCCTTTTGTGTTTTCGGCAAAATGTTTAAGATTCTGGTAATGAGTTGTTATGACTCCGAAAGTTCCTTTTTGGACAAAACGTTTTAGCACAGCTTCTGCAATAGCTCCACCGATTGTAGGCTCCGTTCCGCCCCCAAATTCATCAATGAGAAGCAAACTGGCAGGATCGCATCCACGCATCATGTTTTTCATGTTGATCAAATGACTGCTGTACGTACTGAGGTCATCCTCGATGCTTTGTTCATCCCCAATGTCAATGAAGATGTTATGAAATACTCCAGCTTTGGAATTTTCTCCCATAGGCACAGGAAGACCACATTGCAGCATGTATTGCAGTAGCCCTATGGTTTTCAGACAAACACTTTTACCACCAGCATTGGGACCACTGATGATAAGAATGCGTTGTTTGCGATGTAGCTCGATGTCTAAAGGAACTATTTTCTTTCCCTGTTTCTTCAAATTAATTTCCAGCAGAGGATGTCTTGTCAGCGTCCAGTCTAACATAGGAGCGTCACTTATCTCAGGAGAGATTCCTTTGATTTGTTCTGCCAACCTTGCTTTAGCACGAATGAATTCAATGTCGGCCAGGAATTCGAATCCCGTCTGCAATTCCTTCAGGTTGGGACGGAGGAGTTCTGTGAATTCCTTTTGGATACGAATCAGTTCCCTTCGTTCGTCAGCTTCCAGT
>JAFZWK010000009.1 GCA_017617335.1 Bacteroidaceae bacterium | reverse complement strand
GACTCCTGAGGAGTTTCGTGACAGAATTGCGAAACACGAGTTTCTGGAGTATGAAGAAGTGTATGAGAATCGTTTCTATGGTACGTTGAAACAACAGGTAGAGAACCAGCGAGAGGCTGGTCAGAATGTAGTTTTTGACGTGGATGTAAAGGGGGGAATCAACATTAAGAAATACTATGGTGATGAGGCTTTGAGTCTTTTCATTCAACCCCCTTCGGTAGAGGAACTGCGCAAGCGACTGATTGGTCGTGCTACGGATACGCCCGAGGCCATCGAAGAGCGATTGGCCAAGGCGGAATATGAGATGACTTTCGCGCCTCAGTTTGATAAAATCATAGTCAACGACGACTTGGAAGAAGCCAAGCAGGAAGCACTGCAGGTGGTAAAAGAATTTCTTGGATGAAGAAAATAGGCCTCTTTGGTGGATCATTCAATCCCATACACGTAGGACATATCGCATTGGCCCAGGCTGCCTTGAAGGAGTGTGGACTGGATGAGGTATGGTTGATGGTGTCGCCCCAAAATCCGCTGAAGAGGGATATGAAACTGTTGGATGACGCTTTGCGCTTGGAGATGGCACAGAAGGCACTGGAGGGTGTCGAGGGCGTGGAGGCCTGCGACTATGAGATGCATCTGCCCAAGCCCAGCTATACGTGGCACACGCTGCAAGCATTGGCTAAGGACTATCCAGACAGCCGCTTTACGTTGCTGATTGGAGGCGACAACTGGGCTCATTTCCAACGTTGGTATCACTGGGAGGACATCCAACGCACTTGCGACATCGCCGTCTATCCACGAGAGGACTATGCAGGAACGTTTGATGCTCCGCTTATCAATGTATCGAGTACAGAGATCCGTAGAAGGGTAGAGCAGGGGGAGAGCATTGACGGACTGGTGCCCACACAGATTATATCATTAGTAGAGAAATACTATAAGAAGATTCGATGAATAGGGTGTTTAATACAGGAGAGACAGAGGAAGAGCTGCGCAAACTGTACAATCCAGAGGGTTCTTCGTTGCGTAAGGCTCAGTTACGCATGCTCGACATGCTTCTATATCTTTTTGAAACCGCCAAGAAGGCTGGGGTCTCTTGTCGTTTGGATGGTGGAAACGTATTGGGAGCCATGCGTCATGGTGGTTTTATTCCTTGGGATGACGACATAGACGTGGTAGTGAGTCGTGATGACTTTAAAATCCTTTGTCGCTATATGGAGGAACACCCACATCCTCAATATGTATTGCAAACCCACCAGACGGACAAGGGCAGCTTTGTGCCCTGGGGACGTTTGCGTGATTTGAAGAGTGAATACGTCAATCCTTATCCTGCTGACAGTCGTGAGGGAAAAGCCTTTGAAGCCCAGAAATTCCGTGGCTTGCAGATAGACATCTTCCCCTACGAGGGTTATATGATACCTAAACTGCAGCGTTTGGCAGCCAAGATGGCTTGTGTGGTGCATTTCGACTTGTCGAAGTCACATCCTTTATTAGCCAATATTACCTATTTTATATTACATCAGGTGGTTTATCCCTGTTTCCGCTTGATAGGTCGTTGCTTTGGCAATTCTAACTTATACATGCATTCTTATGGAACATGGTTCTATTTCCAGTTTCCAAAAGAAGTGCTATTGCCACATCGAGAAATCGTCTTCGAGGGACATACCGTTCTTGGACCAGCCGATGCTGATAAGTTCTGTCGCATCGTTTATGGTGATTACATGAACCTTCCTCCCAAAGAGAAGAGAGCGGTACATGCCAGCGAAATTATCGTTCACGACTAAAGGCGCATGCTTTGGATGGTATGCGCTAGTCCTTCTTCAATGCTGAAAAGCGGCTTCCAACCTAGCTGATTCAGTTTCTCTGTAGAGAACACTGCTTTGGTGATGGGTGTGGTATTTCCATTCTCAGCAAGGTCAAACACCACTTTCTTGTTCCCAATCTTGGCAATTTCCTCTGCCAGTTGTCGGATGGTAATGTTCGACTCTTCGTTGGCAACATTATAGGCTTCGCCACTATTCCCTTTTGTCAACAGCAACAGCATCGCAACGGCACAGTCTACCACATAAAGCCATGAGCGGAATTGCTCCCCTCGGCTTTTCATGACAATATCCTCGTCGTTCAGTATGTTACGGATAAACTGGGCATAAACTCGGTTGTCGCTCTCAGTGAAATAAGGACCATAGGTATGACAGGGTCTGGCGATTACAATCTGTGCACCATATTCCTGACAATAGGAAGCACAGAGCGTTTCTGCTGCACGTTTAGAAGAAGGATAGCAGGCTCGTGGGGACAGGATGTCAATATACCCGCTGCTCTTTTCTGAAAATACGCTTCCGTCTCCTTCGCCATACACTTCGCCAGAGGATACGTAAAGCATGCGCTGCATGTGGTGAGACAATCCGTATTCCACCAACTGGCAGAGCCCGTTCAGATTAGATTTCATCACCTCTACAGGCGATTTTTGGAAGAAATTGGGACTTGCATTGCTGGCAGCATGGATGATGTAATGGAAATCAACGTCCAACGTTAAAGGCTTGCAGATATCCTGCTCGATGAAATGAAAACGTGGATTATCCCAGTATGCTGCAAAGCGACGTTTTGCCCTTTCCCTGTTTCGTCCTAAAGCATAGACATCACACGAGCTGTGCATCATCAGCATATCCGTCAGACAACCGCCAATCAGGCCTGTTGCCCCAGTGATAAGCACATTCCCCTTTGGTAGCGTGATTTGCTTTATTGCCTTTTGAAGGTCTTGCTGGTATTCGTTCATTTGAGCCATGATTCAGCTTGAATGTGCATGAGGGCTTTCAGTATTTCAAGATCCTCAACCGTGGTTACCTTGATATTCTTTTCAGAACCAGGCACGATATGCATCTCCCTGCCTCCCAGTTCTGCCATCAGTGTGCAGGATGCTACAGAATTAGTAATGCCTTTTTGCTTGGCTTCCTCATGGGCTGCAATGATATTCTTCAGACGGAAGGTCTGGGGTGTCTGTGTACGAACCAGTTTGTCACGAGGAATACTGGTGGTACTGGCAAAACCATCCTCGCTTTCCAGGATTGCCTCGCGACATTTGATGCCTGTGATGGCATAGCCATATTGTTGACAGGTAGCAATATTTGAGGAAATGATGTCTTGCGAAAGCAGAGGACGAACGGCGTCATGAATCAATACCAAGTCGTCGTCCTGACAACCTGCATCCTTCAATCCGTAGATGCCATTATGTATAGACTCCTGACCATTGCTGCCACCAGGAAATATCCATTTCAATTTGTCAATGCAGAACTGGTTAGCATAAGACTGTACCACCGTTTCCCATCCAGCCAGACATACTACAGCTATGCCGTGGATGTCTGCATGCTGTTGGAAAGCCCTCATGGTATGGATGATAATGGGGCAGTTGTCTACATGCATGAATTGT
>JAFZWK010000008.1 GCA_017617335.1 Bacteroidaceae bacterium | reverse complement strand
ATATACATTATTTAATAATGGAGAAAGAGAGGAAAGACTATGAATATTGATGCCAACGAACTGGAACACATAAGCAACATGCTGACAAACGCTCACTTGCTTCCGCTGCAGAAGGAAATTGAGCAACTGAAAGAGGTACTGACGGAAAGAGAAAAGACGCTGGCCATGATGAGGCTGGCGATGGCAGCCAAGGATCATATAGTGGGGAAAATTAGCGAAACTGTAGCGAATAATGTTTGTAAGACTATCTATCGCAAGACGGACTCTATAATGCTTTGATAGTGTCAAGTGTCAAGTGTCAAGTGTCAAAGTGTCATTTCGTTTTTGTACATATATAAAGACAATGGAACTCATACTGGCAAGGATTGCAAAGCGCAAGACGTACACGATTGGCAAGCTGGGGATTCTCCCAGCTGCCAGCGTTGACGTTGACGATGGTGAAAAGCGAAATCTCTTTTCTGAGGATTCAGGCATCGGAGGGCTTTCGGTCTATTTGTCGATGCTTGATATGATTTGGGCGGCATATTGCCCCATGGCGCGATAGCCCTGAGGATTCAGATGCAGCCAGTCGTCGGAGTACCTCTCTTGCAGACGCTCGGGGTCTTCAGGGTTGCGCACCAGTTGGTCGAAATCGATGACGGCATCAAACTCTTTGGCCTGCCTTATCCATCCGTTCACCACCTGCCGTGCCGCTTCGTGAAAGGGAGAATACCAACCATTGCCCTTGAATGGGGTGATGGTTGCTCCCACTACGTGTTTGATGCCTGCCTTGCGGGCTTTGTCGATCAATGTCTTGTAGGCTTCAATGAGTTTTTCTGCGGTCTGCTCTGCATGATGGGAGGTGCCAATATCGTTTGTGCCTTGGAAGATGATCAGCGTTTCCACGCCACTCTGCCCCAGAATATCGCGGTCGAAGCGCTGCAAGGCAGGTTGCGAGAGTCCGCCTTCGATGACACAATTCCCTCCTATGCCCAGATTGAGTACACCATAGTGGCTCAGGGCCTCTGCCATGATGTCGGGCCAACGGTTCTGCATATTGGTGGTACTTCCACGTCCGTCTGTGATGCTGTTGCCTAAGACTGCGATGGCTTTCCTGCCGTCGGCCGGCACTTCTATCTTGGTGATGTTGTACCAGTGTTCAAGCCTTTCGATGGTCTGGAATGTCTTGTTGGGCTTCGCTTCTCCTCTGCAGATGAACGAGGTGGTGCGGCTGCCTCGATGGGATGTGGCATTGATGGGCACTTGTTCGCCGTAGCATACGGTCACGGCCAGTCTTTGCAGAGGCTGGAGATTGTATCTCACGGGATCGCTCCATACGGTCTTTCCTGGCTCTATGGTGACATTGTGCTTTCCTGAAAATTTCAGATACGAAGCTGTCTTCCTGTCGATGTCGCACGAGTCTTTCGCATCAGCGATGTATATAGACTTGATTTCAACGGGTTGCGCACTGAATTCGTTTGACAGTTGCAGGCGCAGGCTCTTTGCGCCAATACTGACGCTCACCAGTTGACGCACAGAGGTGTTTGACAAGCTCGTGGTCTGAGGCATGTCGCCCTGACCTGTGAACTCGGCGGCCGTAGCCCATGTGCCTGTCCATGCGCCTGTTTCTGCAGTTTGGGCGAAGGGTTGCGTGCTGAATGTACCTGTGAGTAGAAGAAAGAAAAAACGTTTGAAGTTCATACTGCCCTTTACATGCTGCAAAAATAACACATTGTTTCCATAAATCACAAGCAAAGTCGCCTGAAATTTCCCATCTTCCTTCATTTTCGTCATTATGCGTCTGTATCATTTGGTCTGATGACATTTTTAGATTACTTTTGTGGCTAAGATGAAGACGTGACTCCATACGCTATGAACAAAACCCTCCGATTCCTGTTTCTGCTGGCATTTGCTTTCGCGTACTGTCATAGCATCCGTGCTGAAGACGGAAGTGATCTGTGGCTACGCTACAACGTGGTGAACAGAACCAAGGTAAGCTGTGAAACCAGCTCCCCCATGATTGACATCGCAAAAAGCGAACTGGAGCAATTCTGCGCACTTGGCAGGGTAGAGCTGGTTATCGACAAGAGATTGCCTGACGACGGATTCCGCATCAAGGCGGGGAATGACGTTGCCGAGATACGTGCCTCATGCGAAACGGGCTTGCTGTATGGCACATACGCTTTGCTGCGCCAACAGGAAACCACAGGTGTCAGGAACATGAAGAGCATACCGCGATTCAGCCTGCGTCTGCTCAACCATTGGGACAATCTCAACGGCAGCATAGAACGGGGTTATGCGGGCAAGAGCCTCTGGAAATGGGAGGAGATAGACGGCCAGACAAAGAAGATGAGCGAGGGAGTGGCACGCAGAGTCGTGCAGTACTGTCGAGCCAATGCTTCATTAGGCATCAATGGGAGTGTGCTCAACAACGTGAATGCCTCGCCCAAGATGCTTTCTGACGAATACCTCGCCAAGGTAGCGGTGCTGGCCGATGTGATGCGCCCCTATGGCATCAGGACGTTCCTTTCCATCAATTTTGCCTCGCCGATGGCTTTAGGGGACACAGATACTGCTGATCCGCTCAATCCGCAGGTGCGCCTATGGTGGAAAGCTAAGGTCGAAGAGATATACAGGAAAATACCGGATTTCGGAGGATTCCTGGTGAAGGCCAACTCGGAAGGTCAGCCAGGTCCAGGCGATTATAAGCGGACTCATGCCGAGGGAGCCAATATGCTGGCTGAAGCGTTGGAGCCCCATGGAGGCATCGTTATGTGGCGCTCTTTCGTCTATGGGGCCAATCACAAGGGCGAAGACCGAGTGAAGCAGGCTGTAAGCGAGTTCAAGCCTATGGATGGGCTGTTCCACAAGAATGTCATCCTCCAATCAAAGAACGGGCCCCTTGACTTCCAGCCTCGTGAGCCTTACGCCCCCATCTTCGACAACATCAAGAGGACTCCCCAGATGGTGGAATTCCAGGTCACTCAGGAATATCTGGGCCAAAGCAAGCATTTGGTTTACCTCGCACCGATGTGGAAGGAATTCTTCACCTTTGTCAGTCCTGACCGTTTGGTGGGCATCGCTGGAGTCGCGAATATCGGTGACGATCCCAATTATTGCGGTCATCCTTTCTCTCAGGCAAACTGGTATGCCTTTGGTCGACTCTCGTGGGACCCTTCGTTATCGTCGGAAGAGATTTCGAGGGAATGGCTCCAGCAAACCTTTGCTAAGGAAGACCGTTTCGTCGCATCCCTGTCCAGGCTGATGGAGGGAAGCCGCGAAGACTGTGTGGACTACATGATGCCTTTGGGCTTGCATCACATCTTCAAGTTCGATCATCACTATGGTCCGGAACCCGATGGCTTCAGGGCTGAGTATCCCCTTGAATGGTGCCCCGTGTATTATCATAAGGCAGATGCCCAGGGGATTGGCTTTGAACGCTCAGAGAAGGGTACCGATGCGGTTTCCCAATACCGCAACCCTTACAGGAAAAGATACAACAGCCTGAAGAAATGTCCAGAGGAATACTTACTGTGGTTTCATCATGTCGATTGGAACCATCCTATGCGGAGTGGAAAGACACTGTGGGAGAGCCTCGTGGAGCACTATGATCATGGCGTAAGCCAGGTAAAAGGCTATCGCGATGTGTGGCAACAAATGAAAAGCCTGGTCGATTCTCAACGTTGGCAGGAGGTGGATCGCTTACTGGAAGTACAGTATGATAATGCTCAAGAATGGAGAGACATCTGTCTTGAGTATTTCGGAAAAATGAGGCTTGGAGCCCCATCTGCGATTGTCCAATGATGAAGAGGGGGGTAGGGGGGATTCCTCTGGCCTCTATTCCTGAAGAGCGAAACCACACTTTCCAATACAAAATAAGGTGGGATCGCGAAAAGGACCCCACCTTAATCTAAACTATAGTATTACAGAATTACTCCTTGTCGAGGAGAAGATTCATGATCTCGCATGCTGCCTTGGCAACACTGGTACCAGGGCCGAATACTGCAGCTACACCAGCCTTGTAGAGGAAGTCGTAGTCTTGAGCGGGAATTACACCGCCGGCGATAACCATGATGTCCTCGCGACCCAGTTTCTTCAGTTCCTCGATGAGTTGAGGTATCAAGGTCTTGTGACCGGCAGCCAGAGAACTGGCACCTACCACGTTGACATCGTTCTCTACAGCCTCGCGGGCAGCTTCAGCAGGTGTCTGGAACAAGGGTCCCATATCCACGTCGAAACCACAATCTGCATAGCCGGTTGCTACTACTTTGGCACCGCGATCATGACCATCCTGTCCCATCTTGGCAACCATGATACGAGGACGACGGCCTTCTTTCTTGGCAAATTCCTCGGTCAACTCACAGGCTTTATCAAAGTCTGTGTCGTTCTTGCTTTCACTTCTATACACGCCTGAAATAGTTCTGATTACTGCTTTATAGCGACCTACGACAGCTTCGCACGCATCGCTGATTTCACCCAAAGTGGCACGATGTCCGGCAGCGGTGACTGCCAGATCCAGCAGGTTGTGCTCACTCTTCTTGCCTTCATTGAACTCACGCACACACTCTGTGATGGCTGCCAGATCTGCCTTGACTTGTTCCTCGTCGCGTTCTGCACGAAGTTTCTTCAGACCCTCAACCTGCTCCTCGCGAACTGCGGTATTGTCAATCTCGAGAATGTCGATGGGGTCTTCGTGATCCAGACGATACTTGTTGACACCCACGATGGTCTGAACGCCAGAGTCTATGCGAGCTTGAGTGCGGGCAGCTGCCTCTTCGATACGCATCTTGGGAAGACCTGTCTCGATGGCTTTAGCCATTCCGCCCAGCTTCTCAATCTCCTGAATGTGTTCCCAAGCCTTGAGGTACAATTCCTGCGTCAGCTTCTCAACATAGTAGGAACCTGCCCAGGGATCGATGTGCTTGCACACCTGTGTCTCGTTCTGAATGTAAATCTGGGTGTTGCGCGCGATACGGGCAGAGAAGTCAGTAGGCAGGGCGATGGCTTCATCGAGAGCATTCGTGTGGAGTGACTGGGTGTGACCCAATACGGCTGCCATTGCTTCGATACAGGTACGGCCTACGTTGTTGAAGGGATCTTGTTCTGTCAAAGACCAACCAGAGGTCTGAGAATGGGTACGCAGGGCCATGGACTTGGGATTCTTAGCTCCAAAGCTTTTCACAATCTTAGCCCACAAGAGACGTCCTGCACGCATCTTGGCGATCTCCATGAAGTGGTTGACGCCGATAGCCCAGAAGAAGGAGAGACGAGGCGCGAAAGCATCTACGTCGATACCAGCGTTAACACCCGTACGAAGATAATCGATACCATCAGCCAGGGTGTATGCCAACTCGATATCGGCGGTTGCGCCAGCCTCTTGCATGTGGTATCCTGAAATGGAGATGCTGTTGAACTTAGGCATCTTCTGACTGGTGAACTCGAAGATATCAGCGATGATCTTCATCGAGAATGCAGGTGGATAGATGTAGGTGTTGCGAACCATGAACTCCTTCAGGATATCGTTCTGGATGGTACCTGCCATTTCCTCGAGCTTTGCTCCCTGCTCCAGACCAGCGTTGATATAGAATGCCAGAACGGGTAATACACCACCATTCATGGTCATGGAAACGGACATCTTGTTCAAGGGAATGCCTGCGAAGAGCACCTTCATGTTCTCGATGGAGCAGATAGATACACCGGCTTTACCCACATCACCTACAACACGCTGGTTGTCAGGATCGTATCCGCGGTGAGTGGGAAGGTCAAATGCAACAGACAGACCTTTCTGACCACTTGCCAGGTTACGACGATAGAACGCGTTACTCTCTTCGGCTGTAGAGAATCCTGCGTACTGACGGATAGTCCACGGACGGAAGGGATACATCATACTGTAGGGACCACGCAGATAAGGAGGAATGCCTGCAGCAAAGTCCAGATGCTCCATGTCCTCGAGGTCTTCCTTTGTATAAACTGGTTGGATATCAATCTGCTCGGGAGTCTTCCAGTTGGCAGTGATACCATTCTCTTTTTGCCATTGCTGGCCATTCTTTGCCTCAATGCCGGCAAAGATGTCTATTTGCTTAAATGATTTGCGTGCCATATTTCAGATTCCCAATTTAGCGTTATACTCTTTCAATGTCTTTAACTGGTCAACGCGAACGTGTATAAAGTTCTCGATACCAGCTGCCTTGAGGTCTTCTGAACAAGCAGGAGCACCGGCAACAACGAACATTGCACGTCCGTTGAGGTAGTTGTATGCAGGGATTGCATACTCTGCATATTCATCGTCGCTGGAACAGAGCACCACGATGTCAGCTCCTGCCTCAAGAGCCTTGTCTACACCTTCTTCAACGGTGGAGAATCCAAGATTGTCGATTACCTTGTAACCAGCAGCGGCAAGGAAGTTGCAGCTGAATTGTGCACGAGCTTGACGCATAGCCAGATTGCCGATGGTCAGCATGAAAGCAACTGGAACCTTAGCGGCCTTTTCAGTGGAGAGACGCAGAGTCTCGAAGTCACTTGCCAAACGTGTGGATTGGATGGCTGGAATGGTACTCTCGCAACCGCAACCTTTGCATGCCTCGATTGGAGCTTTTCCCTCGCTCTTCTCAATGAAGTTGGGGAATTGGTTGGTACCCAGCAGGAACTCCTTACGCTTGCCGGCATTGGCGTGGCGGGTAACATTGGTCTCATTGATGGTTTGCTGCACGGTACCAGCCTTGGCTGCAGCAAGGAAACCACCTTCTTCCTCAACAGAGAGGAACAGTTTCCATGCCTGACCTGCCAGAGCTGTAGTCAGTTCCTCCAGGAAATAGGAACCACCTGCAACGTCGACGATGCGGTCGAAGTGACACTCATCCTTGAGCAGCAACTGCTGATTGCGGGCGATACGCTCAGCAAAATCAGTGGGAGTTTCATAAGGAGTGTCAAAAGGAGTCACCACGATACTCTCTACGCCACCCAAAGCTGCACTCATGGTCTCTGTCTGAGAGCGCAACATATTCACGTAGCTGTCAAATATGGTCTGATTGTAGGTGGTGGTGTAGGCACAAACATGCATCTTTGCACTCTCTTTGTCAGAGGTGTATTGTGCAACGATTTCAGCCCACAAGAGACGTGCGGCACGCAGTTTGGCGATTTCCATGAAGTAAACGCCATTGATACCCAGATTGAACTTGATGTTTTGGGCTGCTAACTCAGGCGTAATGCCCGCATCGGTCAATTGAGCCATGTATTCATTACCCCAAGCCAATGCGTAGCCCAAATCCTGGTAACTGTAAGCACCTGCATCTGTCAGCTTGTAAGCATTCACTGAGATTGCGCGGAACCTGGGATAAGCTGCCAAAGTCTCTACCAACGTCTTAGCAACGGCAAGTTTCTCGGTAGTATCCTTACCCTTCAACAAAATCTTCTCTATCGGGTCAAAACTGATAGAGCCTTCAACCTTCTGAGGATCTATGCCCTTTTGCTCGAAGTAGGTAACCAGAATCTGGGCCAACTCCAAAGACTTGCACTGACAGGTTACGAAGTTCAACTCCACGCATTCTGCATAGATACCGTTGAGGAGAGTTGCCACGTAATCTGCACTAACTTTCTCAGAAGGAATGATGAATCCCAAGCTGTCAACACCTCTGTTGAGGATATCCAAAGCTTTGGTGTTTGCCTCTTTAGCATCATCACACTTGATGTCCTGACGGACATGCCATTCATTGTCAGCGGCCTTGTTGCCGCGAACGTAGGGGAACTCACCTGGCAAGGCATTTATTGTGGCCAACTTGTCCACATCCTCCTTGAGATAAAAAGGCTCCATTGAGAAACCTTCATTAGTTCTCCAAACCATCTTCTTCTGATAATCCGCTCCCTTGAGGTCAACCTCAATCTTATCACGCCATTCCTGACGGGTAGGGGCTTTGAAATCAGAAAAAAGCTTTTCTTTACTATCTGCCATTTTGTTATTAGAAAAAATAATGAATATGTTGCTTTTCTTAAATGCGTGCAAATTTACTCAATTTTGAGGAATGGGCAAAATTTCCAGCATGAAATTGAATATTATTTCACAGAATATGAAGAAATCTTTACCCATAATTAAAACATATATGTTTTTTTCCTACCTTTGCAACTTGAAAGGATAACAAAAAAGACATTTTGAAAATGGATTGGCTACAGACCTTGTTTACTTCGACTGACAGTGTCGCCCACATTGTTTTATTATATGCTATCGTCATATCGATAGGTATCGGCTTGGGACGCATTAAAATTGGAGGTATCTCTCTTGGTGTTACTTTTGTTCTTTTCGCTGGAATTCTGGCAGGACACCTTGGATTCACGGGGACAACTAATGTGCTGACTTTCATACAGGACTTTGGACTTATCCTGTTTGTCTATTGTATTGGTCTGCAGGTAGGACCTGGTTTTTTCCAGAGTATGAAGGAGGGAGGAGTCAAATTGAATTTAATGGCTTCCTCGATCATCTTGCTTAACGTGATATGTTGCATTGGACTATTTTATCTGGTTTTCTTCGATGGAAGTTTGTCTCATCGGGAGAATTCGATGAATTTAGCCATGATGGTAGGTGTTCTCTGCGGCGCTGTTACCAACACGCCAGGTTTGGGTGCGGCTACGGAGGCTTGCAGTCAAATCTTTGGGTCAGATGCCCCTTCTATTGCAAATGGGTATGCTTGTGCGTATCCTCTTGGCGTTGTGGGCATTATATTGGCCACCATAGCTATTCGTCATATATGCCATGTAAGTTTGCAGAAGGAGCAGGACCAGATAGAAAAGGAACGTGCTGAAAATCCTCATGTCAAACCTCACAAGATGACTCTCGAGGCGATGAATAAATCTCTATCGGGTCGCACATTGATGCAGATAAAACAGTTTCTGGCTCGCGATTTTGTGGTGAGCCGCATTTTGCAGGATGGTCATGTCTCTATTCCTAACCGTGATACGATCATTCATGAGGGAGACAAGATGTTTGTCGTCTGTGCAGAGGATGACGCTGAGGCTATTAAGGCATTCATCGGACCGGAAGCAGAGGTGGAATGGGCCGATCAGGACATGCCTTTCGTTAGTAAGCATGTGTTGGTGACTCAGCCCAGTATGAATGGAAAAACGTTTGGCAGTCTACATTTCAGTTCGGTATATGGCGTGAATGTAACTCGTATTCGTCGTGGCGATTTGAATCTGTATGCTGATCGGAATCTGCGTATGCAAGTAGGCGACAAGATTGTTGTGGTGGGACCTGAGGATGCTGTGGATCGCGTAGCCAACAAGATGGGAAATAGTGTGAAGAGTCTTGATCACCCCAATTTGGCTGCCATTTTTATAGGTATTTTTATCGGTATCATTTTTGGTTCTATTCCTTTCGTTATTCCAGGTGTTCCCACTCCTGTGAAATTAGGCTTGGCTGGTGGCCCGTTGATTGTTGCAATTCTGATTGGACGTTTTGGCTACAAGATGAAACTTGTTTCATATACAACCACGAGCGCAAATTTGATGTTACGTGAAATAGGCCTGGTACTCTTTCTTGCCAGTGTGGGAATCAAAGCCGGTGCAACTTTTGTTGATACGGTTGTTGCAGGTGATGGCCTGACATATGTTTGGTGTGGATTCTTGATTACAGTTTTGCCCATCCTGATTGTAGGTACTGTAGCTCGTCTTCGTTATAAACTTAATTATTTTACATTGATGGGATTGATTGCAGGATCGACCACAGATCCTCCCGCTTTGGCATTTGCCAATCAGATTGCATCAAGCGATGCACCCGCAGTGGGCTATAGTACCGTCTATCCTTTGAGTATGTTTCTCAGAATTCTTACAGCCCAATTGATAATATTGTTTTTGTGCGTGATGTGATGCGTTGAAAATATTGCAAGGAGGGAGGCGATTCAAATCACGCTTCCCTCTTTTTTTTATAATTGAACATATCTTTTTTTGTACACGTGTATATTATATAATAAGGTGTAATGTAATTTTTTTGTGTTATTGAGCAAAAAAGTTGCCTGTATTCTTTGGTGTTTTCCTGGAAGTGCGTACCTTTGTCCCCGCAAACGAGGCAAGCCCTGCCCTTCGAGTGGCCGGGGCGGTTTTT
>JAFZWK010000007.1 GCA_017617335.1 Bacteroidaceae bacterium | reverse complement strand
TAATTATATATTATAATAACCCATTAGTATGCACCCCTCCCGCACATCGTAAACCACCTTAATGTCACGATGTCACTGTCACACTGTCACGATTTGCTTCTATTTGACGACAAGAAAAGTGATACTGAAAAATCTTTACATGCATAATTGGCTCAAAAAGAGGAAGTTACATTAACCATAACGTTAACGCAGAATCACTCCACCTTTTTCCCTTCGTATCTCACCTCTATTCCTTGTGCCTCAGGATCGTAGGCCACAGGATTATCGGGAGAAACGAAAACGAGGGTGAAGGTGCGTTCCGCAAGCATGCCAGGGAATTCTCCCTTTCGTTCACCGATGGTCAGGGTCTGGGAAGCATCGTCGTAACAGATGGGAATCATCGCGTAGCGTCCTGCCTCGTAGCCATAGTTGGTGTTCTCGTCTTCATAGAGAATGAATTCTGTCTTCGTGTTGTCGCCTTGATAAACATAGAGACGGATGTTTTCGGCTTGCTTCTCGTCGCTCCATTGCAAGGCGGGACCGAAGGGCAGGATGGCACCACTGGGAACGTAGACAGGGACTCGTCCGTAGGGAGCCTCCACCGTCTTCTTCTCTCCGCCACGACTCACAACCTTGCCCGTATAGAAGTCATACCAGATATGGCCGCTGGGGAAGTAAACCTCACGAGTCCGTGCCCCGTAGGTGTAGACGGGGTTTACCATCAGCGAGGGGCCGAACATGAATTGGTCGCCAATGTCCTTCACGTTCTCATCGTAGCCGTAACTCATTACGAGAGGGCGCAGAATGGTATAGTCCTGGAAATGTACCCATCCGGCCATGCTGTAGAGATAGGGCATCAGGCGGTAGCGAAGTTCCAGATAGTAGCGGATGCTCTCGTAGGCAGGATGTCCCTCAGGAGCAATATTCCAAGGTTCGCGATAGGGGAACTGCCCATGAGCGCGGTACATGGGAACAAAGGCTCCCCACTGATGCCAGCGAGCATTCAGTTCACGCCATTCCTTCAGGTCAGCATTCTCCTTTCCTGTCTCGTCGAAGAGTCGCTGGGCAGCCTCGAACCGCTTTTCCACAGAGAATCCGCCGATGTCCTGGCTCCAAAAAGGAATACCTGCCATACTGAAGTTCAGGCCAGCCGTTATCTGTGCCTTCATGTCTTCCCAGCGGGTACCTATATCGCCGCTCCACGTGGCTGTGCTGTATCGTTGCTCTCCTGCAAACCCGTTGCGGGTCAGGAGAAAGACGCGTGAATTGTTGGGACTGAAGGTGTTGCCGAATCCATTCTGGTTCCATGAAGCGTGTTCTTGCAGCCACGTGCTGCTGACCTCCTCGTTGGAGTTCTTGCGATGTTCCTCCAAGGCTGTCTCATAGCCACGCTGACCATCATAGATAGCCTCGGCGTTCACGATACTGTAGGCATTGAAGAACTCGTCGCTACTGCCGTATTCCGTTGGACCACAGAGAAGTTTTCTGTACAACATATCCGTACAGTCACGTACATTGGGCTCGGATGCATCCATCCACCACGCATCCATACCAATCACCCCCAGTTTCTCATAGAGTTGGCGCCAGAAAATCTTGCGTGCCTCAGGAGAGTATGCATCGTAGAAAGCATACTTGAAACCTAACCAGTCGCTGAGGCTGTCGCGGATACTCTGCTGGTAGATGTATCCCTTGTCGTTGAGTTCCCTGAAGTTATCCACCGTCAGGTAGTATTTAGGCCAACAGCTGATCATGATCTTTGCATGATTGGCATGTATGGTGTCTATCATTCCCTTGGGGTCGCTGAACCGCTCTGGGTCGAATTCGAAGGCTCCCCAACTGTCCGTTACCCAGTAGTTCCAGTCCATCACGATGTTGTCGATGGGTAGCTGACGTTTACGGAAACCATCCAAAGCATCCAGTATCTCTCGCTGTGTCTTGTATCGCTCACGACTCTGCCAGTATCCCATCAGCCAGCGGGGCATTACCTGAGCTTTGCCTGTCAGCGTGCGGTAACCATGAATCACTTCATCCAAATCGTTGCCCCACACGAAGTAATAATCCAACTGTTGCGACATCTCACTCCAAAGTGAGAGTTTCTGCTGTTCCTCGTTGCTCACAGGAGCCAAGGCACGCAGTCCACAATAAGCTTCACCTCCATCGGGCGACCATTCCAGTCGGATCGGGTAGTGCTTGCCAGCCTGCATCTGAATGCTGAATTTCCGTGCATTGGGATTCCATGCAGTTCGCCAGATAGGGGCATCCTTTTGGGTCAGAGTGGAGTAGACGGGTTCCCCATCAATGTAAATCTGTTGGTAGCCGCTGTAATAATGTGTAAAACGGTATTCCCCACTCTCCTTGGGCTCCAGTTCGCCCTCGTAGATCACCTTGGCATTGTAGAGGGGGAAATCAGGTAGGTTCTTGATGGATTTCAGGTTCTCGAAATAAAGACTGTCCTCGCGGCGAACGAGTGTCTCTGTGTCAGGAGAAGTGTAGGTTCCTGTCAGCGCTCCTTCTTTTCCATCCTTGTCATAGAGGATGAAGAGGTCCTGCAACTGGCTGTAATCCTTGGGGTTACCAAAGCGGCAGAGTGAGTAGCTGTCCAGCAGCACTCCATAGTTGCGACTGCTCACGACGAAAGGCACACTCACTTTGGTGTTGTACTGAAAGAGCTCCTCGTTGCGACCCTTGTAATTCCACTCGTCAGCCTGATGCTGACCTAATCCATAGAAAGCCTCATCCGCAGGAGAATCGAAGGTCAGGCGGGTGGTCCATCCGTGATATTGCTTGTTCTTTCCATCCGCCGAAGTTTGTTCCACTTCGTAGGGCTGGAAGGTTTTGCTCCCCTGTTCCGTCTCGCTCAGGATAAGATTTCCTTCCAAATCAGAGAACCACACTTTACCCGTACTTTTCAACACGTTGACTTTCAAAAGTTGACTCGTTACGGTCACGGTATCATCGTGTTGTCTTACCTCATACGACACTTTCTCTTTCTGAGGTACAATGATGAGGCTCTGCCTGTCAGCGAATTTGTCCTCAGCAGTAGCCGTCACACGGATAATCTTGTCTCCCAACACTTGGAGCCTGATCATCTTGACAGGCGTCGCCTCCGTGTTATCAGGATGCGTTACGTGAACTATCACGCCATCGGACTTTTCTGAGGGATTTCCGCAGGCTGCCAAGACGAACAGTCCTATCGCTCCCATCAGTCTCGAGATTCTTTTCATATTCTGTTTGGGAATGTATTTTTTCATAAAGAGTCGCGCCAAAGAGGAATTCTCCTTGGGAAAGCGTTTCCTATCTTGTAACCTTCTTTGTCGTGTTGCACTTGATGGTAATATGCTGGTCTCCGATAGCGGCACGGAAGTCACCTTCCTCCAGCAGCCAATCTCCATCGTTGTCGACGAAGGCCAAATCGTTTGCCTTCACGGTCAGGCTGACGGAAGTTGTCTCGCCAGGTTGCAACGTAACCTTTTCAAAACCACGCAGTCGCTTCACGTCAGGAGTAAGCGTAGCCACCATATCGCTGATGAAGAGCAATACAGCCTCACTTCCTGCTACGTTTCCAGTATTCTTCACATCCACGGAGAAGGTAATCTCGTCGCCTGCCTGGAACTCTTCCTTGTCAGCCTTCAGGTTGCTGTAGGCATAGGTGGTATAGCTCAAGCCTGCACCAAAGGGATATTGCACGTCCATTACGGCATCGTAGTTGTAGGCTCCATCCATCGTGGCGACATTCTCGCAAGGCTTATAGTCATAGGTTGCAAAACTATTGATATACTTAGGATAGGTGAAAGGCATCTTGGCGCTGAAATTTGCCTCGCCAGTCAGCAGGTTTGCCAAAGCATCTCCACCATAGTTTCCAGGCAGGAAGGCATCGATAACTGCTTGGCATAGCGGTTCTATCTCGCGAATGATGCGGGGACGTCCTTCGTTGAGAATCATCACGACAGGTTTACCCGTTGCAGCCAATGCCTTCACCAGGTTCTGCTGATTCTGACTCAACGTCAGGTCGTTGATGTTGCCAGGAGTCTCAGCATAGGAATTCTCGCCCACAAATGCCAGAATCACATCCACACCTCGAGCTGCAGCTACGGCAGCAGGAATGTTTGGCTCGTTCTCCAGTTCGCTCTTGCTATAGACGTTCTGATAGGTAATTCCCTCCACCAGTTTCACATTCTCTGCACCCAGCTTCTCGGCCAACGCCTGATAGAAAGTGTGATACTTGCCGATAGCCTCGCAAGCCTCGTCACAACGGGTTCCTTGCCAGTTGTAGCTCCAACCGCCGTTCTGTGCCTGGAAACTGTTGGAATTGGGTCCCGTTACCAGTATCTTTGCACCAGGTTTCAGGGGCAGGATTTCGTTTTCATTCTTCAGCAGCACCATCGTTTCCTCTGCCATCTTGATGGCTTCCTGGTCAAACTTTTCGCTTCCATAGTCAGGATACTGTTTCTCCAACTCTGCGAAAGGCATATCCCACGTGTTCTTGTCGAAGAGTCCAATGCGGACTTTCAGCCTAAGGATGCGTCGAACGGCATCATTGATGCGGTTCATGCTCACCTTGCCCTCGTCCACGGACTCTTTCAGCAAACGGCAGAAGTTCACGTTGTAAGGGTCCATGCTCATGTCGATACCCGCATTGATGGCCATTTCGATGGCTTCCTTCTTGCTGGCAGCCACGTGATCGCGGGAGTAGAGGTTCTCTATGTCGGCCCAGTCGGTTACAATCATACCATCCCAATTCAAGCCTTCCTTCAACCATTCTGTCAGGAACTTGTGGCTGGCATGAAAAGGCTCGCCGCTGTTGTTCCCGCTATTCACCATCAGAGAGAGGGCTCCAGCCTCAATGCAACGCTTGAAGGGCTCGAAGAACTTCTCTTTTAATTCGCGGTCAGGGATATAGCTGGGTGTGCGGTCCTTTCCAGAAAGAGCCACTCCATAGGCCATGTAGTGTTTCAGACAGGCTGCTACATGATTGGTGTCAATGTGGTTGGGATCGTTGCCTTGATAACCCATCATGGCTTGCACGGCCATTTCAGCATTCAGGTAACTGTCTTCACCGTAACTCTCCCACATGCGGGGCCATACGGGATTGCGACCCAGATCCATCACGGGCGAGTATACCCAAGGAATCAGGCAGGCACGGCTCTCGTAGGCAGCAATCTCGCTGACGCGATAAGGAATGGTGCGGTTGAAACTGGCTGCCTGATTAATCTCTTGGGGGAAGAAGGTGGCTCCCATGCAATAGGAGGCGCCATGAATTTGGTCTACGCCATAGATTTGAGGTACTCCGTTGCATTGTTCCTCGCTGCGCAGGTTCACTGCATGAATCAGATTATACCATACTTCGGGTGTGGCTGCCATGCCAAGAGGCACGTTCAGGATGCTGCCTACCTTGCAGGTATCGAACACCAGCTTCAGTTTCTCTTCATCCAGCTGGAAGTTTTCCTTCTGCCCCATGTCTTGAATGGCATCGATGGTCAGCTCGCACATCTGTCCTATTTTCTCCTCAAGCGTCAGGCGCGACAGGATTTTCTCTACTTGAGTTTCCACGTCCTTATCCACAGGGACTGAGGGTTCGTGGCTACTCTGCTGGTTCTGGCAACTCAAGGTTACGCCCATTATGGTGATTGCCATAACAAATACTTTCCTTTTCATCATCATGATAGAATTGTTTTATAATAAGAATGTTTTGCTACAAAAGTAAAAAAAACATCGCGGATTCACAAATCGGTTTCTGAAAATCCTTATCTTTGTGAATAAAAGCATAAGAATATGATAAAAAAAGCATACCTTTTAGCTCTTCTTTTGGCGTGTCCAATCGTCTTGAATGCTGAAGTGATCTCTTTGAAAGGTACATGGCATACCGAGTTGGGGGATTGCCAACTTCCTGGTACTACGGATGAGAATCATCTCGGTTCAGGCGAGCATCCCACCAACATGACGAGCCAGCTCACCCGCTTATGGCCTTTCGAGGGTGTGGTCAATTATACTCGAGAAATCAATCTGCCACGCGCGATGGCAGGTCAGTTGCTTGAGGTTTATCTTGAACGCACCAAAGGAACTACCCTGTGGGTTGATGGCGACAGCATAGGTTCCCAAAATCATCTTCATGCCGCCCATATCTATCAGCTGCAAGCCCTCAAGGCAGGACGTCATGAAATACATGTCCGTGTGGATAACCGAGGCAGTTCATTTCCTGCAGGAATTCGTGGTTCCCATGCTTGGACCGATGCTACCCAGACCAATTGGAATGGTATCCTGGGTCGCATGGAGATCCGTTCTCTTGCCAAGAGCCGAATCCTTCATGTTGATGTCTTTCCTGACGAAGAATCTCATACTGTCATGGTTAGCATGAAGGTTCTGGCTGATCATGGCCGCAAAGCTACCGTACGTCTCTCTTGTGCCGGCAAGTCCTCGGCCCAACGTATGGTGCTCCAGGAGGGAGAGAACACGTTGAGAATGCGTCTCGATCTTGGGCAGGATGCCCAGTCATGGAGTGAGTTTCATCCTGTCCTGTATACCCTTAAAGCCCAACTCGATGGCATCGGTTCTGAGGAAGTCACTTTCGGTCTTCGCAATTTTGGAACTGAAGGAACACAATTCACCATCAACGGTTTGCGCACTTTTCTGCGCGGCACCCACGATGGCTGCGTTTTCCCTCTCACCGCCTATTGTCCCACCGATGTGGAGACGTGGATGCGTCTCTTCAAGACTGCTCGAGAGTATGGTCTCAACCATTTCCGCTTCCATAGCTATACTCCCACCGAGGCTGCTTTTGCGGCAGCTGACAGCATGGGCATCTATCTTCAAGTGGAATTGCCTGTCTGGGGAACGCTGGACGAGAATTCACAGGAACTCAATCAGTATCTTCTTCGTGAAGCGGATGGTATCCTTCGTCAGTTTGGCAACCATCCCAGTTTCATGGCACTTGGCCTGGGCAACGAACTTTGGGGCGACCACGAGATGATGCGTGGCTGGCTTGAACGTTGGCGTCAGCGCGATAACCGTCATCTTTATACGTATGGTTCCAACAACACCCTTGGATGGCAAGGAGTTCATCCTGGCGAGGATTACATGGTCACGTGTCGCGTGGGTGGTGGCAAGGGCTACAGCACTCAAACCCGCAGCAGTTTCTCCTTTGCCGATGCTGATCAGGGAGGTATGCTCAACAATACGCATCCCAACACGCGTGCCAACTACAGCGCTGCCACCCGTCTTTGTCCAGTTCCCATCGTCAGTCACGAGACTTGCCAGTTCCAGGTTTATCCCGATTATACTGAGATTCCCAAGTACACAGGAGTCCTTTATCCCTATAATCTGGAAATCTTCCGCAGCCGTCTCGAAAAGAATCATCTTACCGACCAGATAGAAGCCTTTCATCAGGCCAATGGAAGGTTTGTCGTGGAGTGCGACAAGGCAGACATCGAATATTGCCTGCGTACGCCTGGATTCGGCGGTTACCAGATGCTCGACCTCAAGGATTATCCTGGCCAGGGAACGGCTCTCTGTGGTATCCTTGATGCGTTTGCCGAGAGCAAGGGACTTGTTGAACCTGAGAAGTGGTGCCAATGGGTGTCGCCTCTCGTTCCGCTTGCCTTGATGGACAAATTCTGTTGGAGCAACGACGAGACCTTTGTGGCCGATCTCTGCATCAGCAATTTCCTCGAGGAGCCTCAAGAAGGATCCATCCATTGCACACTGGCAGGTAGGGAAGTCACCTCTGACCTCACTTTCTCTGGTGTCCGTGTTCCTCAGGGTGGACTCTCTGAGACGGTTCGCTTCACCTGTCCGCTTGCCACCATCCGGCGTCCTGGCATGTACATCCTGACCCTTGAGTTTGGTGATTATCTCAACGAATACCGTGTTTGGGTGTATCCAAAGACAGACATCATTTCCATTCACAGCATTGAACACCGTCTGGATGCAGCCTTGGCTTCCTTGGCAAAAGGCGAGACCGTCATCCTGCAGCCCGACAGTGCCCTCATTGCCAAACAGAGTGTGGGAGGTCTCTTCACGCCTGACTACTGGAATTATGCCATGTTCAAGACCATCAGCGAGCGCAATCATCAGCCTGTTTCTCCTGGCACACTCGGTCTTCTCATGGAAGCTCAGCACCCACTCTTTCGCGGCTTCCCCACCGAGGGTCGTTCCGATTACCAGTGGTGGCCCATTGCACGTTTCAGCCGCCCTCTCATCCTTGATGCTCTTTCCGATCGCTATCGTCCCCTCATCCAGGTTATCGACAATGTGGAACGCAATCATCTGCTGGGCATTCTCATGGAATTTAGGGTGGGAGAAGGCAAACTCCTCCTTACCACTACCGATTTGGACCGCATCAGTCAGTGGCCCGAGGGCGAATCTTACAAGAAGGCTCTCCTCGACTATAGTGCCTCTCCTCAATTCAATCCTGCTACCTCCTTGTCGCCCGATGCCCTTGTCAGTCTGCTCACTGCCACCACGGAGGAACGTATCATTCAGGGAGTGGAGAACATTTCCGACTATAAGAAACAGGAGTGAGCCGCTTATACGTACTATTCTCATGCATGAAACCATTAAATTTTTAAAGAAAGTTTAATATTCTACCCGAAAAGGTTTGGCAATTGCAAGTTTTCCCTTATCTTTGCAGTGAATTTGTTTAATTAAACAGAGATACAATTATGAAGAAAATCTTTACTTTGATTATCGCTATGGTCGCAATGGCCACTAGTGCAATGGCTTTAGACAATGAGCCAGAGGAAGGTCTGACTTTCCAGGGTCTTTTTGGTTTGAATTTGAGTAATTTCCGTGCAGGTGGTTCAGATGCCGACATCAAGCCAGGTTTCAATCTGGGTGTACGTGGCGAGTACATGCTTCCCGGCTGTCATGGCGTATTTGTCAACGCAGGTGTCAACTACACCATGAAGGGTGCCAAAGCTGATGCTTTGGGTGCAACATTGAAGGCTCGTGCCTGCTACGTGGAGATTCCTGTGCATGTAGGTTATCGCTACAACCTCTCCAACGACTTTGGCGTGTATGCCGACTTTGGTCCCTATTTCGCCATTGGTATCAACGGCAAGAGCATTCTTGATTATGATGATGATTTGTTAGATGATGTAAAGACCCGCTTCTTCCGCAATGATAATGGAGATTTTGGCGACATTCAGCGCTTCGATTTCGGACTGGGCTTCCGTGTTGGTGCAGAGTACATCAACCATCATTCCCTGACCTTTGGTTGTGATTGGGGTATTACCGACATGTATACCAAGGATTATCGCAAAGCATGGAAAGAGGCATCAGGATATGCTGTTGACCCCCTGAAGAACTTCAACCTGAGCATCACTTACGGCTATCGCTTCTAAGTAGGTATAAAAGCTTTTAACAAAAGCGAACTATATTTTTAGGTTTAGATTTTGAAACGATGAAAATCCGCTATCCCGTAGCGGATTTTCTTTTTCTCTCTTTTGCCCGCCACATTCTCCTGCACAGGAGGTTCCAACGTGTCGCACAATTTAAGACAACGACTTAGGATTGACGGTAGTTGTCGAGTTGACTAATGCTCATCCTGTTGATCCATGTTCCGTGCTTTCCGACCTCAGCCTCGGCATAGTTGAGATAAACCTGAAGGGACTTGACGAAAAGTTCAGGAGCCTTGGTGGCATTTTGGAGGAGAAGGTGACACATGATCACATCGGCTGCCATCTCATAAAGGTGACGAGCACATATATCATGGAAATCCTGGTCGGAAGCCTCTTTTACGGAGGCTACGCAAGCATTGTATTTTTGAGTCATCTCCTTGATACGAACCTGAAATTCCTTGTATTCAGAAGCGACGTCTTGCTGCTCGAAATCCTCGATGACGGTAGAGTAGAAGCCATTGGTGACGTAGCGGATAGCGGCCACAGTCTGCAGCTGAGTGGTACCTTCGTAAATGCTGGTGATACGAGCATCGCGATAGATGCGCTGGCAAGCATATTCCAGCATAAAGCCTGAACCGCCATGAATCTGAATACAATCGTAACCATTCTGGTTGGCATACTCGCTGTTCATGCCTTTGGCGAGTGGAGTGAAAGCGTCAGCCAGACGGCTGTACTTCTTCAACTCGGCTCGCTCCTCAGGAGTCAACTTGCGGTCGCGGCTGATATCCTCAAGAGCTTTATAGATATCAACGTAGCGAGCAGTCTGGTATAGCAAAGCGCGGCCAGCGTCGAGACGAGCCTTGATGTTGCTTATCATCTCGGCCACAGCGGGGAATTCGATGATAGCCTTGCCGAACTGTTTGCGGTCGCGAGCGTATGCGACAGCTTCGTTGTAGGCTGCCTGCGATAGACCTACCGATTGAGCTGCGATACCTAGACGGGCACCGTTCATCAGCGACATTACATATTTAATAAGGCCTAACTTGCGATCACCACAAAGTTCACACTTTGCGTTCTTGTAAACCAGTTCACACGTTGGCGAACCATGAATGCCCAGTTTGTTCTCGATACGGCGCACGTCCACACCGCCGTCACGTTTATCGTAGATGAACATCGAGAGACCTCGGCCATCGCGAGTGCCTGCTTCGGAACGTGCCAATACGAGATGGATGTCGGAGTCACCATTGGTGATGAAGCGCTTTGAACCATTCAGTCGCCAGCACTTGTTGTCCTCATCATAGCTGGCTTTCAGCATCACGCTTTGCAAGTCACTACCAGCATCGGGCTCCGTCAGGTCCATCGACATCGTCTCACCCTTGCAGACGCGAGGAATATACTTTTGGCGTTGCTCCTCGTTGCCAAAGCAGAAGAGAGTTTCGATACAATCCTGCAGGCTCCAGATATTTTCAAATCCGGCGTCACCTGCGGAGACGATCTCGTTGGCGGCTGTATAAACTGTTACTGGCAAGTTAAGGCCACCATATCGGCGAGGCATGGTCAAACCGTTCATGCCAGCCTTTATCATGTTGTCCAAATTCTCGTACGTCTTGCTGGCATAGGTTACGCGCCCCTTCTCCAAATGTGGTCCTTCGGCATCTACGTCCTCAGCATTAGGGGCAATCACATTAGCAGTGATGTCGCCCACGATGTCGAGTACTTTGTCGTAAGAGTCCATCGCATCGGCAAAGTCCTGTGGAGCCTCGTCGTACTGGTCTTTATCCTCGAATGAACGTTCCTTGAGTTCCACAATGCGCTCCATGAGCGGACTGTTCTCCAACTCGAACTTAATCTCCTTTATATCATTATAATAGTTTGCCATAATTACTTTGAATTCTGCTTATAATACTTAATCAGCTTTGGTACGACCTCTTCCACTGTACCATTGATCACATAGTCTGCGATCTGGTTGATGGGAGCGTTCTCGTCGCTGTTGATACTGATGATGATGCCTGACTCTTTCATGCCTGCCACGTGTTGAATGGCACCGCTGATGCCACAAGCGATATAAACCTTGGGACGAACAGTAACGCCTGTCTGACCAATCTGTAAGTCGTGGTCGGCAAAGCCAGCATCCACAGCAGCACGACTGGCTCCTACCTCGGCGTGGATAACATGAGCCAATTCATAGAGTATCTCAAAACCTTCCTTGGAACCCATTCCGTAACCTCCAGCCACGATGATGGGCGCACCCTTCAAGTTGTTCTTGGCTGCCTCGACATGACGATCCAGCACCTTGGTGACGTATTCCGTTTCAGGTACGAACTTGGCTACATCCTCGATGATGACCTCTCCCGCATAGTTGGGATCAAGCACCTCGGCCTTCATCACACCAGAGCGAACGGTGGCCATTTGAGGACGATTCTCAGGATTTACGATGGTGGCCACGATGTTACCACCAAAAGCAGGACGAATCTGATAGAGCAGATTATCGTAGTGCTTACCAGTCTTCTTGTCCTCGTGTTCACCAATCTCCAAAGAGGTGCAATCAGCAGTCAAGCCGCTGTGCAAGGCAGAACTGACGCGCGGACCTAAATCACGGCCTACCACATCGGCACCCATCAGACAGATCTGTGGCTGCTCTTTCTTAAATAGATTGACCAAAACCGCTGTATGGGGCTTTGATGTGTATGGACTGAGGCCTTCAGCATCGAAGATGTGAAGTTTGTCTACTCCATAGGGAAGAATTTGGTCTTCCACTTTACCCACGATGCCGCTACCAGCAGCAACAGCTTCCAACTGGACACCCAGCGTATTGGCTAACTTGCGACCTTTGGTCAAAAGTTCTTGGCTTACCTCGGCAACCTTAGTGCCTTCCAGCTCACAATATACAAATACGTTGTTCATATTCCTTATCCGATTGTATGGCTTGCGAGGAGTTCTTGAATCAATCCGTTGACATCCTCGTCGCTACCAGTTAATACCTTGCTTTCTTTTGCCTTGAATACAATGTTCTGCACCGTCTTCACTTTGGTGGGTGAACCTGCCAGACCGCATTGTTGCAGGTCGGCATTCACGTCAGCACAGTTGAGTTGACCCAACTTGAGATAAGGTCTTTTCTCGTATAAGTCTGCATAAGGAAGGTCGGCGAAAGTGGTTTCAGGAACCAACTCCATAGGAGCTTTAGCACGCTTGAACTTCATCACCAGCTTAGAATTGCGTGGGCGACAGGGAGCGGCGCTTCCATTCACCGTGATGACACAGGGCAGAGGACTTTCGACAGTCTCCACTCCGCCATCTATATGGCGCTTTACCACAATCTTTCCATCCTTGCAGGAAAGAATCTCTTCGGAATATGTGATTTGGTTGAGCCCCAGCTTCTCGGCAACCTGAGGACCCACCTGAGCAGTATCTCCATCAATAGCCTGACGTCCGCCGATAATCAGATCCACATCAGGTTGAACGTGCTTGATGGCAGTCGCCAAAGCATAACTGGTTGCCAACGTGTCGGCTCCAGCAAAGGCACGGTCAGTCAGGAGGTAACCACCATCCGCACCACGATACATCGCCTCGCGAATAATCTCTGCAGCACGGCCAGGTCCCATCGTGAGAACTATGACGGTAGTACCAGGATTCTGGTCTTTCAACCGCAGAGCCTGCTCCAGCGCATTCAAATCCTCTGGATTGAAGATGGCAGGCAGAGCGCTACGGTTCACGGTGCCTTCTGGCGTCATTGCGTCAGGACCTACGTTGCGTGTGTCAGGAACTTGCTTAGCAAGTACAACAATCTTTAAACTCATACACATTATTATAATAAATATTGCACATTTTCGCAAAAACCGTGCAAAATTAAGCAATTCTGTCGAATTGGGCAAACAAATCACTTGATAGTTCAGATTTTTTATGTAAGTTTGCATGAAAGAAATAACACATCACGTCAAGATATGAAATTCATCAGTTGGAATGTAAACGGACTTAGAGCCGTAGTGGGAAAAGATTTCAGCAAAACGTTTGCAACCCTCGATGCAGATTTCTTCTGCCTGCAGGAAACCAAGATGCAGGAAGGACAATTAGACATCGAGTTTCCAGGTTATACCTCCTACTGGAATTATGCAGAAAAGAAGGGATACAGCGGAACTGCCGTATTCACGAAGCATACTCCGCTGGGAGTCACCTACGGAATGGGGATTGAGGAACACGACCACGAGGGAAGAATAATAACACTGG
The DNA here is from genome assembly GCA_017617335.1 of Bacteroidaceae bacterium. GTDB lineage: Bacteria > Bacteroidota > Bacteroidia > Bacteroidales > Bacteroidaceae > Physcousia. Next base: position 13,481 of record JAFZWK010000007.1, on the reverse strand, counting down.
AAATGGAGGATTTCTATTTGGTGAACGTCTACACACCCAACAGCCAGGAAGAGCTTCGCAGATTGGATTACAGGATGGTGTGGGAAGAGGATTTCCGCTCCTATCTCCTTGCTCTCGACCAGAAGAAACCAGTCATCGCATGCGGCGACATGAATGTGGCCCATAAGGAAATCGACCTGAAGAACCCAAAGACTAATCGCAGGAATGCAGGCTTCACAGACGAGGAGAGGGAAAAGATGACAGAGCTTCTGGGGAGCGGATTCACAGATACCTTCCGCCACTTCTATCCTGACTTGGAAGGAGTCTACAGCTGGTGGAGCTACAGATTCCGCGCAAGGGAGAAGAACACAGGTTGGCGTATAGATTACTTCCTGACATCAAAGCGGATGGATGACCAGCTGGTTAGTGCCTCTATCCACAACGAGGTTTTCGGCAGCGATCATTGCCCTGTGGAACTTGTCATCAAGTAAGCTCAAACAAAGAAAGAAAAGCACTCATTTCATGAGTGAAACCAGTCAACACGTTGCGATGGGAGACTCAACGTGTTGTGTTGGCAATTTCAACGTGTTGTCTTCGAGGTTTCAACACGTTGTCTTTTTCAAGCCCAAAGTGTTAAATTTGTGTTAAAAAACGACGAAGCCATTGTCGGAATGTAATAATTCACTACTTTTGCAGTGTACTATTTAACTATTACACTATGATAAGTATTGAGAACATCACTTTTGGATACAATCATCGGCACATGGTGCTGCAGGATTTTTCCCTTACTTTTCAGGCAGGTGGCATCTATGGCTTGCTGGGTAAGAATGGTACAGGCAAGAGTACCTTGCTGTACCTGATGATGGGTTTGTTGCGTCCCAAGAAGGGTATGGTCAGAGTGAATGGCACGCTCAGTTGCAAACGCGACCCTGAGATCATGCAGGAAATGTTCATTGTTCCTGAGGAATATGATTTGCCTGCCATTGATTTGCGTGACTACGTTCATTCGTTGAAACCTTTCTATCCTCGTTTCAGCGAAGAATTGCTGGAGAAATGCTTGGAGGGATTCGAAATGGATCCCAATGTGAATTTAGGCAGTCTATCCTTAGGACAGAAGAAGAAGGTGTACATGTGTGTTGCTCTTGCAACCAATACCCGCTTCCTGTTGATGGACGAGCCTACAAACGGGCTGGACATCTTGTCGAAGAGTCAGTTCCGCAAGGTTGTGATAACGGGTATGAGCGAGGAAAAGACTATCATCATCAGCACGCACCAGGTGCATGATGTGGAGCATCTGCTGGATCATGTGGTCATCATCGATCAGAACAGCATCCTGTTGGACAAGCCCTTGACGGAGGAAAAGGGCCCTGTAGATTTGGAGAAATTGTTCATTGAAACTGTAAACCATTAAGATTCTGACGTATGAAAAGTTTTAGTATAAAGAGGTTTGTAAATGTAGCCCGTTGGGATTTGGCTGTCAACCGTCCCTTCTACATTAAGATGCTGATGCTGATTGCAGCCTGCGTCCTGATTCCAGTCTTGCTGAAGTATATTAGCATCCTGTTGAGTGGCGGAGTACGTTTTGGCCACATGGGTATTGAGATTCCTGATAATGTCAGCAATATGGCTAAGACAATCTACACGTTTTCTCTAATAATATATATGGTGGCTATGGGATTTGTGTTCCACAACCTGCGTACCCGCCAGGGAAGAATCAATGAGCTGACTCTCCCTGCCACGAATCTGGAGCGCTTTCTCTGGCATGTTGTTTTCGTGCTGGTAGGTCCTGTATTGGCTTATGTGGTGTCTGTTCTGATAGCAGATCTGGTTCATGTCATCCTTGGTTGGGTTCTGCTGGGTCAGCATTCCTTTGAGTCTTTGACTTTAGCCGTGTTTGATTATGACAAAAGAGTGGATGTCACCTTCAATGGAAGCTCTATGGATGAAGTCAAGTACTCGTTCATATTCTTCGTTTGGATAATGTACTGGAATTACGTTTCAACGTTTGCTTTGGGAAATGCCTGGAAATATAAGCACAATATAGTCTTTACCTTGCTGTGCCACATAGCATTCTGGTTATGTTCTTCCATGTTGATAGGCTTGTTCTTTGCTTCCGTTGGCGGAGATTGGAATGGTGCTGACGCCTTTTTCTCCTATCTCGAAAGCCATAAAGGTTTGCTTCGTACTCTCTTGATAGGCTTTGCCCTGATAGTCTTCTGTGGCATCTGGCTCCTGACGTATCGTTTGTACTGCAGGGCTCAGATTACCACCAAGCGGAACCCTTGAATGTTGTGATAATGATTTAAATTGGTCAGTATATGGATTTCAAAGAGCATAAAGCTATCTATCTGCAGATAGCGGAACGTATCTGCGATAGCATCCTGAATGGAGAATTTCCAGAGGATGAGAAACTGCCCTCTGTTCGCGAATATGCTGCTCAAGTGGAAGTGAACGTAAACACAGTAGCACGCTCGTTTGAATGGTTGCAGATGAATGATGTGGTGGTTACACGTCGTGGTTTAGGGAACTTCGTGAATGTTGGTGCCAAGAAAGCTGTAGAAAGGATTCGTCGGAAGGAGTTTTTTACTGAGCAACTGCCAGATCTGTTCCGTACGATTCACACGTTGGGTATCAGTATTGATGAAGTTGTGACAGAATACAACAAGAGTAATTAGGTCACAGGAAATGCTTTTATTATGAAGATGAGCATATTTGGCATAGTTGTTGTGGCAATCCTGACAATGTTAATGGCATCATTATGCTCCTGTGACTCTCCGCAAACGATAGCCTGGAGTTATTACCATTGTGCTAAGGACACATTGGAAGCGGGTGACCCATACGTAGCATTGGATTTCTTGAAAGGAGTGACGAAGGGAGTGGACGAAGTTCTTGACCGTAAAGCAGACTCCTTAAGAATAATCATAGAGAAAGCTATCGAGGAAGATAAGACAAAAATAGAAAAGGATTCGATTTAAACATTATAATCTTTAAATTAACAATTAAGTATATGAAAACCAAGAGACTATATTTGCTGGCAGTAAGCGTTGCAACCATGTTCAGTTTGAGTTCATGTGAACAGATGGTGAAGAAAGGTCTGCAAACCATGATGGAGAATGTGGTAAATCACAATTATGAGGATTCTGAGAAGTGGGGTAAGGTAATCACTGTTCCCTTGAATCTGGGTGAATTCAAATCCATCGATGTGACTGGTACTGTACGAGTGGTGTACACTCAGGACACTGTGTGTCACGTGACGGCTTATGGAAACGAAAAGGCTATAGAGAAATACGATGTGACTGTTGAGGATGGAGATTTGACCGTAACTCTAAAAGACTTTTCAGGCAAGATAAATAGAAATACTCCTGCCATGACGGTTTACGTATCTGCTCCCACTTTGAAAAAGCTGGAAGTGAGTGGTGCTGGTGACGTGGATTTCGAGAATAAGATTGTTCAAGCAGAGTCTCTTAGCATCAAGGTAAAAGGTGCTGGTGACATAGATATTGACAGTCTGGAAGTAAAGGATCTGGATTTGGAGATTTCTGGCGCTGGTGACGTGGATATCAATTGGATGAAGGCAGAAGATGTCTCTATGGAGATTTCTGGTGCTGGCGACCTGAATGGCACGCTTATTGCTCGTGATATCGAGGCAGAAGTAAGTGGTGCTGGTGATATTGACCTGAATGTTGATTGCCGCAAAGTGAAGGCTGATGTGAAAGGTGCTGGCGACGTCACCCTGACGGGCAAATGCAAGATATTGCAGAAATCATCAGGCAAGGCAAGCAATTTGGATGTCGAAGGTCTGGAAATTGCTGAAGAATGATTCATTTGCACAACATACACAAGACGTATCAAGGCGCTCAACCCTTGCATGTGCTGAAAGGGATTGATCTGGATATTCAGAAGGGCGAGTTCGTGGCTATTATGGGAGCCTCCGGCTCTGGCAAATCTACTCTTCTGAATATCTTAGGCATCCTTGACAACTATGATGAGGGCGAGTACACTCTGGCTGGAACTCTCATCCGAAACTTGAGTGAAACCAAGGCGGCAGACTACCGTAACCGCATGATAGGTTTCATCTTTCAAAGTTTCAATTTGATAAGTTTCAAGGATGCAATGGAGAATGTGGCTCTACCATTGTTTTATCAAGGTGTGGGCAGACGGAAAAGGAACCAGCTTGCCTTGGAATATCTGGATAAATTTGGATTGAAGGAATGGGCGCACCACTATCCTAATGAGCTTTCAGGAGGTCAGAAACAACGTGTGGCGATTGCTCGTGCCCTGATAACTCAACCACAAATTATCTTGGCCGATGAACCAACAGGTGCCTTGGATAGCCAGACTTCTTTAGAAGTGTTGCAAATCCTGAAGGACCTCCATAAACAAGGAATGACCATTGTGGTGGTTACGCATGAGAGTGGCGTAGCCTATCAGACAGAGAAAATAGTGCATATCAAGGATGGACTGATAGGCAACATTGAGGAAAATCTGGATTCAACCATGAGTCCTTTCGGAATGGGAAGGGCAATGAAGTAGTTCATAACGTATGTTTGATACTTTTCAGGAAATAACAGGTGCCATCAAACGAAACATGATGAGGACAATAGCAACAGGATTTGCTGTGGCCAGTGGGCTTTTCCTCATCATCGTACTGCAAGGCGCAGGAAATGGCATCATACATAGCTTCGAATACAACATGAGCGAATTCTCGTTTGATGCTATTCACGTGTTTGGTGGCGTCACAACCATGCCTTACGAGGGTGTGAAGGAGGGACGCTACATCAAGCTGGACGAACGCGACTTGAACATGGCAAAAATGTCTTTCCCCCAGTATGTGATAGACGTGTTGCCTCAGTTGAGTCAGAGCGGACTGACGGTAAGCAATGATGGGAATCATATCAGCGGTTGTGAACTTTTGGGTATTTATCCTGAATGTGAAAAGGTTATGGCAGTAAAAGTGTTGCGTGGACGTTTCATCAACAAAATTGACTTGGAACAGAAGCGTAAGGTGGCTGTTATTGGCAACAAAAATGCAAAGAGCCTCTTCAAACATGGAAAGGATCCGTTGGGATCAATGCTTAACATCAATGGTATATCTTATCAGGTGGTAGGTGTTTTTGAGAGTGATGAAATGTCAAGTTCCAACACGTTCTACGCTCCATATTCCACTGTGGGTACGATCTTTAATCGTGGAAAGTTCATCGATGAGCTGACGATGACAGTGAAGAATATCGATAGTGAGGAGACAATGGAAAAGTTCGAGTCAGAATATGTGCGTGCTACCAGTTACATCCACACATTCAATCCTGAGGATCGTCAAGCTCTGTGGATATGGAATCAGGCAGAAGGCAATATCATAATGAACAAAACACAAAACATACTGCATGTGTCTTTTTGGATACTGGGTTTGCTGACCTTGATAAGTGGTGTCGTAGGCGTAAGCAATATTATGTTGATATCTGTCAAGGAACGCACGCGTGAGTTCGGTATCCGCCGTGCAGTTGGAGCACGTCCTTGGAGCATCATTCGCATGGTAGTGCTCGAGAGTGTGGTCATCACAGGTATCTTTGGTTATATCGGTATGTTTATTGGCGTTTTCTTCTGTGAATATATGGATTATAGTGTGGGAGGTCAGACGATGGATATGGGCGTTTGGAAGGCAAAGTATTTTTTAGATCCTACTGTGGATATATCCACTTGCATTACGGCTACCATCATAATTGTTATTGCAGGTGCTTTGGCAGGACTCTTCCCCGCCATGAATGCTGTGAAAGTGAAACCTATAGACGCATTACGGGCATGAAATTGTTAGATTCAGATCAATGGGAAGAGGTCTTTGACTCATTAACAAAAAACAAGACCCGCACTTTCCTGACGGCCTTTGGGATTTTTTGGGGCATCTTTATGCTGATTCTGTTGATGGGTGGAGGCAAAGGATTGGAAAATATGTTAGGAAATAATTTCGCTGGATTTGCTTCCAATTCAGGTTTCCTAATTGGTGGCCAAACCAGTATGCCATACAAAGGATTTCGTGAGGGACGATTCTGGTCCATTGAATTAGAAGATGTGGAACGGGTAAAGAATTGTATTCCTGAGATAGAAATATGTACACCCATGCTGACTAAGTGGGGCAGCTATGCAGTGAGAGACAACCATAGCATCCGTGTAAGCATCAGTGGACAAAGGAGTGATTACAGTCAAGTGGACAATCCAAAGATTAAATTTGGAAGAGACCTGAATGATGTGGACAATATTCAGAGACGAAAAGTTTGTGTGGTGGGAACACGTGTCGTCGAGGAACTGTTCCCTAAACTTGGAAAGGACGAAGATCCTTGTGGACGTTATATCCAATTGGATAGTGTATACTATCGCATTATTGGTGTAAGCGGCAAGAAGAATGGAGGTATTAATATTGGAGGGAATGCAGAGACAACGGTTCGTCTACCATATTCAACCATGCAGCAGACCTATAACAGAGGATCAGATGTGGATATACTCTGCTTAACTGCATATTCACAATATAAGATGTCGGATGTTCAGTCTCGTGCGGAGACTCTTTTGAAGCGAGTCCATCTGATTCATCCTGATGATACGCAAGCTGTCATAAAAGTGAACACAGAAGCTATTTTCAATATGGTGGAAACTTTGTTCAGCGGCGTGAGTATACTGGTATGGATGATCGGATTGGGTACCCTCTTTGCAGGTGCTATCGGAGTAAGTAACATCATGATTGTAACTGTAAAGGAACGAACTACAGAGATTGGTATCCGCCGTGCTATCGGTGCTACTCCACGAGACATTCTACTGATGGTGATGAGTGAGAGTGTGGTGTTGACTTTGTTGGCAGGTATGAGTGGAATCACGATGGCAGTACTGATTCTACAGGCGATGGAAGTGGGATTGAGTGAAGACACACAGAATGCACAATTCCAGATAACTTTTGCATTAGCTGTAGGGGCAGCCTCGCTATTGGCATTACTGGGTATAGTGGCTGGCTTGGTGCCTGCATTTCGAGCCATGAAAATTAAGCCTGTTGATGCAATGAGAGAAGAATAAATAATTTACAACGATAGATATGAAAAAGTTTTTCAAATGGGTATTCATGGCAGCTATTGCTGCTGTCTTTATCGGAACATTCGTGTTCCTGTACAAAAAATCTCAGCCTAAGGAAGAGGTGTACGAGATATGTACTGCTGAATTAAAAGACTTGGAGAAAAGTACCGTGGTGACGGGTAAGATTGTACCTCGCGATGAAGTTTACATCAAGCCTCAGATCTCTGGTATCATTTCGGAACTCTACAAGGAAGCTGGACAAATGGTAAAGAAGGACGAAGTGATAGCCAAAGTAAAAGTGATTCCTGATATGGGCAGCTTGAGTTCTGCAGAGAATCGTGTTCGCTTGGCAGAGATTAAGTTGAATCAGGCTAAGACTGATTTTGATCGCATGGAACGACTCTACAATGATAAGGTAGTGAGCGCTGAGGACTACGAGAAGTCCCTGGTAACTTTGAATCAGGCTAAAGAAGAACTCTCAAACTCGAGAGATGCACTCAACATTGTGAGGGATGGAGTTTCACTAAGTCATGCAAAAATGAGCACGACACTTATCCGAAGCACCATTGATGGACTGATTTTGGATGTTCCTGTTAAAGTGGGCAACTCTGTCATCTTGAGCAACTCCTTCAACGATGGAACTACTATTGCCACAGTGGCCGACATGACGAGTTTGATATTTCGTGGTAATGTGGATGAAACAGAAGTAGGTCGCATAGTAGAGGGAATGCCTGTCACTATTACTGTAGGCGCCGTGCAGGACCTGAAGCTGAATGCTGTCTTGGAATATATTTCACCCAAAGGAGTTGAATCTAATGGCGCCAATCAATTTGAGATAAAAGCCGCTTTAATGATTCCTGACAGCATCTCTCTGCGCTCAGGATACGGTGCCAATGCAGAGATTGTGTTGGAACGTGCCTTTAAGACAATCTCAGTTCCTGAGGCAGCCCTGCAATTCTCAGGGGACAGCACATTCGTGTATTTGTTGACTGATTCGGTTCCCAAGCAAGTCTTTCAGCGTCAGAATGTTGAGACAGGTTTAAGCGATGGCATCAACATCGAGGTGAAGAAAGGTCTGAAAGTGGGACAGAAAGTACGTGGAATCTTAAAGCAAGAAGAGAAGTCATGAAAAGAGTAATCATCGTTTTGCTCACCTTGGGGATATCGTTTCCTTCCTTTGCTGATGACAAAGTGTGGACTTTACAGGAATGCATTTCGTATGCTGTGGCGCATAATCTGATCATTAGGCAGCAGGAAGATAACGTGAAACAACAGGAAATTATGCTGAGTACTTCCCGTAACAGTCGTTTGCCGAATCTGTCAGGAAGCGTGGGCGAGAGTTTCAATTTTGGTCGTGCATTGACAGTGGACAATACGTATGCTAATCGTAATACCCAAAGTACCAACTTCAGTCTGTCGACGAGTGTACCATTGTTCACAGGAGGCCAGATACCTGCTGATATAAAGGTGAAGAAACTTAATCTGCAAGCCGCTTTGCAGGACTTCGAGAAGACTCGTGAGAGTGTGATGCTGAACGTGGTATCTACCTATCTGGAGGCGATTTATCAAAAGGACTTGGTCGAAGTGGCCAAACGTCAGGTAGAACTCAGCAAGGCTCAGGTTCATCGTATGGAACTTCTCTTCCAGAACGATAAAGCCTCAGAGGCAGACTTGGCTCAGATACGTTCCACGCTTGCTTCCGATTCTCTCTCGCTGACTCAGCAGAACAATTCGTACCTGTTAGCCTTGCTTGACCTAACTCAAATGCTGGAACTGGAGACTCCTGAGGGCTTTGATGTCGAGCGTCCCATCCTGTCTGTAGTGAACGAGGTAACATTGCCTTCCCCAGATGTCGTTTACAGCGAGGCAGTAGGCATTAAGCCTCAGATACTGGCCGAGCAGACCCGTTTACTTAGCGCCCAGAAGAATGTCTTCCTTGCCAAGAGTGGTCTGTATCCATCCTTGTATTTTAGTGCAGGCTTGGGGACGAGCTATTACAAGACTTCTGGATACAACACCTCTGTCTTTGGTTCCCAGATGCGAGACAATTTCAGCCAGTATTTAGGCCTTTCCCTCTCTGTTCCCATCTTCAACCGTTTTTCCACTCGCAACAATATTCGTTCAGCCCGTCTGCAAGTCCATTCGCAGGAAATACAGTTGGAGGAAACCAAAAAATCACTCTATAAGGAGATTCAGCAAGCCTACTACAATGCTTTGGCTGCTCAGCGCCAATGTGGGAGCAGCGAAACAGCCCTCGCATCCGCTCAGACAGCCTTTGAACTGATGCAGCGAAAGTACGATAATGGGAAAGCGACTACAACAGAGTTCCAAGAAGCGAAAACCAATCTTAGTCGTGCCGAATCCAATTTCATCCAGGCAAAGTATACCTTCCTCTTCCGGCAGAAAATCTTGGAGTTTTATCGAGGAGTGGAGTTCTGATTGGTTGTATGATGCGGTTGAAGATGAAGTCCAACGAATCATCACCAGATGTGTGTGCCTTTGCAACGTGTTGAGTTAAGGAAGTTAACGTGTTGAGAGAGCAAAGTCAACGTGTTGAAACCAGGAAGGTGACGTGATGCTTCCAAGAAGTCGTTTAATTGGGAATTTCAACAGAAATACTTCAACGTCTGACCTCATAGTGTCCTATGTTTTGAAACAAGATTCTAAAGTACTATGAGATGACACTTTTATTTGAAAAAAGTTTACCCATGTTGTTTTTATATACAACAAAAGCACCCTGGCTCGTGATGAGCCGGGGCGTTTTGTCTCAGATGGATTCTTCTCTAACTCTGAAGTTCCTCTTGTGAAGCTTTCCATGTCCACCAGGCAGCAAGGAGATAAAAAAGGCCGTTACCTGAATGGTGGTAGAAGTCGAACAGTTCGAGCGAGCTGCGAAGAAAATTCTCGGCCTGAGCAGGAAAAAAATGGTTAGGATCCTTAAGAAGGGTGAGGAGTATCTCGCCGCTTTCGCGTGAATAATACCACACCAACCTGTAGGGATTGACCAGTCCACCTACTATGCGCCAGTCAGGTGCAAGTTCAGTCAAGTCATATTTGCCCTTGTCGTTCTCAAGGCGCTGGATGCGGGAAAGGACCAGCGAGGATGCTTCTGAGGATGCCTTGAGGAAAGTTTTACGCAGAGCAAGGTCATCTTCCAGCGTTGTGAGCAACGCAAGCGATTCTTGCATTTGGAGGAGTCCGTATGTGGCTGTCTGAGAATCAGGGTGGAGCGAACCTTCCGCTGCCGAGCGAATCTTTTCGCGCCACAGGTTGTAATATTTCGTTTCACCAGTAATGTCCCAAGCTGCCGCATAAATCGTCGCAAGTCGCGCTGCCTCGTGAGGCATCACATTCTCCATCTTGCAGATTTTGTATTTGCAGGGAGAACCGTCGGCTTGCAGGAAATCATAGTCGTTTTCAGGTGTCACATTCCGTTGCATACGATCAGCCACATCCCTGATGTTCTTTCGAATGCGCTTTTGGATTCGTTTGCTCGGCAGTCCACTGTGGAAATATTCCCACATCGCCATCACCGCATGTGTCACTTGGTCTCGTGAGGAATTGAAATAGAATAGATTGGGGGCAAAAGGACTGAACCCGCGTGCCACAAAACCTTCGCCAGGTACTGACTGAATTGAGCGCTCGATGCCTTCGAATATTGCTTTGGCACGCCGAGGTCCTTCTTTGTACTTGTCGCACTTGTAACGATTTAGGACAGCAGTCATCATCACGCCCGCTGAAATCATGCAGTCCTCCATCCCTGTACCGTAACCGCAAGGGTTAGGATATTGCTGTGCTATCTCATCTGGTCGAGGCAGATGAGCCAACTCGTTTCCTTTTTCGTAACTGGTGATATAGTCATAGAATAGATGTGTTTTGGGAGAATAGAAACGATTCCACAAAATCTCTTCTGCCTCAATCATTTTCCGTGCCAATTCATCCTCGCCGAAGCTTGAAATGGAGCATAGAGGGGATAGCGACAAGAATACAAATAAGAAAACAAATGACTTTCTCAAATTTTCTTCCTTAGTTCTGATGTACCTGAATTTGTGGGAAGGGGAAGCTGATTCCTTGGCGGTTGAACTCTTCATATACCTGTTTGTTCATGTCGAAGAATACTCCCCAATAGTCTGTTCCTTTGACCCATACGCGGACAGTGAAATCCACACTGCTGGCGGCTAGTTCCTTCAAGGCAATGAAGGGGGCAGGATCCTTCAGAATACGACTGTCGGCTTCAATAAGTTTCATAAGCGTTGTCTGAACTTTGTCTGCATCAGTACCATATTCGACACTCACAGTCCAATCTACACGGCGCAGTTCTTTGACGCTGTAATTGGTTACACTGCCGCTACTGAGTGCTCCATTGGGAATATAGATTTGCTTGTTGTCGATAGTTAGAATGATAGTATGAAAAATTTGGATTTCCTGTACGATACCACTTATGCCTTGAGCATCAATAAAGTCGCCTACCTTGTAAGGCTTAAAGAGCAAGAGGATGATGCCACCTGCCAGATTCTGCAGGTTGCCACTCAGTGCCATACCAATAGCTACACCTGCAGATGCCAGTAAGGCTGCGAAAGAGGTGGTGTTGACTCCCAATGCACTGATAACTGTGATGACGAGTAGGATGGTCAAGAGAATGTTGGTGAAACTCTTGAGGAATGACTGGATGGTGGGTTCTACACGACGTCGTTCCAGCATGTTGGCAATCAATTTGTTGATCAGTTTAATGATATATCGTCCTACCACAAAAATGACGATAGCCAGCAGAATACTTTTTCCTGCATTCACTCCGAGAGAAATGGCTTGGTTCAAGAGCGTATCCAGTTTGCCGTCAGAAATGGCTTTCAATGCGTTGGATCCTGTTTGGATAGCCTCAGCTTCTTCCATAAAAAACATAGGCTCGATAGTTAATGTTGTTTGTTTTTTGAATTCTTCTTGCTTTTCTTTACCTTACGTGGAGCAAAAGTCAATACTTCCTGAACCTTTTGATCACGAATGTTATAGACCGTGATTTTCAGTTGGTTGTCTACAATTGTTCCCTCTATTATGGTGGGGTAACTGCGTCCCTCTTTCTGCATATCAGGTCCTCCTCCAACAATCTGTGCCCATTTGCGATCTTCTGTAGGCGCATCGTAGCGATAGACGTGCTGATGGGCAACAATGATTACTTGGCAACCAGCCTCCTCGAGTAGAGGAGTCCACAGCTGGGCACATGTACGCTGCCAAATTGCGAAATCAGGACTATAATTGGGATCTTTGTCAGCAGGATACAGGTCACCAGGATTAGCTTTGGGATTGGGGTCAAAGAGAGGAATGTGGCAAAAAGCAACTAAATAGGGTGCAGAAGCAATCTCTGGTTGTCGTAAAGCATCTCTCAACCAAGGAGTTTGTGCCTCACGGTATGCTTTACTGTTAAAAAGACCTGCAAAAAGAGGGTTGGTATCCAATTTGTCTTCTGCGGTATCCAATCCTATTAAAGCAATATCACCCATACGAATCGCGAAGTTACGTCCCAGATCCCAGTCTCTAGAAAGACGTTCTTCAGGTTGGCGGAACATCCATACTTTTTCCATGTGACGGTTGGCTAATCCACGTGAATCATGGTTACCACAGCAGAATAGATAAGGAATCTCAGCAGCGTAGTCCGTATGGGAAATCTCTGGTTTCAAGAAAATGCGTTTCTGAGCCTCGATGGTTTCTTCCACATTACTGGCATCGCCGTTCCAGATGACACAACTGGGATTCAGTTCCACTAATTTGTCCACGATTTTTGTGAAGGAATTCCAGTTCACATGAGTATCATTAATGACACAGAAATGAGGTTTCGCATTCTCGCCTGCTGTGGTAAAATGATAAATGCGTGGATCGATTTCAGTGTCTAGGACTTTCATGTTATAGCCACCTTTGTAACTGATGCGATCGGCTCCTATCTTATAATAATAGGTAGTGGCAGGTTTCAACCCTGTCAGCCGAACCAACATCACTTTGTCATTCATGTCCGTCACTCGATAACCTCCACATTTGACAGTCTTTGCATTACTCATGTCAGGATTCTCGCTAAAAGAAACAAAACCGTTGGCCATATCGGTAACGCTGAACGCAATGCCCATGCTGTTGGCTGCATAATTCTGCAACATGGGAGCAGAATCAATTAATGGACCCGTAGATTCTTCGACCTGTGCACTTGGACGTGAACTTGAATTTTCTGCATTAGCATAGTTGGAAACACCTGTTCCAACAGCCAGGATAGCAGAACTCTTGATAAAATCTCTTCTTTTCATGCTGGATGTATTGTGTTTACTTTTTGGCAAAGTTATGTAATTTTTTGTTGTCGTGCAAGGGATGTGTCGAAAATGTTGTTTCCTTGCCTCGCGTGCGCTTATATATAATAAGGTGTAATGTAATTTTTTTGTGTTATTGAGCAAAAAAGTTGCCTGTATTCTTTGGTG
>JAFZWK010000073.1 GCA_017617335.1 Bacteroidaceae bacterium | reverse complement strand
TGAAGTAGTTCCTTTGCCCTTAGCAGCTTTCTTGGCAGCCTTAGCTTCTGCCTCTGCTTTTTTCTTAGCTTCAGATTCTGCTTTCTTGGCAGCTTTGGCCTCTGCTTCGGCTTTCTTCTTTGCTTCCTTTTCAGCCTTCTTTTCTGCCTTTGTCTTCTTTACCTTTTTGGACTTCTGCTTTGCTTGTGCATCCTTTTCGTCTGCAGGTTTCTTTTCTTCAGTTTTCTGAGCTTCTTCTTTTGCTTTGTCAGCAGCCTCTTTTGCTTTGGCATCTTCAGCTGCGGTGGTTGTATCACCAGAATCCTTGGTTGTCACGTTCTTTCTTGTACTAGCATTTTTCTTGTCAGCAGTTTTTGTGTCAGATTTAACATCGGAAGATTTTACATCACTCTTCGTGTCGTCTTTGGTGTCAGTCTTCTTTGGGTCAGTTTTATTATCTTTTGTTTCTGCTGCTTTAGATTCTGTCTTCGCATCTTTTGCTGGAGTTTTCGTGTCACTCTTGGCATTTTCTTTGGTATCTGTTTTGGAATCACTCTTTGAGTCAGACTTCACATCTGTAGATTTAACATTATCTTTTGCGTCTTTAGGCTTGTTGTCTTCCTTCGCATCAGCTTTCTTTTCTTCGGCCGTGTTGGGCTCAGCTGTTGATGTTTTTTCTGTTTTCTTTTCGGCTTCAGCTTTTGCTGCTGCTTCTGCATCCTTTCGTGCCTCCTCGATAATCATTCGGGTTCGTTCAGCCTTTTCCTCTTCTTTGGTTTTCTTCGTTTTCTTGACATTTTTCTTTGCGGCTGCTGCAGCCTCTTCTGCCTTTTTCGCTGCCTCTTTGGCTGCTATAATCTCAGGAGCGAGAGGAACATCATCAGCTTGGATCAGGTTTCCTGCTGCGTTGCGTGGAATCTTTACAATGGGATCTTGACTGGGATTCTCGAGTTCTACCTCTTTACGCATTTCATCAGGAATGGGATCATTCTTGTCGAAAAGTCCATAGGTAATTCTCAGGACGCGGAATTCTGTGCGTCGATTCAGCGAGTCACACATCTCTTGCTGTTCCTCTTCAGGCAGAGCCGTGATGAATTTCTCTGTCAAAACATCACCTTCGTTCAGATAGTCGAATTTCTCAGCTAACTTACGAGTGATAGTTTTAGGTTGCTTCTCTCCATAGCCCACAGGACTCAAACGATCTGCAGCGATGCCGTGTTCTATCAGGTAGTTTACAACGCTCTCAGCACGACGCTGGCTAAGTTTCTCGTTGTATTCATCATTACCGCGATAGTCACAATGGCTTGAAAGCTCGATTGTCACATTGGGATTCTCGTTGAGAAGGTCCACCAAACTATCCAGGGCCATTGTGCTGCTTTCAGTAAGTTCGGCTCGGTCGAACTCGTAGAGTACATTACGAACCAATACAGGTGCAGAGATGGTGGGTAGGGCAAACTGCAAAGTATATTCTTGGCTTACGCTGCTAGTATCTACTTCCAGCTCCTCTTTATGGTTCAAATAACCTTTACAAGTACCCAAAAAGACATAGTTTACGCCTGGTTTCACATCTTGGGTGAACGAGCCGTCGCTCTTAAGTGGTAATTTTAGGTAGGTTCCATCGTCACCTACCATATATACAAGTCCTTCGGGCAGTTCGTATCCATCTTTCTCATAAACCCATCCCGTCACAGTTTGTGTGACTTCAGGGCACTCGAAGGACATGATGTGATCCCATCCGCGGGCATCGCCTCGACTTGTGCAGAAATATCCACGATTATACATTCCTTCAAAAGTCATGCCGAAATCATCGCCACTGCTGTTCATCGGGTATTTCAGATTTTCGATATACCACGTTTCCTCTTTCTTGGTACTATCCAGTTTTGCACAGAAGAGGTCCAGTCCCCCCATACCAGGATGGCCATTACTGCTGAAGTAGAGTTCGCCGTTGGGACGGAAGGTGGGAAACATCTCGTCACCTTCTGAGTTGATGGGAGGACCTACGTTCTCCACACCGCCTAAAGTGCCTTCTGTCAAAGCAATACGCCAAATATCCAAACCTCCCAATCCGCCAGGCATGTCACTAACGAAATAGAGCCAGTGGCCATCGGGACTTACAGCGGGGTGAGCATAGCTTGACAGGGTATCCTTACTGAGGGTGAGCAACGAAGGTTTGCTCCATGATGCATCACTTCTCTGACTGGTGTAGATTTCAGCAAAGCGCGGATAGTCAGTATCATAAGAACAACGTGTCAGATACATCGTTTTTCCATCAGGGCTGAAACAGATTGCACCTTCGTCATACTCGCTGTTCAGTTCGCCTTCCACACCTTCTACAGGTATCCATTTCCCTTTGTCATCCTTCTTGGTGAAGAATATATCGGCGTTTTTTGTCCCTGTGATGCCACTGATCTCGTCACCTGATGCTTGGGTACGTGTACTGGTTAAATAGAGTTGGTCAGATTCTTCGCCCAATAGGGCAGGACTGTAGTCGGCACGCCTACTGTTCAGATTTGGCTCTTTCTTTACCGTGTAGAGTGTGGGATTCTCTTTCCAAGTGGGAGCTATTTCGCATCCTTTCTTTCCGTTGAGAGCCAATTTGTTGGTGGGATCAATCTCCAGAAAGGCGTTGTAGTTCTTGATGGCATTCTTGTAGTCGCCTTGCCGATGCTGCATCTGAGCCAAATAGAGCAAAGCCATGTCGTCAGCATATTTGTATCTGACAGCATTCTGATAGGCTCCCATTGCTTTGGCACTATAGTTGATCTCCCTATAGCATTCAGCCATCTTCCAGGCCCGTTCTCCTCTCTTTATTTTCTCTTTGGTGGATGTGCGCGAGTAGGCTTTCTTGTATTCTGCTGCCGCGTTGTAGTATTCTCCGATTGCATAGAAAGCATCGCCCTTCTTCATGTTATTCTCCGCGCTGCATGAGTTCAGCAATCCGATAACACAGGCTACAGCCTGTATCATCAGGATCCATTTTCCGAATTTTTGGGTGCGCGTATGCATGATGAATATATAACGTTCGCGAGTTACTTTTTATTGCCTTTATTATCCGATTTTGTAGATTTTGTTTTTGTTGCGGTTTCCATCTCCACTGTGACGTGTCGAGGTTCGTTGTCGCGCAAGACGGTCATCACGATTTCCGAAACCATCTGTTTCAATTCATCCAGAAAGGTTAGGGCTTCGTATTCCTTGCGTTCTATCTGGCGTAGCTTTCGTTCCCAGATACCAGTCAGTTCGGCACTCTTCAGAAGCTCTTCGTGAATGAGACCAATCAGCTCTACTCCAGTTGGAGTGGCATAGAGACTCTTGCGTTCCTTGCGGATATAGTGTCGTTTGAACAGGGTTTCTATGATGGCGGCTCGTGTACTGGGGCGGCCTATTCCATTTTCCTTCAGAGCATCGCGCAGTTCCTCGTCCTCCACCATTTTGCCTGCTGTTTCCATAGCGCGCAGTAAAGTGGCTTCAGTATATGGTTTAGGTGGTGTGGTTTGCTTTTCCGCCAGGTCTGGCACGTGAGGTCCACTTTCACCTTTTTGGAAGACTGGCAGGATGCCTTGTTCTTCTGTGTTCGCTTTCTCGCCTTCTCCATCGCTCTCATCGGACTTGTCGGCTGCAGAGTTGTTTGTGGTCCAGATGATTCTCCATGCAGGATCTATGATTACTTTTCCCGTTACCTTGAATCCAATGTCAGCCACTTTGCCCAGCACGGTGGTGGTTTCGAATTGACAATCTGGGTAGAAGGCTCCGATGAATCGACGTGTTACCAGGTCATAAACTTTAGCCTCCATCTCTGTCATTCCCTGGGCAGGTACGCCAGTGGGAATGATAGCATGATGGTCAGTTACCTTGCTATTGTCGAAGACCTTCTTGTTCTTGTTGAGAGGTTTCCCCTTGATGCGGTCCATTAGATGATAATAGCCTTTCAGCCCATTCATGATTTGTGGGCACTTGGGATAGATGTCATCACTCAGGTAGGTTGTATCCACACGCGGATAGGTCGTCAGTTTCTTCTCGTAGAGACTCTGGATGAGCTGCAAAGTCATGTCTGCGCTGAATCCGTATTTCTTGTTGCATTCTACCTGCAAACTGGTCAGGTCGAAGAGGCGGGGAGGTGCTTCCGTTCCTTTCTTCTTTTGGACATCGGTAATGGTGAAGGGGAGGTCTCTGATTTCAGCCAGAGCCTTCTCGCCTTCCTCGCGGGTCTTGAATCCACGCTCACCTTCTTCCATGATGGCGGTAAAGGTAGTGTCGCGATATTTCGTCGTCAGCACCCAGTAGGGGACAGGCACGAAGTTCTCGATTTCCTGCTGTCGTCTTACAATCAAGGCCAAAGTGGGAGTTTGGACGCGACCTATACTCAGTACTTGGTGTTTGCCGGCTGCATATTTCTGAGTATACAGTCTGGTGGCATTCATCCCCAGCAGCCAGTCTCCGATTGCCCGCATGAGTCCTGCCTCGTAAAGGCTTTGGTATTCGCTTTGGTCTTTCAGATTCTGGAATCCCTCGCGGATGGCTTCCTCTGTCATCGAGTTGATCCACAGCCGTTTTACAGGACATTTGGCTTGAGCCTTCTGCATAACCCATCGCTGTATGAGTTCTCCCTCTTGTCCAGCATCGCCACAGTTTACGATTCCTTCTGCATGCTGCATCAGGTTTTCTATGGTATGGAACTGCTTCTCAATGCCTTTGTCTGCCTTCAGTTTGATGCCGAAGCGGGGTGGAATCATGGGTAGTTGGCCCAGGCTCCAGCTTTTCCACATCGGGGTATAGTCATGCGGCTCCTTCAGCTCACACAGATGGCCGAAGGTCCAGGTCACTTGATACCCGTTCCCTTCCATGAATCCGTCCATAGGACGGTCTGCTCCCAATACGTGAGCGATATCCCTGGCTACTGAAGGTTTTTCTGCGATGCAAACAATCATAACACAAAGATACAAACATTTTCGGATTCCGCCAAAAACTTTTCGAGATAATCAGTTCATGAAATGCACTCAAGACGCGCTTTTTTGCGTCTGAATGGTTTTTGGCACGCTATTTGCTAATCATCCTGTCGTAATGCTGCGAAAAGGCAGCGATAAAAGATTGTTTTTTAAATAAGGATAAGATGAAACAGACATTAAATATTGCATTGGTTGCACATGATTCACGTAAGAAGGAATTGATTGATTGGGTTCGTTATAATGTAAACTTGCTTTCTGAACATAACTTATATGCGACAGGAACTACAGGCAAACTGATTAGCAATGTGGGAGTTGCACAGGATTTGGAGGGTGGTCGCGAGGTCGTTTCCTATCTGTTGCGCGACAAGGTGACTTGTCTTTTCAGTGGCCCCTTGGGAGGTGATCAGCAGATTGGTGCCATGATTGCTGAAGGAAAGATCGACATGCTGATTTTCTTTTGTGATAACCTGGTGATGCAGGGCCACCAGAATGATGTTTCCGCCTTGACCCGTTTGGCTTCGCTTTACAACATTGCCTTTGCAACCAATCGAACCACAGCAGATATGTTGCTGACTTCCACCTTGTTGGGCGATAAGACTTACGAGCGTGTTGTCCCTGATTGTATTCAGCAGTATGCCCACAGAAAGCTTTAATGCTGCCACGATGTCATTTTTCTCGTGATTTTCTTGCATATATTTACCATAAGTCTTAATTTTGAAGTCGGAAAGGCCATTTCTTTCATTGCTTGAGAATGTCCTGTCCAGAAGAGTTGGTTTATAGTTTAGGAATTTCATTTTGAATCGTTAAGTCGTGCGTACATCATTAACTTTCAGACAATTGGCTCTGGATGTCTGGCTGATCGAGACCCTTCAGTTCGCTCCAGAAAAAGGATACACCCTCGAGGAATTGCAGCTTATGTGGAAGGAGCGGAACGGTGAGGCAGAGGAACTCAGCCGCATGGGCCTTTATCGTCATCGTGCATACATAAAGGAGATTTTTGGTATCAATATCGATACACCTGATCGCAAGCACTATCGCATCACCAATCCTGAGCAGCTTCAAGTGGATGGCTTTGCCAATAAGTTGCTTTCCAGCATGCAATCCTACCTGTTCCTCGACGAAGTAAGTGATTTGGGCAGCAAAGTCCAGCCTGAACAGATTTGGGCTGGCCTGCAATACCTCCATCCCATCGGACTCGCTCTTCGAGGCAACTTGAAACTTGATGTCGTTTATCAGAAATTTTCGGATTCCGAACCCTATCAGGCCATCCTCTGGCCTTATTGTCTGAAAGCCCACATGGGGCGCTGGTACATCCTGGCTCACAAGGAGGATGACGAACGCAATATCCCTGCCCAGACGTTTGCTCTCGACAGGGTGCTTTCTCTCCAACTTCTCGAGGAAACGTTCGTCCCAAACCCTTCCATCAATCCTGACACCTATTTCGCTGATGCATTCGGTATCTGGGTCGATGACCGTTGGCCTGCACAGGATATCCAGCTCGCCGTTTCCCCTTATGTGGCGCATTATTTCCGCACCTTGCCCCTTCATCATTCTCAGCGTGAACTTAAGCCGCGCAAGGATCTGCCTGGACGTGTCATTTTCAAATATCATATCATTCCTTCGCCTGAATTCTTGGGTGAACTCCAGCGTTGGGGCGACCAGATTCAGTTGCTTACCGAGATAGGGAAGTGATCTCTGCATGTAAAGAAAAATTCATTCACTCATCGAGTCGTTTCTTCCTTCCTGTTCAAGAAAACGATTCTGATCGTTCCTAGATGATGAAGTTCAGGATGATGGCTGCAGCTGTCAGGGTTAAGAAGGAAATGCAGCCTACCCAGTCCATCTCATCCGACAAGACGTAGCGCTTGATGCAGGCAGTCCATCGTGTGACTTTGACGAATGTCTTGCGCAGGCCCAAGGCGATTTGTTCACTCGTTTTATGCAGGAATGCATGCGCTGCTGACATGATGACTGAGAGGTTGATAGGCAGATTCTCGATAGTAAGCCTCGTGTTGACCTCCTGATGGATTCGTGGAATCATGAAGTTGACGGCACTTTCGCTGTGCGAAATTCCATTTGCCGTAATTTGTGCTTGAATGCGTGTCATATTGCTTCTGTTTTTAATAAGGTATAACATATGTTTGTTTCATTTCTCTGAGACAAAATTATGAGACCGCCAAACTTTCAGCAAGAAAATTTCAGAAAAAAAATATCGAGTTGTAACAATAGATGTAGCAACTCAAAAAATTAATTTCGTGAACTTGTGATTTTGTTAATTATCTCTGCTGAAACGGAAAAAAATAAGGGAAAAAACACAACACGTCGACTTCTCAAACACAACACGTTGACTTCGCAATCGCAACACGTTGACTTTGCAATCACAACACGTTGTCTTCACTCCCTCAAGGAAGGGGCCTGAACGAGGCGTGCCAGCGTGATTGAGGCGGGATTCATGGAAGCGGAAGGTGTTCAGGACTTTAAGACGAGAATATTTGGTGTTTATGATTTAAGTTCGTACCTTTGCAACACAAAAAAATAATATAATCCCTTCCGATGGCACACGACATACCCTCTCTGAGACATTCCACGTCCTCGCCCGTCTGTACCTTTACCGATAAAAAATTGAATTGTTAACCAAACAAAACCTTACATAGTATGAAACGCTTTTTTGTTTACCTATTACTTGCAACCTTCGCATTACATTTGTTGGCATCCAGCAAGCTCAACAATCGCGTATCCATGACTCGGGTGGATCCTTTCGAGAAGCTATTGCCCGATACGCTCTCGGCCCTGCCCTATAGTGAGACCGAAGAGGTAGCGGCTGGCGAAAATGCCGTGTTCCAGTTCGCCCTGTGCAGCGAAGAAGACCTCACCAAGGTAAGCCTCTCCTTCGATGCCTTCACCGACGGGAAAGGCCATTCGCTGAATGACGTCCGCACGGGCTTTGTGGATTACGTCCATGTGGGGCTTCCCATGAAAGTGCCGGCCAAGGACATCATCAAGTCGCCAACTGGAATGTTCCCTGACCCGATTGTTGACGACGGCCTCGCTCGCGACATTCCGGCAGGCAGGACGCAGCCCCTATGGGTAAGTGTCAAGGTACCCACCGATGCGGCACCTGGCCTCTATACAGGAACAATTCGGGTAAAGGGAAAGGGATTCTCAAAGAAGGAGAAGGTCAGCCTGAAGGTGTATCCTGTCGTTATGGAGGAGCCTGACCTTTGGGTCACCAACTGGTTCAAGTCCAGCGAACAGGGAGCGCAACTGTTCGACTCGACCGCAACCATGTATTCCGACCGATACTGGGACTACATCCGCGAGGTAGCCTCATGGATGAAGGAGTGTCACCAGAATATGGTGAAGGTTCCCATCACCACAATAGATGCCAAGAAAGGAGCCGACGGGTGGAAGTTCGACTTCACACACTTCGACCAGATGGTCAGCATATTCATGGAATGTGGCGTAATGAAACGAATTGAGGGCGACCACCTTGGCGGGCGCGTCGGAGGATGGGAGAGCACGTTTGGTGTAAGGGTGCCCGGCGAGGATAAGATGCTGCCCTTAGAGGACAAGAGGGTGCAGGACTATCTGAGTCAGTTCATCCCTGCCCTGACCGCACATCTGCGCGAGAAGGGATGGGACAAGATCTACTATCAGCACATTGCTGACGAGCCCATATCCGGCAGCAATGCTGCGTCGTATGTGGCGATAACACGTTTCGTCAAGGAGCTGGCTCCAGAAATGCCGACTATCGAGGCTTGCCATTCGCACGACCTGGCGGGTATGCTCGACATCTGGGTGCCTCAGTTAAACTTCTATGCCGAAGGGTACGACTTCTACCGCGAGCGACAGCAGGCAGGCGATGAAGTATGGTTCTACACCTGTGTTTTCCCGCAGGAAGAGTATGCCAACCGCTTCATTGAGCAGCCCTTATTGAAGACCCGTCTCCTCCATTGGATTAATTTCCGTTTCGGTGCTACGGGTTACCTCCACTGGGGCTTTAATCAATGGAGAGGAAATGACGACCTATGGTATGAAACCTCGGTCCGGAATGAAGGCGGACTCGTACTACCTGGCGGCGACTGCTGGATTATCTATCCCCGTCAGGGACGGCTCTATGGCTCCATACGTTTAGAGGCCATGCGCGACGGCATTGGCGACTATACTCTGCTTCAGATGCTCTCGAAGAAGGACAAGGCCCTTGCCGACGAATTGTGTAGCCGCATCGTGTCTGACTGGACGAAGTATGACATGTCCACAAGCCACTTCCGTGCTGTCAGGCATGAGATACTGGAAGCCTTGGGCAAATAAATAATAATCCTATTAGGGAATAAAAGCTTTCTACCACTACGGTGGAGGTATGTCTTCCTGAAGCAGCTCAACGAAAGTCAAGGTGCTGGTAAGATAGCTAAGTAACTGATAATGAGCGGAAAGGAACTTTGACTTTTCCCCAAGCGTGACAATTGGGACAATTGACAGTCGTTTTTTTTGCTTCTTTTAGGCAAAATCAGAAGAAAAGGACGATTGTATGAAAATAATATATTATTAATAATCAATTAGTTAGATAATATTCCATTGTGTCTATCCTTTCGTTTTCTGCCTAAAAAAGCCTCATTTTTAGCTCGTTTTCCTGCGATTTTCATTTAAAAATCTGTGATATATGCAACTTTTTGTGATACATTTTATTGACAATTTAATTCCGCCAACGGGTTAATCAGGAACTATGCAAAGGAGACTTGCGGCCTGTTTGCCAGAATTATCGGCAAAGTCAGTGCGCTGACCGCATTACAATATATCAACTACATTAACAACAAACCAATAGGCAGAATCAAATATGCACTAATTTAATTCCGCCAACGAGTAAAGAAATAATTAATATCATTCTATTCTCTATTTATTCTCTATTCTCTGCACGTTTACTTCTTTTCCTTATAAGGAGGTTTGGGGGGGATTTTCCTTTTCTTCTTTCACTTTTTGCATGACTACCCTGCTTTCCTCGTCATGCTTTTGCCCTTTCCAAGGAATATTCTGTTGATGGGAATCGCGGATTATTTTCTCCCTTAGGTTTCGTGTTTCTCGTTCAAATAGAATTTTTGTTGAAGATGAGCATATTTTGAAAAAAATGTTATAACTTTGTAGCCGAAGAAACATTATGTGATAAAAAAAGCCGAATTTAATTATTAACCCTATAAAGCTGATTATAGTCTATGAAGAAACTTAGAAGATTCCTCCTTGTTGCTGTAGCACTTGTTGCAAGCAGTATTTCCGTCGATGCTGCCAAGACGGTACAGGTGAAGTCGCCAGATGGCAACATTATCGTTACGCTGAACACTCAGAAGGGACAACTCGGTTGGTCTGTCAGTCGTGGCGGACAGACGCTTTACACGATGGAACAAGTCGGTATGAAGATGGCAGGCAAGGCTGTTGGTACAACGGCAGGAAGCGTTAAGCAACGCTCTGTCAGCGAGAACCTTAAACCTGTCGTTCCACTGAAGTCTTCCGACATCACCAATGCTTATACTGAGGCTCGTATCGCTGTGGAGAACGGAACGCTGTTGCTGCGTGTATTGGATAACGCTGTTGCTTATCGTTTCGAGACAAAGGTAAAGGGCGAGGTTGAAGTGACGGAAGACCGCTTTGTTCTGCGCCCTGCGATAGAAGTGACTACTCACGTGCAGCAGCCAAGCAGTTGGCGTACCTCTTGCGAAGAGGGCTATACGCACCAGAGTATCAACGAATGGCAGGCTGGTGGACGTTATGGCCTGACACCTGCTTTGTTCACAGGTGCAGACGATCTGCAGATGCTCATCGGCGAGACAGATTTGCGCGACTATCCCCATCTTTGCCTGCGTCCTACCGCAGACGGTGCCGTAGAGAGTACTTTCCCGCCTGCACCTAAAACCTATGAGTGGCAAGGTGACCGAGGTTTCAATGTTAAGGAAGAGGCATCTTATCTGGCTAAGACGGAAGGAACCCGCAGTTTTGCATGGCGATACGTTATCATCACAGACTCTCGTGGTCTCCTCACTCAGACCGTCCCTGCACAGCTCGCTGCCAAATCAGAGATCAGCGACGTCAGTTGGATTCGTCCAGGAAAAGTTATTTGGGAATGGTGGAATGGTGCAGCTCCTTATGGCCCTGATGTTAACTTTAAGTCAGGGTGCAACTATGACACATACCGTTATTTCGCTGACTGTGCCGCCAAGTATGGTCTCGAATACATTCTGCTGGATGAAGGATGGGCCAAGAGCACTCGTGAGCCCTACGAGGGCAATGATCAACTGCGTCTGCCTGACCTCATCAAGTATTGCAAGCAAAAAGGTGTTGGCGTTATTCTCTGGTTGCCTTGGCTGACAGTAGAGCAGCACATGGATCTTTTCAAGACTTATGCCGAGTGGGGCGTTGCTGGTGTAAAGATTGACTTCATGGATCACTTTGATCAATGGATGGTGAACTTCTATGAGCGTGTGGTAAAGGAAGCTGCCAAGTATCAACTTTTGGTGGATTTCCACGGAGCCTACACCCCAGCAGGTTTGGAATATCGTTATCCCAACCTTATCAGCTACGAAGGTGTGAAGGGTTTGGAGCAGATGGGAGGTTGCCCACCCGATAACACCGTCTTCATTCCTTTCATCCGTAATGCTGTGGGTGCTGCTGATTTCACACCTGGTGGTATGTTGAATATGCAGCCCAATCTCTACGCTTCGCGCCGTCCTAATTCTGCAGCGATGGGTACACGTTGTTTCCAGTTGGCACTTTACGTTGTCTTGGAGAGTGGTGTCCAGATGCTGGCTGACAATCCAACCCGTTACTACGAAAACGATGCCTGCACACGTTACATCGCCAGTGTGCCTGTTGTTTGGGACGAGACTCGTTGCCTTAGTGCAAAGGTCGGCAATCATGCTGTACTTGCTCGTCGAACTGGTCAGAAGTGGTTTGTTGGTGCTATCCAAGGTACCAACGAGGAGCAGAGTGTCCGTGTCCGTTTGGATTTCCTTCCTTCAGGTCGTACTTTCAAGATGAAAGCTTTTGTTGATGGTGCCAATGCTGGTTATCAGGCCATGCATTACAATGTTGTGGAGCAGAATGTCACGAGTACCAGTGAAGTAGAGATCAAGATGGCACGCAATGGCGGTTTTGCTGCTGTTATCGAATAAACGTGAAGTTATAATAAGGTAGGGGGCGTTTACTTGTGGTGTGACGCCCCCTAATCTTTTATGCTTCTCTCCTAATCATTTGTTCCACAGCAGTTTTCCGTTTGTGGTCTGCCCCTCAGCTTCCACACTGATTTGAGTGGGGGAAGAGTTGTTCCACAAAGTAACGTGTGCATGACCTTTTTGGTCAAGAGGGACGGCGGGATTCCAGTAAAGAGTACGGCGATAGTCTTGAGGCATCTCAGGGAGAGTCATCTGACTATAATTTGGACTATAGAACTGGGCGGTCTGGGAGAAACCTGGGAGAATATATCGGCGGTCTCGATAGAAAACGCGCTTGCTGCCATCCGGATAAGGATATTGGGCAATGTTGAACTCAGGCAGATTATCGCCCTGATACCTTTTGTTACCTTCCAGACGGGGTTTGTAGTCTGTATAGATGACGTATTTGTCGATATGGGAGAGATCGTAGTACTCCAACTCCTCGCCAGGACTGAAAGAGAATCCCCCTGGGTATGAACGGAGATATTTTGGGGCGTAGATGGAGTCTTGAGGAATGTGGTCAAGTCCCTCCATCACACGACGAGTGGGACCAATCCCCCAGCGCATATAGATGTGACTGTCGTTTTGGGTTTGCGACGAGGCTGCATCACTTTGAACGTAAGGCCATTCCAGTCCGTAGTCGCCTACGTACGTGCGTGCAATGGGTTCGTCTGCAAAGAGAAGTCCAGCATCCTTCATGTTGTTATAGGCTTCATAAGCATCCAGAATGAGGACCGGTTGGGAATCGTCGAATTGGGTTTGTCCTCCAGATCGAGCACCTATGGAAACCTCTTTAAGGACTCGTGTACCGTTAGCCAAAAGGCCAGGTTGAACACCTAACGTGTCAGAGGCAGTAGAGAGATGACTCTGATAGAAATCGTATGGTTTCGTGAAACGTGGATAAGGCCATACAATACGGATTATGCATTCAGCCGGCTCAATGTTGAAACGGAAACGGTAGCCATCAGGTCTGTCCAACTCGCTGAACTCCATCTGAGTCCACTGATAGGTGTGACCACGTCGCCATTTAGTGCTGTCAGAGGCTGCAAGAAAGAAGATGCTGGAACCATAAAATCGAGGCAGTTGCAAGCGGAAGTCACGTCCTTTAACTTCTTTCTCTTCCACGATGGGGTTCCGCGGATCGTTGGGGTGGATGAGTTCTGCATGCAGAAGCATGGACTTGTTGGCAGGAATCTCAGGAATGTCGCGGATGCGTCCCACCTTACCATCGTCCTGCGTATAAGACTCCCATGAGGAAGTGTTATCATAAAGTTCACCTACAAGGAGTGGAGTACGTTCGTCACGCATGGTAAGATCCCATTCGCCTCGAACTGCCATATCACGCCAGTTGAAACGTCGCCATCCTTGAGTCATCATGAGGAGTTCGAGTCCTTGATGATGCTCGTCATCATCGCGTTGGAAATACCAACTGGGATTGGGCACAAAACCACGTATCTCGCTGGAAAGGAGCATTTCAGTAAGGATGTTTCCATCATCGAAAAGATGGTCTTGATGAGCGACATCACGTACGGCCACAGAGATGGTTCCGTCGGCTTGTTTAATGGTGGAATGGAAATCAAGATCGATTTGTTCATAGGGCTTGTACTGGTCATGCAACCCGATGACGGAGAGTGTGGGGCGGGCAAAGTTTTGGTTGACCATGAAGAAGAGCCGGTCAGCCCATACACGTCCTTGAGTGTCAAAAACGGTGACTTGGTGGACACCAGCAGGATAAGTGGAATTACATGGCATGGAGAAGGATGCTCGATCTGTACTGGGGAATTGGAGGAATTCCTCGACGATGCCCTCTCGCATAATTGTCATGGCTAATGAATCCAACATTAAAGAATCGCTAACCTGAGCCCTTATCTGCCATTCCTGCCCAGTTCGATAGACTCGCAGGGCCACTCCCTGACTTTCGGCTTCAGGCAAAC
The DNA here is from genome assembly GCA_017617335.1 of Bacteroidaceae bacterium. Classification (GTDB taxonomy): domain Bacteria; phylum Bacteroidota; class Bacteroidia; order Bacteroidales; family Bacteroidaceae; genus Physcousia. Next base: position 10,207 of record JAFZWK010000073.1, on the reverse strand, counting down.
GGGCAGAAATGCTGTCGCCATCAGAGGTGAAGAATGTGGCCTTATAAGTTTTCCCCAATTGAGGCTTGAACTCGAAGATACCTCGCCCACGATGAATCGCTCGAATGGAATCGCTGCCAAAGCGAAGCCAACCATCAACCCATTGGCCATCGTTCCACGTACATTCGAAGGCGATGCGGTTCTGCATGCCTGCTATCAGATGACCTCCTTCAGGGAAGAAGTTTAGGGTAAGCAGATGCTCATCCATGTTGTGGCGGAAATAACGCCGCATGATGCGCTGGGTCATGTCATGGTTGTACTGACCTGGCTGTTTGGGTCTGTCATAGACAGGGAAGACCCGACTATAGAGTTTTTCGTAATCGCGGTAGTAGTCTTGCTCGGCTTTCTGATTAATGAACCAAGATGCTGCTACACGACTGTGAGGATGTTGGAAATGTCCCCAGTTGAGTTGCCATCGCGTATAGGCTCTTAGTTCGTACATGCCACCGTAAATAGCGGAATTATTAAGAGCAAAGAATCCATTTCCACGACCCTCTTTCATCTCTACGAGTTTTCGTTCCATCAGATAACCATCCTGATTGAATAGTTCAACGTAGAGCACTCCACTAACACGTGATGGAACATCTTGAATGGTGCTGCGTGTGTAGGCAGAGAACCAAATCGTATCCCCCAAGAAATAGCATGTATTATCCATGTGGATGAAGACTTTTTCCTGTGGAATCACTTTTCCAAACGCCGTGAGTCGTTCCACGAAAGACCTGAAGGGACCAAGATTGGCTGTTTGCATTGCGCGAACTTTTTCTTCCTCACGGATATCAAAGAGGAGTTGTTCCTCCTCTGTTGTGCGTTGCACGATATTTGAATGAGCCCAAAGAGTGGAGTCGAATCCTGCCAAATCAATGGAGTTGAGCATGTTTTCTGTAACCTTCTGTCCTTTGCGTATATGCAACTTCAAGTCATCTATACAATAGAGAAGAGAACGATTGGCGAGATCCCCAGCCTGCATGGTGCAGGAGATATTGGAGACCTTGGTAAAACCTGATTCGTGGTTATAGTCCACATGGACTTTTATTTCTACAGGAGTGGACTCCATGTGCATATCTCGACGGACATTGAGTTCCATTTCGTGAACTTCACCATCGAATCGTAGCAGATGATAGGAGTCTGCGTCGATATAAAGGTCACCCTCGAGTGTGGTGCGATTGCTTTGCTTTTTGGGACGCATGTGAATCTTGTAAATCCTGTCATTTTTCTCGTCACGAAGAACTTCATGGGAATAAGAATAATGAGAGGAGAAATATCGTAGGTCAACATTGGGTTGAAGAGGAGTAACGAGAAATCTCCAGAAGGGTACTCCTTGAACCATAGGGCCAAGTTCCATAGGATGATGAAAATTCATGTTCTCGATGGTCGACTTCTGCATGGTGTTTCCCATGACTTGCCCTCGATGACCACGAAGAAAGGTGAGGTCACGCAGGTTGACGGCTGAGTTTGCCTGAGTAAAGGCCTCCACCAGTTCTTTACGATTGGGATAAGTGGTAGTGGTACGATAGAAGTATTGACTGGTTTTTCCCTTCTTGCGTTTGTATTCGCGGGTAAGTTTCTTGGATACTTGAAGAAGGATTCTTTCAACAGGAATGATGCTGACCTCCTGAAGGGTGGTACTCAAAGGCTTGAGACGGATAAGCTTGGGAATGGAGGTGACGGGAAACGATTGGCGAGCATAACCAATGCAACTGACTTGGATGGTAGCGTCAGTAGGGCAGGAGAGGGTAAAGTCACCTTCCGTGTTTGTTAACGTTCCAAGTCCTGAATACACGAAGATTGTAGCGTAGGGTAGAGCCTCTCCCGTTTCATCGTCGACCACATGGCTATGAACACTCTGTTGTGCTTGTGAGACAAGGGATACCAGAGTAATGAAAAGGAATAAAAGAATGCGTTGCATAAGATGAAATTTTCTGGTTTATCTACCCTAAAGACGCAAAAGGATGGGATTTGTAACATCGAGATGCATCTTTTTTTGCAAAGATATTGATTATTTTGAAAAGATGGGTGTAAGGATGACCTCAATTCAACAAAAAAAGATGGTTATCTCACATTTCAAACTCTCAGGATGACACAAAATTCCTCTTTTGTGAGCCTATACTTTTGAAATCTGGAATAAAACGTTTACTTTTGTCCTCCAAAAATGAAAAAAGTAAGATGATTAAAGGTATATATTTGGTTGGCATATTCATGCTGACGACCTTGGGGGTTGCAGGCCAGAGCAACATGAGGATGGAGATTCCCAAGACAAAGAAGGGCGTTTCAGAACAAATCATAGAACACAAGGCTTACACGTTGTCCTATAATAAAGACTACAATAACCCCAATTGGGTCGCTTGGGAACTTCTGAAGAAGGAAACCTACGGAAACAAGCGCCGTCCCAAGGATTTCCAGGGGGACGAGAAGATCGACGTGAAGAATCGTGTGCAGAGTTACGATTATAGCGGTTCGAGATATGATCGTGGGCACATGTGTCCTGCTGGTGATAACAAGTGGGACGCGAAGGCTATGACGGAATGTTTCTATATGAGCAACATGTGTCCCCAGGATCATGAACTGAACAACAACTGGTGGAATAATCTTGAACTGGCTTGTCGACGTTGGGCGAGAAGGGAAGGAAAGGTCTACATCGTTTGTGGTCCTGTCTATAATGAGAATCGCAAGACGAAGACGATTGGGAAGAAGGTGAAGTCGGTAGTGCCAGATGGATTTTTCAAAGTGGTGTTGTCTGTGCGTAAAGGATATGAGAAGGCCATTGGTTTCTATTATGCCAACAACGATTCCGAGCAACCTATGGAAAAGGCTGTCCGTTCAGTGGATCAGATAGAGAGATTGACAGGAATGGATTTCTTCTCGAAATTGGATGATAGGGTAGAAAACAAGCTGGAAGCCAAATCAAACCTGAGAGACTGGGATCCTGCTCAGAACTGAATGATGATACCACCCGTGCTTTGAGCAAACTGCTGGAGCAACTTCTGAATATATTTGGCGCAGGAAAGCACATTCTGACGATTTCCGTCGTAACCATTCACGATGGCCAGAATGTGACAAGTCGAGATTTCCATTTTGGTGCGCTCGTTGTCGCTTGTGGGCGTTCCTATTCCTCCAAACATGTCACGATAAACAGGCAGCCCAGCAATATTGAGGCTTCCCCTACCTATACCTTCGTAGGGCTCGTTCTCACGTCCTATCCCAAGCGTCAAATGGTCTCCCTGAATCTTGTCAGCATCGAATCCTCCAATGCTGTATCCGTATGCGATACTTGCCAGATTGATGAGGTCCACAGCAGTATCAATCTGATAGAGATCCTTGCCTTGAAGAGCACGACGAACGAGCGCCTCACCGCTGGGGCGATAACGGCTGGGGTCCTTGCCACATCGCTTGTAGACTTGTCGCGTGGCTTGAATGCTGGGCATCTCTTTGATGCTTTCTGTGGTATATTGTTGCCGATATTCAGCAAGGAAACGATTGATCTCTTGCCAAAGGGATTCTGAATAAAGGGAATTCTGGAATTCAGCATAGACGGCAGCTCCAGCAAAGTTGGGACACACTTGACTGATTTCTGGCAAGACTTGGATATGGAATGTTCTCATTTTATTAACAAGGTGAATGAGTCTAAAAACGTGTATTACAGGAATAATTTGGAATAAAACTCAGCCTTTTTAGAAAGGGCAAGAGGATAGGCACGACTGGTAGAAGGCATACGCCACCACAGGATCTCACGGCCTGCCAGGAAGCAGGAAACACAGTCCCCAATGGATGGAGGTTCAGCAAGTTTCAATTGCGCCATTAATTGTTCACTGGCCTTACCTCCCGTCGTGACGATTCGTTTGCACAAAGGCATCTGGTCGAGTAGGGCACCTACATCAGTGGATTCCAGGATTTCAAGGAAATTATCGCTCGCATTGTCGCGGTGGCGACACACCTTGCTTGCAGTATCATAGAAGGCCAATCCTTGTTCTTGGGCAAAAAGGATGATGGCCTCGCGATCGAATTTCTTCTGGTTGGGTACCTCGAAATGTGTTTTGTCCTTGAAAAAGAGAAGGCCCATAATCCGCCAGAAATCATTGATCCAGTTAGGATAAAAGAACTGCATGCACCATCGGTTTTGAGGTGGAGGGAAACTTCCCAAGAAGAGAATTCTCCCATTGGTTGGCAGGAAGGGAGCTAAAGGGTGTTCCTCGATGGTCATCTGCGTTCCTTTCTTATGAGTTCAACATTGTTGGAGGAAGAATCCCTTCTCTTGTCTGATATGACTTGTCTTTTTCATCAAGGCAAAAGTACAAAAAAATGTCGAATCGGCAAAAGAATCCTATCATTTTATTTCAAATATCAACAAGCTGGCCCTCTTTTCATACAAAGTATGGCACGATTCGTTGTCTCCCATTTTGCAACACGTTGAATCCGCCGACACAACACGTTGTCTTTGCGATTTCAACACGTTGTCTTTTCAATCGCGACACGTTGTCTTTTTATCCTCATTTTGATGACAACTTTGATGAGTAAGTTGATTTGAAATGTTAAATGTGAAAGTCCTCAATCTGATGTCTGGTTTATCAGGTCTTTCCTTTTCCTCGTTGATAATCTTTCACTTACACTTTTTTTATGCGTTCATCAAGTCTGGCAAAAACTCGAAATTGCTCTAAAAAAAACAAGGAAATGTTTGTCCGAATGAAAAAATATGTGTATTTTCGCAAAAATTATAGCACAAATTATAGCAAAAATTGAATGTTTTATTAACCAAAAAAAATTCAAAAGAATGAAAAAAAGATTTACTTTCCTTTTCTTCGCCATGCTTGTCTGCATGGCAGGAATGAGCCTGAAGGCTGTGGCACAGGACGTGCCTTCGCCCAAAGGTAAATGGACATTCGAGGATGCCAGCGACTTGCTGAAACCTGCTGAGGGAGCTCTTCAGCTTCAGGCAGCCACTCTTGGTAACAAGAGTGCAACCTTATGCGAGACAGCGGCTGAGGCAGGCATCACTGCTATCGATGGTCCCACAGCTGAGAACAAGGCTATCCTTGTACCGAAGGCTGCTGCCCTTTGGGTGGCACTGAATGCTGAGAGTATAAGCAACAACTACACCGTTCAGTTGGACTTCATGGTGGAGGACGCTTCGCCCTATGATGGTCTGTTCCAGACAGACCCCACCAACGGAGGCGATGGCGACATCTTCATTTACAACCACACGATTGGTATTGGCACTTTGGGTTATGGCGGCACCATTGTCAACAAGAGGTGGTATCGTCTGCTGTTGGTGAACAATAATGGCACATTCAGCCTTTACATCGACGGTGAGCTCATTAATACCAATACCAAGAACGAAGTCCGTTTCCAGTTAGCTCCTGAGGGCTTCTTCCTGTGCTGCGATGAGGACGGTGAGGCTACTGACACATATGTGTCTGAGGTAGCTTACTGGGACGTGCCTCTCACGGATGATCAGATTGCAGCTTATGGCAACTTCGAGCAGGATTCCGCAGGTGCTAACCTGACGAAGGATGAGGATGGCTTCTACCTGATTGGTACCGCAGAGGAACTCATTACGTTTGCTGACATTGTTAATGCTGGTGAAACAAAAGCCAAAGCCAAACTGACAGCTGACATTGACATGGGCGGCAAGGTGGCTGATGGTGTTCCCGTTGAAGTCAGTCCCCACTTTATTCCTATCGGCAACGCATCAACACCCTATCAGGGTGTGTTCGATGGTCAGGATCACATCATCAAGAACCTTGTAATTGACAGGACCGATAGTTACGTCGGCATGTTTGGCCGCATCACTCTCGAAGCCGTCATCAAGAATTTTGTTATCGACAGCAATTCCTATATCGGTGGTGCCTCTTATGTAGGTATCATTGGTGCTACCATCAACAGTGGAAGTACAGTCCTCATCGACAGACTTGGTATGGAAGGTGCTGTTGTAGCTTCTGGTATCAATGCTGGTGGTATCTTGGGTTGCAACATGGACAGCCCTGCCAGCACTATCACCAACTGTTACGTTACAGGTCCTGTGAAGGGTAGTGATCAGGCTGGTCAGATCAACGGTTGGTTTGCTAACGGTCGTATCGAGAACTGCTGGGCCATCGGTACCATCGAAGGTGTGTATAATGGTGATGCTTTCTGGCGTGGCACCCCTGCTGTAGCCAAGAACAACTACTCAAATGCTCCTGACAGGAATGATGGAGTGGAGGAGTTCAGCGATGTGGATGCCATGAGCGGTTATATGACCTACATATTGAACGGTGACCAGAGCAAAATCAGCTGGTACCAGACTATCGGTGAGGATGATCTTCCAACCCTGAACCCAAGTCATAAGGTCGTATATCCCAACGGTCATATCTCCTGCGGTGGCGAGCCTATTGGTGATGTGACTTATGGCAACGATCCAAGTGGCATGCAGAGGGACGAGCATGACTTCCATGCAGGTGTATGTACCGTCTGCGGCTTTGTTGACGTTAACTACTGCCAGAAGGACGAGGAAGGTTACTTCCTGATTGACAATGCTGATGAGCTTGTCTGGTTTGCCTTCATGGCCAACTCTGGCATCAAGGGTCTGGCAGGTCGTCTGACTGCTGACATCAACATGTCCTCTGTAAATGAAATCTTCCCAATGATTGGTAATAATGATTGCTTGTTCAATTCTGGTAAGTTCGATGGTCAAGGCCATATTATCAGCGGTTTGAACATCGATCGTCCCAATGAGGATCATGTTGGTCTCTTCGGTTATATTACAGGTGACTGCGATATCCGCAATTTCATTCTTGACGCGACGTGTAGTATTATAGGTGGCAAATACACTGCTATCGTCGGTGCTACTGCCAGCGCTCCAGGTACCGTCTATATTGCTGAAGTGGGTAACGAGGGTTATGTGAATGGTGGTCAGAATACCGGTGCAATCTTTGGTTGTGAACTGGGTGCATCTGCTACTGTTTACATTGATAAATGTTATTCAACTGGTACCATCATAGGCACCCACGAGAGTGGTGCCCTGACAGGTTACATCAGCAAGGGTCACATTTATGACAGTTGGTCAAGTGCCAGCATCGAGGGTTACTATTCTTCTGCCAGCAAGCCCTTTGCTCTGTGCTATTGCGATACAAGGAACAACTATGTCGTTCATACAGACCTGAATGCCAGCTTCGACATTAAGGGTATCACAGCTGAACAGGTTGGCTCTGGCGAGCTCTGTTACCTGCTTAATGGCAAGAGTTTGGAAAATCCCATTTGGTTCCAGACAATGGGTATGGATGAACATCCTGTACTGGATAGCACTCATGGTGTCGTATATTCACTGGATGGCTTTGGCTCTATTCAAGATGATGCTTCCTTCTCTTCTTTCTTGGGCGAGTATGAGAGCTATATGCAAGATATTGCCAGTGGTGCAATTGCTACCCAGTCACTGCTCGATGAATTTGGAGCTATGCTGGAAGGTTTAGGCAATCCTGCCACCTTGCAAGAGTTCTTGCCTACCTACAGGGATCTCTCTGCTAAGTATGCTGAGATAGAGGAATCTGAAGCTGCTTACGAAGCATACAATGAGAAGTTGGATTACGTTAAGAATTATCTGGATAATGATGATACTTTCTGGGGTGAAGACCGTGAACTCCTGACAGATTATCTGGAGAGCGACGAAGAGCCCAATGAGACGTTCGCCAACGGTGGTGCAAACTACATCCTCGAGAACCACCTTCTCACTACCGAGGAAATCATTGCCGAGACCACTAAGGTTCAGGAGATGCTTGACACTGCGATCAAGAATGGTTACGGAAAGGGTTCTGAGGTAACTAATATGATTGTCAATCCTCAGTTCGCTGATGGTAAGGAAGGTTGGACCATTCTCGACGGTAACTTCACCACAGGCGGTCAGCCTGGTATGATGCAAGCTGCCGAGGGATTCCGTACTAACTTCGATTACCAGCAGACCATCACAGGCTTGCGTAATGGTGTTTATGAGATTCGCATGAACGGTGTGTTCCGTTGTCTGCCTCTCTTGGAGAATCCCAGCTATGCTGCCATCTTCTATGCTAACGAGAACAAGGTATTCCTGAAGAACTACTTCGACGAGTATCAGGATGCTGCAACTGCTGTGGATGGTGAAAACTGTGACTTGACAGTTCAATATGCAGACCTCAGCTTGCAGGATGAGGAAGGAAATGTTTATGGTTATGTTCCTCAGGGTCACGTGGGTGGTAGCTTCCATTTCACATACGGCCGTTATGAGAACGTTCTGGTAGCCAATGTTACAGACGGAACCTTGACCATCGGTTGTAAGAACACAGGTACAGGTAACGCAAATGACTGGGCTCTGATGAGTAACTATCGTCTGTTCTATCTTGGTGACTTGGAGGATGCTTCTGAGTCTATGGACAAGACTCTGGAAGGCATGCTTGCCCGTGGCCAGATGATCCAGAATTACACTCCTGACGAAGGTAACTTCTCGTACTATCCCAGCTACAGTGCAGCACTTCTGGCTGACTTGCAGGCTGCTATGGCTGATGTTGAGAATGCTGTTGAGCCCGCTGACAAGATGGCTCTCATCGCCAGATTCTCAGAGATCTTTGATGCAATTCCTGCCAGCAGACGTGCTTATCGCACCTATGCTGCTGATTTGGAAAGCTACTACTCTGCAGTAGACGAGATTCACAATTCAGGTGCCATCGATGATGCTGCATTCAGTGAGGAGACAACTTTCTTCTATGGTATCTGGGATAAGTTGATGGAAGGTGTTTATTCTACCGCTGAGGCTGAGGCTGAAGAGGATCTGAAGAATGCTACATTCTACGAGAATGCGTTCGGTTTGATGCCCAAGTTGGTTGATGGTTTCTATCAGATTGCTAATGGCGGAAACTTTGTTTGGTTCGCTAAGAAGGTCAACAGCGGCAGTACAGAGATTAATGCTGTTTTGACTGATAATATCGACATGACGGGCTTCACTCTTGACATGATGTGTCCTGATGGATCTGGTTCTTATTACACAGGAACATTCGACGGTCAGGGTCATAAGATCAGTAACCTGAAGATTGAGAGCACTAACAACTACACAGGTATCTGGGGTCTCGTTGGTCCTGGTGCACACATCCAGAACTTCGTGCTCGACAACACTTGCAGCATCATTGGCGGCAGCTACACAGGTATCATTGGTGGTACGGCTACCGTTGAAGGTGACATTTACATTACATGCGTAGGTAACGAAGGTTACGTACAGGGAATCAAGAACGCAGGTGCAATCTTCGGTTGCGAAATGAGTGCTACCGCTACTGTTTACGTTGACAGATGCTATTCTTGTGGTACCGTAGTGGGTGACAACGAGAGTGGTGCCCTGATGGGCTTCATCAGAAATGGTTATATTCACAATAGCTGGTCAAGTACTGAAATTACTGGCTACTATTCATCTGCCAGCAAGCCCTTCGCTCTGTGCTATTGCGAAACGAAGAACAACTACGTCGTTCATACCGATCTGAACGCAGATTTCGATATCAAGGGTATCACACTTGAACAGGTTGCTTCTGGTGAACTTTGCTATCTGCTCAACCAGAACAGTGGTCTTGCGGATCCTATCTGGTTCCAGACTTTGGGTAAGGACGAACATCCTGTACTTGATTCTACTCATGGTGTGGTTGTTCGTGATGAGAATGGCAATTATACCAATGACTTCATCAATGTTCCTGATGGTACAAAGGATAATCCATTTGTAATCAGAAAGGCAGCCGACTTGTCTAACCTAATCAACCAGCTTGTTTCCGGCCGCATGAACTATGTGGTAATGGAAGAAGACGTAGACATGGAAGGCGTGAAGGATTGGACTCCTCTCTTCAACATTCCTGACCAGTCGCAAGGTTATCCTTACATTGACTTCGACGGACAGAATCACGTCATCCGCAACCTGACCTCCGATCTGCCTGGAGCTTATGACTATCCTGGTATCTTCGGTGTGCTCTGCGGTAACGTCCGCAACCTGGGCGTTGAGAATGCCAACGTAACAAGTACTGGCGGCACGGGTATCATTGCCGGCTACCTGGGTCACTCCACATACGGCAAGCCCTGCTATGTCGAGAACGTTTGGGTAACAGGTAAGGTGACCGCAAGCGGCTATTGCGGTGGTATGTTCGGTAACGTTGCCGACGAGAGCCACATCCTCAACTGCTATGCTAATGTGGAGGTGAAC
>JAFZWK010000072.1 GCA_017617335.1 Bacteroidaceae bacterium | reverse complement strand
CTTGACCGACGGAATCGAAGGCATCATGGCCAACGGTGAAGGTGTGGATGTTTACAGCCTGTCTGGTGCCAAGATGAAGGAAGGTGCTACCGCATCTGACCTGAAGGGCCTGAAGGGTGTTTACATTGTAAACGGTAAGAAAGTACTGTTGAAGTAATTTTCAATAGTTCAATTATAAAAAAGCCCAGAGTCCAAGTGACTTTGGGCTTTTTTTGTTATCTTTGCCTTCGATAATCAGATAATTTTGGATGTAATGAGTTTTAATCGTTTAATTTTGGTATGTTTGGGTGCTTTTCTTTTTATGGGAAGTTCCATTTGGTCAAAACCTAAAGTGAAATCTATTGTCAGTACATCAGACCGTGTATTAACATTTCATAGATCAAGTATTAAACTTAGCAAGAATGCATCCTCAGATAAAGTCATCAACATAAATTCTTCGGTTACTTATCAAAAGATGGATGGATTCGGAGCAGCTGTAACAGGTTCTACATGTTATAACTTGATGCAGATGTCCGAAAAGGATCGTCATGATTTTCTTGTAAGAACATATTCTCCCACAGAAGGACTCGGTTTCAGTTATGCTCGCATATCAATTGGTTGTTCTGATTTCTCTTTGAGTGAATACACATGTTGTGACACCCCAGGTATTGAGAATTTCACTTTAACTCCCGAGGAGACGGATTATGTGATTCCAATTTTAAAAGAGATTCTTGAAATCAATCCAGAGATCAAGATTATGGGTTCTCCATGGACTTGTCCTCGTTGGATGAAGGTGAATAATTTGGAAGAACTACAACCCTTTGAATCATGGACGAGTGGACAGCTAAATCCCAAGTATTATCATGATTATGCTACATATTTTGTAAAATGGATTCAGGCATTTGAGATGAGTGGAGTCCCAATTTATGCGATTACTGTTCAGAATGAACCTTTGAATCGTGGTAATTCTGCGTCCTTGTTCATGGGTTGGCAAGAACAGCAGAAATTCATTGCAGATGCTTTAGGTCCCGCTTTCCAGAAAGCTGAGGTGACAGCTAAGATATATGCATTTGACCATAATTATAATTATGATAGAATGCCAGAGCAACAACAGTATCCTCTTCGCGTTTATGAGAATGAGAAGGCTGCCAGTTTTCTTTCTGGCGCTGCGTACCACAATTATGGTGGCAATCGTAGGGAATTGCTCAGAATAGGGCAGGAGCGTCCTGATAAAGAACTCATTTTTACAGAAACTTCTATCGGAATGTGGAATGATGGTCGCAATCTGAGTAAACGCCTGATGGAAGATATGCGTGAGACAGCTCTTGGTACTGTCAACAATGGGTGTCGTGCAGTGATTGTATGGAATCTGATGTTGGATAGTGATCGTGGCCCTAATCGTGATGGAGGGTGCCAGACGTGTTATGGTGCTGTCGATATTGACCGTGCCAATTATCGTGATATTACATATAATTCACATTATTATATAATAGGTCATCTCTCATGTGTAGTGGATCCTTTTGCAGTTCGGCTTGCAACTAATGATTTGGGAAATGGCATTATGTGCTCGGCATTCCGTAATCCTGATGATTCTACTGCTTTTGTTATCATGAATGAACACGAAACTGAAGAGAAGGTTTCTGTCATGACAGATGGTGGCAAATATATTAATCTAACTCTTCTGCCTCGTTCTGTAACATCTCTTCGTTGGTAAAATATATTCACATGAAAAAGCAAACCTTCTTTTATTTTCTCTTTTGTGCTAGTATGTTGAGCACTCTCTCGATGGATGCGAAGAGTAAAACTTCCGTAAGACAGGCAGATCCTGTCATAGTAGCATACGTGACATCTTGGAGTAGGGTCATTCCTGACCCTTTTACCATGACACATATTAATTATGCTTTTGGTCATGTTACTGATTCTTTTGACGGAGTTCGTATTGATAATCCCGATCGTCTTCGTAAGATGGTTGAATTGAAACAAAGGAATTCTCGTTTGAAGGTGCTCCTAAGTGTAGGAGGGTGGGGAAGTGGTCGTTTCTCGGAGATGGTTACCGATCCTACTTTACGTCGTTCTTTCGCAAAAGATTGTCGTCGTGTAGTGGATGAATATGGACTGGATGGTATTGATATAGATTGGGAGTATCCTACCAGCAACGCCGCAGGTATTTCCTCAGCCCCTACGGACAAATATAATTATACCCTTCTGATGCATGACATTCGCCAGGCAATCGGAAAAGATAAAGAATTAACGCTTGCCTCAGTTTCTTCGGCTGACTACATTGATTTTCCTGCAATAAAACCATATATTGATTTTGTCAACATTATGGCATATGACATGGGAAATGCCCCCATCCTCCATTCTGGGCTCTTTCCTAGCAAACATACCCGATGGATGACTAGCAGTCAGGCTGTAGATGCTCATGTTGACAAAGGAATTCCTGAGAACATGCTTGTAATGGGTATGCCTTTTTATGGACGTGGCGGAAAGCGATATAAAGGTTATGGCGATTATAAATCCATTGAACCTGGTCAATTCGTTCAACGATGGGATTCAATAGCAATGGTGCCATATTTGATGGATCCCGAAACAGAAGAGTTGGTGTTCGGTTATGATGATGCAAAATCACTTGCTATTAAGTGTCAGTATATCAAACAACGTCATCTTCGTGGGGCAATGTATTGGGACTATTCTGGTGATGATGATCAAGGAACACTGCGCAATACGGTATACGCCAATATTATGAATGATGAGATATATCTTTTTGCAGGTAGTTATGCCCCTAAAGATCGTGAGGGACTTCGTGTCTATCGTTTCAATCAACGGAATGGAATCTACACATATCAGAATGGTATAACCGGTCTTTCTAATCCTAGCTTTCTATGCCTGAACAAAGAAGGTAATAGGTTGTACTGTGTAGGTGAATCTTCCAGTGGTTCATCTGCTAGTTCTGTTTCTTTTGATCGATTGACAGGAGATCTCAAGATTCTTAATACACAGTTAACTCAAAGCGACGGTCCTTGTCATATTACTCTTTCACCTGATGAAAGGTATATCTATACAGCTAATTATTCGGGTGGCACAGTTTCACGCATCGCAGTTCAAACTGATGGAACTTTAGGCAAAGCAGAGGTCATTCCTTTTACTGGTAGCAGTGTCAATCCTGAGCGTCAAACGAAACCATATCTGCATGCTGTTTTTTTCTCTCCTGATAGGAAATACATGATGGCCAATGATTTAGGGACTGATAGAGTCCATATTTTTTTAAATGGTCCAGAATTGAAAGCAGATAGGGACATTGTTGTGAATCCAGGTGCAGGACCACGTCACCTTTGTTGGGCTCCTAATGGAAAATATGCTTATTTGATTGGAGAGTTATCAGGTGAAATTTTCACAATAAAATATAATGGGAAGAAGTTTGTTGTTAAACAGTCGATAGTGGCTGATACTCTGGATGCTGGAGGCAGTGCAGATATTCATATTACATCGGATGGCAAATTTGTATATGCCAGCCATCGTCTTAAAGGAGATGGCATTTCCATTTATCGTGTAAGGAAGGATGGTACATTAAGTCGCGTTGGTTATCAGACTACGGGAACTCATCCCCGCAATTTCATTATTACTCCTAATGATCGGTATGTTTTGGTGGCATGTCGTGATACTAATGAGATACAGATTTTCTTCCGTGATGCTGAGACAGGATTATTGAGTGATACAGGGAATCGAATTATGATGGATAGTCCCGTTTGTCTGAAGTGGTTTTATTGAATCCCCTTTGTTAAGATTGATATGGCATGTAATGTGATGCGCCTTATTCTCTTGTCGTTTATTCTTCTAATACCTTTACCAGTTTTCTCAGACAAGAAACTTTCGGGGAAGATCATAGGAACAGAGGCAAGTGTAGATTATTCCTCAGGTTCTGTTTCTACTACTGTCAATAATCGGGAATGTGCATTCGATGGCGATCTTAACACATTCTTTGCAACTTATGAACGGTCGAAAACTTGGGTTGGACTTGATTTGGGTTCTCCTCATGTTATCACTCGTGTAGGTTGGTCACCAAGGAATGATGCTACTTATGGTCCAGTACGTGTTCAGTTGGCTCTCTTTGAAGGTGCCAACAGATCGGATTTTCGTGATGCGGTTCCACTTTACCTTAACGCTGAGCAAAGTTCAATAGGCCGTATGCATTATGTTGATGTTCATGTGTCCCGTGGTTTCCGTTATGTGCGTTATATAGGTCCCAATGATGTAAGATGCAACGTGGCGGAACTGGAATTCTATGGGCATGAAGGCGAAGGAGATGACAGCCAATTCTATCAACTGACAAATCTACCTACTGTAACCATTCATACAGAAAATAATAGAGACCCTTATGATAAGGTTAATGAAATTGTCTCTAATATCACACTTATCTACCATGGGGGGACAAAGATTCAAGAGAAGACAGGTACGTCTCGCCTTCGTGGAAATTCCTCTATCGGTTTTGATAAGAAACCTTATCGAATCAAATTTGATGAGAAAGTCCGTGTTTTGAAGGATTCACCTGAGGCATCTCCTGCAAAAGCTAGAAAATGGACTTTGATAAACAATCATGATGACAAGACTCTTATGCGCAATATTCTGGCTTTTGAGGTTAACCGTCGCTTCCAAGCAGATTATACTCCATATTGTCAGGCAGTGGATGTCATAATGAACGGTGAGTATAAGGGTTGCTACCAGTTGACGGATCAGATAACGGTGAATGATGATCGTGTCGATATTACTGAAATGGAAACAACCGATAATGCTGAACCAGAAATCACAGGCGGTTATTTGCTCGAGATGGATGCATTAGCATACAGCGAGAAATCCATGTTTACTTCAGAATGTGGTATTCCTGTCACTATTCATTCTCCAGAGGATGATGAGATAACACTAGAACAGACAGAATATATTGAAGGGTATTTTAATCTGATGGAGGCACGAACTTATTGCACCGATTATCAAGACGCCGAGAAAGGATATCGTTCCATGTTGGATATGGATAGTTTCCTAAAACATTTTCTTACCAATGAGTTTTGTGCCAATTCTGATATGTATTGGAGTACATATCTTTACAAGAATCGCGAAGAGAATCTTTTCAAGATTGGACCAGTCTGGGATTTCAATCTTGGTTTCGATAACGATGGACGTTCATATCCTAATAGTTCGGCTCCGGATTTCACTTATCGGTATGTAGTCTCTTATGCGGGGACTATTAAGAATTGGGTTGACCAAATAACCTATGATCCTGCTACGATGAGAGAAATGATGCAGATGTGGAATGATGTCCGCCAATCAGGAGCCATCACGGAAGAGGGCATGCTTGCTTATGTGGATTCGATGGCAAATGTCTTGGATGCCTCCCAACGATTGAATTTCATCCGTTGGCCAGTTCTAAGTACCTATATCTTTGCTAATCCTCAGGTTGCAGGGACTTATGATGGAGAGGTTCAAATCGTAAAGGATTTCATTAAAGAACGTATCACTTGGTTGGACGACAAATTGGAATATGGTGATCCTTATGGACGCCAAACAATTCTCCAGATACGTACGCCAGAAGATCTGGTGACTTTTGCTGACTTGGTGAATAGTGGTCAGAAGAAGGCTGTTGGAGCTGTTTTGATGAATGATATTGACTTCTCTGACTATGATGTTTCTATTGGTACCTCAGAGAATCGATATTATGGTACTTTTGATGGTGCAGGTCATAAGATAAGGGTTGGCTATCACCGTAGCCAGAATAATGCAGCCTTATTTGGATACCTTAGTGGAGTAGTTCAGAATCTTTCTGTTTGTGGTAAGATCACCACGTCAGCCAAGTTTGCTGCAGGTGTTGCTGCTCATTCTTATGGAGGAACAGTTCGTAATTGTGCCAGTTATGTAGATATTGTAAGCACCATTAGTGGAGATGGTACCCATGCTGGTATTATTGCTGTGACGGATGGGGGTGGTACTCTTCAAAATTGTCTGTATGCAGGTTCCATGAAGGGTGACAATACCAATTGTTGTGGAGGTTTGGTCGGTTGGGCTTCTACAACCACATTTATTTCCAATTGTCTTCAGATTGCAAATATTTCCGTCAGTACAAATGGCAGTAATACGATAAGTCGTAACTATGGAAATGTAATCAGCACCAACAACTATTATCTACATTCATTGGGTGAAGTAGGTGATGAGATACTTGTTACAGAAGCTAAGCTTCAGAGTGGAGAAATATGTTATCAAATGAATGGAAATTCCAGTGATTCTCCTTTCTGGTATCAGAATTTGGATAATGATCAACCTCATGATTCTTATCCTGTTCCGTTAGATTCTCATGGTACAGTATATGTGGGTCCCTATGGATTTACAAACTTTTCCACCATTGGGTCCTATGTGCTAAAAGATGGAGAGGAGATGTCTATACCATATGAATTCCAGATTTTTGATTTTAAATACAATCGAGATTTCTATGATACAGATTACCAGCCGCTCTATATTCCTGTTCGAATGCCCGTATCCTGTTTTATAAACCAGGATGTCGAAGTATACTATATCAATAGCTTCTGTGCTTATGATTCGGATGGGGATCATATCCCAGATGAACAAAGACTTGAGATTTTCCTTCTAAGAGAAGGGGAGATTCTTCCCAATGTGCCTTATATTATTCGTGCTAAGGAAGTAGGCAACAAACAGATTTCTGCTCGCGATGTTACTTTTGCTGGAGCATTGGAGAATTCCATTGATTGCAACAGCATGACCTATAGTTATCAGTTTCAAGGGAAATATAAAACTATGACATCTGCTGAGGTTTCTACCTTAGGAGGGTATGTGTTAGAAGGGAATTCTCTTCGTCGGAGTATATCCTCTGGTTTAGCATCACAACGATGGCTTCTTTTAATGAAATCATTGGATCCTTTGTATACTGAGATGCCAGCCGAGATCAAACTCCAAGTGACTTCATCTTTTGATGATTCTGATACATATGTAATCTCTTCAGCAGAAGAATTATCGGAATTTGCATCTTTGGTCAATAGTGGTAACATATCACTTAATGCTTTGTTGACAACAGATATTGATTTCACAGGTTATAGTCAGTCTATTGGTTCTTCATCTCGTTATTATGCAGGAACCTTTGATGGGGCAGGTCACACTGTGACGGTTTCTTACAATCGAAATCGTAATGATGCTGCTCTGTTTGGTTATCTTAGTGGAACCGTTAAAGATCTTACTGTTGCAGGGGAGATTAAGACAAGTGCTAAGTTTGCTGCAGGTATTGCAGCTCATGCTTATGGCGCAACCATTGAACGTTGTACGAGTCTGGTAAATATTCTGAGCACGATTAGTGGAGACGGTACTCATGCAGGTATTCTGGCAGTATCTGAATCTGGGACTGTCAATGTTCGCAATTGCCTTTATGCGGGCAGCATGTCAGGTCGAAATACCAACAGTTGTGGTGGTATTGTAGGATGGGCCTCCACTTTCACACGTATTTCCAATTGTCTTATGGTAGCGGATTTGGACGTTTCTCTCGACAATAGTCATACCTTATGTCGTAATTATGGCAATGTCAACTCTTCAAACAATTTCTATCTATCCTCTTTGGGAGATACAGGTTCCGAAACTCGTGTTTCTTTAGATCGTTTGTCGAGTGGTGAAATTTGTTATCTGTTAAATCAGGGTAACGAAGGACTTGATTGCTGGTTTCAGACACTCGGAGAGGATGAATACCCCGTGTTGGATGAATCTCATGGAGAGGTGGATTACAATAATTCTGGGTATTACAATACGCTGCAGGATATGGATTTATATGTAATTCAGGATGCTACAGAGTTGATAAACAGACGTAAATATCAAGTACAGGAACTCCATTATCTTCGCTCCTTCATCGATACTGATTATCAGCCCTTATATCTGCCTGTTGCAATGCCCGTATCTACTTTCATGGATCAAAGAATCCAGGTATATTGTCTTAATTCGGTAAACTCGTATGATATGGATAATGATGGGATTCCAGAAAGGCAACAACTGGAAGTTTTGCCGATTCTTAGTGGTAAATTGTTCCCGAATGTTCCTTATTTGATACGTGCTGAATCTTTAGGCGATTATGATTTTGTCGCTTATAATGCGGAATTTCATCCTGCCAATGCCTCATTACGTTCTTGCTCTAGCATTTCTTTCCGTTATTCTTTTGTAGGAACGTATTCCGAGGTTTCATTTGCATCTCTTTCTGCTCGGGAGAATGTTTATTGCCTGTCTGGAAACAAACTCCTTCCTGTTGGGCAAGAAACAGGAATCCTTAGTCCTCAACGTTGGTATATGCAGATTCAGAAACGCGACGGAGGGTGGGCTTTCCCCTATCCATCATCGATTGAAATTGTGATACACGGACAAGAAGATGGAATGTCTGATGTTTCCTCATCACGTGAATCTACTCCTCTATATGATTTGGTAGGCCGACGAGTTCTTTCTCCAGAGCGAGGTATTTATATTCGAGATGGGCAGAAAATAGTTTTTTGATATATTATTACTCGATCATCTTTAGAAACTCATCCTCACTAAGAATAGGAACACCCAGTTTTTGTGCTTTCTCTAGCTTGGCAGGTCCCATGTTCTCTCCAGCTAGGATAAAGGAAGTCTTTCCGCTGATGCTACCCACATTCTTTCCGTTGTGTTTTTCGATGAGAGCCTTGTATTCGTCTCGACTATGATGAGCAAAAACTCCACTGATAACGATGCTCTTCCCTGCCAGACGATCGCTGTGGCTGCTGAGTTCTGTTTCAGAAAGTTTCATTTGTAGACCATATTTCTGAAGTCTCTGCACAAAACGTTGATTAATAGGATCTTTGAAGTAATGTATGATGCTTTGTGCTATTATAGTTCCTATTCCACTGATTTCTAATAGTTTATCGAGTGTGACATTTGCTACCGCTTCCATACTGCCCAGGTTGCGGGCTATTGTTTTAGCAGCGATTTCACCTACAAATCGGATTCCGATTGCATAGAGGACGCGCTCGAATGGAACATCCTTGCTTTCTTGGATACTCTGTAGAATGTTTTTCGCATTTATTTGACCACCACCCTCAGAAGTTAATAACTGTTCTTCTGTAAGTTCATACAGGTCGGCTGCATCATGGATAAGTCCACGTTGGAAGAAATCATCTACCGTTTCAAATCCAAGTGAGTTTATATTCATGGCTTTGCGACTGATAAAATGCTCTATTCTTCCAAGAATCAGAGGTGGGCATCCTGTTTCGTTAGGACAATAGTGGGAAGTCTCACCTTCGTATCTAACAAGTGGTGTCCGACATACAGGACAGTTTGCAACAAAATTGATCAGGTGTTTTGGATTGGAATTTTCTGTTAAGTTATCAATTATCTTAGGTATGATTTCACCTCCTTTTTCCACCAAAACGTGGTCACCAACATGAAGATGTAGCTTCTGCATCACATCAGCATTGTGTAGAGTAGCCCTTCTAACTTGTGTACCTGCCAGTTGTACAGGATCCATGTTGGCTACTGGAGTCACAGCGCCAGTTCTACCTATTTGATACACTACTTGTCTCAGAATGGTTTCTGCTTGTTCTGCCTGAAATTTATAAGCGATGGCCCATCGGGGACTTTTAGCTGTCATACCTAAACTACGTTGTTGCGCCAGAGAGTTAACTTTCAATACTACTCCATCAGTAGCTACTGGAAGATTCTTTCTTTCTTGGTCCCAATAATCAATATAGTCATATATTCCTTGCAAAGAATTTACCAGTCGTATGTTCTTACTAATCTGGAATCCCCATTCATGTGCTTTTTGCAAATTTTCATAATGTCCATCATCTGGGATATTATCGCCTAAAAGATAATAGAGGTAGGCATCTAGTCCACGTTGTGCCACTGTACTGCTAACTTTGCTCTTCAATGTTCCACTTGCCGCATTTCTGGGGTTAGCAAAAAGAGGTTCTTCATCATCTTCTCGTTGTTTATTCAATTGGTCAAAAGAACTCCAGGGCATCAGCACTTCACCTCGTATTTCGAATTCATCGGGATAATCCATCTCCTTAGCAAGCTGCAAAGGGATGCTGCGTATAGTACGTACGTTTGACGTCACATCATCGCCTTGTATTCCATCGCCTCTGGTTACGGCTTTCACTAGTTGTCCATGTTCGTAATGTAAACTGATACTCAAACCATCGAATTTTAGTTCACAACAGATTTGGAAAGGGGCACCATGCAACCCTTCTTTTACTCGATTATAGAAATCCTTTACCTCTTCTTTGTTATATGTGTTTGCCAGACTCAGCATTGGACGTTTGTGGACCACTGTTTCGAATTCATTGTTCAAATCTGATCCTACGCGTTGGGTGGGGCTGTTGGGGTCATATAATTCAGGATATTTAGCCTCCAAATCTTGTAGTTCATGCATCATTTTATCAAAGTCTTGATCAGATATTGTAGGCTGATTCAAGACATAGTAGTTATAGTTATGCTGATGCAGTTCTGTGCGTAGCTCTTGAATTCGTTCTGTTTCTGTCATGTTGAGGGTCTTTTATATTGCTACAAAATTATACAGAAAATTTTTGTGTGGCAAGAAAATAGGGTTATCTTTTTTGGCAATATACAAGAAATGTGTTATTTTTGTACCCGAAAAAAGAAGGAAAGATTGTTATATGGCTATAAATAAATTCCGGGGACTTGGTGTTGCACTGATTACTCCTTTTAAAGGGGATGGCTCTATTGATTATGAAGCTTTGAACCGTTTAGTGGAATATCAGATTCAGGGGGGAGTGGATTTCCTGTGCATTATGGGTACAACCGCCGAAACACCTACATTAACTTTAGAAGAGAAACGTTCGCTCAAGGATTTCCTGACAGAGCGTGTAGCAGGTCGTGTTCCTTTGTTGATGGGATGTGGCGGTAATAGTACAGCTTTTGTTATCAAAGAACTTCATACATTCAATTGGACAGGAATTGATGGAGTGCTCAGTGTATGTCCTTATTATAACAAACCATCGCAGGAGGGTCTTTATCAGCATTTTACTGCCATCGCAAATGAAAGTCCTGTCCCTGTTGTCCTCTATAATATACCTGGACGTACCAGTGTTAATATGACAGCCGAGACGACACTTCGTTTGGCTTATGATCATGAGAATATAGTAGCCATTAAAGAGGCTAGTGGCAATATAACCCAGATGGATGACATTATCAAGAATAAGCCTCAAAACTTTGATGTGATCAGTGGTGACGATGGTATCACATTCCCTCTTATTACTCTGGGTGCAGTAGGAGTCATCAGTGTGATAGGAAACGCGCTGCCAGCGGAATTTAGTCGTATGGTTCGTTTAGCTTTACGTGGTGAATATAGCTCCTCATTGGTCATCCATCACAAGTTTACTGAACTTTTCAAACTTCTCTTTGTGGATGGTAATCCTGCTGGCGTAAAAGCCATGCTTTCCGAGATGGGCATGATTGAAAACATTCTTCGTCTTCCTCTTGTTCCCACTCGTTTGACCACGATAGAGAAAATAAGTCAGATAGTTCGCGATTTAGGTTATTAAGAGAACCTATCAGAAGACCTTTTATCCTATTTTTTTAAAGTAATAAACGAAAGTAGCAAGACCTTCCAGAGCCTTCTTGCCTGTTTCCTGAATGTCGATAGTAAACTTAATGGTTGTTTTGATTGCTCCACGCAGATTTGTCAGATCCTCCAATTTCGTGTTCATGCGGATATGTTGACCACTAAGTACGGGTTGGGCGAACTTCATTTTATCCATGCCATAATTCATCATGCGCTCCAGATTGTTTACTTCAATAATCTGGTCCCATAGATAGGGTAGCATGCTCAAAGTGAGATATCCATGGGCGATGGTTTGTCCGAAAGGACTTTCTGCTTTTGCTTTTTCTACGTCAACATGAATCCACTGATGATCCAATGTGGCATCTGCAAATTGGTTAATTCGGTCCTGAGACAACTCCACGTAATCGCTGGATCCTAATTCTTTATCTACGTATGGAAGAAAATCTTCGTAACTGTTTATAATTACTTTACTCATGTCTATCTATTTTAAATGTCTATTTCCGATGCAAAGTTAGTGTTTTTAGGAGATATATTCGGTAGTTTATTTTATTTTTTATAATTTTGCATACCATTCAGAATAAAATTAAGTGTCCTATGGAGTCAGTGTTTATTGCCGGACCATGTGTCATAGAGTCTGCGGATGTCCTTTCTGAGGTGGCTCAGGAATTGGTTCGTTTGCGTGGCCAATATGGCATTACAATATATTTCAAGGCGTCTTTTGATAAGGCCAATCGGACGAGTATTTGCTCGTATCGTGGTCCAGGACTTCCGTTGGGACTCCAGATGCTTGCTGATGTGAAAGAGAAGTATGAACTTCCTATATTGACGGATATCCATGAAAGTAGCCAAGCTCAACCCGTGAGTGAAGTGGCAGATGTACTTCAAGTTCCAGCTTTTCTTTGTCGCCAGACGGATTTACTTGTCGAAGCATCTCGTACAGGACGTATTGTTAATATCAAAAAGGCTCAGTTCCTCAGTGGCTTGGATATGCAATATCCTGTTGAAAAATGTCGAGAGAGTGGCGCCAAAGAAATTTGGTTGACGGAACGTGGTAACATGTATGGTTACAACAATTTGGTGGTTGATTTCCGCAACCTTTCAGACATGAAGCATTTCACTCCTCGTGTTATTATGGATTGTACTCACAGTGTTCAGCGACCTGGTGCTGCAGGTGGTAAGACAGGTGGCAATCGGGAATTCATTCCAGCTATGGCTCTTGCCGCCAAGGCATTTGGCGCTACAGGATATTTCTTTGAGGTTCATCCCGACCCCGATCATGCTTTGAGCGATGGTCCTAATATGCTTCAATTGCAGGATTTAGAGGGTGTAATTAAGTCATTATTATGAGTCAATATAGAGATATTGCTATTCAGTGTTTACACGACGAGGCTCAAGCTGTTTTGGATTTGATTCCTCAACTTGATGAGAACTTCGATAAGGTTGTCGAACTGATTCTGTATTGTCGTGGAAAGGTCATTGTGACTGGTGTGGGTAAAAGTGGTCACATTGGAGCCAAGATTGCTGCGACACTTAGCAGTACGGGTACCCCTGCATTCTTTATCAATCCATTGGATGTTTTTCATGGTGATTTGGGAGTAATGACATCTGATGATGTGGTTATTGCCCTCAGCAATAGTGGGCAGACCGATGAATTACTCCGTTTTGTTCCATATTTACAAAAGTGCGATATTCCTTTGGTAGGTATTTCCAGCAATCCGGAGTCATTATTGGCAAAGAATTCCACTTACCATATTCGTGTGAGTGTTCGTCAGGAAGCTTGCCCTCTCAAGCTTGCTCCCACCAGTAGCACTACTGCTGCTTTGGCTATGGGTGATGCCCTTGCTTGTGCTCTCATACAAGCACGCCATTTCCGGGAAAGGGATTTTGCCAGGTTCCATCCTGGTGGTTCTTTAGGCCGTCGACTCTTGGTCACGGCTCGTGATGTGATGCGTACTGAAGATATGCCTATCATTACTCCTCAGATGCCTTTGGGCGAGGCCATAATCACGGTTAGTCGAGGTAAACTTGGTTTAGGAATTGCTATTCAGGATAATCGTATCGTAGGGTTGATTACTGATGGTGATGTTCGTCGTGCTACAGAGCGACTCAGGGAACGTTTCTTCAATGTGCCCGTTGAAGAAATAATGACTCGAACTCCAGTCTGTGTACCTCCTGAAATGAAAGTGTGTGATATTCTTAATCTGCTCCATGAGCGTAAGATTCATGCAGTATTGGTGGTTAACGATGAACATCAGTTGTTGGGAGTAGTGGATAACTTCCGTTGCATGATTTAGGAGAATGGCTCTTTTCTTTTACTCTTTTTTTTCATCACATTCTTTCCATTAGAACAACATGATGAAATTCAAAAGTCTTCAAGTTCTTCTATTGATTCTTTTGGGACAGTTTCTATTGGCCTTTCCTGTTCAGTCTCAGAACTTGGATGAGATATCTCATCAGATGTTGGATGATTTGGGTATACCTATTTATGAAGGAAACCGTATAACTTTATTGCCAAGTGGACGTGAGAAGTTTGATGATATGTTTGCACATATTCGGAAGGCCGAATCTTATATTCATCTTGAATACTTTAAGCTTAAGGATGATAGCATTGGTCATGCACTCTTTGATATTCTTGCCGAGAAAGTTCGTCAGGGCGTTCAGGTGCGTTTTATTTTTGATAGTTATGCCAGTCGCAGTTTTACAGATAGATCTACTTTCGACCCATTTTTGGATAGCGCTCGAGCTATGGGAATAGATATTCGCGAGTTCGACAAGGTGAAATTTCCATATATCAATCATGCCTATCATCGTGATCATCGCAAGATTGTTGTTGTGGATGGCAAGTATGCATATACAGGAGGAATGAATGTTGCTGACTACTATATTCATGGTACCCCGAAGGTGGGAGAATGGCGTGATATGCATATACGTGTGGAGGGGCCTTCTGTAGCCGCCTTTGAGCATATTTTTTCTGTAATGTGGTATGCTGTTTCTGGCGAAGTGCTTGAATTGGATTCTCGTTACCAAGCCTCCTCAGAACACGTGGGAGAATCCCCCGTTGCTGTAGTTGATCGCTATCCGTATGAAGGCAGTTATCAAATGCGTAAGACATTTGCTCGTGCCATTGATGTTGCTCAAAGCGACATACAGATAGTGAATCCTTATCCCACGAATGTACGCACAGTGCGCCGTGCTCTAAAGAGGGCTCTAAAGAGAGGTGTGAATGTTCAGATAATGGTTTCTACTAACTGCGATAACAATATTACTCCTGATGTTATTGGATTAGAAATGAAGAAGATGGCTCGTCGAGGAGCTACAGTTTGGTATTATGATGGGGGGTTCCATCACACGAAAGTAATGACAATTGACCATCGTTTCTGCACAATTGGTACTACCAACTTAGATGGCCGTTCCTTGCTTTATGATTACGAAGTGAATGCTTTTATTTATGACCCTTCAGTTACGCAAGAATTGGAGGAGATATTTTATCGCGATGTGACTCAGAATTGTCAAGTTTATAAGTCTGCTGATTGGAAGAAACGTTTCTCGTTAGGTCATCGCATCATTGGACGATTAGGTTCTGCTGTCAAGACTTTCTTCTAATTCTTTGGCCGTTCCTCCATGCCATCGGATTTTCCCATATTCATCTACGTAAATGATATAAGGTATCCCGTGTAGTGGGACTGCATAGTCCTCTGAAGCAGAACCTCTCCAATTCCTGGCATCAAAGAGATGTATACCGTTAAGTTTATGCTTTCTGATATAGTTTTGTGCTTTCTGAACCTCGTTGTCAAAAGAGATGCTGATCCATGTTATTGCAGGATATTTCTGTTGTATAGCAAGCAAGTCTGGCATTTCTCGCTGACAGTCGTCACACCATGAAGCCCAAAAGAGTAATATATGTTCTTTGCGTTGTAGAGAGTCCAGATCTGTTTTGTCACCAGGAAACAGTTTAGGTAGAAGGATATCAGGTGCAAAACTTCCTACTTGAATACGTCGATCACTTTGTTTCCAGATTTCCTCTCTATCTTTTGAGGGATGATCAGTTTCTTGTTGTACGGCAGGCATTTTTCCAGGTTGAGTGCACGAATAGACGGTTACTGCCATGAAAAGCAGAAGAGAGTTAAACTTCATCTTTAGAAAGAACGATGTCACGCATAAGATTTATGTCTGCTATACTGATTTTGTGGTTCATCAGTTCTTGCTTGTCAGTGTCATAGGGCGCTATACCACTTGTGTGATCATCGGGATGCTCCTTCTGATACAAAGGGATATAGGTCTTGTAACGTTCTTTGGCCAACTTCCAATTCCCTGCTATGAAAGCGGTATGACCAGCGTTCAGGTAATCTTCCCATCGTGTTTTCTCGCCTAAGTCCATCAGTTTCCTGTAATATCGTTCGGCAGTCTCCAGTTTATTGAGTTTTAGTGAACACCATGCGATGGAACGCATACAAATGTTCACATGTTTGCCTTCGTACTCCATCTGATAGAAGATTTTCAATGCTTCCTCGTATTTCCCTTGGTTCATGTAGCAGAGAGCAAGTTCTATGCGGTATGTCTCTTGGTTTAATTCTACCAGTCGCGTCAGGTATTCTTCCTGTTTCTCGTATCGCTCCATAGCTTTGTAGCATTGGGTAATGTTGCTCAGGATTTCTATGTTTTTCTCATTCAGGATCTCTGCTTTCGTCAATTGCTCCAATGCCTTGTTGTAGTTACCTTGTCCTATATGACATTTTCCCATCAGGACGAGAGTCTCCTCCGAAGCTCCATTTTTGTGGATTAATTCGTCAAGATAGATGAGAGGCCGGTTGTAGTACTCATGTTCAGCCAGGAACTTGCAAACCTCCAGCATTTGTTCGTCATTGAAGAAGTTGCGAAGATTATCGTAGTCGGGCATGTAAGGTGTCATCTCGAAGGGATTTGTCAACTCAGCCTTCCAGGGCGACAAGTAGTAGAATCGGTAGAGACATTGTATAATGTTGCGGTAGATCTCATCTGGAGACGGTTCCCTGTTCAGATACTCATCCATGATTTCAGGATCTACTTGCATCATTTTTATGGTTTCCAAATTGTTCTGCAATAGAAAACAAATGGCGTATTTGTCGGTCTCACAGTGGGGGCTTGCTTTCATGAAAAACTTCATGTCCTTTCTAAGTTCGCCTTTCTTGTCATACATGACCGATATCGTCTCAGGACGTTTCTCGTCGAAGGGAGCAAACCAATGTGCCAACTGTTCGTAGAATTTGTTTCTGCTTGCGAAGATGAAGTTTCGGTAACTCAGGTCATATCCTGTTGTGTTAAGTTTATGTATTTCTTTAAAGAGTTTTTGAGCCTTCTTGTCCTCTTTCCCCAATCCAAGCTTGAGACGTTCGTAGTCGTTACCAAAGATTTTCATCACGTTGGGAATCAAATCCTTCTCCATCTTTTCATTGGCTTTTTCGCTTCGAAGGCTTAGAATGAGGTTCTTTTGTATCAGAATCATTTCACTGGCCGCCCGCTTGTTCAACAAGGCTTGACCATGAGTGGGGTATAACCACAATCGGTCCTTGTGTCTCATCATTGCCAGGGCATAACCTGTTAGGGCTCTTGCACGAACGTGTGGATCGTCTGAAGATGTCAGCATCGCCATGAGGGTCATCTTCTCAGGATCCATATATTCCCATAAAGAAAGGGCGAGAGCCGAGATCCAATGTTGTTGGACCTGACTGGATTGGTTGCAAAGGGACTCATATACCTCAGCTGTTTGTGCGGGAGAGAATTGCTCGCTGGTCCAGAGACAGTTGAAGATTTGATCCTCCACGTCGTAGTGTCGAGGAGTGTCTTTCAACTTGTTCCACAGTTTCTGTAGAATGTTGTATGCATCTCTGCCATGTACTTGAACCATCATGTTGTAGGTGGTTCCGTACTTGTCAAGATTCTGATAGATGCGTATGGAGCGGTGTGCAGCGTCGAGGGTGCGCAGTCCTGTGCGAATGATATTGTCTTGAATTTTGTTGTGCTGGGGATCCACACCTCCTTGAGCGATGAATCGCATCATGTTGGCATAGTCATCACAGAGTTGGTTGGTCTGGTTGTAGAGTTGTCGGTCATCACATTCAATCATCAAGGCTGTCATAAATTCCAACCCTTCTGAGATGCGGTAACTCAGCAGAGCCTTAGTACCCTCATCCACCATGTGTCCCAGTGCTTTCAGATTTATCATTCCTTTGTATATTTCGTCGTGATCAGGTCTTCTGTGTTAATCTTTTGTGGTAGTCTTTTGCGGGTGCGGAGCCAGTCGGCAGCACGTGTCAAGTCTTCCTGTTCTGGAGCTTTCGCGTGTTTATATTTCGGCAGTATCAAGGAGTCTGCCACCTGGGCGGGAATCTTGTATGTGTCCCTTAGGATTGCCTTGGTGCTGTCTGCCAGAAGACCTTGATTAATGTTTTCTATGGCTTGGTTGTATACTTGGACAAAGAGTTGTATCTGCTTTTCCTTCTCTTCACTTAGGGTGCTGTCGGAACGTACGAGCCATGTCGTCATTTGTGGGTCCTGATCTTTTGTCTGTTCTATCTTGCGATGCCCCAGTCCCAGCATCCAGGTCGTGTAGGGGTCTGTATAGATTCCTGCATCTATCAGGTTGGTGCGCAGCATGTCAGTTCTCAGTTGCACATCATTCACTTGTGGACGGTATGCGTTTTCATCATTCATCTTCAAACTGTCAATGAATGCGTCACACCAATAATCTGTTACTGATAGACGGCATATGGCTATCATCTTCTCCTTGAGTTGATTCTCCTTCTTCACCCGCTTGCCTTTTTGCGAGATTAGTGTCAGTTGCTCCTGACCTGCCATGAAGGCATGCAGGTTGTTAACGGTAGGCATTAGCCGAATGGCACGTATCAAATCCGAGTAGGCCACATCTGCATATTTCTTTCGTAGTGTCGTGTCGATATCCATCTGAGCCACATAGGTTTTCACGCAGGCGTTCAGGTTCATTTCTTTCATCAAACCTGTCCGCTGGGCATAATAGATGGGTAGGCAGTCCATTACAGGCATCACAGCGATGCGAAGAGCCAGACTGTCGAGCTGTGCCTCCTCTTCGGAAGATAGCATGGCCTCCTGCTTACTTGTACAGGAGGCCATAATCAGTAATATTATCAGCAAATAATATTTCTTCATGTTTCATGCGGAGCGAAGCATCACTCCGTATCAGTCAATACTTGTCTTTATCCCTTGATGGCAGCAACACCAGGCAGTTCCTTGCCCTCGATGGCCTCCAGCAAAGCGCCACCACCCGTGGAGATGTAGGATACCTTGTCAGCCAGACCGAACTTGTTGACGCAAGCTACAGAGTCGCCTCCACCGATCAATGAGAATGCACCCTCAGCAGTAGCTTGTGCTACAGCATCACCGATAGCGCGGCTACCTGCTGTGAAGTTGTCGAACTCGAATACACCAGCAGGACCGTTCCAGAGGATAGTCTTTGCACCCTTGATAGCATTAGCAAAGATCTCGCGGCTCTGGGGACCTGCATCCAGACCTTCCCAACCTTCGGGGATTTCGGTGCTGAGTGCAACCTTGGTGTTGGCGTCGTTGGAAAATGCGTCAGCGATTACAGAGTCTACACCCAGAACCAGCTCTACGCCGTTCTCCTTAGCCATCTTCTCCACGTTGAGTGCGATGTCCAGCTTGTCATTCTCACAGATAGAGTTACCTACCTCACCGCCATGAGCTTTAGCGAAGGTGTAGGTCATGCCGCCACACAGAATCAGCTTGTCTACCTTGCCCAGCAGGTTCTCGATGATGCCGATCTTGGTGCTGACCTTAGAACCGCCCATGATGGCAACGAAAGGACGCTTGATGTTGCTCAACACGTTGTCAACTGCTTGCACTTCCTTCTCCATCAGATAACCCAACATTTTGTCGTTCTTGTCGAAATAGTCAGCGATCACAGCGGTACTGGCGTGTTTGCGATGAGCGGTTCCGAAAGCATCCATTACGTAGCAGTCAGCATAGCTGGCCAACTTCTTTGCGAAGTCCTTCTGCTTTGCTTTCATCTCCTTCTTGGCTGCATCGTAGGCAGGATCTTCCTTGTCGATACCTACAGGTTTGCCTTCCTCTTCTGGGTAAAAACGCAGATTCTCCAGCAACAAAGCCTCGCCTGGCTTCAGGGCTGCCACCTCAGCATCTGCATTGGCGCAGTCAGCGGCAAATGCAACGGGAACACCCAGAGCTTTCTCCACAGCTTCGCGGATCTGACTCAGGGAGAGTTTTGAATTAACCTTGCCTTTGGGCTTACCCATATGACTCATGATGATGACTGCACCGCCATCAGCAACAATCTTCTTCAGGGTAGGCAGGGCACCACGGATACGGGTGTCGTCAGTAATGTTTCCATTCTCGTCCAGAGGCACATTGAAGTCCACACGAACAATTGCCTTTTTGCCGGCAAATTTGTACTCGTTAATTGTCATAATGTCTTATTGTTTAATAATATGTAAAGTTTGTCTCTTTTTATCGCGTGCAAAATTACTGCTTTTTGCTTTATTAAGCAAATTTCCGTGCACAAATTTCGAGCAGACCGCATTGTTCACATTTGGGTTTGAGGGCTGTGCATACATATCGACCGTGCAGGATGAGCCAATGATGGGCATCGCGTATCGTCTCCTCAGGCAGGTGTTTCACCAGCATGCGTTCCACGCTGAGTGGGGTAGTGCAGGTTTGGGGAACCAGACCAATGCGGTGACTCACCCTGAAAACATGGGTATCCACCGCCATTGCGGCTTGTTGGAATACAACACTCAGCACCACGTTGGCTGTCTTGCGTCCCACACCAGGCAGCTTTGTCAGTTCTTCCATCGTGGAGGGCACCTCGCCGCCGAAATCCTTGATCAGCATTCGGGCCATTTCCACCAGATGCTTCGCCTTGCTGTTGGGGTATGAGACAGAGCTGATATACTCATAGATGACCTCTGGAGTGGCCAGCGCCATCGATGCAGCGTTGGGATAGTCCTCAAAGAGATG
The DNA here is from genome assembly GCA_017617335.1 of Bacteroidaceae bacterium. Lineage (GTDB taxonomy): Bacteria > Bacteroidota > Bacteroidia > Bacteroidales > Bacteroidaceae > Physcousia. The sequence goes on along the minus strand of JAFZWK010000072.1, from coordinate 55,525 downwards.
TGGAGTCACTTGATTAATCCTCTTGTCTGTGCATTGAGCACTAAGCATTACAGCTACCAGCAGTTCGAACGGATCTTTGTAGTGCAATTCCGTCTTAGCAACAGGCATGGCCTTCTGGAAGTATTCCACCACCTTGTCGTATAGCTCTTGTCTTCTCACGCGCTTCAGGATTTATAGGTTTATCAAATGATACGTTCTATTTGACCAGTACTTTCTGTGCAGTTCCGTCGGAGTACTTCACGATGTGGACACCCTTCTCGTCCTTCTTTATGGGTTGACCGCTTAGGTTGTATCTGCCTACCTCGCTCTGCTTGTTGCCTTGAGAGGTTGTTTCCTGGATACCTTCAACTGCATCGGGCAGGTTGCCTGCATTCTTCTCTACCAACACTTTTGCCCAGAAGCCTCCGATGACAGAACGGGCACGGAAGGCTACTGCTGAGGCATTTTCTGTTTGGTGCCAATCACTTAGCGGCCATCGTGAGGTGGTTTCATTGGCGAATTTCCATTCCGTGTCCATGATGGCGTTGAAATCAGCCTCGTTGGTCGTCATTGCTGCCACCCACGCATTCCAGTCAGATTTGCACGAATTGTCGCGGCTGTCCAAAGGTAAGCCGTAACGTTTCATCCGTTTCAGGTAATAGGGAATTTCCACAGCCATCACGTCGCCCGTGTAATCATCATTGAAGATGTTCCATCCCCAGAGTTTATCCCACAGCATATTGTACTTCAAGCCCCAATGTTTGGAATTCTGGAACTCCATATAGTACCACGTTCCATCCTTCGACCGGTCCATATCCACCCAGTAATGGGCGTACTCGTGAGCGGTGGCCATGTGCTTCTCGTAGAGGTCATCGTATCCCAGCATCTTGCACATCTCGGCGAAGGAGGCGATTCCCATGATTGCTTTCACGGCCAGGTTAGCGTTGCGGGTGCTGGAACCCTTGAAGTCATCGGTGCAAAGTTGGTTGCCAGGCTCTTTTCCGTTGTCCACCAGGAATTGGTTCCACGAGGTCAGCACTCTCCAGTATTTCCTCAGATAATCCAGATCGCCGTCTTTCTTGGCGATGTAGGCAGCCAGCGTGATGATGTTGGCGCTTTCTTCCAGAGGCATGGTGGAGCCATCGTTTGCACGAGGGTTTCCGTACACGTTTCCATTGGCGTGGGGATAGGTTCCCAAATCGTGCGCAGCAAAGTTGTAGGGCCATCGTCCCGAGTAGCAGTAATCAAGAATACTGGTAATCATTGCCTTCTGCAGGGCAGGGTTGTAGCTCAGGAAGAGCGGTGAGGAGGGATAGGTCAGGTCTACGGTGTTCACGCAACCGTTTGAGTTGTTCTCCTTGGAGAAATAGAGCAGGTTGCCGTCCTTGTCCTCGAAGAGCTTGTGTGCTGCCAGCACGTGTCGGTAGGTACCTGACAAGAGCTCAGCATACTTCTTGCTGTTCGTGGCGTTGTAAGCATCGTCGTAGATCATTTTGTCCATATCGCGGCTACGGTTCATGTAATAGGTGTACTTGCTTCCCATTTCCTCGAAGGCATCATAGATAGTCTTCTTGTTGCGTGCCCAGTAGCCTGGATAGTTCGTGTTGAAGTATTTGATGTCGTAGCGTTCGTCGTAGCCTATCATCAGGTAGCCTGATGCCTGCGAACCCGTTCCCAGATCCTTGGTGAAGCAGATCATGGGATATGCCGACGAGTTGGCTGAGCGCACCACGCCGTCCTTTACCGTAGTGATCTTGCCTTCTGCAGCGAACTCACTCTCTGCATCGTTGTAGTCGGCCACACAGACATCGCCTCCATCTACAGCGGGGAGATAGATGTATCCCCAGTCGATAGTGATCATGTCACCTGCCCGTCCCAGGATGCTTTGGCTCTGAGTGCCCGCGTTCACGTATTTCCAGTCATTCTTGGTATGAGTGCGGTGAACGGTCGATTGCGTGCCGTCGTAGACAGCCATTTCGGAGGTGAAGCCGTAATAGAACTGCACGTCGTGCTCCTGACCGTCATTCGAGGTCACACGGTAGCTGACGTAGTTGATGGGAGTTGAGATTGCCTCCAGGTCATCGATAATCATGGGTGCCGTGAATACCACGTCCAGATTGACAGGTCCACACTTGAATTTGTAGTATGTGTTGCAGGCCAGCACGTCCACGTTTGTCTGGGTGGCCACCACCTCCTTGGGATTGTTCGTCTTCAGGTTCTCGTAGAGTCCATAGTCGCAATAGGCGCCTCCCGTCTTGTTCTGGCAACGAACTGCAATCACGTTGTCGCCCTCGTGGAGGTAACTCATGACCGTCTCGCTCAGTTTCAGTATTTCATTTGGAGCCCATGTGTAGCCCGTATTGATGACACTTCTGCCGTTGATGAAGAGGAAAAAGTAATCATCGTGTGAGTATTTCACGTAAAGTTCCTTCTTCAGATCGTCGGCTGTCAGGTTTACATGCCGTCGGATAAAGACGCTGGTCCCTTCCTTGTACCACTCCGTTCCAACATGGGTATGCCAGTCGTCAGGACAATCATAGTTACTTCCATGATAAGGGCAGCCGAAGGCACCTCTCATGGTTTCCCAGCTGGAGTCATCGAAGTCCTCGCGTGCCCACGTGATTCCGCTGGAAGGAGGCGTGGTGCTTATGTAGGCTTTTGCCGACCAGTTCTTGTCTGAAGCCATAGGGAGCAGGGGATTGCCCAGAATGTAGGTTTGCTGTTGCCCCATCCATCGGTATACGGTACCGTCCACACGCAGGAGTCCGTCCATAGGTTTCTTGATGTTCGACCAGTGGCGGGTGCTGCCGTCAGTCAACTTGTCGTAGGGCGACCAGAAAGAAATGTAGGGGTCGTTCACGATGAGGGGCACGGCAGGCAGGCGCAGGTCGATATTCTTGTAGGGCTCGAAGAAAGCATCTTCCTGGGCGATTGCGGTCGAAGTAAGCATCAGGGATGCAATCAGGGCATGTACTCTATTCATTTTCGTCTTTAGGTTTTATAAAAGTGGAATTCTCGTTTTGTTAATCTTTCTACCTTGTAAGGTTTTGCAACATACGTTGCTCAATGCTTTAAGAGCCTACAAAGGTACGAACTTTTTTTGGATTCCCAGCTATCTTCCTGTTAACTTTTCAAAATCGGCACTCTATTTCTTTCTCATCCACAAGTAGTGTCCCAAATAAGGTCACACGTTGAAAGGGAAAAGACAACGTGTTGTGTTTGCGGTTTCAACGTGTTGACTTCCTCATTTCAACGTGTTGTGTTTGCGGTTTCAACGTGTTGTGTTTTTCAGCTCGAAATTATAGGAGCCTGAGGCGATGGAGATGCTGAGCTTGTTGCCATTCTTTTCTGTGCTTGACACGCCCTTTACTTCATCGAGCCGGATACCTTTTTCCTTGACGACATATTCCTCAGGAACCACCACGCGAGCTACTGAACCCAAGGGGATAGTCACGTCGAGCTGAATACTTCCGTCAGCATTTCTTTTCCATGAGGAAGCCATAAGCCCCCTGACCGTATTGATGTGTGCTTTTGCCCAAGAAAGTTCAGGTGCGAAATAGGGCTGGATGGTAATCTTGCCGTAAGCTGATCCTTCGTTCTGGATACCGCATAGATGGCTGTAGAACCACTCATCGATATGTCCCATCATACAATGATTTTGGGAGGCTTTCATGTCCCAGAACTCAGGAAGCGAAGTGGCTCCCTGGCGCACGAAATAGCCGTAGCTGGGCATATCTTCAGCTGTTGCCATCCGATAGACGATGTCGTTGTAGCCATTCTCTGCCAGCGACATGAAGAGAGGCTTCAGGGCGACTTCTCCTGTCGTGAGGTGGTAGTTTGCTTCCTCGACACATCGGATGAGGGAGTTCAACACTTTCTGGCGGTTTCCCTCTTCAGCAACTCCGTAGTAAAGCGCCATTGCATTAGAGGCTTGCGTATTGGTGTCATAATATCCTTTGCTATTATAGAATTCCTTGTTGATAGCTCCCTGAATGCGATTTGCCAACATCTTATAGTAGTTGGCATCGGTGGGCTGCTCTATGATTTCAGCAATCTCAGCCATCGCTTTCGCCAAAGCATAATAAGTGCAATTGATGGTGAACTTCACAGACGTGCGGTTGTCGTATGCTCCCCAATCGCCCAGCGTTTTGATATCCACGAGATCGCCTGAACAGCGGGTTGAATAGTAAGCCATCAGTTTCTTCATTGTAGGGTACTGATCCTTGAGTGTCTGCACATCGCCGTAAGTGTGGTAGGAACGGTAGGGAATCAGGATCGTACTGGCTCCCCAGGTTGGATCGTTGCCCCAGAAATCGTCGAGTTTGTAGAAGCCAGGAGCCACGTTGCAGACATAGCCGTTTTCGTGCTGAGAATCCCTCGTGTCCATCGCTATCTTCGGCATCCATGCGGCAAGGTCAAAATTGTATGCGAGCGAGTTGAACAACAGCTGAGGCACCTCCAACCATCCCAGTTTCTCGCGGTGGGGGCAGTCGGTGAGCGAGTTATAGAGATTGGATGCGATGCTGCGAACGATAAGAGTATGGATATCGTTCAACAGGTCGTTGGAACAGCTGAAAGAGCCTGATTGCTCTTCACCCATGCGTATGCGCTTTGCCAGGAACTGGTCAGCGCTGGGAGCCTTATCGAGTCCCTTGACCTGGAGATACCTGAAGCCGTGATAGACGAGAGTAGGTCCCCAGCTCTCTCCGTTGGGATCACCGCTGAAGGTGTACTGGTCATACACGGGCGTACCTATCTCATTCTGTCTGACATCGCCCTGAGGGCTCAGCACTTCTGCTGGCCACATTTGGATGGTTTGACCTTTTCTTCCTTTCAGCGTGAACTCGTATTGCCCTGCAAAGTTCTGTCCGAAATCTATCAGATAATCGCCGTTTCTCAAGGACTTGACCTGAAGGGGATGCCACGTCTCCACCACTTCCGTAGGCTGGTAATATTGCGCTGTCAGCTTGCCGATGGGTTCTCTACACAATACTACGTTGGGCCATGAGTCAACGTCCCTTTGAAGAGATTCTTGAGTAGCACGGTTGGCATCATAATCCTCTCCTCCATACCAGGAGCAGAATGTGTAGGGAGTGTCCTCGCTGTACTTCCAATTTTCGTCGGAAGCAAAAGTCTGCGCGGTCCCATCTGCATATTCCACTTCCAGCTGCCCGATGAAACGGAGAGGGCCAAAGTTGTTCGTCAGCTTCTGGTATCGCTCCATTTGAGGATTGTGGTATTGGGCACCACCAACGAAAGCAATGAGAACGTTGCGCCCTTCTCGAAGGAGATGGGTGACATCGTAAGTGGCGTAGAGGACGGTCTTGGGGAAGTAGGATTCGCCTGGCTCCAGCACATGATGAGTGACGCGTTTGCCGTTGATTCGCATCTCGAAGTTCCCAGCTCCCGAAGCATACATCCGTGCCTTGCTGATGGGTTTTGCAAGGACGACAGAAGAGCCGAAGGCAGTAAGGTTGGGATGAGTGAAAACCTTGAAGACAGGCACAGGGAAATCCTTTGCAGCATATTCCGTGTGCCAAGAAGTGCCGTTGTTACGCTTGACGGAAATGGTGAAGTCCTGAGGGAAATTGGCACATAAATTGGCATCGCTTTCGGCAGGCAGATCGGCACGAGGATAGACGATAACGGAACTAACGCTCTTTTCCTCTCCCAAGTCGATTTCCGCATAACAGGAAACGGCAGGTGTGGGCGATGATTGGACAGTAGTCGTTGCACCCAGATAATAAGAGTCTTTGATGTTTCCGTCTGTCAGATTCTCGGCACGCCAAGCGGAGGGAAGCATTTCTTCTGAAGAGATAGTCGTCTTTTTGTTAAGAGCCAGATTGTTACCCCCAGCATCCAGAACCTGAATCTCTGAGAGTTGCAGGCGGAACTTATTTGCCTCAGTCCTCACGGGAAGTCCCAATTTCTGGACATCCATGCGGATGAAACGAGCAAAGACAGGATGATTGAATGATATGACTACCTGCGCCACATCCTCCTTTTCGTCTATTTCAGCAGCCTTGATCCATTGGGCTTTCCAGTCGCTGGCCGACAACATGGCAGTCTCGAAAGTGTGCCATGCGCTCCACGCGCTGGATTGGTCATTCTGATCCCATATTTTGACTCTCCAGCGGTAGATGCTTTTGGGTTTAAGCTCCTTGCCTCTATACATTATCTGGTAGGAATCGGCCGAGTAGATTTTGCCCGACTGCCACACCTCTGCTCCCTGGTCATCAGTGACTTCTATCTCGTAGGCCGTCTGACGTTCCCCACGTTCCTGAGCCGTGATGATCCAGCTGAATCTCGGTGTCTGGTCGATTCCGAAAGGCAGGGCCAGATTGTTGACGCGCATTTGGATAATGCCCGTCGAAAAAACTGCTAGACATGCTCCAAAATGCATCAAAAGAATCAGCAAACCCTTCTTACTCATATTTGTTGCGATCATGTCCTTTTTCCTTTTTATTTCCATGCAAAAATAGCAAAATTCCCCTAGTCTACAAAATAATCAAGTAAGATATAACGTGTTTTTTCAGATGGAGGAACACGTTGTCCTCATGATGTTCACGTGTTGGGAATGGAAACCGAAAATGGGATGAAGGGACGTTCCCCTGTCAATCTTCTTTAACGATAGGGTAGAGCTCGATGAATTCTCCTTGATGGTTTTTGTTGTCATTGATGAGTTCCGCCATCTTGCTGCCAACTGTTTCTATATCGTGGAATCCAGGAAGGCTCATGTTGCCATTCAGGTCAGTAGTGGTAGGTCCTGGATGCACGGAGAAAATTTCGATAGGTGTGTTGTTTTGTTGAAATTCCATCGCCAGCACACCCATCATGGCATTCTGTGCAGCCTTACTGGCTACGTAGGCGAGAGGATGCCAGTAAGGGCTGATTTCCGACGGAACAGTAACGTTGACAATCCTTCCACTGTTCTTTTCCAACAGAGGGATTAGCAATCTGGTAAGGTAAAAGGTGCCAATGAAATTTACGTCGACAGTCTTCTTGATGTCAGAAAGTTCAGTATGTTGGCCATCTACGCTCATGTCGCCTGGGATGCCGGCATTGTTGACAAGCATCGATAATGAAGGATATTTTTCGTTCACCTCTTTTGCTGCTTGTTCCAGACTAGTAAGGTCTGTAAGTTCGATATGGACCCTCCCCAGCACGTCTATGCCCAAAGATTTCAATTCATTGATTGCTGTTTCTGCGCGTCCCTGATGGCGTGCGCCGATGATGATTTTCCAACCACTGAGACCAAGATGCTTTGCAGTGCCCCATCCGATGCCTTTATTGGCACCTGTTATCAATACTGTTTTCATAGATGTTTTTTTGATGTTGATTATCGTAAGATTTCGAGTACAAAGTTATGCGATTTGGAACATATAACCAAAGGAATAATGTTTTTAGGAAAAAATCAGATGAATTTGCTGCATCTTTTGTTTATATTTTCCGTATTTCAGGATACTGAAGGGTTTCAGAAGAATAATATTCTCCATATAATAAAAGCTTTGTATCCTCTCGGAACTGTGTACGGGGGTTAAAAACCTGTTAAAATTTGTCAGAATTCTTGGAAAACCGTACCTTTGTAGGTATGAGAATATAAATATATAATGGTAAAAACGGTCAATATGATTTGATTATGAAATATGTTAGTGGTATTTTTCCTGCATTAATGATTCTGATGACGCTTTCTGCTCATGCTGATGGATTCGATGAGAACTTTCAAGACAAGACATTGCGTTTAGATTATTCGTTCAGCGGAGACAATCGTGAACAGCATATTTATCTGGATGAGATGGAGGTATCGGATGGATGGTATGGACGTCGTGTGAATCTGGATAGCCTTTTGCTACAAGGTAACGGTCAGATTACTATTACGGATACATTGGATCAGAAAGTGCTGTACAGATATTCCTTCAGCACACTCTTTCAAGAATGGCAGTCGACAGAAGAAGCCACCAAGGTGCAGAAGTCTTTTGAGAATGTATTTTTGGTGCCTCTTCCCAAGGATCCTGTGAATGTGACCATCACGCTGACTGACACGCATAATCAGGTGAAGTCGATTCTGACGCATCGTGTAGACCCATCGGACATCCTGATTCGTCCTATCGGTTCATCGGACTCTCGCCTCTGGAAGTATCTGGTAAAAAATGGTGACAGCCGCGAGAAGATTGACGTAACCTTTGTTGCTGAGGGTTACCAGATGAGTGAGATGGATGTTTTCGAGCGGGATTGTCGCGAGGCGATAGATGCCATCGTTTCGCACGAACCTTTCAAAAGTCTGAAGGAACGTTTCAACTTTGTGGCTGTAATGTCTCCCTCGATTGAGAGTGGAGTGAGCATTCCCCATAAAGGAATCTGGAAGGCTACAGCTTTAAGCAGCAATTATGATACATTTTACAGCGAACGCTACCTGACCACGTTGCATCTGAAGCGGCTTCATGACGTGTTGGCTGGCGTGCCCTATGAGCATATTGTGATTTTGGCCAACACTGACAATTACGGTGGTGGCGGTATCTATAATAGTTACCTGATGAGTGCGGCCCACAACGAGAAGACTCGTCCTGTAGTGGTGCATGAGTTTGGTCACAGTTTTGCAGGATTGGCCGATGAGTACTACTATGACGACCAGTACGAGACGATGTATCCCGCTGATACGGAGCCTTGGGAACCGAATCTGACGACACTGGTAGACTTTGACAAGAAATGGAAGGATATGCTGCCTCGAAAGACGAAAATTCCTACGGTGCCAAGCGGCAAGAATCTCTACACGGAAATAGGAGTGTACGAGGGTGGGGGATATCAGTCGAAAGGAGTATACAGACCCGTTCAGGAATGCCGCATGAAAATCAATGAGGCTCCCGTGTTCTGTCCTGTATGTGAAAGGGCTATTCGGAGAATAATAAATTATTACACTTCGGAGAAATGAAGTGTAATGGAGAGGGATAAAATGGAAATATTATCTCCAACGTCTTCTGCCGCCAAAGAAGTTGCGAACGGCAGAGATGAGTCCCATACCGATGCGTACGCCTTCCCAAATGGCTATCCCACTGCTAACAAACTGGCTAACGCCCTGAGCCTTCGTTTTGGCTCGTGGCACAGGAGCAAAGATTTGGTGGGTGGTACCAGACATCCTGCCGCTGCTCTTGCGAAGCTTCTTGCGGATGAGTTCTTTCTCCTGACGCAGAGAAACCAAAATATCGGGGCTATTGAATATCTGATCGTACTTACTCATCAGCGATGTCCTCCTCTTCTTCGTCTTCTTTGTCAATAAAAATGCTGACCATGAGGCGTGCTATAGGCTGCAGAATCCATTTGCCACGATTCCGATAAAGTACAAGCAGGCTCACGAAGAGCACAACAGCGATGGCCAGAAACCCGATGGGTTGGCTATTTGCCAAATCGCCTATCCATTGCGCCAATGCAAAGGTGGCAAAGAACAGGATCATCGACCCCACCAGAATGCAGACGGAGACTACAGACACAGCAGACAAGAGTACAGTCAACTTGTCTGCTGCATCCATAGAGACATATTTCTTCTGTAGACCTAGATAGGTTTTCAGTTCTTGCAACAGCTCCTGGAAATTCTCAGAATATTTCCTGGTAGTCAGCATGGGCTATTGTAGTATGTTATTCGTCTTTATCGCTTGCAGATTGGATTTCTTCGGCAATCTCGTCAACGAGGTCCTCCATATCCTTGCGGTTCAGCTTGATGGCACGCTTGCGCAGGATCTCTGCAATTCTGTCGCGAAGGTCGCTTCCCTTCTCGGGAGCAAGCAACAAACCACATGCTGTACCAATAGCAGCACCACTGATGAATGCAACAAAATAACTAAATGCTTTCATAATTTATGTTCGATTTTATGTTAGTAGCTGATGCAAATATAGCATTTTTCTACATATCATTCAAGGAATTGCAAATTTAATGTGCCTTTTAACGTTTTTTTTCTGCATTACCTTTGTTATTTATAGGAAAAATGCTAACTTTGCAGTGATATAAACAAACAAGGGACATAATTCTAAATTCAAACATAAAAATTAACAAAAAAACGTATGAAGAAGATTTTACTGATGGGCACAGCCCTGTGTATGGTGTTTGCAATGAGTTCTTGTAAGAGCAAGGAGAGTGCTTATAAGAAAGCTTATGAGAAGGCTAAGGCTCAACAGGAAGTTACTACAACTACTACTCAGCAGACCAATCCCGTTGCTGTTACTCCTGTAACTACCACAACCACCACTCCTGCTACTGACTATAGTAATGTCAGCGTGCGTTCCGAGAATGTTTCTTTGGTTTCTGGTCCTGCTTTGAAGGCTTATAGTGTTGTTGTAGGTAGTTTTGGTGTGAAGAGCAATGCTACAGGTCTGGCCAGCACTCTTTCGGGTAAAGGTTTTACTCCTCGTGTAGTGCAGGCTTCTACCACTCAAGGTACTATGTACCGTGTGATTGCTACCAGCTATGACACCAAGGCAGAGGCTGCTCAGAGCCGCAACAGTCTTGAAGGTCAGTATCCCGGCGCTTGGTTGCTGTATCAGAAATAATTCTTCTTACCTTATTCATATAGGGTGAGTAGAATCCTTTGTATAGACTACGGGGTCCGTCGCACAGGTATTGCTGTGACGGACCCTTTGCAGATAATAGCCAATGGTCTGACCACCGTGGAGACGCATAAGTTGATGAAGTTTCTCCAGAGCTATGTGGCGCAAGAACAAGTGGAACGTTTTGTGGTGGGACTGCCAAAGCAGACCAACGGACGTGATAGCGACAATCTTCCTCGAGTGAAAACATTCGTGGGGCAGTTGCGGAAAGCAATACCGAACATTCCTGTAGAGATGTGGGACGAGCGTTATACCAGTGTGATGGCGCATCAGACGATGCTGCAAGGAGGACTGGGAAAGAAAGCTCGACAAAACAAGGCGCTGGTGGATGAGATTAGTGCATGCATCATCTTGCAGGGCTGGATGGAGGGACATCGGAATTATTGAAAAGGGACGAATAAAATATAAGGAAAGATATAACGTAGAGAACATGATACTGCCAATATACACTTATGGTCAGCCAGTCCTACGCAAGGTGGCTGAAGATATTGATGAGAATTATCCTAATCTGGAGGACCTGATAAAGAATATGTATGATACGCTGGCTCACAGCGAGGGTATTGGTTTGGCTGCTCCCCAGATTGGACTCAGCATCCGGTTGGTGGTGATCAATCTGGATCTCATCAGCGATGATTTTCCTGAATACAAAGGATTCATCCGTACTTTCATCAATCCCCATATCACAGAACTGGATGATACGGAAACGGACACGATGGAAGAAGGATGCTTGTCGATTCCTGGAATCCACGAATCAGTGAAACGTCCCACACGCATCCATGTGACCTATTTGGATGAGAACTTTCAGCTTCATGATGAATGGGTGAGCGGTTACCTGGCACGTGTGATGCAGCACGAATTCGATCATCTAGAGGGTAAGGTCTTCACGGATCATCTGACAGGTTTACGCAAACAACTCACTCGATCCAAATTGCAATCTATTGTAAAAGGTAAATTCAGTTGCAACTATAAGGTGAAAGTAAAGAGGTAAGTTTTGGTTCCTTTCTATCGTTTCCTCGCAAGGTAAAAAGACTGGAAAAAGATGAAATCCTTACAGTTCTGGCATTCCTTATGCTTTTCTCTCTTAAGAAGAGGATGGACAAGGCTGTTACTTCTTTTTCTTTTCTTTTCCTCCCTCCATCTCGTTGCCCAGATCAACACTGAACGTGTGATGCTGATGGGGAGAAATGCTTTGTATTACGAAGATTACGTGTTGGCAATCCAGCGTTTCAATATGGTCATCAATGCTAAGCCTTGGTTAGGTGAACCTTATTTCTATCGTGGTTTGGCAAAGTTTTATCTGGAAGACTATTCTGGATCTGAGATAGATTGCAGTAGTGCCCTTGAGAGGAATCCCTACATGGCGAATCATTATGTGCTGAGAGCCTTGTGCCGTATCAACCAGAATCGATATCAGTTGGCAGAAGAAGATTACAAGAAAGCCATCGAGATTACTCCTATGGATCGTAATTGTTGGCACAATATGGTGCTTTGCCAATTAGAGCTGAAGGAATATGCTCAGGCCGATTCGTCGTTGGATTACATGATTAGATACTGGCCTAAGGAGGCTATACAATACACCCTGAAGGCTCAGGTCGCTTTTGCAGAGCAGGATACTGTGCGCGGTGAGAAATGGGTGGACCGTGCATTAGAAGTGAATCCTTATGAGGGTCCCGCATGGAGCATGAAAGCGATGGTCTGCTCGCAACATGGTGAATATAAACAAGCTGAGGAAGCTCTGGATAAAGCTATTGTTCAACAGCCTCGTGTGGCTGGGCTCTATATCAACAGGGCCTTGGCTCGCTATAATCAAGATAATCTGCGAGGAGCTATGTCGGACTACGATACGGCACTTGAATTGGAACCGGGCAACTATCTGGGACACTTCAACCGCGCTTTGCTGCGGGCCAGTGTAGGGGAGGACAATTTGGCCATAGAGGATTTTAATTTTGTGCTTGAGCAGGAACCGGATAACATGATTGCTCTCTATAACCGTGCCCTCTTGCTTGATAACACGGGAGATTATAACGGTGCAATTCGCGACATCAGTGCAGTAATCAATGAGTATCCACAATTTTGGGCTGGTTACCAAAAGCGTGCTTCCATTCGTCGAAAGATAGGAGACATCTATGGAGCTGAGCGTGATGAGTTTAAAATCATACAAGCCCAACTGGCCGTCACGATGGGAACCTACAAATCTACAGGGAAGACACGTAAGAAGAGCGAGAAGAACATCGAAGATTACAACAAGCTTGTGGAAGAAGATACTCACGAGGAAGAGAACGAGTATGCGACTGAATATCGTGGGCGAGTGCAGAATCGGCAGACAGAACTGAAGCAGCAACCTCTTTATGTGTTGAGTTATTATCGTCAGGAGAAGACGATGAATCATTATGTTGCATTCTCTAAATGGGTGGAATCTGTAAATGGCCAAAAGAAACTGCCTGGAACCCTCTATCTGACAGATATGGAAGGGAATCTGACCGAGTCGCTGATAAAAACTCATTTCGATCGTATTGCGGAGGCTACAGAAAAACTGGAGAAAATGCCCAATGACACTACCTTACTGATGCAACGTGCACTCGACTATTATCACGTACGTGACTTCGAGAATGCAGTGGCCGATCTCAATAATCTTCTTACTATGAAAGATGACAATGTACTCGCTCTTTTCTTGAGGGCTCAGGTTCGTTGTGCTGAGCTGGAAGCTTCTGGAGCGACCATGCAGGCTCAAGACGTTCGATTGGGCTATCTGATGGCTCTGCAGGACCTGACCCGTTGTACAGAAGTTGCTCCTGATTTTGTCTATGCGTTCTATAATCGGGGCGGGGTTCAGATAATGTTGAATGATTATCCAGCTGCTATCGATTCTTATACAGAAACACTTCGATTGGATAATCAATTCCCAAGTGCATATTTCAATCGTGGCGTTGCTCATCTTATGTCGGACAAATCCGAGGAAGGACTTTCCGACCTCAGTCAAGCTGGCGAATATGGTCTATATTCGGCCTATAATTTGATTAAACGCTATTCAACGAAGAAGCAGAAGTGACTTTTTTTATAAAAGAGATTCGTTATTGACTAAAAATATGTATCTTTGTACCCTTGAAAATTAGAACATTAATAAATTAGACATGATAAAGATAACTTTTCCCGATGGCTCAGTTCGTGAGTACGAAGCTGGAGTTACCGGTTATCAGATAGCTGAAAGCATCTCGCCCCGTTTAGCTCAGGATGTTTTGGCTTGTGGCGTGAATGGTGAGACAGTAGAGCTGAATCGTCCTATCAACGAGGATTCCTGTATTGTACTCTATAAGTGGGATGATAAGGAAGGTAAGCATGCATTCTGGCACACGAGTGCTCACTTGATGGCAGAAGCCTTGCAAGAGCTCTATCCTGGGATTCAGTTCGGTATTGGTCCTGCTATCGAAAACGGTTTCTATTACGACGTTATGCCCCCCGAGGGAGTCGTGATTCGCGAGGGAGATTTCGAGACTATCGAGAAGAAGATGGCAGAACTGATCCAGAAGAAGGAGGAATTGGTTCGTCGTGACATTTCCAAGACCGATGCATTGAAGTTCTTTGGCGATCATGGTCAAACCTACAAAAATGAATTGATCAATGATTTGGAAGATGGGCATATCACGACTTATACTCAGGGAGCTTTCACTGACCTTTGTCGTGGTCCTCATTTGCTGAGTACCGCTCCCATCAAGGCCTGCAAGGTACTGGCTGTAAGTTCTGCATACTGGCGCGGCGATGAGAAACGTCCCATGATGACCCGTCTCTATGGTATCACTTTCCCCCAAAAAAAGTTGCTTGACGAGTACCTGATTCTGTTGGAGGAGGCAAAGAAGCGTGACCATCGAAGGATCGGTAAAGAGATGGAACTCTTTATGTTTTCTGATATGGTAGGCAAGGGTTTGCCTATTTGGTTGCCCAAAGGTACCGCATTGCGATTGCGCTTAGAGGATTTCCTTAAGAAAATCCAGAAACGATATGGTTACCAGCAGGTTATCACTCCACATATAGGAAGTAAAGCTCTCTATGTAACGAGTGGTCACTGGGATCATTATGGTAAGGATAGTTTCCAACCTATCCATACACCCGAAGAGGGCGAGGAATACTTGTTGAAACCCATGAACTGTCCTCATCACTGCCAAATCTATGCATCCAAGCCTCGCAGTTACAAGGATTTGCCTTTCCGTTGTGCAGAGTTCGGCACGGTGTACCGTTATGAGCAAAGTGGAGAGTTGCACGGATTGACGCGTGTACGCTCGTTCACTCAGGATGACGCACACATTTTCTGTCGCCCTGATCAGGTAAAGGATGAGTTCATCCGTGTTATGGAAATCATTCATATTATCTTCGGCGCTCTTGATTTCAACAATTTTGAGGCCCAGATTTCACTGCGTGACCCCAACGACAAGGAGAAATATATCGGTTCCGACGAGGTATGGGAAGCTGCAGAGAAGGCTATCATCGAGGCATGTGCCGAGAAGGGTATGAAGACTACTACAGAACTTGGCGAGGCTGCTTTTTATGGTCCCAAATTGGATTTCATGGTGAAGGATGCGTTGGGACGTCGTTGGCAGTTAGGTACCATCCAAGTAGACTACAACCTGCCAGAGCGGTTCAATCTGGAGTATGTGGGCGAGGATAATCAGAAGCATCGTCCCGTGATGATTCATCGTGCTCCTTTCGGAAGTCTGGAGCGTTTCACTGCTGTACTGATCGAGCATACTGCCGGTCATTTCCCCTTGTGGTTGAGTCCCGATCAGGTTGCCATTCTGCCTGTTAGTGAGAAATATAATGACTATGCAAGGAAGTTGCAGGAATACTATGACAGCGTGGAGGTTCGCGCTTATGTGGATGACCGAAACGAGAAGATTGGACGCAAGATTCGCGACAATGAGATGAAGCGTGTTCCTTACATGCTTATTGTCGGTCAGAATGAAGAGTCGGAAGGCACTGTTAGTTTCCGTCAGCAAGGTGGAGGAGAGCAAGGAAGCATGAAATATGAAGATTTTGGAAAGAAAATTCTTGATGAAGTGCGGAAAATGACAGAAAAGTATTAATTTTGCACCCGATTTTAAATAATTAATGAAGAAAGACAACTTAAAGCAGCAGTATCGCGTCAACGATCAGATCCACGTTCACGAGGTTCGCGTCGTAGGTGATGATATAGAATCAACGGTACTTCCTACCTATAAGGCCCTTCAGTTAGCAGAGCAGAAAGGAGTGGATCTGGTAGAGATATCCCCTAATGCCCAGCCCCCTGTATGCCGTCTGATTGACTACAGCAAGTTCCTGTATCAGCAGAAGAAGCACCAGAAGGAAATGAAAGCCAAGCAGGCCAAGATCGAAATCAAGGAGATTCGTTTCGGACCTCAGACCGATGATCATGACTACAACTTTAAGTTGAAGCACGCTCAGGGTTTCCTTCAGGAAGGCGACAAAGTGAAGGCTTATGTTTTCTTCAAGGGTCGCAGCATCCTTTTCAAGGAGCAGGGCGAAGTTCTTCTCTTGCGCTTTGCAGCTGACTTGGAGGATTATGGCAAGGTAGAGCAGATGCCCCAGTTGGAAGGTAAGCGCATGATCATGTTCATCGCCCCCAAGAAGCAAACTGGTGGCAAGAAGTCTGATGCTGCAATTGCAGAAGTTGTCAGGGAAGAGGTCCCTCGCGAGAAAAAAGCCCCACAGCAGAAGGCTCGCAAAGAATACACCGGTCCCAAAGTGGAAGGTGAGGAGTTCGACGATTAGAGAGTAAGGAAAAGAACGATAGTGCGTAACGCCCTGGTATATGCGTTGCCACATCATTATTAATAATTATAAATATTTAAACAAACAATTATGCCAAAAGTAAAGACTAATTCCGGTGCAAAGAAGAGATTCACACTGACCGGTACGGGCAAGGTAAAGCGTCATCACGCATACCACAGCCACATCTTGACAAAGAAGACAAAGAAACAAAAGAGGAATCTGGACCACAGTGCAATCGTAGTAACCGAGAACATGAAACAGGTTCGCGATCTTCTGTGTTTGCGTTAATCTTCCAAATTCAAGACACAGTTCTTAACTTAAGTTATTAACCGAATGTTTAGCATAAAGATCGTCCTTACGTAGACGGCGCTAACGTTCAAAAAGAAAAAAAATTATGCCAAGATCAGTAAATCATGTAGCTTCAAGAGCTAAGAGAAAGAAAATCCTGAGTCTTACCAGAGGTTATTTTGGTGCTCGCAAGAATGTATGGACTGTAGCCAAGAATACTTGGGAGAAGGGTCTTACCTATGCTTACCGCGATCGTCGTACCAAGAAGCGCAATTTCCGCTCTTTGTGGATTCAGCGTATCAATGCTGCCGCTCGTCTGGAAGGTTTGACTTATTCTCAGCTGATGGGTCTTCTCCACAAGGCAGGTATTGAGATCAACCGCAAGGTTCTCGCAGACCTGGCAGTTAATCACCCAGAGGCTTTCAAGGCCATCGTTGCAAAGGTTAAGTAATCAGTCCAATCTGATTTGATTTACTAAAAGAAGCGTGCTCCTTCAGTGGGAAGCACGCTTTCTTTTATTAAAAAGCCACGCTGATGATGTGATGAAACTCCGAACACAAAAGGTTTTGAGACGCTCGTTACCTTTGTAATCCACCGACATTAAGTTACTCCTCTCGGAGCGTGGCCCGCCATTGGAAACGAAACTATTCTCGGTTTCATAAAATTATTGATGAGATTCCCAGTCAAACCAGCGCGGCTAAGTCTTTAACTCATCTGTTTTCATTTGCAAATATAATTTTTTTCAAATGTTCTCACAAATTTATCTTCCTTTTTTTGTGTGATATTCTTTTTTTTCTTGTTTTTTTACTATATTTGTCAGTGAGTTTTGTAATTTAGCAATAAAATGGACATCTATGAAACTGCAATTTTCTCTTGAATATCGGACTCAGTGGGGACAATCTGTCGCAGTGGAACTTACCCTGTACCGTTATCAGGGAATTCGTGTGAATTCTCTTATGTCTTTGGATACGTCAGATGGGCTTCGATGGACTGGAGATATTCAGGTTACTGAGCGTGATGTTACTTCTTTCGAGTATCGATATGCTATTGTAGAGGACGGGCAAGTTGTTCGCCGCGAATGGAATGGTGTGCCTCGCCAATTTCCTGCAGATTCCCTGCGCACCTTTATCTTCCCTGATTACTGGAGAGACATTCCTCAACTGAATCACCTCTATAGTTCTGCTTATATTCATGCAGTTTCTCATTTTGAAGCTAAAGATCCCAATTTCGTCTATTTTGAGCAGACTTTAGTCTTCCGTGTACAGGCTCCTCAGTTGCATGAAGGCCAGGCACTTGCATTGTTGGGCAGTCAACCGCCTTTGGGAGCATGGGACCCCCTGCGTGCTTTACGTATGGAACGTGCAGGCGTCAACGAGTGGGTTGTCAGTTTGAGTGCTGCCTATTTGTATCTGCCCTTTGAATACAAATATGTTATTGTAGATGAGAGGACAGGCGATTTGATTCAATGGGAGAATGGCGACAATCGTCTGAGCCCTTCCGGTTCTATTCCCCAGAACCATGTGGTGGTTATCTTCGACGAAATCATTCATGTAGATGATGAGCATTGGAAGGCTGCCGGCATCGTGATTCCTGTTTTCTCACTCCGTAGTGAGATGAGTCAGGGAGTGGGGGATTTCAGTGATTTGAAACGTTTCGTCGATTGGGCGCATCAGACAGGAATGAGCGTTATCCAGTTGCTTCCTATCAATGATACCACACAGACTTATAAATGGACCGACAGCTATCCCTACAATTGTATCTCCACCTATGCCCTGCATCCGATGTATATCGATTTGCAGCAACTGCCTCCCGTCAATGATGCCGCTTTCATGTTGGAGTATGAGAAGAAACGTCGTGAGCTGAATGCCCTGAAGCAGGTTGACTATGAACAAGTGATTGCTTTGAAGCAGGCTTATCTCCAGCAATTGTATAAGCAGGACGGACGACGTATTCTGAAATCCGAAGAATATGAAAGATTCTATCAGCAAAACCAGGAATGGCTTGTTCCCTATACTGCTTTCTGCATGCTTCGTGATAAGTATGGTACAAGTGATTTCCTGAAATGGCCTCACTTTAAAACCTACAAGGCTGAGGATGTCTATGCGTTGGTGGAGAAGAAAGCAAGGGAAACCGGCTTTTATGCTTTCGAGCAGTATATTCTGGACAAGCAATTGAGCGAGACAGCCACCTATGCCCGTTCAAAGGGAGTTGTCCTGAAGGGAGATATTCCAATAGGTGTGAGCCGCTATAGTGTGGAAGTATGGAAAGAGCCCTTCTATTTCCACATGAACGGGCAGGCTGGTGCGCCACCTGATGACTTCAGCGTGAATGGTCAGAACTGGGGTTTCCCCACCTACGATTGGGACCACATGGCCCAGGATGATTATCGTTGGTGGGTTCACCGTTTACGCAAGATGTCAGAATATTTCGATGCATACCGCATCGATCATGTACTCGGTTTCTTCCGTATTTGGGAGATTCCCCTCCACAGCGTTCACGGATTGCTTGGCCAGTTCTCGCCTGCACTTCCCATGAGTGTGGAAGAGATAGAAAGTTATGGACTCCGTTTCCAGAAGGAATTTTTCACACAGCCCTATATCACGGATGAAGTGCTCGCTTCCGTCTTTGGCGGTATGGCCGATCATGTACGTACAGCCTATCTGATCAAGATGGATGGCGTGCGCTATGCGATGCGACCTGAATATGCCACTCAACGCCAGGTGGAGGCCGCTTTCCAGGGTCTGACAGATGTTTCATCCGTTGCTTTGCGCGAGGGACTTTATTCCCTGATAAGCGATGTGCTCTTCGTGCCCGATATCCACAATCCAGAGCTGTATCATCCACGCATCTCTGCCACAGAGGACTACATCTTCCGTTGCTTGCCTTGGCATGAACAGGAAGCTTTCCGCCGTCTCTACGATCATTACTACTATCATCGACACAATGATTTCTGGTATGCTCAGGCGATGAAGAAACTGCCAACGTTGACGGAATCCACTCAGATGTTGGCTTGTGCCGAGGATTTGGGAATGGTACCCGCCTGTGTGGGACCCGTAATTGACAGTTTGCGCATGCTCAGTCTCGAGATTCAGGCTATGCCCAAGCAGCCAGGCTTACTCTTTGGTCACCTGGAAAACAATCCATATCGCAGTGTGAGCACCATTTTCACTCACGATATGGCCACCTTGCGTGCTTGGTGGGAAGAGGATTATGATCGCACTCAACATTATTATAACGAGATCCTTCACCACGACGGAGCAGCGCCCCGTGTCTTGCCTGGATGGTTAGCCGAGGAGATTATCTCGCGCCACCTCTATTGCCCCAGCATGCTTTGTCTGATTAGTTTCCCCGATTGGATTGCTATGGACGAGAAATTGCGATACCCGTATCCTGATGATGAACGCATCAACATTCCTGCCGTTCCTCGTCACTATTGGCGTTATCGTATGCATATTACCATCGAGGACTTGATGAAAGCCTCGGATTTCTCTGATCACATACGCCTGCTCATCCAACGCGGAGGGCGGCTCAACTGATAGATTTCGGAATTCTCTTTTTGAGAGGACTCAAAACACAACGTGTTGAGTTGGCAAAGTTGACGTGTTGAAATCGTCGACTCAACGTGTTGTCTTTCCTGTTGCGACCTGTTGACTCTCTTGGGGGATTGAACGATAGAATGGTGGGAAAGTGTAAAGATTATTTGGGGAAAATTTTTTTTGAGGTCGATTTTTTGACGTTTTGATCTCAGAAATGGATACTTTATTCCCTGATTTCGGCTGGTTGTTCCTCAGAAGTGCATATTTCGAACGTCCAAAAGGGTCTTTTTCCGATTTCTTTACTTTTTCTGGGGAAGGACAAAGAACAGACTTTGTCGTTTTGTCGTTTTGTCGTTTTGTCAGTTTGTTGTTTTCGCCCCACACAGATTTTCTGCTCTTCTTTATATATATAATAACGCGTTAATATATTAATACATTAAAGAAGACATCTCTCGCAGACTGGAAATGACAAAACGACAAAACGACAAAATGACAAACTGACGTTTTGGGGGAGATTGTACTTCCACACTTTTATATTCTCGGCTTCTGGCAGAGGTGGATGATGAGTGAGATGATAAAGATAATGAGGCCGTAGATAACGGGGACGAGAGCACACTTGTAACCGCCATAGATAACGGGGGAGAGATCTAAATCGGAGGGAGAGACATCGCCTGTCTCCTGCATTGTGTTAAGTGTCTCCTGCATCCCCTCCTGAAGAACGCCAAACATCTGATAGACGCCAAACACGCCAAAAAGGACTCCGCAGGCCAGTGCGATAAGTCCAATGTTACGAACCCATGCAGGAGCTTTCCATGCTGCCAGGAAAAGCAGGGCTAACAAAAGAGTCAAAGCAGACATACACAGAGGGTTGCCCATCATAAAGAAATCAGAAATTGCTGTCATAATCATTTTTTTTATCAGTTAAACATCTTGTTTGCAGCTGCTGGTGCAAAGGTACAGCAATATGGAGCAGAGGCCAAATTTTGAGGCTGTTAAAACCCTTCCTTCCGTTGCCGAAACCCTCTATAATGGGATTTTGTGGTCCCGCAATGGCTTTTGAACGGTGGAAAAGTATTATCTTTGTTGTCGAAATGAAACGTATTACACTTATTCTTTCGTATTGGACTGCGGCGCTGCTTCTTTTTGCCGTTATCGTTTGTAGCACGGGTTACGCGTTGCCTGATGCTTTGTTCCTCGCCAGTTCGCTTTTACCTGTAGCCGTGTTGTTCCGTTATCTTTTGGCCCAAATACGTTTTACCTCCAGATGGCAGGGAATACGGGATGTGTTCTTTCTTACGCTGTTCATTCTCACGCTGGCTTTCCTTGCCGTTCATTTGGCACATACCTTTATCCTGGCTTTTCACCGTCAATTGGTTAGCGCTGAACTGGGTGTGCCTCCCATAATGCTTAATCCTGTCTTCCTGCTGGCCATACTTCTGCTGATAATTGCAGGCGATTATTTCTTTAGCCGCATGATTGAGCAGCGTTTGCCTGAGGTTGAGGAGACGATAACTTTCACCAGCGACCGCCAACCTGTAACGCTCCATCCTCAGGAGATTCTTTATGTGGAGAGTTGCGACACAGAAACTTGGGTTCATGCCACAGATGGCCGTCGCTATCGCAATAAGCGTCCTATCTCAGTATGGGCTAATCTTCTGGGGCGTGACTTCCTCCGCATCCACCGTTCCTATCTTGTCCGCATCTCTGCCTGCCAAGGACGCGAAGGTGAGAATATTGTGTTAGGCGACCTTCGGCTTCCTATCTCGCGTAAGTATAAGACAGCGGTACAGGAAGTATTGGAAAGTTCCTAAGGTCCTTTTTCCCTTACTGCCTGTTATGAATTTCGTAGAAGCGTGATCGGATTTCCTCGATGGTGCCGATAGTCACGTAGACATCATATTCAATCACGTCGCCCTTCGAGATTGCGAATTGGCGAAGAGGAGCGAAGTAGGAGCAGTCAGAACCCCTTTCGCCTGGAGAACTTCCATTGCCGTAGCGGTAGGCAGTAGTGTTGAAGGTGCCTGGTGTGTACACGCCTATTCCGTAGTCGGCATTATTCACGTAGGCAGACCATTCTTCCGTGCGGTTGTGATACTCGTTCGGCCAACCTGGTACTACATCCGTCAGCTCATCATTGGTCCAGGGTTTGCTTCCCTTGTAGTACTTCATGTGGGCATAGTTGTAGTCGATGAATACGGCAGGCATCTCCTGATGGGTGCTGGGGTGACTCGTAGCATTTTCGCCGTTGTTGCGGAAGATGTATTTGATATGGGCCACATTGTCCTCCAGCGTGATCATTTCCTCCATTTCCAGCTCAGGCATCAGGTAGCTGTAAGCCCAGTGGACAGGGATGGATACCACATGGATACTGGTTTCGGTGATCTCGCTGCTGCGAACCTGGGAAGTCGTGCCGTTGCAGCCACCGCCTTGGATAGGATTCCATTTCCAGTCTTGGCCGTTCCACTTGCTTCCGTCCCTCTCGCCATAATAGGACTGCTGGATGAAGCGCCCTTCATCGAAATGGTTGAGCAGGTTCTTCTGATCCTTAGAGAGCGCGAAGTAGAAGACGCTGCCGCCGTGTTTCATGTCTACGCCCATGCGAACATTCCCATTATCGATGTATTGCTTGGAAGCTTGAAATTCTTGGCGTGCAGCCAGTTCTTCCTCATTGGCACTGCGGAAGTACATGAATCTGATTTCCAGGGTGACGTCGGCATAATCTCCAGGATCGAGACGCAGACAGTCGCCGGCTTTTCCCCATTCCAGTTCCTCACGCTCCAGGAAAACGTCGAAACTGACCCGTGTCCACAGGTTTGTAGGCTCCAATTCCCCCAATACCTTAGAACGCGACTCGGAAACTGGATTCGCGAAATAGGCTTTCAGCTTGATAGGCTGATTGCTGATCAGGCGATACTCGAAGTCAAACACGCTGGAGTCAGCGGGCAGGGCACGCCGCAGGTTGTTGGTGTAGAGGAAAGGGTCCGTTCCTGTTGTCTTGATGCGATAGCTATGCGAGTTGTTACCCATCGAGATGACCGTCAGCTGATTGACTGTGCTGGAGTTGAAGTCGATAACCGTTTTGGGAGCCTTCGGGCTGGTGGCAGCCAGAGTGATACTGTCTATCTTGCTCACTTGATAACTTTCGCCGTTGATGTTGATCACTTTCCCATTATCGCTAAAAGAAGCTTCTGTCAGATTGACTCTGGTAAAGATGCCTTTGCTCCACAGGTAGAAGGAGTTTGTGGTAGCTGCCGTTGCGATAAGTGTTAGACAAACGGCTGCTGCGACCAATATCTTACGCTGGTTTCCAGGTATTCTCATAACGGTATGTTTTGCTTGTTTTATACTGCAAATTTACAAAAAAATCCTATTCATGTTGCTCATATCAGTCAAAAATATCGTATTAGCGTCTGATTTGATGCAATCAGTTCTTCCTCTTTCTAATGTATGTGGGAAAGTCCTATCCTGATAGCGGAAATTGTGTGATAATTCCTTTCATAGTCTTAAATTTCTGAAAATTGCGCTCATGATTGCGAACTTTCCTTTTCTTATCGAGCGGTGGAATATGTGTTTTTATCTATCTTTGCCAAAAATAAATCGACAGAGTTACTAACTTCATTTCAAAAACATTAAATTATAGTGTGTCATGAAAGAAAATAAAATGCTTCTCTCTGCAATTATCATTGCTTTGGGTATGATTGTTATGGGTTTCACTCTTCGTAGTGGAATCTTGGGGTTCAAGGATCATGACCGTAGGGTCTGCGTCAAGGGACTTGCTGAGCGTGAGGTAAAGGCGGACAAGGTCATTTGGCCACTGGTTTACAAGGAGATAGGAAATGATCCTGCCGTGATGTACGAGAATATTGAGCGTAAGAATCAGGCTGTGATTTCTTTCCTGAAGGCAGGCGGCATCAAGGAGGATGAGATTAGTGTGAATTCGCCTACTATCACCGATCGCCAGGCTGACAATTATGGGAACGAGATTATGAACTATCGCTACAAGGCCAAGAGTGTCATTACGGTAACCAGTAGCGATGTGGACCGTGTGCGTGGTTTAATGCGTCGTCAGTCGGAGTTGATGAAGACGGGCATTGCCGTCACAGGTGATGAATATGGCGAGAATAGAGTGGATTATCAGTTTACGGGCTTAAACACAATCAAGCCTGAGATGGTGGAGGAGGCAACTAAGAATGCCAGAGCTACAGCAGAGAAGTTTGCTGAGGATTCTGGCAGCAAGTTGGGTAAGATCTTCTCGGCTTCTCAGGGTCAGTTCTCTATCGACGACCGTGATGCCAATACACCATATATTAAGAAGGTACGCGTAGTGAACACGGTGGAATATTCGCTGGAGTAGGTTTCCTTTCGTTGGAATATCAGAGATTTCGCAAAAAGTTCTTATATACAACATGTCCTCTGGTAAGCCAGAGGACATGTTTGTTTGTGCGGGATTTTTGAAGAAAGGAATGGAAGGTTTCTTACCTTACCACTTGAGTGAACTCAGGTACTGCCCCTTCCTCATCGTCTACGGTCACATATATTTTCGATGTGCTCTCTGAACCGTTAGGTCCTTTCGCATTTACGGTAAACAGGTAATCGGTGCCGGTGGGAGTCTTTCGGAGTCCTACGGTAACGGGTGTGCCCAAGGGGAACTGATAGTTGCCGCAAGCTGCATCGAAGATTTTCACATCCTCTTCAGTAACAGCCACTTGCTCTGAATACTCGGGCAGAGGATCCACTTCACCCTCGATGTATCCGTTTTCCTTCAGGAAACGATCAATTTCATCAGGAGCTTTCTCCACTCGAGCAGTTCGTACGCCGTATCCGGGCAGGATCTCAGCGTCTGGTTGCTCACTTTCCAGGTCTTGGATGCTGGAGTAGAGTCCACCACTTCCAAAGGTGCAGAAGGGGACGATCTCTTTGCCTTCCAGATTGATTTCCTTCAGAAGGGTCTTGATGGGAGGCGCATATGTGCCAAACCAGATGGGATAGCCCAGGAAGATTACGTCGTAGTCATCCAGATTTGCCTTCAGCGGATTTAGGATAGGCAGTTCTCCTGTCTCGCGTTCCTTCATGCATCGATCGATGGTTTCTTGGAAGTTACCTGTGTAGTCGTTCTCAACAGAGATAGCCTCGATGTCGGCTCCCAACTTCTGCTGAAATTCTTCAGCCACCGCTTTCGTAGTACCCGTTTGTGAATAATACAGCACCAGAATCTTCTTAGGCGCTGTCTCTTCTGTCTCACTCTTTTTTTGTGAATCACATGCCGTCATGCTTAGCACGGCAGCACAAAGCAACATTGTCTTTTTCATCTCATTTCATATTTATGTAACTCATGTATTCGTCGTAACTGATGTGACGGCCACCCATTGACTTCAGATGAGGTGTCTCGAACTGGCAGTCAATCATAACTCCCCCTATGGATTCCATGATGCGTGCCAAATGAATCAGAGCTATCTTGCTGCCATTAGGGACCAGCGAGAACATACTCTCGCCGAAGATGCATCGCCCTAATGTTACTCCATAGAGTCCGCCTACCAACTTCTCTTCCTCCCAAACTTCTACACTGGCTGCATGTCCTTGCTTATGGAGTCGGATGTAGGCTTCCATCATGTCAGGTCCCAACCATGCTCCTTTATCCTTAATACGTAGTTTGCTGCAGTTCTCTATCACCTGTTCGAAAGCGGCATTGATGGAGCATTTGTATTTCCTTTTGTTGAGCAGTGTCCGCATTGAGTGAGAGACATGAATCTCATTAGGGAAAATGACGAATCGGTCCATTGGGCACCACCATTGAATCACTCCTTCTCGGAAGGAATACCAAGGGAAGATGCCGTGAGAATAAGCCAGCAGCAATCGCTCAGTACTCAGGTCTCCGTTTATTGCAAGCAATCCGTCTGGGTCACCATAACATGGATTGGGGAAGCTAATCTCTTTATTTAGACCAAATATCATAATCAATTCAATACCAATATATTATCCTTTAGATTTATGATGGCGGTTCCGCCCTCTTTCAATGATCCGTATAGGATTTCATTCATCAGTAGAGGAGAGAGCAACTTGCGGATTATTCGATCCATTTCTCGAGCACCATACTGACGGGTGAAACCTTTCTCGAGCAGGAAGTCAAAAGCTCGGGGTTTGAGTTTCATCTGCACATTCTTTACCTTCAGTTTTGCCTTCAGTTGATTGAGTTTCTTGTCCAGAATCAGTTTGGCCATCGTGCGGTCCATATCGTTGAAGACTACTGTACCTGATAGTCGGTTGATGAATTCTGGCTTGAAGGTTTTCTTCACTTGTTGCAGCATAGCTTCACCAGCACTCATTCCTTTTCCGAAACCTATCGATGCTTGACCAGCAAACTGTGCTCCTGCGTTGCTCGTCATAATCACGATCACGTTCTTGAAATCCGCCTTGTTGCCTCGATTGTCTGTCAGTCGGGCATAATCCATTACTTGCAACAAGATGTTATAGATATCGCTGTGAGCCTTTTCTATCTCGTCCAGCAGGAGCACGCAGTTGGGATTCTTGCGGATTGCGTCTGTCAAAAGTCCTCCGTCTTCGTATCCCACGTATCCAGCGGGCGAGCCAATCAGTTTTGCCACCGTATGCTTTTCGGTGTATTCACTCATGTCGAAACGAACCAACTCGATACCCAGTTCCTTAGCCAGCACTTTTGCCACCTCAGTTTTCCCAACGCCTGTTGGACCTACAAAGAGCAGTGAGGCCAGGGGCTTGTCTTCATCCAGTAGTCCTGCTTTCGACATCTCCACGCTGGTCACCACTTGTCGTATTGCTTCGTCTTGACCGTAGATTTGCTTCATCATTCGCTTGGTGAGGTTCTGCAGCTTGCTGTTGTCGTCGCTCTTCAGTGCTTCTGCATTGATCTTGCAAATCTTTGTCAGCACGTCCGATATTTCTTTCTTGCCTATGGCGGATGGTTTGCTTATCCGTTTCCGTTTGTTTTTCAACTCAGCCATCGCTCCAGCCTCGTCTATCAGGTCAATCGCCTTGTCGGGCAGATAGCGGTCACTGATGTATTTGGCACTCATCTCAACAGCATATTCCATCACTCCTTCCTCGTATTCCACATGATGGTATTGCTCATATTTCTTCTGCAATCCTTCCAGGATTTTCACTGTTTCTTCCTTCGAAGGCTCCAGAATGTCTATCTGTTGGAATCGTCGCATCAGACCACGTTGCTTGTTCATGTATCTGTTCATCTCCTGGTACGTGGTGCTGCCAATGAATCGAATGTTGCCATCCTCCATGTAGGGTCGCAGCATCTGGGAGGCATCCATTGCTCCCTCGCCACTTTGTCCGGCACCCACCAGATTGTGTATTTCGTCGATGTAAACAATTGCGTTTCCCTCTTTTTGGATGCCTTCCATGATAGCCTTCAGGCGTTTCTCGAAGTCACCACGGAACTGAGCACCTGCAATCAGGCTTCCGAGGTCCAGTTCATAGATATGGAACCCTCGTAATCGTTCAGGCACTTTCCTGCTTTCCAACAAGGCAGCAAGCCCCCACACGATAGCTGTCTTTCCCACTCCTGATTCTCCTACGTGAAGCGGATTGTTCTTCTCTCGTCGACAGAGAACCTGTATGGTCCGTTCCAGTTCATCCTGTCGTCCGATGAGGGGATTACGTTCCGCAAGATGATCATTCATGCAGGTCACGAACTGACGCCAAGGTTCTTGTCCTGTTTCCTCGCTTTCAAACATTTCATCCATATCGGCTTCCCACTCGTAGGCATCTGTCAAGGAGCTTATCAACTCGCCCTTGCTGCATTGAATGGTCTTTTCTATCAGGTCGTGTGCCATACTGTCCTCCAGATAAAGCATAGCATTTACTACGTGTGGAACATCCAAATGGGCGGCTTCTGCCCCAATGGCATACTCCAGTGCAGTACTCATCATGCGATTCATCTGGCTTGAGAGCATCAGTTCATAACGGATACCTTGCGGCACACGCTCCATGTGGGCAAGATAGGCGTAGAGGGATTCTGTGAACACTTTCTCATCTGCCCCTGATTCATAAAAGAGCGAGTGTTTGAAAGGTTCTTGCAACATCAGTCCCACCAGCAAGTGTTCAGGACAAACGAACTCCACGCGGTCTGATTTTGCTTGCAGTATAGCCTGGTTTATTGCATCCTGTAGGTACTTGGTTTGTTCCATCATAGCTCTTCAGGTTCACATGTTAGTCTTAATGGAAAGTTTGATTCTCGAGCCATGCGGGTAGCTTTCTGCATCTTGCTCATCGCAATGTCTTTTGGATAGATACCTGCTACAGCCTGTCCTTTCTTGTGTACCTCCATCATCAGCCTTTCTGCCTCTCCTGCATCCTTGAAGAAAACGTTCTTCAGGATCATCACCACGAAGTCCATTGTGGTGAAGTCATCGTTGTGCAGGATGACGCGAAAGCGGCGTGGCTCTTCCAGTCTTACTCGCGTGCGTTCCTTTATTTTGGTTTGTTGTTTCTCCATTTTCTTTTTGGGTTAGAGACAAGAATCGCATCTTATTTTGATAGCATCCAGAAAACGAATGCTATCTGAAGAAGCAGGATGACAGGTACTCCGATGTTGAATTTCCAGTGCTGTGTTTTATGGCGGAAAGTTTGGATTGCCATCCAAGCACCTATGCTGCCACCTAAGGCCGCCATAACCAGCAGGGTTGATTCAGGGATGCGCCACATGTCGTTCTTGGCTTTCCATTTATCTATTCCGTAAACTATGAAAGTTATTACGTTGATTGCTATCAGGTAGATAAGAAATACTTTAGTCATTTTCGTTCAGTTTTTTTTCTAAATGAATAATCGTTGTATTGAAATTATCAGTCCCAGAAGGACGGCTACAGTTTCGCGCTGGGGTACGTCAAATCGAAGTACGTGGGTTCTGATGTGTTTCTGAAACGGAATACGAGTTCCTTTCCTGTTCCCTTGATGGCGAGGCAGAGAAGATCGATGGATTCGTCAGTTGAACGCATCGTGGAGAGGAAGGATTCCTGATTCATCTGCATTGCTGAGGCAAAGGCGCTGAAATCAATTTGATTGCCATCTATCGAACACACAAACCTGACCTGATCTCCTGTTTGCTCTATCGCGTTCAGGAAGAGTCCGTCTCCACAGTTGATGGGAAGTTGGGATTGCATATTGGCAATGATGGTTCCCAAGGTACTTTCCTCTGTCGTGTTTTCTTTCTCAGAATGCTCTTTTTTCGTGTCGCCATTTCCTGAGCAGGAGGATAGGCCGATTGCAAGCATCGCTATGAATGATAAACGAACAAGACGCATTTTAGAATTCATCATTGTGGACAAAACATTTGCAGATTTGATTACAAAGTTAATGATAATTCATTTATCTTGTAATTCTTCTCTCCAAAATTTGTCTCTTTGGTGAAAAATGTTTATTTTTGGCATGAAAAAAACCATATTAAACACAAATACGCTATGAGTGAGAACATATCAAGACGGAGTTTCATCAAGACAACGGGGGCTGCCACATTGGGCATGATGATCGTACCTAACACGATACTGGGACGACGCTTTGGCCACGTGCCCCCAAGTGATAAACTGAACATTGCCGGAGTAGGTATCGGCGGTGTGGGAAGACGTAATCTCCATAACATGGCCACAGAGAATATCGTGGCTCTTTGTGATGTTGATTGGAGATATGCCGACAAAACCTTCAAGGACTATCCCAATGCCCGCAAATTCAAGGATTGGCGCGTGATGTTCGACCAGATGGGTAAGGAGATCGATGCCATTATGGTGGCTACTCCTGATCATACCCATGCAGGTGTGACAGCCCATGCGATGACGCTGGGTAAGCATGTCTATTGCCAGAAACCTTTGACCCACTCAGTCTATGAGTCCCGTTTGCTTGCCAAATTGGCAAAGAAATACAAGGTGGCAACCCAAATGGGTAATCAGGGTAATTCTTTTGACTGGTGCCGTCGTATATCGGAATGGATCTGGTCAGGCGTGATTGGTGAGGTGAAGGAGGTTCATTGCTGGACGGATCGTCCCATTTGGCCTCAAGGTTTGAATCTGCCTACCGAAGAAGTTCCTGTGCCTGACACGCTGGCTTGGGATCTCTGGTTAGGTCCTGCCGAGAAGCGTCCCTACAATCCCGTTTACCTTCCCTGGAACTGGCGTGGATGGTACGATTTCGGAACAGGTGCGTTGGGCGATATGGCTTGCCACATCATGGACCCTGTGTGCTGGGCTCTCAATCTGGGTTATCCCACTGACGTGATTGCCAGTTCCACCTTGAGCAACCTCTATTCGCCTCCATACGCTGAGATGATTACCTATACCTTCCCGGCTCGTGCTCCTAAGGGCAAGGTAAAGATGCCTGAGGTAAAGGTAACTTGGTACGATGGCGGCCTGATGCCTCCTCGTCCAGACGAGTTGGAGGATGGTGATATGATGGGTGACGAGAACGGAGGATTGCTCTTCATTGGTACAAAGGGAAAGATCCTGACAGGTTGCTATGGAATGGATCCGACCTTGCTGCCTAAGAAGAGGATGGAGGGCTGGAAAGAGCCGACTCCCACCTTGCGCCGAGTGCCTGGCGGAACGGGCAATATCTGGGACACCAACGCTCACGAGCAGGATTGGATTCGTGCCTGTAAGGAAAGTCCAGAGAATCGCGTAGAAGCCTCTTCTAACTTCCAATTCTCAGGTCCCTTCACGGAAATGGTGGACATGGGTGTGATAGCCGTTCGTCTGGCTGGACTTTATGGCCTCCACAGGAAGCTGCAATGGGACGGTGAGAACATGCGCTTCACTAATATCTCTGCGAACGATAAGATAAAGATTGTGAACTACGATGCATTCAGCGTGACAGATGGTAATCCGACTTTCGACCGCCGCTTTGCAGATTTCAATGCTGTTGAGATGGCAGAGGAATGGATCAAACATACCTATCACAACGGCTTCACGTTGCCTGATATGCCAAAAGATTAATCACCCACTAACCTAATTATTATTTATGCTGAAGAAATTATTTTTACTCTGTGGCCTGATGATATTAGTCAGCACAGGGTTGCAAGCCAAGACGAAGGCTGAGAAGGCAGGATGGAAGATAGCCATGCAGTCCTATACTTTCCACATGTTTACCTTGATGGAGGCTCTCGACAAGTGCCAGGAATTGGGTATCAAGTACATCGAAGTCTATCCAGGTCACAAGTTGGGAGAAGGATATGGCGACCTTTCTTTCGGACCTGAGTTGGATGCACAGACGTTGAAACAGATCAAAGGTGAGGCATCACGTCGAGAAGTGAAGATCGTAGGCTCAGGAGTTTATGGCTCTGATAAAGAGGAGGATTGGACGAAATTCTTTCAGATGGCCAAGGCAATGAAGATGGACTACGTGACCTGCGAGCCGGATCCTAAGTTGTGGAATCACGTAGAGGCACTCTCCAAGAAGTATGGCATCAAGGTAGCTGTTCACAATCATCCTCGCCCTTCTACTTATTGGAATCCTGATGCATTGTTGCAATACATCCAGGGGCGTGCCAAGGGGATAGGCAGTTGTGCCGACATCGGTCATTGGAATCGTCAGGGATTGGATGAAATGGAGTGTCTGCGCAAGCTGGGCGATCGTCTTATCACTTTCCACTTTAAGGACATCGCGGCCAAACGTGAGGGCGAGGCAGAGCAGACTGATGTCATCTGGGGTACAGGTTGTCTCAAGCTGAAGCCCATCCTGAACTATCTGCGCGACACGAAGTTCAAGGGCTACCTTGCTGTGGAATATGAGGCAAACTGGATGAACTCGGTTCCAGATATCCGCAAGTGTCTCCAGTATTTCGATCGTATTTCTGACGAAGTACTCAAGTAGCGGTAAACTCTACTCGTCTCAGCTGCCTTTCTTCAAGATTCTTGAAGAGAGGGGCGAGGGACGAGTGTGAGGCGAAACGGATCGACAACTATTTAGATATCAAGGTATCATGAATCGACGAACTTTCCTTGGCGGCTTGGCCGCTATCGGTTTGCAGGGCTCCATGCTGAGTATGAACGCCTCTCCTCTGGCCAATATGATGAGTCCCAAGAGGCGGAAGAAGGTCTCTGGCAAGTTTGATGAAAATTTTGTCATCCTGATCAGCGATATGCACGTCTTGCCCAATAGCCACACGCCAGGCTATCTGACACGCGTGGTGAACGAGGTTTTGTCTATGAAGCCCCTGCCGCGCAATGTGATCGGACTGGGCGACTTGGCGAACCTGTATGGGCATCTCGAGGATTATGAATGTGCCCGTCAGGTGCTGGCACCTTTGGAAGAAGCTGGCATCAAGGTCACGTTGGGAATGGGGAATCATGACCGTAGGGAGAACTTCGCCCGTGTGTTCCCTGAAAAGGCTGTAACCACGCGCCTTTTCGACCGTATGGTTTTCGTTGTTGAGACCCCTCGGGCTGACTTTATCGTGCTCGACTCTTTGCAGGAATCCCCTGACTTGGGGAAGTGGATCACGCCTGGTTCTATCAACCAAGAGCAGATGGATTGGCTTCGTGATACTCTGCGCAACTATAAGAAACCTGTCTTTGTTGCTTCTCACCACTCTATCGAGGAGACAAAGGTGCTGCCTGTTCTGCGCGACTGTCCCTCTTGTTGTGGCTATCTTTTTGGCCACGAGCATCGTTGGCGCACGGATAGCACTGTATTTCAATGGGGGAAGCGTGGTATCCTGCGCACCATGTGTTTACCATCGACAGGTTATTGGGGAGACATAGGGTATGTTCAGCTCCGCCTTAGCGAGGATCATGCTGTAGCCACCATCCATCAGAGCGAATATTTCTTCAACTATCCCTTGAAAGAAGGAGAGGAGAGACCTCTCCAGTGGACTCTCAACGCTCAGGACAACGATGGTGCCCACTGTTCATTCTCCTATAAGCGACCAGGATAGCATTTTCCTTGGAGTATAAACTTCCGAACTCAACACGTTGAAACCTCAAATCCCACACGTGAGAATTGTAAAATCGACGTGTTGAAACCTTGATTGCCACGCGTCGACTTTGCAATCGCTACAAGTAACTCTATGGTTCAGGAGTCAGTTATCCACTCTTGTTATCTCGTAGAGTTTTCCGTCCCTTCGTTTCTCCAGTTGGACGCAGAAGCCTTTTTCTTCCAGCTCCTTGCCAGTGAGTGTGGCGACTTTCTTTCTATCGGGACCGCAGAGAATGTCATATTTGGCATCGGGGTTCAGGTCGTGTACGGTTACTGTTCGCGAGAGCTCTGCTGCATTCTCGCGAAACACACCTATGATGCCTCCGCTTTGCGTGTCCACATTGATGCGGGCAAAACCATCCCAGAAGCCTGTGGCAGGTTCTCCGAAACCAGGCAGATCCTGGCGGAAAGACATAAAACCGTGTTGTTTCTCCAGTTCCTTCAGCCAGTCTGTCCAGCGGCGGAATTCTTTTCTTTCCTCGCTACTCAACTTTCTGGGATCGCCCAGCATGATAGGCAACGTTCCTGCTAGCGATTTCAATGCTAGGATATGATTTTCGCTATCCATCGTCAGATTACCAATAACGAGCGATGTTGCAGGTAGTGCAGGCGATCTGCCCCATGCCAAGTTGCGAACGCGTAGATTGGCACTCTGAGCCCATCCCCCAACGTTACTGAGCCAGTTCCCATCGGCATGCTTGGCGATTCCATAGTCCATCAGATGAATCTTTCCTGCCGTCTCGAAGGTGCAGTCGATAAACAAATTGGGGGCTTTCTCGTGTAACTCGTCGAAGAGTTGCATGGCACGACTATAGATGACATCGTATGACTCTTCATGGTCGCGGTGGTAAGGATGGTCTGTGGCGTAGCATCCCGTGTGTTCCGTATCATATACGTAGGCGCTTGTTACAATGGCGAGGTCCAATTTCAGGTAGCTCAGCCCGTAATCGTTCACGAAATGAAGTGTCACATCACGGATGTAGTCGTACCAGTCTGTTCCCATGCAGGCTGTACGGTTGTTTGAACTAGAGGTATGCAGGTCTGAGATGTCTCCATTTCTGTCGCGGATAATCCATTGAGGTTTGTCTTTCACCACTTCGCTGTTAGCGTCGATTCGTGCCAGGCTTATCCACAATCCAGGTTTCATGCCCAGCGACTTGATGTAGTCAAAAGTAGGCTTTAGTCCGCCCTTGAACTTTACAGTATCCACTGCCCAGTCGTTCACTGTTTTTTTCCCCTTTCATATCGGAACTTCCGTGTCCCATCTGCCAGCCGTCGTCGATGATGAATTCTTGGACACCACATTCGGCGGCAGCCTTGGCCAGCTGCTTCACAAGTTCGTCGTTGATGTTATGAGTAAAGGGAATCCATGTGTTGTACACGAACATCGGTTTATGCTCGATTTGCTCGATACGAACTCCCATGTGGAGTCTTACGTATTTCTGTACAGCGGTGTTCACGATGTGCTGAGGGTCGAAGTCCCAGTTCCCATAGATAGCGGTGAAAACCGGCTCGCTACTCCATTGCTGTCCCTTCTTCAGCCAGCGGCGAAAGGGGTAGGGGGATTCGGGCTTGGTGACGCCCGCCTCCATCGTTTGGCCGTCTTGAAAGACTTCCGTGCGCTTCACGATGCCTACTGCCTCGTTCCCCACAGCCATTCCGTATCCATGCTCATTAGCGTGGACAATGACAAGCGGATCGTCCCATCCGCCGCAGAAGGAGCCCAAGTTCTGGTATCTTCCGTATTTCCCCATTACCCAAGAATTGATGGGATTCTGCATCAGTGTCAGATTCTCTACGCTCACTCCTTCCAGCTTCACGTCGTCCTGCCCCAGATTCTTTACCGTCAGTTTTTTACTCACCAAAGGCAAACCAGGGAATGTCAGGTAGGAGAGTTCCACACCAAGTGTCTTTTCCTGGTTCAGAAAGGATAAAATTTGTCCCTGACCTCCAGTTGTCGTGGTGGTGTCTCTCACTTGAAAATCAGTCCAATTGCTCTGTCCTGAATATTGCGTGTCGTTTGCCAGAAAGGAAAATTCTTTGGATGGTTTTATGAAACTACCCGAATCCTTGAGTCTGTACTCCGTTCCCTCCACATGCCCTTCGAAGCATGTTATAGTACGCTCAATCTCTCCGTTATTTATTCTCAGCACGAAATCTCCCTCAGCCATTATAGATTGGCACATCAGTAACACCAGACTGGCAAATATACCTTTTCTCATCATTTCATGTTTAAGTTCTTCAGAAAGTATTTATAACTAAAATATTTATTCTGTTACATCAGGAATATCTTTTTATCTTGGACGTTTATAATGTCTTGAGCTTGAAAAAAAAGGATGGGATATGTAAGAGGCGTAAATGAGAGCCTGATTGGTTTCAGCATGAGAGAGGGTGGGAGGATTACAACCTCTCTATCGCTTGGATAAGCAGTTCAACATTGTGAGGCTGGGTAGCCCAGCTGGTGCAGAAACGGACGGTGGTGTGGGAGTCATCGACGGGTTCCCAGACGCTGATAATGAATTGCTGCTGAAGACGCTGGATGTGATCGTTGGGCAGGGTGAAGAATTGCTGGTTGGTAGGGCTGGGGACTGCCTGAGGATATCCTTTTCTGATCAAGGCATCACGGATGCGGAGAGCCTGTTCATTAGCATGACGGGCAAGACGCAGATAGAGATCATTCTGCATGAGTTCCTCGAATTGTATGCCCAATAGACGACCCTTTGCCAACATGCCTCCACCTTGTTTTATGTGGTAGCGAAAATCGCGTTTGAAGGCATCGTTGGTGATGACGATAGCTTCGCCAAAGAGAGCACCTTGCTTGGTGCCTCCAATATAGAAGACGTCAGCGATGTGGGCCAGTTGGGGTAGGGTGATGTCGCTCTGGTAGCTGGCGAGACCGTATCCCAGACGTGCACCATCAACGAAGAGCGGAATCTGGTAGTCAGAGCAAACCTTGCGGATGTCAAGGAGTTCCTGACGTGAATAGAGCGTGCCGTACTCGCTGGGATAACTGATATAAACCATACCTGGTTGGACCATGTGCTCAGGTTCATCCTGACTGAAATGGGAATGGAGGACTTGGCGTA
Source organism: Bacteroidaceae bacterium (assembly GCA_017617335.1). GTDB lineage: Bacteria > Bacteroidota > Bacteroidia > Bacteroidales > Bacteroidaceae > Physcousia. The sequence continues at coordinate 19,335 of JAFZWK010000072.1, read as the reverse complement.
CTTGTTGGGCTGTGATGAGACCGTTGTGGGCATGCAGAGCAATCACTTTATGGCCAGAATGCTCGATGGCTCCCGTTTCGTGAACGGCAATATGGCCTGTATGAGCTGCTACAACCCCCTGATGAGCTTTGAGGATGGAAGAGATGACGGTAGCATTGGCTTGTGTGCCTCCTACCAAAAAGTGAACGTCGGCCTTTTGGGCTGTGAGTTTGCAAGCCTGCAGGATAAGCTGGCGGGCATGATTGCAATGAGCATCCATTCCGTATCCTTCGTTCTGCTCGAGATTGGTTTCAGCAAGACGCTTTAGGATCTCAGGGGCGCATCCTTCGTTGTAATCGCACTGGAATTGTATCATATTATCCTTATGAGTTGAGTAATCTGGTTGCAAATGTAGCAATAATCCCTCAGAAAGGCAGCATGGGATTTTGAAAATTCAAAAATATTATGTTATTTTGCCTTGAAATAAAGCATGAAAGACAATGAACAGACGGAATTTCATAGCTGCCTCTGCCACAGCTTTGGTGGCGAGTCAACTGAAAGCAAATCCGCTACCTTCTAACGACGAAGAGGCGGAGAATGGTTTGCGACTGCGTTTCCTGGGAACTGGGGCAGCAGATTGGAACGGGAGAGATGAGCGAGGCGAACTGCGCAGACTCTCGAGCGTGTTGCTGGACAATCGCATCCTGATAGACTTCACGAAGACAGCAATGGATATGGTTCCTGAGGGGCTGAAGCCTGAGATTATCTTCTACACCCATTCACATGGTGATCATTTCAATGCTGAAGCTGCTTTAACGCTGGGGATCCGAACAGCTTACGTGAGCGAGACGTGGTGGGATCAGGCAGAGAAGAGTTTCCTTGCTGCTTCGAAGAAACTGGAAAAAGAAATGCCGCTGGTGATACCTGTCTGTACGGGCCAACCTATCCCGTTGGGCGACATCACGTTCACTCCTTTACCTGCCAATCACGCCACCAGTTATATGCGTGAACAGGCATTGATTTATTTGGTAGAAAAAGGAGAAGTAAGGTTGCTTTATGCAACAGATACGGGTGGAGTTCCAGCTGTGGCGGCAAGGATGGCAGGCATCGATGCCCATGTGCCAGGAAAGGGAATCACGGCGCTGGTAATGGAGGCTACGATGGGGATGGAATACGAAAAGGACTTCCGACTCTATACGCACAGCAGCGTGGCATTGGTGGCGAGAACGGTAGATGTGTTGACTTTAACCAATAGATACAATCCTAAACCTGATCAACCTGTGTATCTGACACATATGGCTCGATCTCTACATGGGACACAAGCCGAACTGGATGCCAATCTTCCTGCTCCACTCAAGGCGGCATACGATGGGCTTGAAATCGTGCTGAGGTAAATTTCAATTACTGATAAATCGCAAGAAACACTCCAAAGCTCGTGTTGTGGCATGAACCGTGTTCAGTTCGCGCCCTTCATCCTGAGTAAAACAAATTGAAAGAACCTCTTGAGTCGAACCCCATCCAATCCAGATGGTTCCTGAAGGTATTCCGTTGGCTCCCGTTCCAGCATATCCAGTTGAAGCAATGGCATAATCGGAGTGGAAGAGACGGCAAGCTCCTCGAACCATTTGCTCCACCACAGGCTGACTGACCACATCATACGCATCGATGTCTTCCTGACGAACCTCCAAATAGCGGACCTTCAGATGATCCTGATAAGCCACCAATCCTCCTTGAAAATAATCAGAGGCTCCACTCACCTGGGTAAGGGCGGCAGCAATACGTCCGCTGGTGCAACTCTCAGCGGTGGAGAGAGTCTTCCCCAATTCTACCATACGAGTCAGAATTTCTTGTGCAAGAGGGAAATTATCAGTAAACTTTTCCATAAAAATCAACTTTTGAAGACAAAGTTATACAAAAACTTTGGATATTACCATCCAGAATTGTATCTTTGCAATGAAAAATTAACAAAAATGGACATGAAAAGTATGATGAGAATTCTGCTTGCTGGCTTGGCTGTGATGACAATCTCGACGAGTGCAGTGGCTCAAACTGAGGAAAAGAAAGAATATACACGAGAGAAGATTCAGTTGGTGGATGGACCATCTAATATCGATGACGAATCGGTTGAGATGTTGACAGATGGACATTATTATACGAAGTGGTGCTATGATCATGCCAGTGATTTGCCTTACACTGTTATTGTCTCTACCAAGGAACCTATCAAACTGGGACAGTATGGACTGGTGTCTGCAGAAGATTCATACTATTATCCAGGTCGTAATCCTTTGGATTGGCGTGTTTCAGGTAGCAACGATCAGAAGAATTGGACAAAGCTGGATGAAAGAAAATTCAACTGGACAATGCGTGACGAAAACGAACAAGAATACACCTTCAAGGTAAAGGATGCTGCAAGTTTCCGCTTCTACAAATTTGAGTTTCTGAAAATGCAAAAAGATACGAGAATCCAGTTATCGGAAATCAATCTGTATAAATAGTTGATTTGATATTGGAGGGAGGCCGAAGGACTCCGTTACAACCATCCTTCTTACGGAATGACTAATTTATACAGTCTGGCATCCATTGCGGGGACATCATATGTAAATACCTCTGTGATGGATGCCAATTTTGTTTGTGTCCATAATTCGTACCCTTCAGATACAGATTTTAATCCCAACAGTTTCAAAGGCAAAGTCCCTTGAAGGGGCTGCTTTCCGTAATTGAAGACTGCCACATAGGTGCATTCCTCCGTATCTAACTGGAAAAAGTTCTCGGCTCCCTCATGCTTGCCCTGAAATTCCTGGTAACCATAGATGGGACGGAATGAACGGCCTAAACGCCCCACAGCGTTTACCTCACGATTCATCATCACCTGAGGAGCCCGCTCACGTGAGAGTTTGGCATCACCTCGACCTGATTTGTCTTCCAGATCGAAATTATCACATACGAGGGCCATCCCAGCACACATCAGATTAGTGATTCGAGCGCGATTCTCGCTCAGCGTGGTCTGCAAAGCGTCCTCGTTGCCAATAAGAGGGCAGTGATCAGGATCGTTGTACTGATAGAGGAGGCTAGTCCACCAACCGCCACTGATAGCGTTCATGCTGTATTCTGTATGCTTGATACGTCCCCATGTGTCACATGCTATGCGGCGTGAATTACCATACTGATAGGGAAAAATGGGAGCGATGGAGAGAGCGATGTAGAGGGGAGTTCCTTCATCGGCCTTTTTGCAGAAATAGGTGAAGCCTTCGTTGTAGGCTTCTACACCTGTGTGGACATCAGGATTGTAGTAGGAATCAGCCTGTATCATCCCATTGTCAGTAAAATCCACTTTCAGGTACTCGAATCCATGTGCCTTTATTTTGCGGATTTCTGCATCAATCCATGCTTTCACACCAGGGTGTGTGGGATCTAAGCAATAAGCTCCATCGTATTTCAAATATTTACCATTTGCTTTTAGAATGCACTCGTGAGCCATGTATTTGTCTTGTCCTGGAAGTTTGTTGTTCATGATGCGTCGAGCATCCCACCAGAGGCAGAAGGGAGTCCAATAGGTGCCAGGAATTTGATTGTTAGCTTTACATATCTTACAAAGTTCATCCTTTTGGGAATCCTGGAGATTGTCCCATGCATCGATGCTCATGACAATCTTCCCTTGCTCGTTGCAGAAATCACCTGGTTGCAACACATCATGAAAATAATTACTGACAGCCACATCCACTTGAAAAGAATTCTTGTCTGACATCACACCCCAACTCTGCCATCCGAACGGTGTTCCATGAGTCCAATTGTGCCTTCCAGGAACCACCTTCAAGCAAGCCTTCGCAAATTGTTCCATCCCATCTCGCCAATCTTTTGTATATGTAATGAAAAAGCGGGCAGAACGGATCTCGTTTCCGCGGAGTGAACCATGAGGAAGCACGTCGCGTGTCTCTCGATGAGACATGCCTGAATAAACGCGAAGCCGCTCCACATCACCTTGTAGGGAGGTTCGAGCAACAAGACCACTTTTCCAGTGATCATGGTCAACTGAACCAATAATGAGCCCCTCTCGAGTTTCACCCTGATAGAAAGCTCCTACTTCGAAGGAGGTCATCTCACTACCAAAAGGATACTGATGATAACGTACAAAATCGTCGTTGTCGAAAGGAACTTTCAGCATACGGTTTGATTCGCTGGCTGCGAAAAGAGGATAAGGCTGATTAATACAAATGGGAGCTAGGTAATTACTCTTTAGCGAAGAGGAGGAAGATAGTTTTGCACCGCATAGGAGATAATCGTCTATCAATTGGAATTCTATAGTAAATTGTACGTCTTCGCTTTTATGGAAGTTAATCACGAGAGTTTCTCTTCCTTTCTTCATGACGGGAGCGGGCAGGGTAGTGGAACTGATATAGTAAGTTTTTCCTGTTGCATCCTGATATGCAGCCTCCGGGCAGACATTATCCAAAACTGTATGGTTTCCGCAAACAATTTTCAACGCACTTTTGGCTTCACTATAAGTAATGGTCCACTTGCCCAGTCGAGCAGTTTGGTCTGCTGCTTTCATCGTATGGGACAGACAAATGATGAAAAGTAAGATGGAGAGACGTTTCATGTCATTCATTTTATGATTCATATTTTTTCGTAGTCTATGTTAGATAGATGAGAAAAGGCATGAGTGACGATTTCTGTCGCAAATTTATATAAATAATTTTGCATCATGAAAAAAAAATCTTATCTTTGCTTTGGAAAACCATAAAATTAAGAAATAACACCTCAAATCTGATGAATCTAAAGAATCTATTTGTATCGGTCTTATGCATTTGGGCATCTTTTGTGAATGCCGCTGAGATTATTCGTGTTAGTACCAACGAGACTGATTTAGTCTTCAAGGTGGGTGATAACGGTCGTCTGTATCAATCCTATCTAGGTAAACATCTCAAATTCGAGAGCGACTTGCAGTATCTCCCCAATGGAAAGGAAGCATATCTCACACATGGGATGGAGGATTATTTTGAGCCTGCGCTGGATGTTCGTCATGTTGATGGGAATGCATCAACGCTACTGAAATACGTAAGTCATTCTTCGAATAAGTCAACAGATGGAGCTACAGAGACTGTTATTACCTTGCGTGATCCTGTTTATCAGACCACTGTGGTTATGCATTTCTTGGCATATTCCGAAGTGAACATCATCAAGACCTATACCGAAATTACCAATGCTGAGAAGAAACCTGTGAAACTGGCTAAGTATGCCAGCAGTTTGCTCCATTTGGATGGAGGGAAATATTATTTGACGGAATTCAGTGGAAATTGGGCAAAGGAAGCCAAGATGAGCAGTACGCTTCTTAACTTTGGCAAGAAGGTGCTTGACACTAAATTGGGTAGCCGTGCCAATCTTTTCACTCCTCCTATGTTCATTCTCTCATTGGGTCAAGAAGCTGCTGAAGATAAGGGTCAGGTTCTATTGGGCCAACTTGGCTGGACAGGTAATTTCCGTTTTACCTTCGAAGTGGACGAAGATGGCCGCTTGCGTGTCATATCGGGCATCAATCCCTATTTCTCAGAGTATGAATTGGGAGCAGGCGAGACTTTTGTGACTCCTGAATTCTTCTTCACCCTGAGTCAGTATGGTACTCAGCATGCATCTCTTTGTTTTCACGATTGGGCCCGCCAGTACCAGATGCGTGATGGCGATAAGGATCGCATGACTCTGCTTAATAACTGGGAGGCTACTTATTTTGACTTCAATGAAGAAAAGCTTTGCAACCTGATGGATGATGCTGTGAAGCTGGGAGTAGATATGTTCTTGCTTGATGACGGATGGTTTGGCAACAAGTATCCTCGCAGTTCGGATAATGCTGGTCTTGGAGACTGGGAAGAGACTAAAGACAAGTTGCCGGGCAAGGTAACAAAATTGGTGGATGAAGCCACCAAACGCGGCATCAAATTTGGTATCTGGATTGAGCCTGAGATGGTGAACCCCAAGAGTGAACTTTACGAGAAGCACAAAGATTGGGTAATTACCCTTCCCAATCGTGATGAATACTATTTCCGCAATCAGCTTGTGTTGGATCTTTCGAACCCCAAGGTGCAGGATTTTGTATTTGGCATCGTAGACCGATTGATGACTGATTATCCTGGAATCGCTTATTTCAAGTGGGACTGTAATAGCCCGATTACCAACATCTATTCACCCTACTTGAAAGACAAGCAGCAGCATCTCTACGTGGATTATGTGCGTGGCCTCTATAGTGTGCTTGAACGAGTGAAGGCGAAGTATCCGAATTTGCCGATGATGATGTGCTCAGGAGGAAGTGGGCGTATCGACTATAAAGGACTCAGTTATTTCACCGAGTTTTGGGCGAGCGACAATACCGACCCTCTTGAACGACTTTTTATCCAATATGGTTACAGTTTCTTCTATCCTGCTAAGGCTACTTGCGCTCACGTTACCACTTGGAACAGTACCACTAGTGTGAAGTTTCGTACTGATGTAGCTATGATGGGTAAGATGGGATTTGATATCAAATTGAGTGACATGAGTACTGATGACCTGACTTATGCTCAAGGTGCTATCAAGAATTGGAAACGTCTGCGTCCTGCCATTTTAGAGGGTGACATGTATCGTCTTTTCTCTCCCTACGAAGGGCCTCATGCCAGTACAGGATTTGTCAGCAAGGACAAATCCCATGCTGTCGTCTTTGTCTTCGACACCTATCCACGATATGGGGGAACTAACAATAACCTTTTGCTAAAGGGACTTGACGAGGATACACGTTATCGTGTGCGCGAAATCAATATGGAGCCTAATAAACAGAGTCGTCTTCGCTGTAATAATAAGGTATATAGTGGACAGTATCTGATGACGGTTGGTATACAAGCCTTTTCTGCTAATAAGCTGACAAGTCATGTATTGGAGTTGACGAAAGAGTAGAAAGAATCATTGTCGCCCCCTATCATCAATGGAAAGGGGTTGAGCAATTAATAATCACTTTTTATTAATCATTAACCAATAAATTATTTAATGCAAATGAAAAAGTATTTAGCTGAAATGGTGGGTACCGCTGTGCTGGTACTCATGGGTTGCGGCGTAGCCGTTAGTTTGAGTTGTGGTACCGATACAGCATCTGTTGTAGGTACTGCTATGGCTTTTGGTCTGGCTGTTGTAGCTATGGCATACACTATTGGAGGTGTAAGCGGATGCCACATCAACCCTGCTATTACATTGGGTGTATTCCTGAGCAAGCGTATGAGTGGTAAGGATGCTATCTATTACATCATTTTCCAATGCATTGGAGCTTTCATCGGTAGTGCTTTGCTGTATGCCCTGACTACTAATGCTGGTCTAACAGGAACAGGTGCTAATGATTTGCAGGAAGGCGTTTCCACTTTGGGTGGTCTTTTGGCTGAGATTATCTTCACCACTGTATTTGTATTGGTAGTGCTGGGGACAACAGATGCGAAGAAAGGTGCTGGCAATTTTGCCGGGCTGGCAATCGGTCTCAGTTTGGTTCTGGTTCATTTGGTATGCATCCGCTACACGGGTACCAGTGTCAACCCAGCTCGTTCTCTGGCTCCTGCAATATTCCAAGGTGGCACCGCATTGGCCAACTTGTGGATTTTTATTGTAGGTCCTTTCGTGGGAGGTGGTTTAGCTGCTTTGATCTGGGCACTGATTGGTGCTGAGAAGGAAAAATAATCAGATTGATTCTATTTTCCGCACGTGTTGATTTCAACCTGTGCGGGGAAACAGTAAGCGGGATCTTGCCTTTCTTGGATAGACTGGCGTAGATTCCGCTCATTGCGTTCCAATTTTCCTCTGAAGACTGTTTTGCCTGATGATTTCACCTTAATCTTCTTGTCAAGATTTACTAATTCATCGTTGAGCCAAAGTCGAATATGTTTATAATCAGAATGGTGGATAGTAATCGTGTTTCCCTTTATGCTGACATCCAGCAAATATCCACGGTCTTTCTGAGGAACCTCCAACCAATAGAATTGTTGTTTACCTACCTCTTCTTGTTGCCAGATGACGTGTTTGGGATAGGGTTGGCGTATGTGTTTTGCCATCCAAGAGATAGCCACCGTATCCATGCGGTCCATCCAGTGTCCTTTTCCTTGTATGATGTGTGTCTCATGGATATATCCATCAGGATGAACCTGCTGGAGTGAGTCCATTTGTGCTCCGCGTACAGCAGCTAACTTGTTACGGTTGTATGCTGTATCATTGCTTCCCATCCATATCATGAAAGGGGTATTGAGCAGGTTTTCTAGCCTCACGTCACCTGGATGCCCTGCCATCATACTGGTGGCAGCCCAGTAATCAGCCAGTCGCGGAGCTAGTCGCCACACTCCATCTCCACCAGCTGAGTAGCCTAAAAGATACACTTTGTTGGGATTCACTTCATAGTTGGACACCATCAATCGAATTAGGTCATGAAACATTCCGTCGATAGGTTCCTGAAACCACATGTTCCAAGCATCCCATGGCGCTCTGGGTGCTACGTAGACTCCTTCCGTTGGGCGATAGAGGCGTTTTTGATTCTCCCATTGTTGATTGTTGACTTCTGTGGTGGTACCTCCTCCGCCGTGTAGTGATATCCATAGACTGCATCCATCAACAGGCTTTTCTCCAAAAAATTGAACGTCAAATTTCATCTGTAATGAATCTTTGCGGATAGTAAGTTCCTTTTGTGCTTCAGCCAAATCCTTCTTCACTTGAGACTTCCACTCTGCCACTACTTGGGTACGGAGCATATCTGCCTCAGCACGACTCAGTCCTTTGGCCCAGAGATTGAATACCCAGGCTCCCAACATGCATATACAGAATATTCTTTTCATTTCAAATTGAATTGATACAACAAATAATGCATGCAAAAATAGCGATTTTATATTAATTTTGAGACAAATGAAACATAAATTGGAGAAGAATTGTTAATTTTGCATTTCAAACATTGACTCAAATTCTATTTAATACGATGAAGATAAATAAACTCATGACACTTTTTCTGGTGTCGCTATGTTCTTCTCCTTTGATGGCTCAGATACTTTCGAATGAGATAAAACAGCAAATAAATGATCGATTGATTGCTGAACGCCAAAGGCAACGTCTTAGTATCGGACGTGTTGAGTTGGATTCTGTGGCGCAGGATAAGAAGACGCTCCAACTTTTCACCAACAATCAGGTGGGTTATTTCTCCTTCCGTGAGAACAACGTGGAGTCACTCTATCGAGACATTCAATCCATGTTGCCAGCAGATTTGCAAAAGAAGAAACTCCAAATTTATACGAATGGACGAATGATAGAGGATTTGATTCCTGCATATACTCGTACAAAGAAAGTAAAATCGAAAGTTTGGGCACCTCAAGCGGATGCTCCGCTGATTACTCCAGTAGACTGTCCCTATGAGCTGACTTCAGGACTTCAGAATCGACACATAGCGATGTGGCAAAGTCATGGTTACTATTTTGAGCCGAAACTTAATCGCTGGGAATGGCAGCGTGCTCGTATTTTCCAGACGGTGGAAGACCTCTATACGCAGAGCTACGTTTTGCCCTTTCTTGTGCCAATGTTGGAAAATGCGGGAGCCAATGTATTATTGCCTCGTGAGAGAGATACACGTCGAGAAGAACTTATCATCGACAATGATGGCATGCTCCATGAGGATGGATCTTATCAAGAGGTAGTAGGTAAAGAATCTTGGATCAATGGTAGTGAAGCTGGTTTCGCACATCGGAAGGATGTCTATACAGGTTTCGACAATCCTTTCCGTGATGGAACTTATCGGCAAGTGAAGACCGTAAAGAGTGGACAAGAAAGCACCGCTGTCTGGACTCCCAACATTCCCAAGAAGGGAGAATATGGTGTGTATGTTTCTTACAAATCTATGCCTAACAGTACTACGGATGCTCTCTATACTGTATGCCATTTAGGCGGAGAGACTCATTTTCGTGTCAATCAGCAGATGGGTGGAGGAACGTGGATTTATCTGGGTTCTTTCCTCTTTGCAGAAGGCCAGAGTGAGGAAGGATGTGTCAAGTTGAGTAATCTTTCTGACAAGTCGGGACGTGTGCTCACCGCTGATGGCGTTAAGATAGGCGGTGGAATGGGAAATGTGGCGCGTTGCGTGGAAGCAAATAGTGATCCTAATTTCAAGCCTGATTTCCAACTAAGTGGTTATCCGCGTTTTACCGAGGGAGCTCGTTACTGGTTACAATGGGCAGGTGCTCCCGATAGTGTTTATAGCGAGAGTCATGGGGTCAATGATTATACGGATGATTACAAGTGTCGAGGCCTATGGGTCAACTGGTTGGCTGGTGGTTCAGAAGCTTTGCCACATCGTGAGGGATTGCATATTCCATTTGATGTAAGCATGGCCTTCCATAGCGATGCAGGCACCACCCTCAATGATACAATCATCGGTACTCTTTTGATCTATGAAACAGTTACCGAAGGGCGCGATACTTATGCGAACGGTGCATCACGTTATTTGGCTGCCGATTTGGCAGATTTGATACAGTCCCAGATTGTTGATGACATACGAGCACTACATGCACCTGAATGGCATCGCAGAGGCAAATGGAATTCTTCTTATTATGAAGCTCGTGTACCTGAAGTCCCTGCCATTTTGCTGGAGTTGCTTTCTCATCAGAATTTTGCTGATATGCGATATGGCCTTGATCCTCGTTTCCGTTTTAGCGTAAGTCGTGCTGTATATAAAGGTATTCTCAAATTCATTTGTTCCCAACGTGGAACTCCTTATGTTGTGCAGCCGCTTCCTGTTGATCATTTCCATGTTACTTTGCAGTCAGATAACACAGCTGTCCTTCATTGGCAACCTGTGGAGGATCCTCTGGAGTCTACAGCACAACCGACTCAGTATCTTGTTTATACTCGTGTGGATGATGCTGGCTGGGATAATGGTGTACTTGTGGATGAGCCTATGTACTCTCTTCCATTGGAACCTGGAAAGGTTTATAGTTGGAAGATAGCTGCTGTCAATCAGGGAGGAAAGAGTTTTGACAGCGAAATTTTATCGGCAGGCATTTCTGCCGCTAACAAATATTGGCAGAAGCCTGTTCTCGTGATAAACGGATTCGACCGTGTATGTGCCCCTGCCGATTTCGAGGCTCCAGGTGATGCAAGCACCGAATTAGCTGGTTTCCTTGACCGTGTAGATCATGGAGTGCCATATTTGCGTGATATCAGTTATGTCGGGGAGATGAAGGAGTTCCGCAGGAGAGTGCCTTGGATGGATGATGATGCGGCAGGATTCGGTGATAGCTGTAGTGATCACGAAACCGAAGTGATAGCTGGCAATTCTTTCGATTATCCATTCGTTCATGGATCTAGTCTTCTGGCACTTGGTCAATCGTTTGTGTCTGCAAGTAATGAATCTGTGGAGGCTGGTCAGGTTTCCCTCGCAGATTACCCGATGGTGGATTTGATTTTGGGAAAGCAGTATCAGAACAAGATGGGCAACGGGAAATCACATCCTTTGGAATTCAAGACGTTCACCAGCGAGATGCAGAAGATGATTACTCGCTATCTGCAAGAACAGGGAGGCCGACTCTTTACCAGTGGTGCCTACGTGGCAACTGATCTCTGGGATAACCCTTTGGCAGAAGCCCAAGAATCCGACAAGAAGTTTGCTACTGAGGTGTTGAAATTCAAGTGGAGAGCTAATCAGGCTGCCAATAAGGGAGGAATCAAGACCGTACAATCCGTTTATTCTCAGGTTGGGCAACATTTTGATTATAGTGACACGCTCAACGAGGATTGCTACGTTGTGGAATCTCCTGATGCTTTGGAACCTTCTGAGTCAGCTGCTCAAACTGTAATGCGCTATGCTCAGAACAATCTAAGTGCTGCTGTGGCATATCGGGGTGAGCGCTATGCTACCTTTACAATGGGAGTACCCTTCGAGACTATTCGCGGGCAAGCTTCGCGTCAAGCTTTGATGCAGACGATATTAGAGACTCTGAAATAAGGATAGTTATCTTTTCTTATTTAGCAGGTGCTTCTCGATCCTCTGCCACCATTTGGGCGGAGAATTCCCTCATGGAGTATGGTGTATACTTATGTTTAATGATTTTATTGTTGTCCCACAAGATACGATATAGAGTTCCTTCCAGAGCTTTAAGCGTTTCCTCGCGTTCTTTCGGCTTCAGTTGGCACTCCCAGATTTGTATCACGTGCCATCCGAGATTTCTTAGGTCGATGCGTTCTCTGAGGTCACGTGCTTGGTTAAGTTCGATTTTGTGTCGCCAAAAATCTTGATTCGTGCTGGGTAACTTGTAAAAACGACACCCTTCATGACCATGCCAAAAACATCCATTCACGAATACTACAGTTCTGTATTTTCTCAGAATGATGTCAGGTTTGCCAGGTAAACACTTGTTATGGAGTCTATATCGGAAGCCACGGCTAAAGAGATATTTTCTGACAATCAGCTCTGGCCGCGTATTTTTCGCACGGATTCTCGACATACAATGATGTCGTTGCTCAGGAGTCATCTTGTCAGTCATTTTATCAGAGTCTATATCCCGCAAGTTTATTCTACCCGTGAGTTCTTGAAACTTGCTCCGACTTCCAGATGTTTACATATTTCAACCGATTACCCACTTACTGCCAGGGATCAGGGAAATGATTTTTGAGGTGACAGCACAGCAAATGTAACTCAGAATAGCGATGCAAGGAATCGCCAGATATACAGGAATTAAGGGATGGGCTTGGTCACCATTTACGAAATAAGCTGCAATGGGAGCCAAGAAGAACATGTGCATCAGATACATACCAAAAGATAACTTGGATATGCTTGTGATAAGGGCTGGAGCTTTCTTCTGCTGGATGCAGGAGAAGAGGACAAAGAGCCCGAAGGTGGCACAAATAACATTAGGGGTACAGAATCGCCATGCCCATTCCAGTTGAGGTGTTTCAATCAGCAATCCTGGCTCCCCTCGTAACCAAAAGCTCCATGCGGTGAAACTGGCACCTGCCAAAAAGCAAATGGTTCCTATCACTAATCGCTTTTGCCTATGCCAAGTCAGATGAACGCGGATATAATGTGCAATTATCAGATAACCGATGAAACCAGAACAGTACCAAAGTGCATGAAACTCGTTCCAGAAACATTCGCCCCACAACTCAGGGTAAACAAACATGCGGAGCCAAGTCATCAGAGAGGAAAGCAGGAAGATACCGATGAAGATTTTCTCTTCTTTAGCGGTAGCCTTCTCCAGCCAGGGTGAAATCACAGGAATAATCAGATATAAGGAAATTAATGGGCCGAAGAACCACAGATGGCCACTCATCGATGTGAAGTTCCAGGGAAGAATCTTCAGGTCGGCCATGCTTTGTTCCCATGTCATGCCGCCCCATGCAAGAGGCAGGAAGGTGTAAAGCAGGAGAAAGATGAACATGGGAGGCAGGATGCGGGCAAAGCGATGCCTGTAGAATTGTCCCATCGTGATTCCTTTTCGCATGGGAGCCAAGAGATAGGCTGATACGATAATAAATAATGGAACGCACGAGCGTGCTACGCCGCCATCATAAAAGGCAACCCAAAATCGATTGGATTCATTTGCCAATTGGGAAACGTTTCCTGCCAAACCTGATGCATCGGCACCATAAAAGTTCTCACTTGCGTGTACCAGCATTACCAGAAAGCATGCTACCACGCGGATGTAATCCACAAATACTACGCGCTCTTTCTCTTGCATAAGGAAGATATTGTTGTGATTTCGTAAAAAAGAATCAAGAGGTGACACATTGGTTCACCTCTTGTTATTTGTTATGGATTCGGTTATTTCTTCAAGCCTAATTCCTTGCCCACCTTAATGAAGGCAGCGATGCACTTATCCAGTTGCTCGCGGTTGTGAGCTGCAGAAAGCTGTACGCGGATGCGGGCCTGTCCCTGAGGTACAACAGGATAGCAGAAGCCCGTCACGTAGATACCTTCATTGAGCATGCGGTCAGCAAATTTCACAGCCAGAGGAGCATCGTATACCATTACGGCACAGATGGCGCTTTGGGTTGGCTTGATGTCGAATCCTTCAGCCATCATCTTGTCGCGGAAGTAGTTTACGTTCTCTATCAGTTTGTCATGAAGGGAAGTATCTTCCTTCAACATCTTGAAGACCTCGAGGCTTGCACCAATGATACCAGAAGCCAGAGAGTTGGAGAAGAGATAAGGACGTGAGCTTTGTCGCAACATGTCAATGATTTCCTTTCGACCTGTCGTGAAGCCTCCCAGAGCACCGCCGAATGCCTTACCTAATGTGCCAGTATAGATATCCACACGGCCATAGGTCTTGCACAGTTCACTTACCCCATGTCCTGTCTCGCCTACAACGCCTGCACTATGACTCTCATCCACCATCACTAGCGCATCGTATTTCTCTGCCAGGTCACATATCTTATCCATAGGAGCCACGTTGCCGTCCATCGAGAACACTCCATCCGTACAAATGATGCGGAACCGTTGGGCTTGAGCCTCTTGCAGACACTTCTCCAACTCTGCCATGTCGGCATTGGCATAGCGATAGCGCTTTGCTTTGCACAGACGCACTCCGTCAATGATACTGGCGTGGTTCAAGGCATCGCTGATGATGGCGTCTTCCTCGCCCAGAATGGAACCGAAAAGACCTCCGTTGGCATCAAAGCAAGCTGCGTATAGGATGGTGTCTTCCGTCTTAAAGTAGTCCGAGATGGCAGCTTCCAGTTCCTTGTGGATATCCATCGTGCCACAGATGAAACGCACAGAGGCCATACCGTATCCGCGACGGTCCATGATGTTCTTGGCTCCTTCTATCAGCCGAGGATTGTTGGCCAATCCCAGATAGTTGTTCGCGCAGAAGTTCAGCACCTCCTTGCCCTTCACTTGAATAGCAGCGCCCTGAGGGCTCTCTATGATTCTCTCTTCCTTATATAATCCGGCTTCCTTCAATCCAGCCAATGTGTCACTCAGATGTTCTTTTATTTTTCCGTACATAGTAATAATTTTTAGGGTTTCTTTATGCAAAATAAATGATTTTTTTCCAGTACCCTCCATTTATCAAGGATAAATATTCAATTTGAAAACCGAATTTAAAAATATTTAAACATTCTCTTTCTTCATTTATTGAAAAAAGAGCTAATTTTGTTTGTCAAAAAAACAAATACGATAGGGGTCTCTTGGTGCGACCTCTTTATATATGTAACCAAAAAGCAAATCTTCAGATGAAGAACATTCTTGTTATTGGGTCTACTGGCCAGATTGGATCAGAACTTACGCCCGAATTGCGTCGCCTTTATGGTGGTGAGCATGTTGTTGCTGGATATATCCGTGGAGCAGAACCTCATGGCGAACTGCTTGAGGGAGGTCCATCTGCCGAATGTGATGTCACCAATGGCCAGCAGATTGCAGAAATAGTTCAGAAATATCATATCGACACCATTTACAATATGGCTGCCCTTTTGTCTGTGGTAGCTGAGAACAAGCCTGAACTGGCGTGGAAAATAGGAATTGATGGTTTGTGGAACGTTCTCGAGATAGCTCGCGAGCATCAGCTTCAAGTATTTACTCCCAGTTCCATAGGTTCTTTCGGCGAGTCCACTCCCCATTGGATGACTCCTCAGGACACGATCCAGCGTCCCACCACCATCTATGGAGTCAGCAAGGTCACCACGGAGCTGCTTTCCGACTGGTTCCATGTCCGCTATGGGGTCGACACGAGGTCCGTCCGCTTCCCAGGCCTTATATCCTACGTCACTCCTCCAGGAGGTGGCACAACCGACTATGCAGTCGATATCTATTATAGTGCCGTTCGTGGAGAGAAATTCGTTTGCCCCATCCCTGAGGGAACCTTGATGGACATGATGTATATGCCTGATGCCCTGCATGCTGCCATATCCCTCATGGAGGCCGATCCAGCCAAACTGATTCATCATAACGGTTTCAATATTGCCGCCATGAGTTTCGCTCCTGAGACCGTCTATGCGGAAATCCGCAAGCATTGCCCGGATTTCCAGATGACATACGAAGTGGATCCCCTCAAGGCTGCTATCGCTCACAGTTGGCCCGATAGGCTCGACGATAGTTGTGCTAGAGCAGAGTGGGGGTGGACTCCACGCTATGACCTTGCCAGCATGACGGTCGATATGCTTGAAAAACTGTCCAGTAGGATGAAGAAATGAGTAAAAAAACTTCTCATTCCCCATTTTTTACCTCAAGATTTAAGGTTTGCCTTGTCCTGGGGTGTCTTTTTTTGTGTCTTTTATTCGTTCTTTGTCGTCACAAACGGATACCGACGTCCCAGGAAGCGTTTCCTCAGGGAGCATGGGATTCGACTGCATACAACGCCCTTACGAATCTGATTGATGAATGCAAGGGTGGAGAAAACTACGCTGTGTTCGACTTCGACAAGACCACCATTGTTCACGACATTTCCAATGCCCTGATGATTTATCAGATCGAGCAGTTGCGTTTTGCCGATGCTCCTGCTCATGCATTTCTGGATGGTCTAAGCGATGTGGATGCCCCACTTAAAGGGATTGGTATCTCGTCGGCTCAGATGGGATCAGTCCTTCAGAAGGAATACAATCATCTTTCGGCTCGTTTGGAGTCTGGTGAGACCCTGGATCAGGTGCACCAGAGTGATGAATATCTGGATTTTCGTGCACGTTTCATCTCTTATCTGGACGCTCTTAGCCAAACTTTTCCTGAAGAAGTGTGGTACGCTTGGATGCCTGGTCTCATGGCAGGCATGACCGATCAGGAAGCCAGATCACTTGTCAGCGATGCCATTGATGACCAGTTAGGACTTGATAGGTTGAGAGTCGAGAAATGGATTTCACCTGATGGGAAATGGGGTGGACCCGTGGAGAAAGGCATCTATTTACCGCAAGAGTCTCGTGACCTTTACCAAGCCCTCAATCAGAACGGTATTGATACCTATGTGTGCTCTGCCTCTTTGGAATTGATTGTGGAAGTGCTGGCGTGTGATTCACTTCGTGGATTGGGACTCAATCCAGATCGTGTCTTTGGGCTCCGTTTCGTGCCTTCTGAACGCATGGAAGCCGTTTATGATGCCACCTATCCCCAACCCATGTTTACAGGCAAGGTGGAGTGTATCAAGGCCCTTATCGCACCTTCTTATAAGGATAAAGGTCCAGTCCTTGTGGGAGGGGACAGTAACGGGGATGTGGCTATGCTGACTTCTTTCCCAGACACACGTTGCGGCTTGATTATAGACGTGGGACGCAATCCAGAGAGTCCCATCGGCCTGCTGGCTGCTAAGGCACGTCTCGAACAGAACAGGGGGCGTTATCTCCTCCAGCCAGCTTTTGCCAAAGCAAAAAGCGACGTTGAATTTGAGGGGATCTAAACATTCCTCCCCCGTGGTCTTTCTTTCAGGATGTGGCTACGTGATGCGGGAGGTGTTATGAGCAATAAGCTCTGATTCCATCAACTAATCCTTGGTTCCTTGATTTCTTTTCCACAGCAGAAGCGATGCTCAATCTGGCGGTCGTCACCCAGGTAGATGTATCGCTCTAATCGTTCCAGTAAGGAATAGTTGTCGTGATTCAGGTCGTTGTCGTTGATGACGAGCGCGTCAAACTCATAGCCTGGCTCGAAGCTACCCACACGACCAAAGAAACCTCCTGCTGACTTCGTGGCCAACCAGAATGCCTCAGTAAGGGTGAGGAACGGTTGCTGATGATTCTGCTGATAGTACATCTTGCTTACCTGTATCGCATAGACCATCATTCGGAAGATGTTCAGATCGTGGCCACCGCTGATGTCGCTGCCGAGCCCCACACGCAATCCTTCGTCGAGGAATCGGCGGATAGGTGCCATGCCTGACGATACGTTGAGATTCGACGTGGGACAATGAGCCACCATCACGCCATTCCGTTTCATCAGTTCCATCTCTTCGCCTTCGGTCCATACGCAATGTGCCATCAGGGTAGGTGTCTGTCCAAAGAGGCCGTAGCGGTTATAGGCGTCGCCATAGCTGGTAGATTCCTTCTCCAGCGTCTGCACCAGAGCTATCTCGTCTTTGTTCTCCGAGAGGTGCGACTGCACAGGCATCTGATATTTGGCAGCCAGTTCACCACAAGCGAGGAGCATCTCTGGCGTACAGGAAGGGATGAAGCGGGGTGTGACGATCGGGCGCACAAGTGCTTCCGGCTTGTTGAATTCATCTATCAGAGCCTCATAGCCCAGCATCGTTTCCTCCACCGGTTCCGAGAGCCCCTCAGGGCAGTTGCGGTTCATCGCTACCTTGCCCACCAGCGCCCCCATGCCTGCCTCCTGGAAGAGACGCATCAGCAGGCGAGTACTTTCAGTATGAATCGTGGCAAAGACACAGGCTCGCATCGTGCCGAAGCGCCATAGGTCATGCACAAAACGGCGATACATCCGTTCAGCATAGCCCAGATTGGCATATTTCATTTCCTCAGGGAAAGTGTAGTCCTGGAGCCAGGGCAGCAGTTCCAGATCCATAGCGATCCCCTGATTGCGATACTGAGGGGCATGCACATGCAGGTCATTCATGGCAGGGATCAGCAGACGGTCGCCGAAATCCGTGACCTCTGCATCCTCGCTATCTGACTCAGCCAAATCTGTCGTTACTCCTGTCACGCGCCCATCAGCATCCACAGCGACATAGCTGTTCTCCAGCACCTCGAAATGGCTTTTCTCCTTCGTGTAAAGGATATGAGCTTTATATATTTTCTTCATCATCAGTCGCTATTTTCCTTGTTTTAACAAAGCATTTACTGCACAAAGATAGGGAATATTTTTCAAATTTACAAAATGGAAGCGCAACAATCGGGACTATTGGACAACCTTTTTACACGCTTTCACACCTCTTTTTCTCCGAGAAAGGCAGGTAATCAGGGCAATCCGAATCTCCCGATTCCTTGGAATCATTGCAAGATAACCTGAAAGACTGAAAGACGAAACATTGAAATACATATCTCAACATGTTGAAATCGCGGACACAACGTGTTCTCTTTTCAACGTTTTTGCATTTTTTCTTTTGATTTTATCTCAGAAAACCCTTCAAATGCACAATCTGACCGCAGAATCCATCATATTTGTTGTTGTAAAATGTGAACTTCACATCAGGCAAATGGAGAGGAAATGCAGATTTTTTATCAAAACATCATCTCACACACGTCTTTTTGGGCAGGATTTTGATGCATTTTGTGACCTTAAAAGGCTTTGGTATCGCTGGAACGATGCAGTTGGACATGTTGTAATTCATTGCTTTATAGGAAGTTAAATAGTTTGTTAATACTGTCTTTAGTCACAGTCACAGAGTCACAGTTGTTTTTCAATATGGTATCTACATCCTTCTCTTATATATATTATATATTATAATT
>JAFZWK010000071.1 GCA_017617335.1 Bacteroidaceae bacterium | reverse complement strand
CCAAGACCAAGGGTGCAGGCGGTACTCCCTCATACGGAGGAGGCGGCTCGGGCCAAGGCGATGCCCCAGAAATGACTTTTGACGACTGGGAAGAATGAGGTCATTTACCATTTAGTCATTTCTTGCGCTCCGTAGGTGCTCAGGCGAGCAAGCTCGGAGTCCCATTTAGTCATTTGGTCATTTGGGGTGGATGGTGATAAGTTAAGAGGCTGGCGATAAAAACAGCGATAAAAAGTTAGCGCGAGGTTCGAAAGAATCCCGCGCTACTGCGTTATCTGGCCATATAAAGCATTTTACGAATTCCTTCTTTCGTTTGGAGAATGTTTATTCCGCGCTGGGGTTCTGAGCGGAGGATGCCTTCTGGGGAATAGATGGTTCTCTCTCTCGTTTTCTCGAATGGAGAGGCAATGCCATTGGCTTTATTGAAGTCGAAGGCGGGACCGATTGTGAATGTAGAGCCATTATAGGCGGCATCAACTGTCTGCACGCCCCACGAGTAAGTACCGGATGTGGTGGGATGGAAGACCCATTCCTGGATACTGCCCACGCGCCCCATGTGGTTTATTTTACGTATTCCGTCGCGGTCGCCGCCAATAAAGGCTGGTGTGCTGTTCAATTGATTTCCCTTGCTGTCTGCGATAAAAACCTCGTAGGTGCAGTTTGGTAGGACTGTCTCGGGAGCTTCCCACTGTAGCAACACGCTGTCGCCCTGCACTGTGGCTGAGGGGTTGAGTGGTGCATCGGGGCGCGAGGGTGTGGGATAGAGGTTATAGCACAACACTCGGGCTGTACCCCTCTGGTCTTCGGTGAGATAATTGATATCGTTACAAAGGCCGCTTAGCAAATAATCCTTGCGCCCGTCACCGTTCCAATCGGGGAAGATGATGCTGGGAGCCTTGGCTCCAGGGATCGTGCAGTACCTCGATAGACGACCTGCCCGCGTACCTGTTGTATTTAGGAAAAGGAAGCCTTCGCTATACTTGCTGTCCGCCTTTCTTCCACCTAACAGCAGGTCATACGTGCCGTCGCCGTCCCAATCTATCACCCCCGCCGCATTGTTTACACTTGTCAGCACAGGGATTCTGCCACTTGTTGCATCGCTGTTGATATTTGAAAATGTGGGGATGGCGGTCTTCTGGTTGGCAAACATTCTTTGTCGTATGGCCGTTTCTCCGGAAGATTTCTCGCCGTCGCCGCTCAGAAAGATGTCTGCCCATCCATCGTTGGTGAAGTCGGCTACCAGCAGAACACCATTTGCCTTTCGGCTGATGGTTCCGCCGTTTTCGCCAAGTCCCAGACGAATGAAATGCCCGTGTTTCAGTGTGTCGTTGAGATAGACATCCGTGAAGCGTGTCCTGTCCTCCATATCATCGACCTGTGCGGAAATGACAAAATCCTGATATCCGTCGTTGTTCATGTCGGCGGCTTGTATCACGGCGTGGCTGAAGAGGAAGTTGTTCTCGTAGGGTTCCACCGTGAAACGAATGGCGTTCTCGTGGATTCCCTGCTGATGCAGCACGACGTTATAGCTGGAATTCCCCTGATGACCTGCACATACGATATCCAGTTGTCCGTCATTGTCAATGTCAATGATGTCCGCACTACCAGGCCCTTTGATGTCAAACGGGCATTGGCTTCCGTCGGGATTCGTAAATACCAAAGGCGCTTCGGTGAAAGTACCATCTCCATTGCCGAAGAAGATGCCCTGTTGGGAGTCATCGTCTGCGTTGGTCTCAGTTTCAGAGTCGGAGCCTGGCTGCTCGAATGCCACGATGTCCATTTTGCCGTCATTGTTCAGATCACAGGGGATGAGTGAAGGCATATTGCCCACTTGAAAGGCGGGAGTATTGGTTGTGGTCCAGCGATGGGTGCCGGAAAGGAAACGGGAGACGTAGGTGAGGCGTTCTTCGCCAACCATACCACCCGCCACGATGTCCTGATACCCATCGTTGTTGAGGTCCACGGTCGCCTGTGCACCTTGCTCGAATCCCAGTGTCTTGTCGATGAGTTCGGGATTGTAGGGATTGTCTGTCAGCGTGGGGCGTATGATGGGGTCGTTGGTCAGGCTAAGATTTACTCCAGAGAACTGCAAGGTGCCGATGTACATTAGACGGTGGTGTACGGATTCCGTACTGTTGTGTGCATGGAATACGATGCGCAGGTTGCCCTCCTTGTCGGTGAAGATGGAGTGGTGACCCGTGCCTACCAGTTCGTCGCGGCGGCACAGGATGGGATTGCTTGAGTACTTTGTCCATTCGCCCTTGGAGATGTTGCGCGTGGTGGCATAGCCCACTGCGTAGTTCTGACTCTCGTAACCATTGCCCGAGTAGGTAAGGTAGTAGTTGTTCCTGTATTTTATCACATTCGGCCCCTCGTTGACTCGTCCTTCCCTCTGTTCCCATACCTGGCTCCCAGCGATACATTTCCTGAGCGTCCCTTCCACAGGTGTCATGTAGTCGTCGGCGAGGCGACATTGCCAGATGCAGATGTTGTCGTTGAACCGGACGAAGAAAAGCCATGCCGTGCCATCGTCGTCGAAGAACACATGCGAGTCGATGCAATTCTCGTCACCCAGCAAGTTTTGCATCTGATAGCCGCCCACCTGCTTGAACGGTCCTATGGGGCTGTCGCCGGTAGCGACAAAGAGGCGCTGGTTGGCCGAGTAGTACATGTAGTACTTGTCGCCAAGGTGGTACACCTCCGGTGCCCAAAAGAATATGTTTTCGGTGGTGTTGTTCTTATGGAGGGCCAGTCCCTCGTATTTCCATGAGCGCAGATCGTCGGACGAATAGCAGCGTATGCCGTTATCGTCGCGAGTTCCATAGGCATAGTACTTGCCTTCGTCCAACAGGATGTAGGGGTCGGCCAACTCAATCTGGCTCTTTCCTCCCTCGGCAAAAGCAAAGAGAGGGAAAAGCAAGAGTAAGAGAAGGCCCCTCCATATTCGTTTAGGAGGAGTTTTTTTCATTTTTAATTTTAAATTTATTTGTCCACTTTTCATTTCTACCTTTCACTTTTCACATTTAATGTTCTACGAGCCCATGCTTTCGCGATAGAAATCCAGCATGTCCGCGATTTCTTCCTTGTTGGCACTTTGGTTGATCCGAATGTCGCCGATGTCTCCCAATAGGGTAAAGTTGATGATGCCAGCCTCGTTCTTTTTATCGTGTGTCATGAAGTCGAACAATCGATCGTATTCCTTGCAATCGAAGACGAAGGTTCCGTAGTTCTCGCGGATGAACTGGATGGTTTGCTGCAGTTTGTCCTTGGGGAAGTTCATGCGTTTGGCACTCAGATAGAGCTCGCTAACCAGTCCCCAAGCTACGGCATATCCGTGCAGGACGGTACGGTTCTCCTCCAGGGCCAGGCTTTCCAGGGCGTGACCTACGGTGTGCCCCAGGTTAAGGGCCTTGCGGATGCCTTTCTCCGTAGGGTCTTTCTCCACGATTTCTTCCTTGATGGCTACGCTCTTGGCTACCATGTCCTGCAGGTGAGTATAGTCGATGTGGTCGAGGTCGAAGTTTATCAACTCTGCCCAGTTCTGGATGTTGCTGATAAGCCCGTGTTTCAGCATCTCGGCATACCCTGAACAGATGTTCTGGTGATCGAGGGTGCGCAGGAACTCCGTGTCCAGAATGACGCTACTGGCGCAATTGAATACGCCAATCTCGTTCTTCAGCCCTCCGAAGTTGATTCCCGTCTTGCCGCCCACGCTGGCATCCACCATGCTGAGTAAGGTCGTGGGAATGTTGATGTATCGGATTCCACGCTTGAACGTGCTGGCAGCAAATCCTCCCAGGTCGGTGACCATTCCTCCCCCCAGATTCACCATCAGGCTGTGGCGTGTGGCTCCACCTTTCTGCAGGGCAGTCCATACGGTGGCGAGCGTATCCAACGTTTTATGCTCATCGGTGGCTCCAATGGTGATCATGGTGCTGCCTTTGAGGCACTCGAATTGGTGCACCTTGGGCCAACAAAGTTCCAAAGTGGTTGTGTCGGTCAGGACGAAGAGCCTGTCGTGGGGACATTTCCCGATGGCAGCTGTTAAACTCTGCTCCAGATTCTTGCTGATGATAACCTCTTGCTGGGTCATTATATAATAATATTAGGTATAGAGACGTTTTAATTTCTGCAAAATTACAATGTTTTGAATAAAAACCCAAACACATGTGAAACAAAACCCTTAAAAATAGTTATCTTTGCATTTCAATTTAAACCATTTGGTTTCGTTCGCATCATAAATAAAGTTCAGAACGCTTACAATAGATTAGTTTTAGTTTAAGATGAAAAGAAATGTTGTAACCCTACTGCTGTTGTGCCTGTGCACCGTGATGGCTGTAGCGCAGAAAATAACAGTCAGTGGTTTGGTTGTGGATGGTTCCTCCGAACAGAAGGAAGGTTTACCTGGTGCTACTGTAGTTTTGTTGAGTCCCAAGGATAGTAGTCAGGTCGCAGGAATAGCCTCTAATCTCGAGGGAAAGTTCACTCTGCCTTCCGTAAAGTCGGGTAATTATATATTGCGTGTTTCTTATGTGGGATATGTAAGTGTTCTGAAGAATCTGACTCTTGCCAAGAAAGAGAAGAATGTGGATTTGGGCGAGATTGTTCTGCTCGAGGATGCCCAGATGATGAAGGAGGCTGAGGTCGTTGCCAAGATTGCGCAGATGGAAATGAAGGCCGATACCTTTATATATAATGCCGATGCCTTCCGCCTGCCTGAGGGCTCGAATCTGGAAGAACTGGTGAAGAAATTGCCTGGAGCTGAGGTGGACGAGGACGGCACGATACGTATCAACGGCAAGACCGTAAGCAAGATCATGGTAGAGGGAAAGGATTTCTTCGAAGGCGATACCAAGATTGCCATGAAGAACTTCTCGTCGAAACTCGTCAAGAAACTGAAAGCTTACGACAAGAAGAGCGACTACACGCGCATTACCGGCATCGATGATGGAGAAGAGGAGACCGTACTTGACCTGACCGTGCAGAAGGGAGCCAAGGAGGGTTGGCTCGTGAATACGGATGTGGCTTACGGTTCTTATGACCGCTATTCCACTTCCTTAAGTATACAACGGTTCATGGACAACTACCAGGTGTCCATTATGGGTTCAGCCAACAACACCAACGATCGTGGATACGGAGGCGGTGGCGGCCGCGGCGGATGGGGCGGTGGAGGTATCGTCAAGAGCCAGATGGCAGGAATAAACGGTGTGTGGGAAAACGGTAAGCAGGAGTTTACGGACGGTTTCATGAGAGTGGGAGGCAATCTTCGCTGGAACCACTCGAGCTCCACTTCTTTATCAAAGTCCAACAGCGAGATGTTCCTGGACAATGTGAACTCCACTTTCAGCAACAATATGAATCAGTCGGAGAACAACAGGATGAACATAGGGTCGCGCCTCCGTTTCCAATGGATGCCAGACTCGATGACGCACATCTCCTTCAATCCCAACTTCTCGATTTCCAAGAATGACGGCTATAGTGCCAGCCAGAGCGTTACCTTCAATTCTGACCCCTACGAATTCTTTGAAGACCCACTCAACGAATACAACCTGCCAACCAACATCGTTACCCGCGACAGTATTGCCGTGAACGACAACAACCGCACCAGCCAGAATGAAGGGAACAATAAGAATGCAGGATTCTGGGCACAGGTGAACCGCCGACTGGGGAAGCCTGGACGCAACGTCACGTTAGACGGCGGCGCTGGTTACACGAAAAGTGAGAACACGTCGTTCAGCCGCAGCGAGATCAATTACTACCAGCAGAAACGCAACAACTTTACCAACCAGTACATCCTTTCGCCCAGCAAGAACTACGATTGGCGCACCCGCCTAAGCTATTCCGAACCTATTATCGGTGCCTTGAACGTGCAGTTCAGCTATCAGTACCAGTACCGCTACAGCGACAGCGACCGCAGCATGTACAGCATAGACAGCCTGTTGACGAAATACCCTGGCTTCTATACTCAGGAACAGCTTTACATGGGTTATCTTCCAGGACTGGACAGCTTGGACTACGTGCGCAACCTGGAGAACAGCCAGTATGCCACCTACCGCGAGCATAACCACGAAGCCAATGTGATGTTGCGCTACAACGTAGGCGAGAACCGTGTAAACGTCGGCGTGAGCTTCCAGCCTCAGACCACCCACATGGACTATGCCAAGAACCTGTTGGACACCACCGTCGTGCGCCACACCTTCAACTGGGCACCGCGCATCGATTACCGCTGGAAGTTCAGCAACACGGGACAACTGCGTGCCTGGTTGAACGGATGGATGCAGCAGCCAGGTATCACCAGTCTTTTAGAGGTGACAGACAGCAGCGACCCTCTGAACGTCAGCACGGGTAACTCTGGCCTGCGCAGCAGCTGGAGCAACAACATGAGGGTGGAGTACAACGACTATATCCCTGCCCGCCAGATGGGATGGCACGTCAATGGATGGTTCAGTCAAACGAAGAATAGCATCAGCAGCGCCACCATATACAATACGGAAACGGGTGCACGCTATACACGACCGATGAATATCAACGGTAACTGGAACACAAACGGCAACGTGGGATTCAACACGGCTCTGGGCAGCAAGAAGGCCTTTAACTTCAATACGAACGCCAGCGTAAGCTACAACCATAACGTGGGCTACATGAGCAGCAACAGCGACGGCAGCAACTGGGGAAATATCTATCGGCCAGACGGATCGGTGGATATGGACTACATCTTCAGCACCATCGCCCTGCAGAAGTCAACCACGAAGAATACAAACTTGAACGACTGGATGCGACTGAACTACCGCAACGACCTCCTGGAGGTGGGAGTGAACGGAAACGTCAGCTACTCGCATGCCCGTAATAACGTGCAGAAGAGTGCCAATCTGGATTCCTGGTGGTTTAGCTACGGAGGCTACTTCCAGATCAACACTCCTTGGGGAATGGCTCTCAGCACTGACCTGAGTGAGCAGAGCCGTCGTGGCTACGAAGATGCGAGCATGAACACCAACGAACTCATCTGGAACCTGCAGCTGAGCCAGAGTTTCCTGAAAGAGAAAGCCGCAACCGTCAGCCTGCAATGGTTTGACATCCTGAAAGAGCGCAGCAACATCAGCCGTAATATCAGCGCCTATTCACGTAGTAATACATGGACGAACGCTATCAACAGCTATGTGATGGTACACTTCATCTACCGTCTTGATTTAAGAGCCAATAAGCAGCAGAATCAGCGTGACGGCTGGGGCGGTGGCCGTGGCGGTTGGGGTGGCGGTCGTGGTGGTGGCGGCTGGTTCTAAGCCTCTGACGTCTTGAAGAAGGAGAAGTTGACGCTGCCGTAGGCTCTGTGCTCCACGAAATTGGGATGTTGCGTGAAATCGTTCACTTTCCCATGTTCCAGGACGAAAAGCCCGTCTTTCTTAAGCAATCCATGCCCCATTATCAAATCAGGTAGCTGGTTCAGTTCGCTCAGCGTGTAGGGTGGATCGGCAAAGATGAAGTCAAACTTATCGCGGCATTTCTCCAGATACTTGAAAACATCTCCCCGTATGGGTATGGCAGCTGTATCCTGGAGTTTCTCAATAAATTTGCAGATGAAATTGTAGTGCAAGGGGTCTTTCTCCACCGAGACGACTCGGCTGCATCCTCGGCTCAGTAATTCCAGAGTGATGCTTCCTGTGCCAGCAAAGAGATCGAGCGCTACAGGCCCCTCATCGAAGTCGATATAGCCCAGCAGGACATTGAAAAGGCTCTCTTTTGCAAAATCCGTGGTGGGGCGAGCCTTGAAGGTCCGAGGCACATCGAACCGACGTCCCTTGTATTTCCCTGTGATTACGCGCATGTTTCGATATGGAGGATATATTTGTGGAGATCCGTCAAAAGGTTCTCAGAGGCCCCTTTCAGGATGCATGTGTTTTGCTCATTCTTAAGACCAAGTGTTTTCCATGCATACAAGATAAAGTAGAGGCGATCTGCATCCGACTCGATGAAATATGAACAAGCAAACTGCAGGTTTCCCCCCTGGAAGGTACAGATGAAGAGTTGAGTTTGTTCAATGATAGCGTAGTATCGAGCCAATTCTTCAGAAGAATTCTTTTCTCTCTCAGCAATATTTTCCAGATAGCGTCCCTCGATGCTGTGGATTTTTGCATCAGGATAGAGTTCCAGGATGGTTTTCTCCACATTGGCCTCCAGAGCATAAAGTTCCACCACTTCCAATCCACTCAGAATCTCGTAGTGAATCTCATCATCTCTGAATCTGTTTTTACTGAAAGTGAGACGATAAAGTGAAGGATATTCTTCGCGTCGGAATTCATCGAGTGGAACACGTGTAATGGAGGAACAAACCATCACTTCCACCTCATCGTATTCATAATCCATGATACGAGGCCGCTCCAAAGCCTTTCTGAGGCTCTCGTGAGGTTCTTCTTCCTGATTTACTGCAACAGATTCTTCCTCCAGCAGTTTACCATTAGATAGGTTGTAGGTATATAAAGAAAATCCACCCGTGAAGACACGGATGGATAATCTATATGATTTCAGAGATTTACTCCCAGTTACCTGCATTATTGTTCCAGTTGTTACCAGCTTCACCAATCTTCAGACCTGGGAATGCACCCTTAGCTTCAGCTTCTTCCTGACGGTTGTAAATCAGGCGTTTGCCCTGCTTACCCATTCCCTTGAGGAAAGAGCTGTCAGGAGCGTTACATTCCATCACTTGGATAATGCTACCGGAACGTGTTGTGTTGGGAACTGCAATCAGTTCGAAAGTGTCACCCTGAGAGAAGGGTATGTAGCGCATGGAATCTGCAACGAAACCTTCGTAGTTGTAGAGAGAATCCTGCAAAGATACCCAGATGGTATCGCGACGGAAGTCTTGCAGACCATTGGCAGCGATTTCAGCAGCATCACCTCTGTTCACGATAGCTGCAGCTTTAGACTCGGTCAGACCCTTGTCCATCTGCTCATCGCTTAATACACCCTGTTTCATAACGATGGGAAGTTTGCCGTTCTTTACAAAGTCAATCAGGACTGACCAATCTGAACAATACTCACCCTCGTGTTGAAGTTTGTAAGCTTCCTCTGCAGAACGGATTTCAATGAGACGTGCCTTAACAACGTTTTCACGTGCAGCTACCTCAGCATTGAAGTCTTGATCGTCGCGGATACTACGCCAACAAACGAAGAGCATAGCCAGAACGCATACTCCTAAAATTGCATTAATTACCTTTTTCATGACAATATTTGTGTTTTATTTTATAAATTCGCATCACAAAAGTAAAAAAAGTTCTTCAAAAAATCGATTTTTCGGACATTTTTTTCAAAAGAAATATGATAACTGGCGATTTAGGTAGCTTAATTTGTGAAAATTTTACTCACGAACCAACTTTACAGCAACAAAATGTGATTAAAATGTGGTGTGAGTTTCTTCTCTCGCGAAATGATGATGAAATTTTCCTACTCACAGGTTATGCGGGTACGGGCAAGACGTCGCTTTTGGGTGCTTTGGTCAAGGCGATGAGGCAGCTAAAGCAGCCTGTGATACTCCTTGCTCCCACAGGTAGGGCTGCAAAAGTGTTCTCTTTGTATGCTGAAGCGCCGGCCTATACCATTCACAAGAAGATATATCGCCAGAAATCATTTATGGAGATGGATTCCTTTCAAGCTAACGTAAACCTGCATAAACA
Organism: Bacteroidaceae bacterium; assembly: GCA_017617335.1. Taxonomy (GTDB): domain Bacteria; phylum Bacteroidota; class Bacteroidia; order Bacteroidales; family Bacteroidaceae; genus Physcousia. Next base: position 19,122 of record JAFZWK010000071.1, on the reverse strand, counting down.
TACACTCTTCATCGTGGATGAAGCTTCCATGATAGCCAACGAGGGACTGGCAGGTTCCATGTTTGGTACAGGCCGCTTACTCGACGACTTGATTCAATTTGTGTATTCCTGCGAGGGATGTCGCCTCTTGATGGTAGGCGATACGGCTCAGTTACCCCCTGTTGGTGAGGAAGAGAGTCCCGCTCTTAGCCCAGATGTTTTGGAAGGCTATAATCTACATGTTCATCAGGCTACTTTGTCCCAGGTGGTTCGTCAGGTGGAGGAGTCTGGAATTCTATGGAATGCCACCCAATTGCGCGTGATGCTTCAGAATGGGGAAGTTTTTGAGTTTCCTCCTATGCGGGTCGAGGGTTTCCCTGATGTGCATGTGATATCAGGCGATGAACTTATAGAGGCATTAGAGGATAGTTATTATCATGCTGGTCAGGATGAAACCATTGTCATCACACGTAGCAACAAACGGGCCAACCTTTTCAATCAAGGTATCCGAGGCCGTATCTTGGGCTACGAGGAGGAGTTGACCAGCGGGGACCAGGTGATGGTCTCCAAGAACAATTATTTCTATAAATTGGGTGAAGAAGGAACTTCATTCATTGCGAACGGTGATACGGCCATTGTGCGACGATTCCGTAATGAACGTTCCCTCTATGGATTTCGTTTTGCTGATGTGACTCTTTTGTTTCCTGATTATGATAATGTGGAGATAGAGGCTACGATTTTGCTCGATACTCTGACGAGCGAAGCGACCTCACTTACCCATGCCCAGCAGGAGCAACTCTTCCAGGCTGTTTGGGAAGACTATCCTGAGATTGACAACAAGCATGACCGTATGAAAAAAATAAAGGAGGACGTCTATTACAACGCCCTCCAGATAAAATATTCCTATGCCGTTACTTGCCATAAAGCTCAAGGAGGACAATGGCAACGGGTTTTCATCGATCAAGGATATATCACAGAGGATATGCTCTCACCCGATTATTTCCGCTGGCTTTATACGGCCATTACTCGGGCGACCGAGCAGGTATACCTTATCAATTGGCCTAAAGCTCTGCTAACTCAATAACTTTATCTACGGCATTCTTCATGCCATCAGGATTCTTTCCTCCTGCCGTAGCGAAATGAGGTTGTCCACCACCTCCTCCTTGGATCAGTTTGGCTGCTTCACGGATGATGTTGCCAGCATGTCTGCCTTCTCGCACCAAATCGTCGCTGAAACTTACGGTCAATGATGGCTTTCCTTCTGCTAAGGCTCCTAGGGCCACTAATAGTTTTTCTGGGAATTGGGCGCGCAGTTGGAACGCTATATCCTTGGCTACCTGTGCTCCCATAGGAATCGTACCTGCAATCACCTTAATTCCATTGATTTCTTTTGCTTTTTCTATCAAATCCTTTCGAACCTCGATGGCTTTTTGAGCCTTGAACTCATCAACTTGTTTCTTCAGCTCTGCATTGTCGTTGATGGCTTTCCGTATGGTGGTAAGCAGGTCAGGAGTATTGTTGAAGAGACCGCGCAAGTCTGTCATGAAATCCTGAGCCTTGTCCATCATGTCTTCCACCGCTTTACCTGTTATGGCTTCGATACGGCGAACACCAGCAGCAATGCTACTTTCACTCAGGATACGAACCATACCGATGCGACCTGTGCTGTTAACGTGACAACCGCCACAGAACTCTACACTTGATCCGAATTGGACAACACGTACCTTGTCGCCATATTTTTCGCCAAAGAGAGCAATGGCCCCCAGTTTCTTTGCTTCCTCGATAGGAGTCTCACGATATTCTTGCAGAGGAATATCTTCACGAATCTTTTCGTTCACAATGTGTTCAACCTCACGCAGTTGTTGGGGAGTTACCTTCTCGAAGTGGCTGAAGTCGAATCGTAAAGAGTGGGGGGTTACTAAGGAGCCTTTTTGTTCCACGTGTGTACCCAAAACTTGGCGCAGAGCCTCATCGAGCAAGTGAGTACAGGTGTGGTTGGCTTCTATGGCACGGCGCTTCTCAACGTCAACGCAGGCCATGAATTCTGCCTCAGGAGTTTGAGGAATCTTGTCCAGGATATGAATAGATACGCCATTCTCTTTCTTGGTGTCAATAACTTGGATAGTCTCGTTCTCGTTGACGAGAACACCTTGATCACCAACCTCACCTCCCATCTCTCCATAGAAAGGAGTTTGATCTAAGACTGCTTCGTAGACGACGCCCTTCTTTTGCTTCACTTCGCGATACTTCAGAATGTGACAGGTGTACTCCGTGTAGTCATACCCTACGAACTTACTCTCTTTATCACTAAGTACAACCCAATCACCCATTTCCACTTGTGCAGCATTGCGAGCCCGTGCTTTTTGCTTCTCCATCTCCACATTAAAGCCCTTCTCGTCAACGTTCAATCCGTTCTCGCGACAAATAAGTTCTGTCAAGTCTAAAGGAAATCCAAAAGTATCAAATAGGGTAAATGCCTTGTCGCCTGCTATCTCTGTCTTTCCTGCTGCGCGAGTTTCTTCCATTACGCCATTGAGCAGTTTGATGCCATTCTCCAGAGTACGCAGGAAGCTATCCTCTTCTTCCTTCATCACCTTCATGATGAGTCCTTCTTGAGCCTTCAATTCAGGGAATGCGTCTCCCATTTCTCGTACCAAAGTGGGTATCAGGGTATACATGAAAGGTTTCTTCTGATTAAGGAAGGTGTAACCATAGCGTACGGCACGACGCAGGATACGACGGATCACGTAGCCAGCCTTGGCATTGCTGGGAAGTTGTCCGTCGGCAATGCTGAATGCGATAGCGCGAAGATGGTCTACAATAACGCGCATGGCAATATCCGTCTTCTCGTCCTGGCCATATACCACACCAGCCTTTTCGCCCACTACTTTGATGATGGGTTGGAACACGTCGGTGTCGTAGTTGGAATGCTTTCCTTGAATGGCACGAACCAAGCGTTCGAATCCCATACCAGTATCGATGACGTTCATACCCAAGTTCTCAAGATGCCCATCAGCCTTACGTTCGTATTGCATGAAGACGATGTTCCAGATTTCGATGACTTGCGGATTGTCCTTGTTAACCAGTTCACGTCCAGGCACCTTTTCCTTTTCCGCAGGAGTTCGACTGTCCAAATGAATCTCAGAACATGGGCCACATGGTCCCGTATCACCCATTTCCCAGAAATTGTCATGCTTGTTGCCGTTGATGATGTGATCGGCAGGAACATGCTTCAACCAGAATTTGGCAGCTTCTTCATCGCGCTGCAAGTTTTCTTCTGGACTGCCCTCGAAGACGGTTACGTAGAGATCGGCAGGATCCAATTTCAGGATGTCTACCAGATATTCCCATGCCAGATCGATGGCACCTTCCTTGAAGTAGTCACCGAATGACCAGTTGCCCAACATCTCGAACATGGTGTGATGATAGGTATCGTGTCCTACTTCTTCCAGATCGTTATGCTTTCCACTTACGCGGAGGCACTTCTGACTATCTGCCCTTCTGCGTGGTTCTGGGTCACGTGCTCCCAGGATGATGTCTTTGAACTGGTTCATTCCAGCATTGGTGAACATCAGGGTCGGGTCATCCTTGATGACCATAGGTGCAGAGGGCACTATCGTGTGTCCTTTCGACTCAAAAAATTTCTTGAAAGAGTCGCGGATTTCGTTTGCTGTCATTGTTTGAATTGTCTAATATGTTAACATTCTTTTCAAAAATTGTTGCAAAGATAATTTGTTTTACGTATTTTTGCAAAGAATTTGCTCACAAAAGGGCATTGTAACATCGATTTATGGCACTGAATACAGAGAAGAATCTAAAGAAGTATTACAATATTGGTGAGGTTGCTGACCAATTTGGTGTTGCTACCTCTGTACTTCGTTATTGGGAAAAAGAGTTTCCTTCGTTGATCAAGCCCCAGAAGGCTGGTCGCAGTATCCGTCAGTATACAGAGGAGGACATAGAGGATGTTCGCCTTGTATATAATCTGCTTAAAATTCGTGGCATGAAAATTGCTGCTGCCAGGGAAATTCTGTCTAAGAATAAGGATGGGGCAGCTGATACGATGAAAGTTATCAACAAACTGCAATCCATCCGTGAGGAATTAGTGGGTATTCGAAGAGAAATTGACCAACTCTAGGAGATTCTATAGTTCTCATTGATCCATAATAATACCCTTCAATCTTTTTAGAATCGGGTCACCTCTTCTATTTCTTTTATTTTCTTCAGATCGCGGCAGATTATTTGCACGTCATCCACATCATGTACCTCCAATTGGATTTCCCCCTTGAAGATTCCATCCTTGGTGGCAATGTTCAGTTTGCGAATGTTCACGTTCATTTGCTGCGAGAGTACATCTGTTATCTGGTGCAGTACACCTAAGTGATCAATGCCGTCCAGATGGATAGTCGCAAGGAATGACATTAGCTTGTGCGTATCCCATGTGGCCGCCAGGATATGGTTGCCGTCGCTAGTCTTCAACTTGGCTGCGATGGAGCATTGTCGTTTGTGGATGGTGATTCGCTTCTTGTCGTCGAGGTATCCCAGCACATCATCGCCAGGGATGGGATGACAGGAATCACAGATGATATAGTGACTGATAGTCTCTTCGTTCAGGATGAGAGGTTTCTTGTGGTCGATGTTGTCACTTATTGTGGCGTTGGGGCCATCGATTTCTTTGTTTTTGCGACGGAAGAATTTCAGGTATTTGCTCCAATTGTTTTTCTCGTTGTCCTTGTTCAGCAGAATCTCCTTATCGTTGTTCCCTAGCACGAAACGTCCATCACCAATGCCAGCAAGCAATGCTTCACGTGTGGGTACATTATGCAACAAACATAGTCTTTCGATATTCAGGCTGTTGAATTCCTTTTCTATGCTGGTTAGGAAATCTGTTAGTATCTCTTCCCCTTTCTTTTGCATCTCACGATTCTCTCGACGCAGCACAGCCTGTATCTTTCCCTTCGCTTTTGCGGTGGTGGAGTATTCCAACCATTCGGGAGTGACCTTCTGAGTCTTCGATGTCAGCACTTCCACCTGATCGCCACTCTTCAACTTATAGCTCAGAGGCACCAGTTTATGGTTTACCTTAGCTCCAATGCAATGGGTGCCCAGAAAAGTATGTATCTCGAAGGCGAAATCCAGGGCAGTACAACCTGCTGGCATTGTCTTGAATTCTCCCTTGGGAGTCACCACGAAAATCTCGCTGGCATACAGATTCAGTTTGATGGCATCCAGAAAATCGATGCTGTTAGGTTGTGGATCATCCAGGATTTCCTTAATGGTGGAGAGCCACTTATCCAGTTCGTTCTCGCTTTCTTCCTCTGTCTTGCTTCCTTCTTTGTATTTCCAGTGTGCCGCGAATCCTTGTTCAGCAATATCATCCATGCGTCGGCTTCTAATCTGTACCTCTATCCATTTTCCGCTCTTGCTCATTAAGGTGGTGTGAAGGGCTTGGTATCCATTGGCTTTTGGATGGCTTAGCCAGTCTCTCATTCGCTCGGGATGGGGCTTGTAGATGCTGCTTGCGATGGCATAGATATGGAAACATTCTGATATCTCATCTTCTTTCTCGCTGGTATCGAAAATAATGCGAACGGCCAGGATATCATAGATTTCTTCGAAAGAAATGTGTTTGTTCTGCATCTTCAGCCAGATGGAGTAGGGCGATTTGATTCGTGCCTTGATCTCGTATTTGATGTTCAGGTCATCCATCTTTTTACGGATGGGTGCCGTGAAGGTGTCAAACTCAGTGGAAAGATTGCTCTTCATGTCGGCAATGCGGGCACTAAGGGCAGCATATTCTTCGGGGTGTTCGTAACGGAAACTCAGGTCTTCCAGTTCCATCTTCACTTTGTTCAGACCCAGGCGATTGGCCAAAGGAGCATAGATGTAGAGTGTCTCGCCAGCAATCTTGTATTGCTTGTTGGGAAGTTGACTGCCCAGAGTTCGCATGTTGTGCAGTCGATCTGCTATTTTTATCAGGATGACTCGAATGTCATCACTCATTGTGAGCAGAAGTTTCTTGAAGGATTCTGCCTGAGCTGATGCTTTATCACCAAAGATTCCACCAGATATCTTGGTTAGTCCGTCCACGATTTGTGCTATCTTGGGACCAAAGATGTTGTTGATATCCTCCACCGTGTAGTCCGTGTCCTCCACCACGTCGTGAAGCAGGGCGGAGCAGATACTGGTGCTACCCAGCCCGATACTCTCGCAGCAGATTTGGGCTACCGAAATAGGGTGCATAATATAAGGCTCGCCCGAGAGTCGTCGCACTCCCTTGTGGGCTTGCTTGGCAAAATTGAAAGCCTTGTTGATAATCTCAACATGCTTGCGGTGATGGGATGCCAGATAGGTGTCTATGAGGTGCTGATAAGCCTCGCTTACCATCTTCTCATCTTCCATCTCTCTATTCAAAGTCTCTTCTGCCATGTTTTTGAAAACAATGCGTTTTGATGATATGTAGGATTAGCGTACTTTTATTTTTTGGCCAGAACGGATAGTGGTACCCTTGATACCATTAAGTTTCTTCAATTTCGCTACAGTGGTGTGGTTCCTCTTGGCGATGGCTCCCAAACTGTCGCCACTCCTTACGGTAATTGTGCGACTACTTGATGTGCGAGCTTTGCTTTTACTCTTACTCTTTCTTGTGGTACTTTGAACTTTTGGTGTTTCCACTTCAATCTTTGTCACAGCCACTTCTTCTTTCTTGTTCACGTAAATGGAATCTCCTGCTTCCAAGAAAGCATTCACGCTTTCAGTAGGCATTCTGAGAATGCATGGACGGGAAGAACCTGGAATCAGTGTCGTACGATACTGGGGGTTGAGAGCTTTTAGCTCCTCCAATGTAATGTTGCAAGTGTTCACAATTTGTTCCATCCTTACATCACGATCCAGTAGCAAGGTATCGGTTCCCTGAGGTAAAGTTGTGTTGACTGGACAAATGTCATGATCACAGTAGTAATTCATAATGTAGTTGGCTGCCACAAAAGCGGGTACATAGCCTTGTGTCTCCTTAGGCAGATAGTTGTATATTGCCCAATAATCCTTCACTCCACCAGCACGTTTGATTGCTTTGTTCACGTTATTGGGGCCGCAGTTGTAACTTGCAATTACTAGGGTCCAGTCCCCAAAGATGTCATAAAGATCTTTTAGATAATGTGCTGCAGCATAGCTGGCCTTTATTGGATCTCGACGTTCATCCACCAGACTTGTCACTTCCAGTCCGTATTGTTTTCCTGTAGTGATCATGAACTGCCAAAGTCCCACAGCTCCAGCTCTACTCGTTGCTCCTGGATTCAGGGCACTTTCGATGACTGGCAAGTACTTTAGTTCTAAAGGAATCTGATAACTTTCCAGGGCTTGCTCGAAGATGGGATTGTAGAAGTTGCTTGCTCCCAATATGATACTGACGCTACGGCGCAGACGACCACTGTACATGTCGATATACTTACGTATCACATCATTGTAAGGCATATCTATAACGTTGGGAAGATGGTCCAAGCGACGCACATATTCTTCAGGTTCATAGACGGGATTCTCGCCTGTGGTTTCGCAGCTGTCATCGAATTGCAGGTAATTCTTTATGTTCCATTCTTTGAGTAGACTGTCGATTTCTTGTGTCTGCATTCCTTCAGGCAATGTGATTTCTTCATCGTTCAACGTGGGGGGATTTTCATCATCGTTTTGCGCATAGAGGGAGATGGAACACAGCAGTGTCATGCTCACAGATAACAATATCTTTGTATATTTCATAATCATGTATTTTTTGCTTTAAAAGTTTAGTCTGCATGCCAGACCAGTAGCCACTTTATAATGGTGGCTGCTGGTTCGTTCAGTTTCGAAGATTGTTGGTTCTAACCTCAGACTCAGGTCTTTGCTGATATCGAAGGAGGACAATTGTGCATCCACGTAAGCATCGATAACAGAAATCAGATACACGCCAGCAAAGGCGAAGATACTCAAATCACGATACTTGCGGAAATAGTTTTTCTTGTTTTTGAAGATTGTTTTGAAACGTTCCTCTTTGCCTGAGATATCGTATCCCAAAGGAAGCATTTCTTCGTAGCTTTTTGTGTTTGGATCGCTATCCATTATATCGAGATAGGCCTGCGAATAGTCACGCAACATCTGACCGTTCCATGTGAGGGCGTAGGCACATCCAAGAAAACCTCCGTAAAAGATAGGAAGTTTCCAGTATTTGCGGTTATATATCTGGCCCCCTCCTGGAAAAGCCAATGCTAACCACATGGCACGGATGGGATCAGGCTGGAATTTTTGGGGACCACGGAAAAACTCTTTCAGCAACAGGCTGTCTGTTACGGCTTTGAGATCTTTTGTATCGATGACAAGTGTGTCATCCGATAACTCTGAGGGTATTATAACAGGAATGCTATCATCCATTTGAGCATGAAGCTGACAAATCCCACTGTGCCATACCATTACGCATAGCAAGATTGTACTTTTCCTGTATAGATTCCCTGGGATTCTCAATTTTTCAGTTGGTCAAAGAGTTCTATAATATGTGCCAGTTCTTCCTCGTTGCTGAATGGGATGCTGATTTTCCCCTTTCCGTTGTTTGAACATGTCAGCTTCACTTTTGTTTGGAAAAATTTGCACAGGCTGTTTTGTAATGAACTGAAGTCTGCATTTAATGTAGAGCCTTTCTGGCGGATACGTTTTCCTTCCTTTCCGCGGATTGTACCACCCTCGCTTAGTTCTTTTACCATCTCTTCCACCTTGCGCACACTCAGTTTCTGTTTTTTTATTTCTGAGAAGACCTTTAGTTGGGTTGTTGGGTCAGTCAAGGTTAGCAGGGCTCGTGCATGTCCCATATCGATGTCCTTGTTCTTCAATGCAACCTGAATGGTAGCAGGCAGTTTCAGCAGACGCAGATAGTTTGTCACTGTGGCGCGGTTCTTTCCCACGCGTTCGCTTAGTTTCTCCTGAGTCAGTCCGTATTGTTCTATCAAATGTTGGTAAGCTAAGGCAATTTCCAATGCATTCAGGTCTTCTCGTTGAATGTTCTCCACCAATGCCATCTCCATCATGTTCTCGTCATCCACAGTACGGATGTAGGCAGGAATCTTCTCCAATCCAGCCCTTTGGCTCGCTTTCCATCGGCGTTCTCCAGCAATGATGGTATACATTCCATCGCCTGTATCACGCAGAGTGATGGGTTGTATGATACCTATCTGACGGATACTATTGGCCAGTTCCTGCAGGCTGTCATCATCGAATTCTCTGCGTGGCTGATTGGGATTGGGGCTAATGAGTTCCATCCTCACTTCGCTGATGCTTGAGGAGCCTCCTGTCATGACTTCTTCTGTGCTGATCAGAGCATCCAATCCACGACCCAATGCTTGGTATTTTTTCTTTATCGCCATATCTCTTTGAGGGTATTTGTTTATTTGCTGTTCTTTTCAATGATTTCTTTGGCTAGTGCCAGATGACTCTTTGCCCCAATGGCATCTGCATCATAAAGGATGGCAGGCATTCCGTGGCTGGGGGCTTCACTCAGTTTCACGTTGCGTGGTATCACTGTTTCAAAGACCAGTTCACGGAAGTGACGTTTTATTTCGTCATAGATCTGGTTTGCCAGACGCAATCGACTGTCGTACATGGTCAACAGGAAGCCTTCTATTTCGAATTGAGGATTCAAACTGGCCTTCACGATCTTGATGGTATTAAGCAGTTTGCTGATGCCCTCCAAGGCAAAGTATTCACATTGCACGGGGATGATGACACTGTCGGCAGCCGTCAAGGCATTCACAGTAATCAGACCCAGACTGGGACTGCAGTCGATGAGGATGAAGTCATATTCGTCACGTACACTCTCCAGCATCTTTTTCATCACTCTTTCTCTGTTGCGCACGTTCAGCATCTCTATCTCAGCTCCCACCAAGTCGATGTGGGAAGGGATGATGTCCAGTCCCTCAATGTCAGTGGTATAGATTGCTTCGTGAGCATCCAGATGATCCAGCAGAAGGTTATATAGCGAGCATTCCACTTCGTTAACGTTCACTCCAAGGCCGGATGAAGCGTTAGCCTGTGGATCAGCGTCGATTAGCAGGACTTTCTTCTCCAGTGTGGCCAGTGAGGCTGCCAGATTCATTACGGTGGTGGTTTTTCCCACACCGCCTTTCTGGTTGGCAGTTGCTATGATTTTTCCCATTTTGGTTATTCTTTTTTATTATCATTTGCAAAGGTAAGCATTTTCTTGCTCAAGTGCAGCCTTTACGTCTCGAAGAGTGCTGAAAGTGTTGATAACTTGCATGCCTTGTTGATAACTCTTCCTTTTAATTTAGGTGGCGAAATTAATAATTTTCATTGAAATATCCCAGAATTAAAGGTTTTTTATTACTTTTGTGGTCACATAATGTATTCTTTCATGGCAGGAAAACCTCTAATTTTGATTTCCAATGACGATGGATATCAGGCTCAAGGCATTCGAGTCCTGACGGAATTGATGAGTACGTTGGGTGATGTTATTGTTGTGGCTCCAGATTCGGCTCGTTCAGGGGCATCGTGTTGTATTACTCCCTTCCAGCCTGTCCGTCTGATTCTTATTGAGGATCGTCCTGGTGTGCTTGTATATTCCTGTTCAGGCAGTCCTGTGGATTGCGTGAAGTTGGCCTCTGAGCAGGTTGTTCCTCGTCGTCCTGATTTGGTGGTCAGTGGTATCAATCATGGTGACAATGCCTCCATCAGCTTACATTATAGTGGTACTGTTGGTGCTGTTTTAGAGGCTTGCATGAAAGGGTTTCCAGCCATTGGGTATAGTCTTCGTACCCTTGACCATGAGTGCGATTTCTCTCCCTACGAGGACGTTATTCTTCAGGTGGCTCGTCACGTGTTGGAAAAAGGTCTCCCTGTAGATACTTGCCTAAATGTCAACTTTCCTCAAGTTCCTAAGCTTTTGGGAACGAGTGTTTGTCGAATGGCAAGGGGCAGATGGGTTACGGAATGGGTACCTGCTGAGAAGACTGGAGAGTTCCGTTTGGCGGGCGAATTCCACAATCTGGAACCTGATGCTCCTGACACAGATTATTGGGCTTTGGATCATGGCATGGCTGCCATTTGTCCTTTGCATTTGGATATGACGGACTATGCAGCCCTTGAAGATTTGGAATCTCTCAATACTCGAAGGCGATGAGGTATTATCTGATAGTAGGAGAGGCGAGTGGGGATTTGCATGCCAGTCACTTGATGACTGCCTTGTCTCAACAGGATTCTGATGCAGAATTCCGTTTCTATGGAGGCGAACAGATGCGAAAGGTGGGAGGCACGTTGGTTCAGCATTATCGTGATTTGGCTTATATGGGCTTTATTCCTGTACTGCTGCATTTGCGCACAATCCTTCGAGGAATGAAACGTTGCAGGCAAGACATTTTAACGTGGAAACCTGATGTATTGATTCTGGTGGATTATCCAGGGTTTAATCTTCAGATGGCGCGTTACATAAAATCGCATAGCAAGATTCCAATATATTATTACATCTCTCCCAAAATATGGGCATGGAAAGAATACCGTATTCGTGATATTCGACGTGATGTGGATGAACTCTTCAGCATTCTGCCTTTTGAGGTGGATTTCTATGAGAAGAAACATCATTTCCCCATCCATTATGTAGGAAATCCCACAGTAGATGAGGTGGATGTTTATTTGGGGAGTAGTCCTGCTGATGATTCGGCATTTCGTGCTGATAACGGTTTGGATTCTCGCCCTGTGATCGCTTTGTTGGCGGGAAGCAGGAGGCAAGAGATAAAAGGTAATTTGGACCGTATGATTCAGGCGGCTGAACCTTATACAAGGGATTACCAACTGATTTTGGCAGCAGCCTCTGGCATTGACGACGAATTTTATCGCCAGTTTTTGGAGCAGACGACAGTCAAAATGTTACGCGACCAGACCTATCGAATCCTGCAACACAGCACGGCTGCCCTTGTCACGAGCGGCACTGCAACACTTGAAACAGCCCTCTTTCGTGTGCCTCAGGTGGTGTGCTATTATACGAAGGCAGGCCGTTTGGCTTCTCTCGGAAAGAAAATGATATTGAAAATACCTTACATATCTCTTGTGAATCTGATAGCGGAGAGTGAAGTCGTTCCTGAATTGTTGGCTGAAAAAATGACAGTCGAGAACGTGCGTCACCATCTCTCCAGCATCCTTCCTGGCGGCTCTGCCCGTCAATCTCAGTTGGATGGCTATGAGTACATGGCTCAGCGTTTAGGCCCTCCTGGTGCACCTCGTCATGCGGCAGAGTTGATGGTCAGAATGCTTCGAGAACGTAATGGGTTGTAGGGATTTGATTAGGTAGTCGAATGATAGTTTAATTTTTATTTATGAATGTATGAACTGTAAAACATCTTGTACTCTGTTGCTTGCCTTCAGTCTTTTGTCGCCTGTTTATGGACAGCAACAACCATTTACATTCAACAATTTACACCAGCTGCAACAAGATTTCGAAGATCTGCAGTTTGGATTGTTTACCCATTTTGCTTTGCCTACCTATACCATTGAAGACTGGTCAGATCCTGAGATGCCTCCTTCAGCCTTCAATGCGCCAAAGCTCGATTGCAAGCAGTGGGCAAAAGCTGCTAAATCGGCTCACATGACTTATGGCTGCCTTTCTGTGAAGCATCACAACGGATTCTGTCTGTGGAACACGAAAACCACTGATTACAGCGTTATGAGTAGCCCTCAGCGGCGCGACGTGGTGCGTGAATACTGTGATGCTTTCCATAAGGCTGGTTTGAAAGTGATGTTTCATTTCTCGATTCTCGACACTCATCATAAACTGAGACGTCACCACATCACTCCTGAGCTTGTTGAGATGACCAAGGAGCAGTTGCGTGAACTGCTGACCAACTATGGTGAGGTGACGGCTATCATGTTTGATGGGTGGGAGGCACCTTGGGGAAGAATCAGTTACGAAGATGTCTCGTTCCCTGAGATCTACAGCCTCATCAAAAGCATACAGCCCAATTGCCTTGTCATCGATATGAACTCTCATAAGTATCCACGTGAGGCACTCTTCTATAGCGACATCAAGTTCTATGAGCAAGGAGCTGGTCAGAAGATTGATGCTGAGAGCAACCGTTTGCCGGCTATGGCATGCTTGCCCTTGCAGCGTACATGGTTCTGGAAGGAATCGATGCCTACTGATAAACTGCGTGATGTGCATGAGATTGTTGATGACAATCTTATCCCCTACAACAAAGCGCATTGCAGCTTTGTGCTCAATGCCGCTCCCAATCGTGATGGACTCATCGATGACAATGCCTTGGATGCCTTGAAGGAGATAGGAAGATTGTGGAAAAAAGGCGAGACGTATCCTTTGCCAGAGTGTGATGTCCCTATCGTGGGTCGTAATCTTGCCCTCAACAGGCCGTCAGAATCATCATGGGGATGGGACACGAACATTATGGACCTTGCCAATGACGACAATTTCTCATCAGCCTGGTATCCGCAACCCAGTGTGGCTGAACCATTCTGGGAAGTGACACTCGATGGTGAGCAAGCCTTCAATCAGATTGTCATCACAGAACCTAAAGTGGGACCCATGCAGGCATACAGGATCGAATATTTCAGCAAGGGACGGTGGCATACGCTTTACGAGGGACCAGTCGTTGGAACCACTCGTGTTCATCAACACCATTTCCCTGCTGTAAGTGGCAGCCGTCTACGCATTACTTCCACCAAGCATGATGGTTCGCCTGCCATAGCAGAATTTGGTGTTTATGCACCTCTTCCCTGATGCTTGATGAAGAAAGGAAAGGACTTAGAAAACACAAATCTTTGAATATTAATAAGCAAAAAATAATCAACATGAAAAATTCCAGAAAGGCAGTCATTCTAATGATGGTTTTGATGCTTCAGGCTCCCCAAGCATACACGAAAGAGGTGCCACGCATCATGAACTTCATCAACTTCGTTCGCGACATTGAACCACGCGATGCTGCCATCACGCCGCAAGTACTCTTCGAGACCGTAAAGGCTGAGGCTGATGCCATTCACGAATATGGGTTCAAGGGCACATGGCTACTCCAGTACGACGCCCTCATCGATACCCGCTATCATGCCATGATGAAAGAAGAAATGGCACATGGATGCGAGGTAGGCGGATGGTGGGAAATCACACAGCCACACGTTGAGGAAGCAGGATTGAAGTGGCGAGGACGCTACCCATGGGATTGGCATGCTGACAAGGGATTCGCTGTGGGATATACACAGGAGGAACGTTGCCTGTTGGTGGACGTTTACATGAGGAAATTCAAAGAGTTGTTTGGGCAGCTGCCCCACAGTATTGGCTCATGGTTTATCGATGCCCACACGCTTGCCTATATGCGCGACAAATATGGTGTGGAAGCATGCTGCATCTGTCGCGACCAGGTGGGAACTGACGGCTACACGTTGTGGGGAGGGTACTGGCATGGAGCCTACTACCCATCGAGGCTCAACGCCTACATGCCTGCCCAGACGGCTGGAGGCCAGATTGACATTCCTGTCTTCAGGATGCTTGGAAGTGATCCCCTTTACCAATATAATGCAGGGGTGGGGGGAGCCGTTCAGTCGGTATGTACGATGGAACCCACGTATGTCAACGCCCAAAAGCCTGAGTGGGTTGGATGGTACCTGCGTTGCCAAACAGAAGATCCTGCGTTGGGTTACACCTATTTCCAGGCAGGACAGGAGAATTCATTCACGTGGGCGGCATTCGGAAAAGGATACGAAGTGCAACTGCCCCAGATGGCTGCCCTCAGCAAACAGGGAAAACTGAAAGTGGAAACTCTCATAGAGACAGCACGAGACTTCCGCCAAAAGTATCCTGTCACTCCTCCAACGGCATGTACTGCCATGAGGGACTACACGGATCGCCAGGGACGCACCATCTGGTTCAACAGCCGATACTATCGAGCCAATATCCTGTGGGAGGCAGATCGCATGGGCATACGCGACATTCATCTCTTTGATGAACGCATGCAATCAGACTATCTCGACAACGTATGCACCTCGAACCAGTGTTTCTACACTACTCTCCCCATTGTGGACGGATGCCTGTGGAGTACCAATGATGACATGGCGAGTCTCAGGTTCTACAAAATCGAGGAAAATGGGAACCTTACTGAACTGAAAGGCGGTGAACCCATCATCAAAAAGAAGGGAGATGGCATGAAAGTCACGTGGCCACTAAATAATCAACAGGGAAATATCGTGCTTACCCTGACGGAGGGCAGCATCAAGGCAATGTGCAGCAACAAGAAATTGAAATGGTGCATGCAGCTCAACGTGTACCCCAATGCGGAACTTCCCTTCAAGTCCATCAAGCAAACCTCCCTTACAGCCGTACCAACCCTTTCGAAATGGGCTAAGAAGGAGAATTTCAACTATACCCTTACGCTGAAGCGAGGCACTTTCTTAGATGTGCGTGGCCAGAAAGGACAAGTCTTCCGCATAGTGCCTCAACAGAACGCTGCCGAACTCTCGACAATCAACTGAGGAAATCTTTCAGAAGCGCATGCCAAAGGCGGCACGTACGCGCCATTTGTTTTGATTGACGACTACCAGATCGTCAGTAAAGATGGAGTTGTTCATCATCATGGTGAGTCCAGTGAAATAGCGCGGAGAGAAGTTGTAGACGATAGCGGCCCGCTCGTTGAAGATCATGTTGAAACGGATGTGTTTTGCCTGCTTGCGCTCATTGTTGACGGTGAACTTGTTTCGATTGTAGAGGACGAAGGTGGGTAGCATGGAGAAGTGAAGCAACCACTTCTTGCCAAGGACGAGGTTATAGCCGTAGCCGCCGCCTACGCCCAAATGGCCGATGTTGAGGCGCACGTCAGGTGCATTCTCGTCCCTTTCTCTCAACTCTTCAATGTTCGTTTCGATGCTGCCACCTTGATAGCTGATGCCAGCAAGCCAGGAGCCAGCCGAACGGCGCTGGATGTAGGATTGCGTGAAGGCTGCAGGATAGGAGAAGTGGCGATGGTTGAACGTGTAGTAACCTGCCAGATTGGCCACCTTCAGGGTCAGGTCGCCCGATTTCAGATGTTGCAGATTATCGTCTCGCCAGATGTCCCCTTTCAACGTTGTGGAGCGCTGGTAGCTGGCATCGAGGCTCAGACGGCTGCTGTAGTAATGCAGGTAAAACTCATAATCCGTGTAAACTCCTTTCATCTTGGCAGGATTGATGGCAACTGCACCGGATATGCCGTGATATATGCCAGCGATGCTTATGGTCGTTTTGTGGCTGGTGTGGAGGTTCGCCTTTGAATGGACGTCATTCACAGTCCCCTTTGCATGGAAACTGTCACCTGACTGATTCAGTCTGAGTTTCAATGTCAGGTTCCCCTTGGGGCGGACGACATAGTTCGTGTCGTAGGGCATGCGACTGAATTGCGAGGTGTATTTGGAGAGTAGGCTGTCCACCTTTTCCTTCATGTGGATAAGGCGTTTCTGAGCCAGGCAATCAGTCGTCAGGGAAAGGAGAAGGGCGACGAAGATCCATTGCAACGGTTTCATGCCATTCTTGCTGGTTATTCCTTACGGAAAAGTTTGGGGAGGAATTCTCGGAAGCATCTTCGCCAGGTGAGCCATTCGTGGTGCGTTCCAGGCGAGACGTAGTAGTCGGCCTTGATGCCAGCGGCACGCAGGTTGTTCACGAGCGCCTCCGTACCAAAGTTCTCCTCGCTTCCACAGCTCAGATAGAGGTAATGAATCTTCTTGTTGAACTCCTCAGGACGAGTGAAGATGCCGTTGTAGGCAGTTTGCAGGTCGAGACCAAAGATGGCTCCGCTGAAGGCACCCATCCAGGCGAACTTGTCGAGGTTGTTGAGCACGACGTCGAAGGTCTGGTGACCTCCCCACGAGAGTCCAGCCATAGCGCGATGATCGCGGTCAGTGAGCGTGCGGAAGTTGGAGTCGATGTAGGGAATGAGATCTTGGATCATCACCTTATAGAAGGATGCTCCATACTCGCTGAATCCTTGCCGTCTGTCGCCTCCTTGGAAGGGAGCCTTGATGTCGCCGCTTTCCATGACGACAATCATGGGTACCACTTCGCCTGACGCGATGAGATTGTCCATGATGTGCTGCATGTGTCCTTGCTTGCTCCAACCTGTCTCGTCCTCGCCCATACCGTGTTGCAGATACAGCACGGGATAGCGCTTCTTGCCCTTCTCGTAGGAGGCAGGCGTGTAAACCATCGCGTGACGCCATACGCATTTACCATCTGACCAATTACCATTTAGCCATTTACCATCTGACCGTTGGCCATCTGACGCTGTACTGGGATAGTAGATGCTGCGCACCTGCCCGTGGGGAATGCCTTGCTGGGGACGGTAGTAATCGCCTTCAGGTCCTTCAGGTATCTCGATGCCTCCTGACTCGCGGCAACAGCCGTAGAAAGTCTCTGTGGCAGGGTCAATGACGTTCACGCCACCGACGTTGAGGAAATAGTAATGGAAGCCCACGACGAGGGGGTCTGTGACAGCACACCAGATGCCGTTCTCGTCGCGTCGCATGTCGTACTTCTTGCCGCAGATGTCAACCTGTGGATGTTTCGCTTCAGGAGCGTTGAGACGGAAGTAGGCACGCCGCTCGCTGTCCACCTTGGGAAACTCGTTGCCTGGCACGGTCGTCTCTGGCGTGAAGGCATCGGCTGGCACTTCAAAAGGTTTGCGCACCTGGTAGCCCAGCAGCTCCAGCATCTTCTCGCCGTAGCGCCGTCCCAGTTCACGATAGCCTTCTGCATCGAAGTGCAGCTTGTCAGGCCCGTTGGAGCAGCCTGTGGAGGAGATGACGTGTGACGTGTGGATTGTCTTTGGCAACTCGTCGATCTGGCGATTCATGGCGATGCATTGGCCTTCTCCATTGGCCTGCACGACCTCGCCGGCCAGCAGGGGCACTTCTTCAGGCTTGAGCTGCAGGTCGCCAAGCAGGCGGTCATAGACTTTCTGCACCTTGGCAGCCCATTCAGGATCACCCGTGTTGGACTCACCCTGATGCATGAGCACTCCCTTGATGACGCCGTCCTGCTGCGCACGCTTGGCAAGCTCCACGAGCCGCTTGTAGGGGTTGTTTCCGTAAGCCTCCAGCATACCCTTCATCCACTCTGGAGCCGTCTTGACGTATTCCTCGATCTTGTCAGGCATGAAACCCTCGATGCGTATGCCGCCTATGGCAACATGGATGACTCCCACGCGTATGTTCTTGGGTAAGGTTTCAATCATCGTGCGGCCAAACCAGTCGGCAGGAGTGAGACCCGTGTTGGGACGGCACAGGGGTGCATACGCCTCGCACCACTCGCCTTGCTTGCGTCCGCGCTGGGGATCGTCTACGGCAGGCAGGAGCAGGAAACGGGGACCTGGGCTCTGGATGTCCTGAGCCTCTGGACGGGCAGCACCTTCCATGTTCGACTGGCCGAAGCACAGGAAGATGTAGAAATTGGGGTCGGCAGCAGCATGGGCAAACAGGGGCGAAACCGCTGCGAACAGGAGCAGGAAAAGCAGTTTTCTCATCATCTGATTCATTGTTTCTTTGTCTTTGTTTTCATGTCACAAAGTTACGAAAAAATGTTGAGAATTCCAAATATTTCCCTGATTTTTTCTACAAAAACATTCTGTAGCTCGACACCATTTTGCCTAAGGCGGACATCCTCTATTTAATAAGGTAAAGACAACGTGTTGTGTCGCCCGTTTCAACGTGTTGTCTTTGCCGTTTCAACACGTTGTCTTTTCGGTTTCGACGTGTTGACCTTTTAAGGAGATTAGGCGGATTTCTGTGTTTGGAAAATTCTCAGTTTTCTTGGTAATGTAAAGATATTTCGAAAGAGATGAGGTTGTATTGTACTGGAACGGGGCGTTACATACGGCGTTACATACAGTGTGGGCAGGAATGTAACGCGTTACATTTGCTGGATTCAGTTTGATTTAAGTGTAAGATGTTGTATGTCAGTGAAATACGTGCATTTGTTTACCTTGCAATGTTACATGTTACATGTTACATTTGCAAAATTCAATGTTGTAACAAGAAAGAAGGATATTTACATTTATATTATTATTTATAATAATTATAATTATTATAAATAATAATATAAATGTAAATATCCTTCTTTCTTGTTACAACATTGAATTTTGCAAATGT
>JAFZWK010000070.1 GCA_017617335.1 Bacteroidaceae bacterium | reverse complement strand
TGCAACACCTTTCGGCTCTTACAAGCATGTGGCTGTATGGAACAATACCGACCAGAACTTCGGTCCCGCTCGTGGCAACGATGACCTGATCCAGATACTCTACTACGACGGTACCAACTTTGCCGACCTGCAGAGTCAGGTGGTTGCATGGGATCCTGCAGTTTGGTTCTGCGATATGGAAGAAGGCAGCTATCCTGTTCTGAAGGCCTTCACCACTGGCATCGAAGCCATTGAAGGACAGCTTGCAACCGATGATCTCATCTATGACCTCCAGGGTCGTCGCGTAAGCAAGATGGCCAAGGGTGTCTACATCGTAGGTGGCAAGAAGTATCTTGTAAAGTAATGAACTGATTTAACTAATCAAACTATTTCCCTCTCCACTCCAAAAAACGAGGAGTGGAGAGGGTTTTAACCTCAAAAAAATCAATAATTAAAAAATTCCTGCTATGAAACTTATCCGTAAAGCATCAGTAGCCTTGTTCCTGGGGACCTTGTTGCTCATGGGCTGCAAGGAGAATGTTGATGAATCGGCACGATATGTTTTCAACGAACAGACTATCATCTCTTATATGGAGAAACATCCAGAGACATATTCGGAATATCTGGACGTGCTCCATAATACAAATGTGAGTGATATAAGTCAATCTACTGTCTATCAGTTGCTTACTGCCCGTGGCCATTACACCGTGTTTGCTCCCACCAACGAAGCAATCCATAATTACCTGCAGGAACTCACCGAGAGCGGTCTGATCTCGTCGCCCTCTTGGGACGGTTTTGCCACGGATGCAAAGCGCGACTCAATCCGCAAGGTCATCGCTTATAACAGCGTGATCGACGGCAAAGACGAAATCTATTACGAGACGAGCAACTTTCCTACGGAAAACAATAGCGAAATGCCGCTCAGCAACATGAACGACCGCAAGCTCACGGTTCGTTATGTGAAATACGAGCCTGACAGTCTGTATATAAACTACGATTGTCCCATGAGCATTCGCAACCGCGATATTCCTGCCATCAATGGTGTCGTTCATCAGATGGAAAAGGTTATTGCCCCTAAGGATATCACTCTGGCTGCCCTGATGGCCGACATCATTGACAACAAGAAAGAAGGTTTCATCGTGGCCTCGCGTGTCGCTATGACATGTGGTTTGCGCGATACCTTCAACGTAACGGAAGATATCCGTTACCGCAATTTATATATGCGTGGACTTATTCCCGACTTCAACGCTAAGGCTTTCGGATGGGTCTTCCATGGAGCTTCCCAGCACCCTATGGCCTATGCCCCCGAGCATCGCAGATACGGATTCACCGTTTTTGCCGAGACAGATGCTTTTTGGCGTGAGCAGATAGGCAAGGAGCCCAGCGAGATTACCTGTGAGGACGTTCAAAAGTGGGTTTATGACAATCACCAGTACACCGAAGGTGACGTCTTCACTACCGATGACAATTGGACTTCGCCCAACAATCTGCTGAATCAGTGGATCACTTATCATGTGCTTCCCATGCGCATACCTTCTAACAAACTGGTATACCACGTGAATGAGTATGGTTTCAGCTATTCGAAGATGGAACCCACCATCCCTGTCTACGAGTTCTACGCCACGATGGGTAAGCGTCGCTTGCTGAAGATCTTTGAGAGTAGAGAGTCCGAGGGAATCTATCTTAACCGCTTCCCCAACCTGGACAATGGCCGTCGCGGCACTTATCACGAGCTCTCTTGCGATCCTGATAAGGTGGGCAATCTCATCGACAACCGTTCAGAGAATGTGCAGTTGTATCAGGCGCTCAATGGTATCATTTACGGAATCGACAAGCCTTTGGCTTATACTGATGCCGTACGTGAGAACCTGGCTCGCGGCCGTATCCGCTTCGATGCCATGAGTCTCTTCCCTGAGGCTATGACCAACGATTTGCGCAAGAAGGAGAGCACCGACCCTGTCGACCAGTTTGTTCACTTCCCTCCCAATACCACTTATAAATATCTGGAGGATATGGATATGAACAACGAGACTCATTTCGTCTACCTCAACTCCTACAGGTACGACTGGTGCAACAATCAGGCCGACGAGTTGAAGGCTGAGGGACACTACGAGATTACCATCAAGCTTCCTCCAGTACCACGTTCTGGTACCTACGAGTTGCGCTATCGTGTACTGCCTAATGGTGACCGCGGTATCATCCAGTTCTATTTCGGAAACAACAAGGATCGCCTCGTGCCTACGGGTATTCCTATTGACTTGACAAAGTCTGGTACAAATCCCAATTACGGATACGAGCCTGATACTGACGATGATGACTACAACGCTGAGATTGACAAGCACATGCGTGCCAACTGGCGTATGAAGAGCGAGATGTCCATCACCAACAGTGGTGGTCCCAGCCGTACGGGCAGTCCTTCCAACGTACGCCATATCCTTATCCGTCAGCACCTGAACGCAGATGATACATACTATCTGCGTCTGAAGTCCGTACTCGACTCGGACAAGAAGGAGATGTATATGGATTACTTGGAGTGGTGTGCGAAGGAAGTTTACGATAACCCCATGACTCCTGAAGATATTTGGTAAAAGCAATTTGATATGCTATCTGGAATGAGAAGTTTTGACAGGCTGCTCTTGCTAACTGTCTCATGCCTTATGCATCCTGTGCTGTCTCTACATGCGCAGGATGCTAAGTTGACGGGCACTGTCATTGGAACAGAGACGTGTTACGACTATGAGACTCAGGCTATCACCTTATCTAAAAACACTCCCGCAAATGCCTTTGACGGAGATCTTTCCACCTTTGTTGTCACATACGACAAATCACATACGTGGGCAGGCTTGGATTTGGGCACTCCTCACGTCATTACACGTGTAGGTTGGAGTCCACGCGATAACGAAGTGGGGCCTGGCCGTGTTGTCTTGGGGCTTTTCGAGGGCTCTAACCGTGAGGACTTCATGGACGCCATTCCTCTTTATATGGTTACGGAAAAGGGAACTATCGGTGTGGTTTCTTATGCCGACGTTCATGTCTCGCGAGGTTTCCGCTACGTTCGTTGGTGTGCTCCTGCTGAAAGTCGTTGCAATATCGCCGAATTGGAGTTCTATGGCCATGAAGGAGAGGGCGACGACTCCCAGTTCTATCAGCTGTCCAATCTGCCCACGCTGTCCTATCACACCTATTCTGGGATAGAACCCTACGACAAAACCCATGAATTGGAATCCGAGATGTGTATCATCTACGATGGGGGAACCCGTATCCAGGAATATCCTGTCTTGGCTCGTGAGCGTGGAAACGGATCGCGCTACGAACTTTTCAAGAAGCGTCCCTACCGTATCAAGTTCAACGACGGAAAGAGTCATCACATGCTCAAGGACTCTCCCCTGCAAAGCCCCGCTAAGGCCAAGAAGTGGGTTCTGATGCCCAACTGGCGTGAGAAAACTCTCATACGCAACAACATTGCCTTCGAGATGAGTCGTCGTTTGGGTATGGCTTTCACTCCCTGGATTCAGAACGTGGACGTCATCGTGAACGGAGAGTTCAAGGGTAATTATCAGCTTGCTGACCAGGTGACGGTTGATCCTGAGCGCGTCAACGTTACTGAAATGCTCCCTGAGGATATCGAGGAGCCCAACATTACAGGCGGCTACCTGCTGGAGATAACCAGTAGTGGTGAGCGCTATCATTTTACCAGCAACCACGGACTTCCTGTCGATGTCAAGTACCCTGACGATGACGAGTTGGTTACCGAGCAGTTCTCCTACATCCGCAGCGCATTCAACGCTATGGAGGCCAGCCTTTGGTCAGCTGCCTACAAGGATCCTGAGAAAGGCTATCGCAGCAAGCTCGATCTCCAGAGTTTCCTCCGCTGGTTCCTGGTCGAGGAGTTTGCAGGAAACACCGATGCCCTGTGGAGTATCTATGTCTACAAGGAGCGTGGCGATGACCTCTTCCATTTCGGTCCTGTCTGGGACTTTGACCTCTGTATGGACAACGACCAGCGCGTCTATCCCGCCAATGGGAAATCCAAATGGCTCTTCAACTACGGATCGGCCGTCAATGGTTCCCGCGAATTCGTGAATCGCGTTATTTCCGACCCGTATGCTCTCGAGGTTCTTGGCTCCATCTGGGCTGAAATGCGCAAGAGCAAGAAATTCACTCCTGAAAGCCTTTGGGCTTACGTTGACAGCTTGGGTGTGGTGAACGATGAGTCCCAGAAGCTCAACTTCACCCGTTGGGACAATCTGGGCGAGAGGCTCACCCTGCAGCAGTTCGCTCCAGGCACCTATCAGGGCGAGCTCGATATTGTCAAGAATTATCTGAGGGAACGCATAGCCTGGATAGACAACAAACTGGGATACGAGGACATTGAGGAGATTGATCCTTCCGACACACTCTATGTCATCCGTTCGGCTAAGGAATATCTGGTTTTCCAGCATGCAGTGAACGAGCAGGGACTTACCGCCTTGAACGGTCGTATCGATGCCGATCTGGATATGTCTGCATTCAGCTCGCGTCTGAAACCCATCGGTTCGCCTGAGCAACCCTATACAGGTGTCTTCGATGGCCAGAATCATATCATTTCAGGCTTCGATTTGGACAGCAAAGACGACAATGTCGGTCTCTTCGGCACATTAGCCGCAGGTGCTGTGGTTCGTGGCATCACTTTGGACTCCTCCTGCAAGATTCGTGGCGCTAATGCTGTCGGACTCATCGGTTCTGTTCAGGGACAGGGAACTGTCACTCTGGAAGGCTTGGGCAACGAGGGCGAAGTCACCGCTTCCGGCAAATGGGCAGCAGGCATCTTGGGCGCATGTATCGACGAAGCCACTGCGGTCAGCATCAGTTACTGTTACGCTTCTGGTTCCGTCTCTGGAAAAGAGGAGAGCGCCGCCATCGCTGGCTGGCTGGGTCAGGATGCTCAGGTCACTGGGTGCTACAACATCGCTGCCGTCAGCGGAGTTACAGGTAATGCCAGCTTCGCGCGTCACGATGGAGCCGCCTTCATCCGCTGTTTCAACAACCACAAGCAGGTGCAGGCAGGAATCACGAAACTCAGCGATACCAACGTCACGCGAGGCGACCTCTGCTATCGTCTTCACGACCATACTTCGCCTGATGCCCAGACCTATTTCTACCAGACTCTTGGAGAGGACGATCACCCTGTGCTTCAGCATCATCTCGAAGTGATTCGCAAGGGCAGTACGTATGCCAACAAGACGGATTACGAGATATCCTCCGCCCAGGATTTCGTGGATTTTGCCATGATGGTGAATTCTGGCAGAGAAAGCATCAATGCGCTGGTGACTGCCGATCTCGACTTCCAGGGATACACGATTCCCCAGATGGGTTCTTCCGACAAGCCCTACATGGGCACTTTCGATGGACAGGGACACACCTTCAGCCATCTCGTGATATCGTCCGACAAAACATATACGGGCATCTTCAGCCTCATTGGTCCAGGTGCACGAATCCAGAACTTCGTTCTCGACGAGACCTGCAGCATCAAGGGAGGCAACTATACGGCCATTGTGGGTGGAACGGCGACCATCAGCGGCGACGTCTATCTCAGCGGTCTGGGCCACGAGGGCAATGTGCAAGGCGGTGTCAATACGGGAGCCATCTTTGGCTGCAATATGAGCAACAAGGCTAACGTCTATGTCGATAACTGTTATTCGTCTGGGGCTATTGTGGGCAGTAAGGAGAGTGGAGCCCTGACGGGATACATCGGTAGGGGACACATTCGCAACAGTTGGTCCAGTGCCAGCATCGAGGGTTACTACGATGGCAATGATGGTAATGTAAACAAGCCCTTCGCCCTGTGCTACTGTACGACGAAGAACAACTACATCGTCCATTGGGATCTGAACCCCGATTTCGACATCAAGGGTGTTACCTCCGAGCAAGTCGTCAACGGTGAGCTCTGCTACATGCTCAATCAGAACAGCGGGCAGGAGGCCCCCATTTGGTATCAGGCATTGGGTCAGGACGCTCATCCCGTTCTGGATTCCACTCATGGCGAAGTCAAGCTTGCCGACGACGGAACCTATTACAACGAAGGCAATCATATCCGTCTCGTTCCCTTCACCCCTGCCGAGTACGAATCCTATTCTCCCACTGGAGTGCGCGTGAGCAAGATCCAGAAGGGCATTCATATCATCCGTACCCGCGACGGAAAGGTTTACAAGGTACTTGTCCGTTGACGTGACTTCTCGAGTGAATAAGAAAAGAATTGCCTGTGAGGGTACGTTTATTATTATACTTAAATTTTTCATGTAATTGATAAAAAGTGTGGTGGGCACCTGTGACTGGCTCCCACCACTTTTTCTTCTCCGCGTTCAGGCTATTTTTTTAGGAATTGCGGCTTCTGTCTCAAAGATTATTCATATCTTTGTACTCAAAATTTGGTACGATCAACAACAAAAAAACGCATAATGAAGAAACATCTACGTTTTCTATTCTCGCTCATCGTGCTTCTGACGTTGAGTGGACACCTTTGGGCTCAACACATCTGGGACGGAACTGCTGACAAAGTGTTTTTGGGGGGTGACGGTTCGCAGGAGAGCCCATACCTCATCGCTACTCCTGAGCAGTTGGCAGGTTTGGCAGAGCTCGTGAATACAGACCACGAGGACTTTGCTGGTAAGCATTTCCGTCTTACCCAGGATATCTACCTCAATTCGTTTGCAGAGGACAGCGACACGTTGAAGTGGACGCCCATCGGACGGATTCTCTATGATTGGAACACTACGGACACTTGTGCGTTCCGTGGCTCCTTCGACGGCGCTGGACACACCATCCACAACATCTATTACTCAGGTGGTATGGGCTGGGGCTCCGATTGGGATCCGTATGCTTGGAACAGCGATATCACAAAGCTTGATCTCTCCGTCTTCTACAAAGCTCTCTTTGGAGTGGTCGATGGCGGAACGATCGAGAACGTGCGTATGCAGGGCGGCCTGATGTCAGCCTTGGCACAGTCGCTTTTGGCCGTATCGGTCCAGAAGGGCAGCACCATTCGAAACTGCCATGTGGAGGGCAGCTTGAGAAGTTCGAGCGAAGGGCTGGAAATGGCTGGTCTGGTGTATGACAACCACGGACTGATAGAGAACTGCACAGCCAACGTTATGGCTTGGGGGTTCGATGCGGCTCCCATTGCTGTGTATAACAGGAAAGACGGTATCATACGCAACTGCGTGGCTGAGGGTGAGGTGAACATCACGTGTCGCGCTGTCGGTTCAGGCTTTGTCTGCAATAACGAGGGACTCATAGAGAATTGCGAAAGCAAGACCAACGTGACAGCCAAACTGGGCATCAATCCAGGGGGAAAGAATGCACTCAGCGCCGTTGGATTCGTCGACCAGAACTCTGGAGTCATACGCGAATGTGCGGCTCATGGACAACTCTCCACCGACAACACTCCCATCTTCTCAACCAACATAAGCGTGGTGGCAGGATTCTGCATGACCAACACAGGTTGCATCGAGTCGTGCTATGCCGATGGAACGTACAAGGACAATAGCGCAGGCGATTTCGCTGCCCAGATGGTCATGTTCGTGCGAGACAACGGTATCGTGGTAGGTCATACGTATGAAACGCCTCAGACGGGTTCCGTCGTCAATTGTTTTGCAGCAGGCAGAGTAGAACCTTATCTGCAGCCTAAGAGTAGCACGTGGGAATCCAACTTCTTCGTGTTCCACACAAATTTCTTTGGCGAGGCAGATGGAGTCAATTCCGAAATGGCAGATGCTGGTTTGGAGGTGAACTGCTACTGGCGAAGCGATGGAATACCTGCTGCGACGGATCCATTAGGTATCGACAACAGTTGGTCGGGCCACGATGTGACGCTCGCCTTCATGCAGAGCCAGGCTTTCGTCGATACACTGAATCGAGTAGCCAAACTCCTGGGCACCAGCCAATGGGAATACCGCCCTGGCCAACTGCCGCGAGCCACTGGCATCCGCGAGAAAAACGTGTCTGCCACAGGCTATTTCTCTGGCGGCAATGGAACGAAGGAGAATCCTTATTTGATAGGAACCAAGGAACAGCTGACGAACGTCGCTTGGCTTACCAATCACGGCTATGATTTTCGTGGGGAATATCTGCGCCAGACGGCCGACATCGAGCTGAATGCCTCTCGAGACCAATGGGGCGAGCAGATGCCTGACCCATGGGAACCCATCGGAGAGACTAAGGTACATCCACAATGCAAAGGCACGTGGAGAAACTTCTTCCGAGGGAACTACGACGGCGGTTTCCACGAGGTGAAGAACATGTATATCGATAACCAGCGTGTCCTGCAAGGCTTGTTTGGCAACATCAGCAGTCGCAGCGAGTCCATGATCCGCAACTTGGGTGTTACAGGAGCCTACGTTCACGCATCGAGCGGCGGCATTCTGGCTGGCTACATAGGAGGCGGCGCACGCATCATCCAGTGCCATGTTTCAGGTGAAGCCATGAGTGTGGATAATAGTGGTTACATTGGTTCGTTCGCTTCAGACAAAGGTGCGAAAGTGCTGATGCTCAACTGCACGAGCAGCGCAGAGGTGAATGGCGAGGGCGCCTTTTTTGGCAACGATTGGTTTTCCTACGATAGTCAGATTGTCAATGCCCTCTACACGGGTTCGAGCAAGACCAAAGGGCCTGATATGAGCTTCCAGAAGGCAGAGAATTGCTTTGTGGATGGCGACAAGTCGACAGGAGGCACAGAGGATCAGCGCAAGTCAACCGCTTGGTTGCAGTCCGACGAGGGTGTGAACGTGCTCAACGATGCCGTAAGCCGTTGGAACGCTAGTCACGCCGATGATGCAGACCTGCAGCTCAACTACTGGCAGATGCGCGAGGGCGACTATCCTTGCGTATCTTCAGATGCAGCCTACACACCTGCAATCTCCATCACATTCGTGAGCAATGGTGGAACGGCTCAGCCTACGCGCTACATCGAGGCAGGAAGCAAGATGGTGGTGCCCATGCGTCCTACGCAGGAAGGAAAGCTCTTCGCCGGATGGTACAAGGATGAGCAACTGACCGATTTCTTCGATTTCGAGTCGGAACTCCCTACGGCTGATCTGACGCTCTATGCCAAATGGATCAAGAATGAGATCTACGACTATGACCTCACGCCCTTCAGCAACAAGTTCGCCACCACGTTCCACATCAAGACCGCTGCCCAGTTGCGTGGCTTTGCGGCTGTAGTGAACGGAGTGTACGATGCGGAGGGTAATCAGACACTCGCTCCCAACGAGCTGGAGGGAAAGACCGTGGTGCTCGACGACGACATCTTCCTCAACGACACGACCGGCTGGAACTTCTGGGGCCACAATGCCTACGCCGTGCCCTGGAAACCCATAGGACACTATCAGGAAAAGATCGGCCAGGATGCCTCCTTCTTCAAAGGAACCTTCGACGGCCAGGGACACATCGTGTACGGAATGTACATCGAAATGGGTGCCGTCCCCATGAACACCGATACCAGCATCACGGGCTACGGCTTGTTTGGTGTGGTTGGAGGCAGCGGATGCACCATCCGCAACGTAGGAATCAGGGCTTCTGTCATCGACATGCAGCAGCACGATGGGCTCTACTACTACGGCGACACGGGGATAGGAAACAGGGCAGGACTGCTGGTCGATTATCTCGCTGGCGAGAGCAACGTGGTGGAGAAATGCTTCGCAGAAGGCAAGATCATCTGTCCGAAGAAGAAGGGCTGGAATGGTTATGTAGCTGGACTCATCGGTCAGGAGAGAGGTAAGAACAACAGCATCAGCAACTGCTACTCCAGGGTGAAGATTGAAGATCCGGAGCGCTTGAGCCGCAAGAGTAGTTTGGTCAATATCCTGTATGGAGTTATGTATGGAAGTCAAAAATGTTCTCTCACCAACTGCTACAGTGCAGACCACAGCTACTTTGGGCTGGATGCAGGGCAGTACGGAAGCGGAACGTACTACGATAAGGAACTGGTTACCGACCAGAAAGCGGGGGGTGGAAAGCTCACTGCCGAGATGAAAGCCAAGTCCACCTTCGTAGGATGGGATTTCGATGAGACCTGGGGACGGAACGATGAAATCAACGATGGTTACCCCTATCTCCGCCAGTTCTATCCCAATGCGCCAGCCGACAGCGAGGATCCCGTTGCAGTCACTGGCATCGAGTGCGATGTGCAGCCAGAAGAGTGGTTTGCCGTTGATGGCCGCAAGCTGGAGGGCCGTCCCTCGAAGCGAGGCATTCATATCATCCGTACCCGCGACGGAAAGGTTTACAAGGTACTTGTCCGTTGACGTGACTTCCTCCGTTCCGAGGGGGCGACAGGCAAAAGGAAAAGCCCGCGAGGGTGTTTGTTTTTTCATTTTTCATAAGATTATATTTTTGGTAGAAAGTGGAGGAGACGTGATGTCCCCTCCATTTTGCTCCTTTCCTAGCCTTCCTAGGCCTCCTAGTCTTCCTAGTCTTTCTAGTCTTCCTAGTCCTCTCTAGCCCCTCCCAGGCCGACTCGGCCTGGGAGTCAACTAGTCCTGCTAGTTATACTAGTCCTGCTAGGGCTACTAGTCATACTAGGTCTACTAGTTACTAGTCCCCCTCCTCCTCAGGCTGCAACGTCTCTTGCCTCTTTGCGTCGGCCACTGCATCCTCCTGTGCCTTGCGGCTGGGTACAAGCTGGAAGGTAGCGTCGTCGCGCAGATTCTTGAAGAGCTTGCCGCGCTCCCAGTTCACGTTCACCTTCTTGATGTTCTCGGCGGTGAAGAGTGCGGCGGTGGCGGCTCCCTTGGTGCTCAGGCCGATGCCGAAGCTGCCGAGCTCGCCCAACTGGATCTTCTTGCCTTCGAGCAGAAGCTCGCGCATGCAGTCCACCATCTTCACCAGCACACCCTGGATCACGTCACGGCCGTAGAGCGTACCGTGCTG
>JAFZWK010000069.1 GCA_017617335.1 Bacteroidaceae bacterium | reverse complement strand
CGTGGAAAATAGGAATGTGGTTTATGCAGGTGAGGCAGATTCCATCAAACTGGTGAGTGGTGAACCTTTCTACGTTCCTGTTGATTTCAAGGCAAATTACGCATCTTTCAGCCACACCTTCACCCGTGCTGGTGATGGAGAGACTGGTTGGGAAGCTATCACGTTGCCTTTCAAGGCGGATTCGGTCATCATTGATGGCTATCCAATAACATGGATGGGCGATGAGACTTGTATCAGTATACGTGAGTTTGCATATCTGGACGATGATAATAATGTGATTTTCGAGGATGTATATTCCATGCGTGCCAATACTCCTTACGTAATAGCTTGCAGTGAGGAATTGGTAGGTAAGACTGTAGTCTTCACGGCTCGTAATGTGGATTTTAAAAGGTCAGGCAGCACAAAGATAATGGTTAGCTCGAATGCTTATAACTTCTATGGAAGCACTTATCAGAATCATGTGACAGGTGGTTATACGCTCAATGAGGAAGGATCTGCCTTTGTCTATTCCGATGCGAGGGTCAATGTGGCTGCTACAGTCCCATATTTTACCACATTGCTTGATGAAGAATCTCGTCCGGAGAGCTTGGCCATCGGTATGGTTCCCAATTTCTCCACTGCTCTTGTGACTGTTCGCGAGTCTCATTCCGATAGCAGGGTTGAGGTCTATAATCTGACGGGGCAGCGGGTTGCTTCGACTCATGTCCGTGGCGGAAAGGTAATTCTGGATGGTTTGTTGCCAGGGATTTATGTGATAAATGGTCGGAAGGTTTTAGTGAAATGAAATAGATAGTATAAAAGGATGAGGTTGAGAAGTTTCTTTTTATGTCTGATTGGATTCAATGTG
The DNA here is from genome assembly GCA_017617335.1 of Bacteroidaceae bacterium. Classification (GTDB taxonomy): domain Bacteria; phylum Bacteroidota; class Bacteroidia; order Bacteroidales; family Bacteroidaceae; genus Physcousia. Next base: position 60,944 of record JAFZWK010000069.1, on the reverse strand, counting down.
TTGCTTGGTTCTGCTCAGAAACTGGCTCCTGTACATCTGATGACAGACCTTTTGGAACATACTGAGCGAGTCTTCATGGATGGATATCCGACCTCTTTCACATTGACAGATTTGCCCCGTATGGTGGAATCATATCAGATAGCAGAAATCCATCGTACGCATCCTTCTTTTAGCTGGCAGGTGGAGTCTGATACTCCTGCTACTTTGCAGACTGCATACCGTATCCTTGTAGCCTCCAGTCCCGATTTGCTGATAGAAGGGAAGGCAGATGTGTGGGATAGTGGTATAGTGGAGTCAGATCATTCTGTCTCTGTTCCGATGGAGGGTAAAACTTTGCAATCCTCCACTACATATTATTGGACAGTCAAGGTGTGGGACGATCATGGAGAGGAATCTTCCTATTCTCCAGCAAAAGCTTTTCGCACAGCAGCAAACATGGATGAAAAGTTTCCCCGTTATCCTCTTCAGAAGGATAATGATCGTCCTGTCAGTGTGATGCGCATTTCAGATACGGATCAAGTTTTTGACTTCGGACGGGCTGCTTTTGGGCAACTGGAAATCTCCCTTTGGTCAGGTACTGGTAAAGATACCATCATTATTCATTTGGGCGAAGCTATTCAGGACGATGGACACGTGAACCGACAACCAGGCGGGACGATTCGATATACCCAATATCGTATGCCTCTTATGAGAGGTACCCACACTTATCATCTGAAGATTCGTCCCGATGGACGTAATACCGACATGAAAGCCAATGAGAGTTCTGTAAAACCCATTTTGATGCCTGATTATGTGGGTGAAGTTTATCCATTTCGCTATTGTGAGATAGAAAATTATCGTCCTGATGTGACGGTTTCGGATATCATTCGTCCCTCTGTTCATTATTTGTTCGATGATGAAGCATCCTCTTTCATCTCTAGTGATACAGTATTGAATAAAGTGTGGGATCTTTGTAAATACACTATCTGTGCTACTTCTTTTGCTGGTGTGTATGTGGATGGCGATCGCGAACGTATCCCTTACGAGGCTGATGCTCTCATTAATCAATTAGGACACTACGGGGTGGATCGAGAATATTCGATGGCCCGCTATAGTGTGGATTACCTAATCGGCTATCCCACATGGCCTACTGAGTGGATTTTACAATCTATTTTGATGGTTTGGTATGAGTATCTCTATACGGGTGATATTCAACTCATCCAGCGTCATTATGACCTGCTAAAAGCTCGTACAATGTTGTCATTGCGTCAGGAGAATGGTTTGATCAGTACAAAAAAGGGTCAGACGCAAGAATTTCTGTCATCTATCGGCTATCGCGGAAAGAGTATCCGTGATATTGTGGATTGGCCCCAGAGTGGAGCTTTTGGAATTGGCAAAAAGGAAGCTGGCGAAGCAGATGGATATCAGTTGACCGACCATATTACAGTGGTTAATGCTTACCATTACGAGGCACTTCGTCTGGTCGCTCAGATGGCTAGGATTTTAGGTAAGAGCACGGATGAAAAAATGTTTGCTCAGGAGGCTGTACGTGTGGCTGGACAGATCAACAAATTACTTTTGAGTAAGCAGACAGGTTGTTATTTAGATGGTTTGGAGAGTGAACACGCTTCTTTGCATGCTAACATGTTCCCTTTGGCGTTTGGAATTGTACCTAATAAGTGTCGTGATTCGGTTTTGGATTTCATTCATTCTCGTGGTATGGCTTGCAGTGTCTATGGCGCCCAGTTTTTGTTGGAAGCCTTGTATGAGGCAGAGGACGCGGATTATGCTCTTTCGTTGATGAATGCCACGCATGAGCGCAGTTGGTACAACATGATTCGTGTGGGTTCCACGATTGCCATGGAAGCTTGGGATACTCGTTTCAAGAATAATCTTGATTGGAATCATGCCTGGGGAGCTGCTCCTGCCAATATCATCCCTCGTAAACTGATGGGCGTGGAACCTTTGGAACCAGGTTTCCGCACTTTTCGCATCAAACCTCAACCAGGTTCACTTCACAATGCAGAAGCTGTTGTACCCACTATTCGTGGAAATGTGAAAGTTGCTTTTCAGAACGAACCAGGCAAATCTTTTATTTTGGACGTTGAAATTCCTGCTAATTCTGAGGCACAGATTTATCTTCCTCTTCTCAGCAGAAAAGGCAAACTGTCAGTTGATGGCAGTTTAATAAAGGGTACGGTGGATGGTAAATTCGTCCGTATAACCTTGGGATCTGGACGCCATCATTTGCAGACTAGTTTATAGGGAATGCTTTCAGCAGTTTTTTGATTTCCTTTTTCTTTAAGGGTATCACCGTCCCGTGACGAGGTGTGAAGACACCTTGTGTTTGCGTTTGTGCTTGCAAAGTGAAATGTTTCCAATCCTCAGTGGTACAGAATTGATAGTAGTTGCTGGTGTAGCAGTCGTACATTAGTACCCATGTGTTTTTCCCTTGCAGTTGGAATAGACCTCCGCCTTCCACAGCTACCTTGGTCTGTTGCAGTGTAGATGAGGGCTTACTCCATTGGCTTCCCAGAGGGGTACCGGAAGGTGCCGTTAGTGTCTTGGCTGTTACTTGGCATATTCCACCACTACCTTCATTCTTGTAAATCATGTGATAGAGTTGGTCTCGTTTATCAAAGACAATGTCGGAATCTATAGTGGCCGAACCTCGGTCATATAGATAAGTGGGTTCCGTTAGCAAATCAGTGAAGTCGTCGTTGGCATAACTGTAGAACACCTTATCGTAGGGAAGTGTTCCATCGTCAGTTAGCAAGGAATAGTAGACCATATACCGTCCTTTGCTTCCATCAGAGTTCATGTAGTTGGGATCCCAAATGGTCTCGGGTGCCCACACACGCGTTACGTGACTCCATTTGTCGGGGAATCGAGTAGGGAAATGCACGGTGCTGTGGGTCCAATGGATGAGATCCTTGCTCTTGTATAGTACGATGCCTCGGTTGCTGGCCCATCCTTCAGCACATCGCATGTCGGTGGCAACCATATAAAAGGTTTTGCCATCCTGCCCACGCAGGATGTGAGGATCGCGGATGCCTTTCTTCAGGGCAACCGTATCACTGGCCATCACTTTTTGTCCGTGATTGATGGGCGTGTAGTTGAATCCATCAGTACTTAGGGCATAGTAGAGATTCTCGTTGTCATTACTGGGGAAATATGCAAACAAATAACGGAAGGGCTCTTTAGCCAAACAAACTGTAACTGCACCCATCATACAAAGTGCTGTCAACAGGAATTTCGTTTTATTCATTTTTACTTGTTTTATTTAGTAAGTTTCTTCCAAATGAACAGGAATATGACGGCTCCTATAACAGCGGTACCAATTTGACCTAAACAACCGCCCCAACTGATGTTGAGGAGGCCGAACAACCAACCTCCCAATGCGCCACCGATAATACCTAAAATGAGGTCAATCAAACAACCTTTGCCACTTCCATCGGTTAACTTGCTGGCAATGAATCCAGCAATGATACCTACAATAATAGACCAAAGCATTCCTTTAATGATTTTGTTTTATTTTTATATTTACAGTTTATACTCGCTCTAAAGGCAATATTTTGTGATTCTTTTTCTCTGTTGAATCTTATTTTACATAATCTTGTTGAGCCAACCATGTTGCACTCTTCTCTAGACGTTCAAACTGTTTTCCGCTATCAATGTCTTCTATCTCGATAAAGTAGTACTTGTTACCATTCTCAAAGAATTTGTTGAAAATATTTGAGAAGTTTAGAGCACCTGATTCGCCCAGTACGACAAAATCCTTGATGTGGAGCAGTTTGATGCGATCTGTATACGTGGTCAACATGGCTACGGGATCATTCTGGCCCATGATGGTCCAATAAGTATCCATCTCGAATATTACAAGGTCAGGATTGGTTTCACGCATCATGATGTCGATGATTTGCTCTCCCTCAACATACGGACGGGTCAATATGTCACCCATGAAGCGAGCATCGCTGTTCTCGCTTACTTTACAGAATTCCATGTTATGATTGTGGTAACCAAAGGTTACACCATGTTTCTTGATTTCTTCTCCGGTAGCATTCAATGTGTCGCAGAAGATCTTCACGTCGTTTGTGTTGTTGATTCCTTCCTTGGGCATCATGGGTTGTATCAGGTATTCAATGCCTAGTTCTGCATGGTCGTCGGCAATCTGTTTAAAGGACTCCACAATGTCATTCTTCATGTCACCGCTATAGTATCCATCTCGTCCAGTACGGTTCTCGCGTCCTGCTGCACCTGAAAAGACGGTAGGAGGATTAACGTGTGAGCTGACAATCTTCAGTCCAACTTCTTCAGCCATTTTCTTGAATACTGCTCTCTCTATACCTCCAATTTTGCGGTCTGCGGGATCATAACCTGCTAATTCTAGGTTTTTGATACCCATATCAGCAATACGTTTCAGGTTAGTGCTTAAATCGCCTGTATAAAGTTCATGGCCCAACGTGTAGATTTGCAACCCCATGTTCTTGTCTCCAATTACTTGAGAGGCAATTGCAGTTCCTTCTTTAGCAGGATTAGTGCATCCTGTTGCCAAGGCTCCCAATGAAAGCAATGAGGCATCTTTTAAGAAATCTCTTCTTTTCATGATTCTTGATTTCAGTGTTTGAAAATGATTAGTATTCAGGTTGATTATTTTATTTCTTCGAATGGAGTTTTGGGGTCACCTGTCCATTTGAAGAGACAAACAGTGCTACTTTGTCGGTTTGTTTCCTTGTTCTTGGCATTCTTTGAGATGTAGTAGTAGCCGTTACCCAAAGGATTCAGTCCCGTGCTTCCCCAGGGGAAATACCAGCCCCACGTGTTGTTCCGTGCATCGTGATTCCCTTTCTCCAACAAGGGAAATACTTCACCTTTTGTTTCAGGTTCTATCCCCTTCAGCACTTGCTTCTTTGGTTTCTGGCTGGCATCGATAGCAAAAAGATCATAGTTCTCCCATCCTTCTCTTCCTCCGCGATAAACGGCAGCCATCAGGCAATGCAGATTCGGATCATAGGCCAGGTTTTGGATGCCCCAGTTGGTATTTCCTGTCCATGCATAGTACTTTTGTCCAACTTTTGAAGGACCGCTGTGATGCAGGTTTTGTCCACTTAGGGGGCGCTCATATTTCTTCCACTTTTTGATATCATAGCTCAGGATTACCTGATAGTTGTTGTCGTCGCGTTTCGTATCACCGTAGATGCCGTAGGCAATATAGATTTGGTTTCTTCCATTCGATTTGCCTATTTTGGGACCAACAGTCACACCATCGATTCCTGAGCACCCATGGCGATGCTCCACTCGTTTGCCTTGGTTGGTTACGGTAGCATTATAGTCATTCACCGCTTCTTTGATGTAGACACTTGTCATCACTTCACTTGCATCCATGTTGGGGCGAGTGATCTTATCTCCATTAAAGATCGCAATGTAGAAGGCATCCTCGGAGCTGTTCACGGAGTTTGTGCCTGACATGATTCCTTTCCCGATGACGTCATGTTTGTATTCCAGGCTTGCATAGATGCGGCCGTCATCAGGATTGTAGGTCATGCATCCCAAATGCCCGGTCAGGTTAATGGCACTGCCTATCAGATTGCCTTGTTGGTCCAGTTTGATCAACGAGGTGGTAAAGGACAGATACATGTATTTGTTTACAGGGTCGAATGCAATGCCTTGTACATGAAATCTGTCCTGTTCGCCCGAGTATATCTGGCGGGCTAAACTTTTATAGTCAATTTGTGTCTGGGCAAATGTTTCAAGTGCAATTATACAGACCACATTTGTCAGCAAGTATCTTAAGATAAATGTCAGGTTTCTCATCTTACGTTAATAATATGTAAAGAGGTGGGTTTTTTCTTTTGTTTCAGGTTCGGTTCCACTGAATTTACTTAATTTTGCAGAAGAGAACTTTGTTTAACCCTTTAAATTTTATTTCATTTTATGATTCGTATTAATTGTTTTTATCAAGCCAAGGAAGGTCAGTATGACCGTGGATTAGAGGCTGCCATTTCATTGGTTGCCAAGTCTCAGAAGCACGAAGGTGTGGTTGCTTATGATGTGTTTGAGAGTGCTACTCGTCCTGATGTGTTCTGTATCGTTGAGACCTGGCAGAATCAGGAAATGCTCGATAAGCATTCTGCAACTCCCGAGTTCATTCAGTATGTGGGCATCATGCAGGAGACTGGTGAGCTGAAGATTGAAACCTTCGAGTTTTAGAGTTGATAGAAACGGGTGAAAGCCCGCACACAATATTCATGGTCCTTCACGGCGCCAGTTTCTCTGGCGCTGTGCATGGCCAGAATGGGATTACCCATATCCACACCACGCAGGGGAAGGGAACTTGCAAGGATGTTGCCCAAGGTGCTTCCACCTGCGACATCACTATGATTCACGAAGCGCTGACAGGGCACACCGGCTGTCTCGCAGACATTGGCGAAGACGGCACCTGACACGGCATCGCTGGCATATTTTTGAGCTGCATTGTATTTGATGACAGGACCGCCACCCAGCACAGGATGGTTCGTGGGGTCGTATTTCTCGCTGTAGTTGGGATGCCAGGCATGAGCGTTGTCGGCCGAGACCATGAAAGCTTGTTCCACACTTCGGTAGTAATCCTCCAGATTGCCGCCTTGTTCCATCACGATACGCTTCAGGATGCTGCTCAGGAAGGGACTACCTGCTCCTTGTTTGGTTTGTGATCCTGTTTCCTCATTATCGAAGACAGCCAGCACTTGGGTACGCTTTGGTGTATTCTCTCCTGTTGCCAGCAGGGCTTCCAATCCAGCGAAAACCATGGAGAGATCATCCAGTCTTCCGCTGGAGATGAATTCGTTGTGAACACCAAAGGTACAGGCTGGAGTCACGTCGTAGAGATAGAGGTCAAAGTCCAGAATATCAGTCGCTTTCACGCCCAGTTCTTCTGTGATGACATTCAGGAGCAGGTTGCCTTTCTCCAGTTCATCTTGCACGATGCCCAGAATGGGCAGCATGTCTTTCTGTTTGCTTAGTTTCACTCCATCATTGACTTGACGATTGAAATGGATAGCCAGATTTGAGATTTGCAGAAGGGGACGCTTTACATGCAGCAAGCGTGTTTTGGGATGCATGGGGTCTTCTGTGCGTAGAATCACGCGTCCAGCCAGACTGAGAGGACGGTCGAACCAGGTACTCATGATGGGACCTCCATACACTTCCGTATTCAGTCTGACCATGCCCTCCGAGATTATCTCGGCGTTTGGCTTTATACGAAAGGTCGGTGAGTCGCAATGAGCACAGATGATATGGAATCCTGATTCTTGCAGAGGTTCATTTCCTAAGCGGAAAGCATAGATGGATGAGTCATTCTTCGTTACATAGAACTGGTCGCCTGGGTTCAGTTCACCCAATGGCTTGGCAGGGTCCTTCTTTTGGAATCCCGCTTTCTCCAATTCTTTTCTCAATGTCTCCACGGCCAGGAAATTGACTGGTGAGGCATTCAAAAAATCAATTAATCGTTGGATCATTGGTGCAATTATTTTGTTTGCGTTGGATTTTTGTGTACTTTTGCCTACAAAGATAGCAAGAAATTTCGGGAAAGCATGAAAATCTCTGAAAAAATTACCGAGCAGTCATCTTATTATGATCACTTGGAAAAGATGACTCCTTTAGAGTTGCTTGAGGATATCAATCGTGAGGACCATCGGGTGGCTGGTGCTGTTCAGAAGGCCATCCCCCAGATAGAAGCCTTTGTTTGTCAGGTGGAGCCTCGTATGCGTCGAGGAGGACGTCTCTTTTATATGGGGGCAGGCACGAGTGGTCGTTTAGGTGTGTTGGATGCCAGCGAACTGCCTCCCACCTTTGGTGTTCCTGATACGTGGGTGATCGGTTTGATTGCGGGTGGTGATGTTGCCTTGCGCCATGCTGTGGAGAATGCAGAGGATGACGTGCATCAGGGCTGGACCGATTTAGAGCCGTTTCATCTCACGAAGGACGATACGATTTTGGGAATCGCCGCCTCAGGCACTACGCCCTATGTGGTTGGAGTGTTGCATGATGCTCGCGCGAATGGTCTTCTGACGGGTTGCATCACCAGCAATCCGAATACGCCTCTTGCTGCCGAGTCGGATTTCCCCATTGAGGTCATTCTGGGTCCCGAGTTCGTTACAGGCAGTAGTCGCATGAAGAGTGGTACGGCTCAAAAGATGATTCTCAATATGATTTCCACCACCCTGATGATTCGATTAGGTCGCGTGCAGGGCAATCGCATGGTGAACATGCAGCTGACTAACGCGAAACTCGTGGATCGCGGCACTCGCATGATACAAGACAGCCTCGGCCTCGATTACGAGGAAGCTCAGCAGCGTCTCTTGCAGGCGGGTAGTGTCAGCTCTGTTCTCGAGGAGGAGAAGTGAATCGGAGGGTTTTCTCCTTTCTTCTGAACACGTTGTTCTTCGCTATTCTTCCTTTGACTGGGCAGCCCACTCGATGCCGCGCTTCATGATCTCCAAGGCTTCAGGAACCTTGAAGTCGCTTGCATCGTGGCAGAGCGAGGAGTAGAAGACACGGCCTTTACCATAATATTTTTTCCAGACAACAGGCATCACCACACCCTTTATCCAGGGAGCACCGCCCTCGCCATTGAAAGTGGTGGTAGCCAGCACCTTTACACCTGGATCCACGTGCATGTAGTATTGTTCAGACTTCATGTGAAAGGTCTTCAATCCCTTTGTCACAGGGTCTTTCTTGTCCTTGATGTTCACGTCGTAGTCAACCTTTCCGCCAGGATGAGCCACCCATTGTCCGCCTACCATGAACTGGTATTCCGTATTGTTGCGGAAAGAGTCGCCCAGACCACCGTGCCATCCAGCTATGCCAGCGCCGTTGCGTACTGCTTCCAGCAGTCCTCTTTCCTGATCGCCGCTGATACTTCCCATCGTCCACGTTTGGATGATTAGATCCACCTTTCCCATCAGGTCCTTGTCGGTGTAGGCATCCAGATTGTCGTAGGAGTACACGATGGCCCCCTGACTGTCTAACCACGGCTTCAGGACATCGTAACATTGTCTGGGTTCGTGACCGTCCCATCCACCATAGACGAACAACACTTTCTTACCCTTGAGGGCATTCTCTTGGGCTACTGCTTGGCAAGAGGCGCAAGCGATAGCCAGCATCGCGATGAATATCTTTTTCATGGGAAAATATTTGTTTTACGTTGTTTGATGCTACAAATTTAGCAACCTTTTTTGACATAGACAAATGCTGAGAGGAAAAAACTTCTACTGGATGAAAAATACGTCAGTTCAGGAGAGGAAAGAGTTCAGATGGATTTCGTAAGGCAGTACCTCCCAAATGGTCGGATTTGGGCCACACGTGGAGTTTGAAAAGACAACGTGTTGAGATTGCAAAGTCAACGTGTTGAAATCGCAAAGACAACGTGTTGTCTTTTCAAGGGTGACGAGACCCCCATTTTCTGGACATCAGATGCGATCCGTTTGGATACTGTTCGCCACTTTTTTTCTGTCTTCTGCTCATAAATCTTCTTTCGACGATGCCAATGAATCAGAAAAAGAAGTATCTTTGCAATGAAATTGTTGAAATGAGAAACTTTTTATGAAAATGAGAGCCATGAGCGCGATACTTAGGAAACTTCTTATGCTGGCTGTCTTCTGCCCGCTGATTTGTTCAGCCCAGACAGGACTGGACTACGTGGATCCAACCATTGGTGGAGTGGGGCTTCTGCTCCAGCCGTGCCGTCCTACCGTACATTTGCCCAATCAGATGATTCGATGGACTCCTTTGCGGGCCGACATGTTGGACGATCAGGTTGCTTCTTATCCTTTGATCATGCTTTCCCATCGTACGGGCCAGGCTTTCGGATTCCTTCCTCTGACGGGTACTTTCGGCAAGGAAATGTTCCAGCGTCGCCAGGAGTATGACCACGAGCGGAACACACCTTATCAGTATACGGCTGAGTTGGAGGGGTGCCGTCTGGCTTTCACTCCCAGCAAGAAGAGCGGTATCGTGCGAGTGGATTTCTTGGGTGACCAGCAGAATTTCTTCCGCTTCAGCAACGTGAACGAGAAGGGAGTTTTCCAGCTGACGGATGCCCGTACCGTTACTTGCGAGGCAGACTTCAGCGGCATGAAAGTGTATCTTTATGCCTGCTTCGACCACGACCTGAGCGATGCTCGCTACGAATCGGACGCCAAGCGGGTGATGATTGCTGGCGTGGGGCAAGGGAAGGAACAGGTGATGATGCGCTACGGAATCTCTTACGTCAGCCTGAAGCAAGCGCAGGAGAACCTGGAGCATGAGATTCCCCAGTTTGACTTCAATAAAGTGTGCGATGCTGCCAAGCAGACGTGGGAGCCCATTATCAACCTGATTCGTGTCTCAGGAGGCACAGAATCCCACAGGCGTGTCTTTTACACAGCCCTCTACCGTTGCTTCGAGCGCATGGTGGACATCAATGAATACGGTCAGTATTACAGCTCTTTCGACCACAAGGTTCACAAGAGTAAGGAACCTTTCTTCACGGACAACTGGATATGGGATCAGCATGTATGCCTGGAACCCTTGCATACCATTCTCAATCCTGACCAGGAGGTGCAGAAGATCAATTCCTATCTGGAGATGTACCGCCAGAGTGGCGCCATTCCCCAGTTCGCTATCCTTAGCGGCGAGATGCCTGGCATGACGGGCAACTATTCGGCAGCCTGGATGGCGGATTCGTGGTTCAAGGGACTGAAGTTTGACTTGAAGACAGCCTACGAGGGACTTCGCCACAATGCTCTCGAGCGGACGCGCATCGCCTGGAGACGTGGAGAGAGGTCTGTTTTGGATGATTTCTACGATGAACACGGCTATTTCCCTGGTTTGAAGCCAGGTGAGAAGGAGACGGTTCCTGAGGTTCAGATGCCTTGGGAGAGGCGTCAGTCTGTCAGCATCACCACGACCTTCAGCTATTGTGATTGGTGTATGGCTCAGTTGGCTCGCGAACTCAAGAAGAAGGACGACGTCAACCTTTTCCTGCGCTATGCAGCCTTCTATCGCAACCTCTATCGTCCTGACAAGCATCTCTTCTGGCCCAAGGATGCGGAAGGAAACTGGATAGAGGGCATGGATCCGCGTTACATGGACCGTGCCTACTACACAGAGAACAACGCCTACACCTTCCAATGGGACGTGAAGCATGATATCCAGGGGCTGGCTGACCTGATGGGAGGAAGGCAGAAAGCTCAGGAGCAGCTGGACCTCCTCTTTCGCATCCCCTTGGGGAAAGCAAAGTATGAGTTCTGGCCTCAGTTGCCTGATGCGACTGGAATGATAGGACAGTTCGCGATGGGCAACGAGCCAAGCTTCCATATACCTTATTTATATGACTATCTGGGGGCTCCCTGGAAGACTCAGAAGCGCATCCACATGGTCATCGATAGCCAGTTCAACGATACTTGGTACGGTATCCCTGGCGATGAGGACGGGGGAGGCATGTCGTCGTTCCTCGTTTTCTCCATGATGGGATTCTTTCCTGTTACGCCTGGCATCCCTGTCTATGCTATCGGCAGTCCTTTCTTCGAGAAGGCTGTCATCCAGTTACCTGCGGGAGGCAGGACGTTCACTGTGGATGCCAGAAACTACAGCGAGGACAACAAATACATTCAGCGGGCTACCCTCAACGGAAAGGAACTCACACGGCCTTGGTTTACTCACGAGGAGTTGATGCGGGGCGGCACGTTGCTTTTGGAGATGGGCAGCGAGCCTAATCGTGCGTGGGGAGCTGACGAAAAGGATGCGCCCCCATCGGACATCAATTATGTGAACAAGTGAAACTAAAATACATAGAATAACATGAAAAGAAGCGAGATTAATCAGATCATGCGAGAGGCCGAGAAGTTCTTGGCAAGCAAACAGTTTATCCTGCCTGAATGGGCAAATTGGAACCTGCAGGATTGGAAGGACCACAAGGGTCAGACCGACTACATCACAGAACGCATGCTGGGTTGGGACATAACGGATTTTGGCTCAGGCGATTTCAATCAGGTGGGACTCTTCCTTTTCACCCTTCGTAATGGCAAGTATGGAGTGGACAAGAAACCATACGCCGAGAAAATCATGATTGTAGGCGAGAATCAGGTCACCCCTTGGCATTTCCATTGGTCCAAGATGGAGGACATCATCAATCGAGGTGGCGGCAATCTGGTGGTAGAGTTCTTCAATGCGGATGCTGATGAGCAGAAGGCCGACACGCCTGTTCACGTGCTGGTGGACGGCTTGGAGCGGGTTCTGGAGCCAGGCGGCAAACTCGTCCTGCGCCCAGGTCAGAGTGTCTGCATGACGCAATATCTCTATCATAAGTTCTACGGCGAGCCAGGTCACGGAGTGGTTATGGTGGGCGAGGTGAGCCAATGCAACGACGACACGACCGACAATCGTTTCTATGATCCAGTAGGGCGATTCCCTGAAACCATTGAAGACGAGGAGCCCTATCACCTTTTGTGTAACGATTACGACAAGTTCTTGAAGTGATGGAGAGCAGGAAGGTTATTGTCTCTGGCGTGGGATGCTGCCTGGTGGATAGAATCTACAACGGTATCAGTTTCAGTTCAGAGCCATTCAGCAAGTATTTGAGCCGACAGCATGGTGATGGTGGCTTGGAGCCTGGCAAACTGGAGTTCGAGGAGAAGTTCGAGCAGTTCTGTGGCCGCCGTTTCCCTGAGGTCCTGCAGGATATCACAGGTGGACGTCCTGCCGATACGGTCAACATTGGAGGACCTTGTATCGTGGCGCTCATCAATGCGGCTCAGTTGACGCACGAGATCTCAGAGGTCCGCTTCTACGGATGCTATGGCGACGACGAGGTGGGCAGTCAGTTGCTGGAGCGCTTGCAGCGGGTTCCTGTCCGGCTGGAGCATTATCGCCTCGAGCCAGGAGCAGAGACGGCTTCCACCTCCGTTTTCTCTGATCCCAACTACGATGAGGGGCACGGCGAGCGTATCTTTGTGAACACCATCGGAGCCTCTTGGAAATACCAGCCTGACGAGTTGGACGACAGTTTCTACCAGTCGGATATCGTCGTTTTTGGTGCAACGGCTCTCATGCCGCCTGTTCATGAGGCGCTTGACCGCCTTTTGCCTGAGGCTCAGCGAGAGGGCGCGCTGACCGTTGTGAATACTGTTTTCGACTCGCTCAACGAGAAGAAGCATCCCAACGGACGCTGGCCCTTGGGTAGCAGCGATGAAAGTTACCGCCACATCGACGTGTTGATTACGGATTGCGAGGAGGCTCTTCGCTTGAGCGGAACCAGTTGCATCGAGGATGCCCTCAGGTTCTTCCGCGAGAAGGGAACAGGAGCTGCTGTCGTCACGAACGGAGCAAAGGATGTGTGGTTCTATGCCGATAGCCAGCGTTTTGGCAAGGCTTCTGCCACGATGCCCGTTTCTGCGAAGGTGAAGAACGAGTTGAAGGCTGGCAAGCGAGGCGATACGACGGGCTGCGGCGACAATTTCGCTGGCGGCGTGATTGCTTCCCTCGTGGAGCAGTTGCATGAAGGCAAGTCGGTGCTCGACCTGATGGAGGCTGTCCGCTGGGGTGTGGCTTCTGGTGGATTCACCTGTTTCTATGTGGGTGGCACCTACTACGAAGAGGCACCTGGAGAGAAGCGTCGCCTGCTGCTGCCGTATTACGAGGCTTACCTCGAGCAGGTGTGATTGTATAGAATACAACATAAGAAGTAAGAGAAAATGATAGTTCCATTCAGAGAAATACTGAAAGATGCCTTTCTCCATCATTATGGAGTGGGGGCTTTCAACTGCTTGAGTTTAGAGAACGTCTTGGGAGCCATCGCGGCTGCCGAGCGTTTCCGCTCACCCATCATCCTGCAGATAGCCGAGGTGCAATTCCCTTACTCGCCGCTGGAGTTGATGGTTCCCATGTTCATCGAGAAGGCGCGTCAGGCCTCCGTACCCGTCTGTGTCCATCTGGATCACGGCTTGTCGTTCGAGACCTGTGCCCGCGCTATCCGTCTGGGATGCAATTCCGTCATGATAGACAGCTCATCCCTGCCTTTCGACCAGAATGTGGCTCTCACTTGCGAGGTGGTTCGCATGGCTCGTGCCTTTGGGGTGGACGTGGAGGCGGAACTGGGCAAGGTGGGCGATGCTGGGAAGGATGAGGCCGAGGCGGATGTCTTTACTGATGTGGAGGAATCGGCCCGTTTCATCGAGCAGACGCGTATCGATGCGCTGGCTGTGGCGATTGGCAACAAGCACGGAAAGTACACCGCCACGCCTCGATTGAATATCCGTCGTTTGGAGGAAATACGCGATCGCAACCAACTTCCCCTTGTCCTGCATGGAGGTTCAGGTACGAGCGACGAGGACTTCAAGTCCTGTGTCCACAACGGAATCTCGAAGGTCAACGTGGCTACAGCCATCCAGTTGGGAGTCACCGAGCGGGTGCGCCAGTATGTTCAGCAGCCCGATGCCAACTATATCGACATGAAGGACGTCATCGTTCGTGCCTCTCAGGAAGTGGTGGAGCGACACATCCTTCTCTTCGAGAGCAACGACAGGTGTTAGCCAGCGGGCTATACCTTATTAATAATAACGCGCGCGAGGCCTTTGTGGCAAAGGGATGGCGGCTTTTTCCGGGAAAATGCCTGTTTTCTGGCGAAAAGGCTCTCGAAGGGTCGCTCAGCCCCCTAAAAATCGACAAATCATGATATTTTTGCGCATTTTTGACCTTTTTTGCTCTTTTTTCTTAACAAATAAGCAAAAAAACTTAAAAAAATTTTGGTGAAATTGAAAATGTACATATATTTGCATCCGAGAAAGCGTGGATTGGCAGGTGAGTTGCTCGCGCATCTTAGGGATATTTGATGAAAAAATACTCACAACCCGATGCGTGGGCGCGAATGCTGAAAAGCTTTGGCGGCTGCGCTTTTTTTATGAACAAGAAACAAATGTCCCGAGAGCGAAGCGTCGCTCTGAATAACGAAACGAAATAACTAACTAAAGTGTTTACTAACATTATTATTAATTAAATTTATTAACTTATGAAGAAGATTTTATCTTTTTTGCAGAAGAAACCGTTAGCATTTGCAGCGGTTGCTCTGATGAGTATGACTTCTTATGCACAGGCTACTGCTGGTGCTGACGAAGCTACGCCTAAAGGTGAACCCCAAAACATTTGGGCTAAGGTTACTGATGGCTCTATCTTGGGTGTAAAGCCTTACTTGAAGGTTACCCTTGTTGATGAGGTGCAGAAGAAGATTTACACCGTTAATAAGGCTGGTGACGCCCAGGTGGAAGCTGAAGACTTCGTTGTTGGTGCTGATGCAGAATCAAATGGTAGCTATTTGTTTGCATGTGAAGGCGATCCTGTAACTGTGGGATCTCAAGCATTCAGTTTGAACACACAAGCTGATGGTTTAGGTAATTTTATTAATCGTGATGGCAGGATCGAGGATCGTGATCTTGACCCTGATGTTTCATGGAGTAAAGACATCTCTGTAGCTATCTGGAATGAGGCATGGAGTGATCGTTATATCTATTATGACTATAATCCAGAAAACGGTCGTGGTGAAAAAATCTTCAAGACCACTGTGGCTTTGAAAGACGAAAATGAAGGTCTAGTTCTTTCTAAGACTCCTGCTGTTCTTTACTACCTTAAAGAAGTTTACAAGCCCTATATCCAACCTGAAGAAGGTGTGAAGAAAAACCAGGCTGATGGTTTAGAGGTTACTATTGGAAACGACAACGGTGAAGGTAAAATCCAGTACAAGTTCGATGGCGATGAAGAATGGACAGACTATGAAGGTCCTTTTATCATAGCCGATAAGGATAAGGAAATAACTGTAATTGCTAAGATTGTCTTTGATGATGGAAATGAGACTGGTGAGGTTTCTTCTACCTACCTGCTGACCGATATCGAAGCTCCTGAGATTGACCCAGAGGCTGGTTTCGACGTTGACGAAAACGGTGAGATTGATGATGTTACCATCACTTCTGAGGAGGGTACAACTCTCGCATATGAGATAACTGGCGAAGATGGTACTACTTCAACGCCCGGTGACTCAAACGAGGCAACTGAGAATCTGATTGATTACATTGGTCAGACCGTTACCGTTACCGCTACAGCTACCAAGACCGTTACCTTCAAGGGTAAGGAGGAACCTGTTACAAGCGATCCAACAACCCGTGAGTACATCATCACGCCTTATCCCGCTCCTGATGAGGTTGAGTTCTTTGCTGATCCAGAACGCGAAACAACTGTTGATCTTGGCACAGACATCGACTTGTGGTTCGAGGTTGGACAGAAAGGCTATGGTGTAGAGTATGATGGTACCAAGGATGCTAACAAGAAGTTGACTTTGACATTCAAGGATGGTTCCGAGGAAGAAGTTGACGTGAAGGAAGGCGAGGATGGTAAGGTTTATATTACCGTTCCCTCTGATAAGAAATATGCAAACAGCGAGTTCACCTTCACTGTTCCCGAGGGCTTCTACTACACCTACACTGGTGGCGACAAGAAAGCTAACAAGGTTGATACTCCTGAGCAGAAGGATCTCAAGTACTATACTGGCAAGTATGCTTCAGTTTGGGTAATTGATTGTGATGAGGTTTCTGGTGAGCCCATTGATCCCAACAAGTATCTGACCACTGACGACAACACCGCTTTGTTCCAGGTTTATCCTCAGGCACTTGGTCCCGATGCAGAGGTTGACTTCGCTAACCCCAATTCCGAAGATCCTACCCATGGTACTACGTTCACTTATGAGAACAACGGCAAGATTAAAGATTGCGAAATTGAAAGTGTAGAGAAGGTAACAGAAGACGCTGAGGGTAATCCTCTGCCCAACACCTTCAAGGTAACCTTCTTTAACGAAGACGATAAGGCTGAGTATATCGAGAACTATCTGAAGAATGATCTTCTGCTTCAGAATGGTTATCACCTGGGCTTCCCCGCTGGTACCTTCGTAAGCGAGGAATATACAAACGGTCCTAACCTTTCTGCTAACATCTACTTCACCGAGGCTGTTGATCTCGTTGTTGAGCCTATCAAGGAGACAGCTTGCGAGGGTGGATATTACTTCTACGTTAAGGTTACTGCAACTGGTAAGGTACTCGGTACCAACTACAACACAGCTTATGATTCTGACGAAGAGTCTAAGATTGTACTTGATCCTGAAAAGGAGATTACCATCGCAGGTACTACTATCTATGGTGATGAGGAAGAAGGAACAGCTACAATTAAGCAAGCTGATCCCGCTAATGCTTCAGATGCAGCTGCCCTTAAGAAGGTAGGTACAAAGGAAGTTTATAGAATTTCATATCCTGGCTTCAAGGGTCGTGAGGAAGATCCTATGCGTGATGCTGATCGTTATCTGCGTGAGGATGGTGGTGAGCCCTACGTTGTTACTCTTCCCGAAGGTACATTCACTATTAATATGAGTGCAATTCCCGAAACTACCTGTAAGCTTGATGTTACCGCTCATCCTCATTGGGCTGCTACTGCCCGTCCTTACACTTATGATGAGGGCAAGACGAGTGCCAGCACTATCACTCTCGATTGTACAGCTACTCTGGATGACTTCGAGAAGTTGTTCGAGACTGATGTAACTGCATATGATGCAACTCCCAATCCTGCTAAGATTACCCTCTCTAATGGCGAGAAGACGATTGCCGTTAAGTCTTGGACTCTGACGGATGTATCTATACCTTATAACACAACATTTGCATGGAAGGAATCTTATGGTAAAGAGAATATTCATGCGAAGTATGATGCCGCAGGTATGGAAGGTTCTGAGGTTGTTGAAGAGAGCTTCGTTGTTACTCTGACACTCGAGGAGCCTATCGATGATGCAGAAGTTTATGACATTGTTATCAGCGAAAACGCATTCACTGCTAACCGTTGCCCCAATGACGAAATTACACTGAAGGTTTATCCTAAGGTTAACTACTTCATCGAGACCAAGTACTACAGCATTTCTTCCGATGTTAAGTCTGTAGAGTACTACATCGCTGCTCTGCTGCCCGATGGAACTCCATTGGATAAGGAGATCAAGTATGTTGGTGAGACTGGCGAAGGTAAGACCGAGTTGAATGCTCTTGCTTACAACGATGCTTTGAATCCCACATCTGCTAAGGCTAAGTATCCCAATGTAACTGCTACTGAACTTGGTTCTACCGATGTTAAGTTCACTGGTATCGATAAGTTCATTGCTCCTGAGTATGCTGGAAAGGCAATTCCTGCTACCTTGTTCACAATCGAATTCCCCGAGAATCCATTGGTTCCCAACAACTACAAGATGAACTTTGCTGGTGAGACTAGTGGGGAAGGTGCTGCTGGTACCGTTCAGGCTGAGGGCTATAATGCAAATGAGTGGGATTTGTTCAACAACTTCCAGGTTGTTGCTGCTCTCGACTTCGATGCTACTTCCAATGAAGATCATTACAACAATCCTGCTACCAAGCCAAAGGATAAGATTTACAACATCTCTACTTCTACTACCGAGATTACTCTCTATCTGACAGCTGTCAATAAGTACGATAACAGCAATGCTAACAAGTCTATCCAGCTTGAAGAAGGCACTGAGCTGTTGCTTGACGGAAAAGAAGAGCAGCTGACTTGGGAGAGAGTAGTAGATGGTATCTACACTGTAACTCTGCCCGAGCGTAGCAAAAATGGTGGTCTGGAGCGTGGTACATATATCATGACCGTTCCTGCTGAGACAGTTGTTAACAACACCGTTTATGCTGGTGCCGATCCTCAGATTGACGTAAGGAATCCTGAGAAGTTCGACCTGATCATCAACGTTGAGGACTTCGAAGGTCCTGCTGATCAGCCTATCGAGATCACTACCAAGCAGTTTGCATTCGAGGTACCCATCGAGGGTCTGACAGAAGTTCTCAAACCTACCGCTTCCTTCGACGATGGAACAGCTGCTACACTTTCTAAGGTGGAAGATGGCGTAATGCTCGTAACTATCGGTGGTGCTAAGCCTCTGGTTAAGGGTGCTGAGCACAACTTCCTCCGTAGTGGTGATTATGTACTGACCATTCCTGCAGGTGCATTCAAGGGTCAGTATGCTACCAGCTACGAGGATATTGATGTTGACGTTAAGGTTATCTTCGAGTTCGTTGACTACGGTTGCTCCGATGCTACAGATGTTCCCGCTGAATATAAGTATAGGGATCGCACAACTTCTACTGTAGATGAGGTTAATGCTGAGACTGGTACACACGAGAAGATGTACTTCACACGTAACTTCGCAAGTACTAACCTTCAGGCATTAGCAGTTCCCTTCTCGATTAAGCCAGAAGAAGTAAGTGAAGACTATTTCGATCTCTATAAGATTGACTTCATTAAGGCTGATCCTGCTAATCCCGATAATAATAAGCTGAATGCCATTGACGTAGCTAAATACTCTGTTCCTAACTTGCCTTATATTATTGAGCCAAAGGCTGAACTTGGTCTTAAGTCCATCGCACTCGAGGATAAGGAAGTTGTCGAACCTACAGGAGCTTCTGTTGAGTGCGCTACTACTACAGTTAATTTCACGATTAGTAGTACAGTCGATGACCTCACTGAGCCAAAGGGTTGGATGATGGTTCAAGGCAAGGTTCAACCTGTAGAAGAAACAACAAATTACATTCCCGCATGGCGTTGGTTCATGACATCTTCGGATAAGGGTATTGATTACAACATCAAGATTGCTATCAACGGTGTTGACGTTGACGATGCTACTGGTATCGACTTCGTTGAGGCTGCTGAGGGTGATGCCCAGATCTACAATGTAGCTGGTCAGAGACTGAATGCTCCTGCTAAGGGTAAGGTTAACATCATCAATGGCAAGAAGGTTTTTGTAAAGTGATTTAGAACCAATAGTCAGTCCCGACTCTCGGGTCGGGATTGACTAATAAATTCCAAACGATTTATATTAACCCCTAAAAATGATTAAACCTATGAAAATGTTTTATATCAAGCCTGAAATAGACATCGAACTCGTTGAGGTAGAGTCTATGATGGCTGTAAGTAAAGAAATTGATTTTGGTGATGGTAGTGATTATGATCCCAACAAGCCAATTGATGCTCCTGAATTTATTTGGGAATAATCGAAAGGATTTGTAATAGGAAACTGATAAGCGAATCCCCTGTCTCTCGTAGGCAGGGGATTCCTTTTTTTCTCACCGCCTTTACGGCTAGTAGAGACTAGTTCTAACTAGTATGACTAGTACTCCTAGTTCTGACTAGTATGCCTTGTTCCCACTAGAATGGCTAGTAAGCCTGGTTTACGGACAGAAAAAAAAGACAACACGTTGAGTCGGCCGACTCAACGTGTTGTCTTTGCAATTTCAACGTGTTGTCTTTCGCGTTTCAACACGTTGTTTTTTTTACCGCAATTTTATTCCTCCTTCCTGTAGTATCTTACCCAGTCAATCTCCATCTCGACAGGCAGGTCGTCAGGATTCACCTTACCTACCCATTCACCTCCAAGCTGCATGTCGAGCAACAGGAATTGGGGTATCATGAAAGGATATTGCCCGTTCTCCGCCTCGTTTTCGATGCGGGGATAGCTGAAAGTGTGCTTCCCGTTGAGACTGAAACTGACGCTGTCCTCGAGGATATCCACCCCATAGACATTGAAGTCATCCGGATCGATGGGACCTTGCCCACCGTTTCTGGGGTAGTCGTTATGCTTCAGGAGGAACGTGTACTTCGAATGAACCGTCTGATAGGCGATAGCGTCCCCGTTGAGTCGTTCCATGATGTCTATCTCGCCACCGTGGGGCCAAGGATGCTTGCTTCCGTCGAAGGGAAGCAGCCAGAAGGCGGGCCACGCCCCTTGGGCACGATGCAGTCGGGCACGTATCTCTATGCGGCACTCCGGCTCGAAGGCAAACTTTCCAGTCGTCCATACTCCACCTGTCAGATAGGGCGAACTATCCTTCGTCAGGTCATCATTCACGATGCCTCGCAGGATCAGGCAGCCGTTGCGGAAATCAAAGCAACGCGGGTCCTTGGATTGCGTGTTCTGCCAATCCGGTGTCCCTCGGTCCGTCTTGCTCCAGACGGTCTCGTCCAACACTTTCTTGTTGAATTCCTCAGACCACGTGAGTTTCCACTTTGGCTGTCGGATGGGGAAGGAGAACGCGATGGCATCCTTGCCTTGCGTCATCTTGGCGGGCAGGCTGACGGTTACTCGGTCACCCTCCATTCGGTAGCTGATTCTTTGGCTTGTTGCCAGGTCGCGCATCTTGGCACCTTTCTCAGGCAGATTCCCCTGCCAGCTGATTTCCGAGGGAAAGGTTCCCTCTTGGCTGGGAACGATGGCATAGATCGTCTTTCGGTCCTTGCTGGTGGTGAACCAAACGTTCTTTTGCTCGTTGGTATAGATTCCTGTGGGTAGGGTTCCGTAGATAGCTTCCCCGTTGGCCTCCAGCCATTTGCCTATCTGTTGCAGTCGGCTGACGGCTTCCTCCTCGATGAGCCCCTGCGGCGTAGGTCCCACACCCAGCACCAGAGAACCTCCCTTCGCTACGATCTCGCTGAGCATGCGCAGGACGGTTGCAGGCGATTTGAAGGTAGGCTTGGGTACCCATCCCCAATCGTTCGTGAGCGTGATGCAACTCTCCCAGGGGTTCAGGATCTGGTGGTCAGGTATCGTCTGCTCGGGTGTCTGGTAGTTCTCGAACTTGCCTGGACAGGCTCGCTCCACCACAATCAGTCCAGGCTGCACCTTTCTCGACATCTCCACGATGCTGTCCAACCCGATGTCCTCGTGGGGAGCCGTACACCAGCCTCCATCCAACCAGAGAATGTCCAGCGGACCATAGCCGTGCATCAGTTCCGAAATCTGATTGTAGACGAAGCTCTTGTATTTCTTCCACCGCTCAGGATACTGCTTGATGGAATAGTTGTGACTCCGGTTGCTCGTTGCCTTTGAGGGCCACCAGTAGTAGGGACTGTGCCAGTCGGGTTTGCTGAAATAGGCTCCCATCATCATCCCCTCGTTGCGGAAGGCATCGAAGACGTATCTCGCCACATCCTGCTTGGGGTCCCCTGCGAAGGCGCTATGGGTGACGGTGAAGTCCGTTTCCTTG
Source organism: Bacteroidaceae bacterium (assembly GCA_017617335.1). Classification (GTDB taxonomy): domain Bacteria; phylum Bacteroidota; class Bacteroidia; order Bacteroidales; family Bacteroidaceae; genus Physcousia. Next base: position 38,889 of record JAFZWK010000069.1, on the reverse strand, counting down.
GAATCGAACAGACAGAACCCGTCGTGATGTTTGGTGGTGAAGATGGCGTACTTCATGCCGGCCTGTCGCGCCACTCTTGCCCACTGCTCGGGATCGAACTGCGTGGGATTGAACTCGTTGATGAGTCCCCAGTACCATTGTTTATATTCCTCGTAGGTGCGTGTGGTGTCGGGCTTTATCCAGTCCTCGCTCGTGATGGTCCATGATTCGCAGATACCAGGGACCGAATAGATGCCCCAGTGAAGCAGCATGCCGAACTTCAGGTCCTGCCAGTCCGCCAGTTTCTTCTGCACTTCCGTTTCCTTTGGGGGAATGTAGGTGCTGGATCGCTCGTGCACCATAGATTGCGCTCCCGTCAGGAAGGGGAGCAACAGGAACAACAGGGTAATGAAAACTTTCTTCTTTCGTCTCGTGTCAGTCATCTTGTTCATGGTCTTAACGTTTTTGTTTGGCAAAGTTACAAAAATCTTTGGAATTACGCTCACTTAATCGTATCTTTGCGTACAATAAATGGATTTAATTTATGAAGAGACACTTTGCTTTGGTCGCCTTATTGGCATTTTCTGGACTATATTATGGGAATGTTTCGGCTCAAACAGCATCCCAGAGTTTTACGACTTTTCAGGCGGCAACGGCCACCATGCCTTTCCGCAATCCAGCCTTGAGCTACGAGGAGCGTGCGGCAGACCTTTGCAGCAGACTGACGCTGGAGGAGAAGACTGCCCTGATGAAACATACCTCGCCCGCCATCGAGCGATTGGGTATTCCTGCTTTCAATTGGTGGAACGAAGCCTTGCATGGGGTAGGCCGAAACGGGACCGCCACCGTGTTCCCCATTACGATGGGTATGGCGGCAAGTTTCGACGACCAGCTATTGCAGCGTGTCTTCAATGCCGTCAGCGATGAGGCACGTGCCAAGAACAACCAGGCTCGTGCGGAAGGCAAGCAAGGGGAGCTCTATCACAACCTGTCCTTCTGGACTCCCAACATCAACATTTTCCGTGATCCCCGTTGGGGACGCGGTCAGGAGACGTATGGCGAGGATCCTTATCTCACCAGCCGGATGGGCGTAAGTGTGGTTAAGGGCTTACAGGGTCCTGAAGGCCGTCGCTACAGCAAATTGTTGGCTTGCGCCAAGCATTTTGCCGTACATAGCGGTCCTGAATGGAACCGTCACAGTTTCAACGCCGAGAACATCAGTCTGCGTGACCTCTACGAAACCTATCTGCCTGCTTTCAAGGCTCTGGTTCAGGAGGCCAATGTCAGCGAGGTAATGTGTGCCTACAACCGTTTCGAGGGTGATCCCTGCTGTGGCAACAACCGCCTTCTCACCCAGATACTGCGCAAGGAATGGGGTTACAAAGGTCTCGTGACGAGTGACTGCTGGGCGGTGAGTGATTTCTGGGGAGGTCATCAGTATTCCCCCTCCAAAGCCAGCGCAACCTCTCAGGCAGTCCACTCAGGAACCGACCTGGAATGCGGCAACAGTTATCAGAACCTGTTAGACGGCGTGAAGGAAGGCCTGATCACCGAGGAAGAGATTGATGTCAGCCTGAAACGCCTGTTGGCAGCCCGTTTCCGCTTGGGAGACCTGGATCCTGCCGAATGGGTGGAGTGGACCCGTATCAGCGACGATGTCATCTGTTGCGCTGAACATAAGTGGCTGGCCCTGCAGATGGCACGCGAAAGCATGACTTTGCTCCAGAACAAGGGCAATATCCTGCCATTGAGTAAAGACATCCAGCGCTTGGCCGTGATGGGTCCCAATGCCAACGATTCCATCATGCAATGGGGCAACTACAACGGATTCCCCCAGCATACCATTACGGCTCTGGAAGGTATCCGTCAGGTGGTTCCCAGCCTGAAATATGTAGCATGGAGCAAGGACGTGAATGCTCAGGTCAATGCTGTAGCAGACACCGAAACCGTCATCTTTGTGGGCGGTATCTCCCCTCAGTTAGAGGGCGAGGAGATGAAAGTGGACGAACCCGGATTCAAAGGTGGTGACCGCACGATGATAGAAATTCCCCAATCCCAACGTGACGTGATGGCTGCCCTGCATCAAGCAGGCAAGAAGGTCATCTTCGTTAGTTGCAGCGGTAGTGCTTTGGGCTTGGTTCCCGAAACGGAAACGGCTGACGCCATTCTGCAGGCTTGGTATGGAGGTGAGTCGGGCGGCAAGGCCCTGGCCGAGACTTTGTTCGGTGACAACAATCCTGCTGGAAAACTCCCTGTAACGTTCTATCAGAATGTAGACCAGTTACCTGATTTCCAGGACTATAACATGGAAGGTCACACCTATCGCTACTTCCGAGGCGAACCCCTGTATCCCTTCGGCTTTGGTCTCAGCTACACCACTTTCCTTCTGGGGAAACCTGTTTACGAGAATGGAAAGATCCGTCTGACCGTTGCCAACAAGGGCGAGAGGGATGGAACGGAAATCGTGCAGGTCTATCTGCATCGTGTAGGCGACGAGGAAGGACCCATCAAGACCTTGCGTGCCTTCAAGCGAGTGGAAGTTTCCGCAGGTAAGAAGGTAACAGCTCTCATTGATCTTCCCCGCGAATCCTTCGAGTGGTGGGATACCCAAAGCAACAGCATGCGTATCCTGCCTGGAGAATACGATGTGTACGTCGGAACATCCAGTCGTGCGGAAGATTGCCAAGTCATCAGGGTTTCTATTTGATTTGCTCACATTTACAGAGCAGGATGCATGGTTTGATAACATCCCAGGAGGTGCTGGAACGATGGATTCGTGAACTCGGATTCCTGCCTTTCTTCTCCAATCGCATTGAAGGATTTTCCATTGAGGAACATACCCCCGAGGAACTTTGGTTCAACGATGAGCATCCAGGACCTTGGGAATGGAAGGGTCCCGTCATTGGAAATTGGGAAAGCGCTTACGGAAAGTTTTTCGAGAAGAAAGCCGGTTTTGTTTCTTTGGAATGGTTTCCTGATTTCATGAACTGGCGCCGCTCGAAATTCCCTCTAAAGAAGTTGGGTGAGGAACCTCGTCATATTCTGGAGGTGTTGCGGGGATGCGAGTCTGCCTTATCCAAGGAATTGAAAGCCAAGAGCGGTTATTCGTTGGCTCGCAAGCGCACGAAGTTCAATCCTGACAATCCTTTGGAACCCATCGTAAACAAGCATAACGGAGCTGATTTCGATAAGCTCATCAATGAACTCCAGATGGGTACGTGGGTTTGTATTGCTGACTTTGAATATCTTTTCAGCAAGAAAGGGGAGAGATATGGTTGGGGTGTGGCTCGCTATTGCACTCCCGAGGCGATGTACGAGATAGATGTTCCCCAATGTGTAGAAGGTCGTACCCCCCAGCAATCCTTGGAGCGTATCGTCCGACATCTCTTTTCAGTCTTGCCTGAGGCAACGGAGGATCAGGTAAGGAAATTGCTGGAATAGTTTCTAGCTTTTAGTTCTAATTCACCTCCCATTCAAAGATTCCTGCGGAATCGTCATCAGGTAGGGTTACTTCCAGTTTCAGGGCCTTTGTCTTGACAGGATTGAACAGGACTGTGTTTCCTACACCTTTTTGAGTTCCATATTGATTGGCTCCCTCCACGGGACTCCATCCTCCCTGAGCATTCTGATAATAGATTTTCCAGTCCTTGGGGTATCGACAACCGCCCCAAGGTTTGTCGTCATACCAATATACCGTACAACTCTCTACTTTGTTCTCCTTGGGGAAGGTGTAGGTCAACCATTCTGTACCGCCCTTTTTGGGCCACCAATGATAGTAGGGAACCGAGCGGTCGTTTTCGTCCGCAGGAACCAAACGGTCGTTGATGGAATTCAGCGAAGAGGTGACTGTGCTGGCATCAATCTTGCTTCTGCTTGCCAATGTTGCAGGTTTGGCTGGCGTAGTGGCATTCAAGTCTTGAGGCAACCACACCATCATGTTTCCTGCCCCTCGATGATTCCAGGCATAATAGGGAATGAGAGTCAACTCCACGTCTTTAGTTTCCAGTGCCCCATTCTCTCCAAATCCGATGGTTTGGGCTTTTGTTGCCAAGGCTTTCACCCCATAACTGGCATTCTTTATATCGGTTTTTACCTCGATGTTCTTGTCATGAACGGTAAACTGAGGATGCTGATTCATCAGTATAGACCGGATGTTGAATCCCTCGTTGTCAGGGAACTCGGCACAATAGACCAGTGGACCTCGTTCCACACAGATGCGTCCCTTGTCGGCTATCACGTTCTCGTTGGCCTTCACAGTTCGTGGTTCCATGTCGAAGTGGATTTTTACCTGGTCACCTTTCTTCCACTTGCGGTTGATCTGCACATATCCTTGTGGATTGATTTCACTATTCACTTGTTCTCCATTCAGCGAGATGGCATAATCCAGACGTTTCAAATCGGTATAACGATACAGGTCACTGGGCACCACTTGATTGCGAACCCATCCCGGGATACGGATGTTCAAGGCAAACTCTCCACTTCCCTTCTTCAGATTGAGTGTGATGTCGCCATCCCAAGGATAATTGGTTTCTTGCTCTAAAGTGATTCTTTTACCATTCTGAGGCAGTGCAATGCAAGCTGTGTTACCCATGTAAAGGTTCACATAGACGTTTTGCTTGCCTTCGCTGGTTGAGGTTTGATAGATATAGCCTGGCAACGAAGGGATGAATCGACAGATGTTGCTGGGACAACAGGCACATCCAAACCAAGGTTGACGTTTATGCTGCCCCATGGATTCCAGTGGATTAGGATAGTAGAAGGCTCCACCATCCAGACTGACACCTGCAATCAACCCGTTGTAGAGTGTCCGCTCCAACACATCGTAGTATTTGCTCTCGCCATGCAACAGGAAGAGACGGTAGTTGACATAGACATTTCCAATGGCTGCACAGGTCTCGCAATAGGCCGACATATTGGGCAACTCGTAGTTCTTGCCGAAAGCTTCACCATTCGAAGTAGCTCCGATTCCGCCTGTGATGTAGTATTTCTTGCCTACGATGTTGTCCCAAATGCGGTCGATGGCATGGATGTAAGCCGTATCGCCCGTCAGGGCAGCCACATCTGCCATGCCAGCATACATGTAGGTAGCACGAACGGCATGTCCCACGGCTTCACTTTGTTCCGTTACGGGTACATGGGTTTGGTCATAGGAATCTCTCCGATCTGTTTTTCCTCGCTTGTCTAAAAAGAATTTTGCCTGATCAAGATACTTCTTTTCTCCAGTAACCAGATACATTTTTGCCAATGCCATCTCTGCAATCTGATGTCCAGGTACCTTAACCTGTTGGTTGGGACCATCCCCTATCTCACGGATAATACAGTCAGCATATTTGCGGGCTATGTTGAGGAAAGTTTTTTTTCCAGTAGCTTGGTAATGAGCAATGGCACCTTCTGCCATGTGTCCCAAGTTATAGAATTCATGACTGCCTTGTTCCACGGTCTCCCATCGTTTGCTACCTGACCAATTGTGTGGATGCTTAGGGTTCATGGTGCGAGCGGTATAAAGATAGCCGTCCTGCTCTTGGGCTGTTGCCACAATCTTCAGAACGGAATCCATGTATTCCTGTGCAGGCACCATATCGATACGATTTTGACGATGAATGGCAAGCTTCAATTTGGGATAGGTCTGCAGGAGATAGGAGCAACCTTCTATAGTCTTGTAGACATCTGTATCGTCGAAGGGAAATCCACCTACTTTCACCGTGTCGGTATTGACACCTTGCAGTTGTTGGGCTGCAATCTCGAAATTGTGGTATCTTCCTGTTTCCTCGCATTTCGAGAAAGCGAGAGGAACCGTTACCTCACGGCTGGCTTCCAAACGTTGCCCCCAAAAGGTGTTGGGCGTGATGGTCACACTGGTGAAAGGAATGGGGTTGACAGGATATCCTCCACTCTTTGTCTGGGCAAAAAGTCCAAAGAAGGAAGCAAGTACTAAGGATAAAATCGTGAATCGTTTCATGTGTATATTTGTTTTAAGTTAGTTTTTCTGTTTCTTTTTCAACTCGTCAGGCATGTCCTTGGTGAACATGTTCACGGGAGGTGTTTCACGTTCGAAGAGTTCCTGGATGAGGCTTACATTCAGGGTGTATTTCGGTTGGAAACGTTCACTCAACATGTAGTTTAGAATGGATTCTTTCATTTGTGCGATTACGGGATGCTCCTCGTAATTCTCCTGTTCCAATGGCAGCGTAGTCATTATCATACGTCCTCCTGCAACATTGGCCTCGAAGAGCATTCCTATCTTTCGGCTCAGAAACCAGGTGTCGATGCTTTGCGCCAGGGGTTGGAAGTCTTGCGGAAAGCGGTCGAAAAGCATTACTTGCTGGTTGTTCACCAGTTCCCACCACTGCATGTCGCTATAATAATCCGTGGGGAAGAGGTCGAAGACGGGGTGATCGTTCCAGACGTAGATTCCTGTGGTATGAGGCGGTCTCATCTTGAACCAGCTGGTGTTCCAAAAGACAGGCAGGAAATGCTGGATGATGCCTTGACCGTACGTTACCTGTCCCGCAGCTTCCACAAGCACCCGTCCTCCCTGGTTCAATACGTGGATGGCTTTCTCGTCCAGTCGCTTGCAGACAAAGATGTCTTCGGGCGTTTCCTTTGCCTTCGCAGCATTCTTCCTGGGATAAACCCATACGTTCCAGTGGTTAGTACTCGTTACGTTCTCGCCAGCGCTTTGTCCCGTCAGGGTGGCACGGAGAGTCAGTTTCCTGGGTTCCTTGATATCGTTCAGGGGGATGCTGAAAGAAGAGGTCACTGCCTCTATCTGCCCAATTTCCTTCTCGCCATCCAATAAGGAAAGCACTACCTTTTGATGCTCTATCTCGCCTCGTCCGAAGTTGCTTACTTCCAAGGTTCCCGAGATGGCCTCGTCGTTCCAGTAGGTGAATTTCGGTAGACGACACAAGAGGGTGATGGGGCTGCAGAATTCGCGCCATTCTTCCGCCGTCACATACCCTTTCTCTCGGAAAAAGACATTCAGGGGTCCCACGAGGGCGGTTCCCTGACCAGAATAGTCGTTAAGTGCCAACAGTTGGTAGCCAGCATAATCGGGCGTCCTGAGGATACGTTCCATCTCGTGTTTGTAGCACAGCACTTGCAGTTTCCCGCTCGCCATGAGGAACCGTTGGCTCATCTCTGCCATCCCGTGATTATTAAGTAATTGGCGGAAAATCTCGAAGTTGGTGGCTTTATAAACACCTGTGTACTGACGGGTTTCCTCCAAATCAGGGAAGGCACACCATTGTCCTGCCTCGTGGCAAACGAAAGGTTGACGTACGGTATCCAGTTTGGCACGGAAATCATAGGTGGATTCAGGCGCTTGGCGTCGCCATTCGTCCAATCCCCTCACGCCCGCCTTCACATGATATTCATTCTGTGGTTGCCAAGCCCAACTGCCTCCCACACTAGCTCCCGTGTAGACTCTTCGGTTATCTGTCTTTTTCCAGTAATTCACGAACCTGCTTACCCATGGAACCCAGTTTCCGGCAGGTTCATTGCCAGATGACAGCATACAAAAGGAGGGATGGTTGCCATACTGTTCCACCATCCGCTTGGTCTCGTCCATGAGGAACGTGTCTATTACCTGTCCGACTCCGAGCCTTACGCCGTGGTTGGTCCATGAGGGACCTTCCGGTTGAAGGTAGAATCCCAATCGGTCTGCTGCCACGAAAGCAGCCTCGGGGGGGCAGTAAGAGTGGAACCGCATGTGGTTCAATCCATAGGCCTTGCACTGGCGGAAGATACGTTCCCAACTCTCTACATCCATGGGGGGATAACCAGTCAGAGGGAAGTCGCAGTTTTCCACGGTGCCACGAAGCATCGTGCGTCTTCCGTTGATGCTGAACATGCGTCCATCGGTATGGAATTCTCTCATGCCGAACTGGGTAGTGAAGGTATCCGTGCCATAACGACTCTTCAGGGTTGCGGTCAACTGGTATACGAAGGGGTCGAACTCGTCCCATAGATGTGTCTTCTCTCCCAGTCCTTCGACGGGAACAGTCAGTATGGTAGAGTCCCCGTGAATGGTTTGTGTCCCTCTGTTCCCAATTCCCTCTGTTCCACTGAAGGTATATTCCACACTGATTCCTTTCTTCAGTTTCTTCTCCATGGATTCATCAGGAAATACCCGGATGCAGATCTCTGCCTGGGCAGAACGAGTCGCCACATCGGGCAGAACACGGATGTTCTCCATGTAGATGCGGGGCTGTTCCCTCAGTTCCATTCGTCCCACCACACCGTTCCAGTTGCCTTGTGTTTGGTCGGTCACAGAATGACTGTCGGGGCCTACCCCCACGTCTTCTATCCTGTTCTCAATCCGCAGGGTAATGTCATTGTCTCCTTCTTGAACGAAACGGGTTACATCCCATTCATCGGGAGCAGAGAGAGAGTTTCGCCTGCCCACTTCCTTTCCATTCATCCATAGTGTCACCGTGATGTGCGGACGTTCCAGCAACACGGTGTAACGCATCTTCTCGCTGAGGTTGATAAGAGTCACTTTCCGATGGTACCAAGCCGTTCCGATGTAGTGACGGGCAGGGGTTAGAAAAAAAGGGATCTTGAAGTTCTCCTGCCTGCGGTATTTCTCCATGTAAGGATTGTGGAAATAACTGCTATCATAGAGCGAGGCTGTCCAATGCGTCTCCACACTGGGCATGTCTCCTTTCCCCCGTTCTGGCATTGAGCCAGGCAAAAGAATCTTGTCTACCATTTGTTCATCCGTCCTAAAATCCCATTCTCCACTCAAGTCAAAAGTTTGTTGGGCTCCCAGATATAGAATGGACATCCATGTTAGTAGGATGAATGTAACTTTGCGTATCATGGTTACAAATTTACGCATTGATTCTGAGACTACAAAATAATCGTTAGTCTTTTTGAATTCGATGCCATAGGCCTTCTAAACGAAAAAAGCATGCGTAATCCTTTGTCATTCAGAAAATTCTCCTTATCTTTGACCCCAAATTGAACAATTTAGACAAATAATTTAACTAAATAAGATGAAGAAGATAATACTTTCTTTGATGGTGCTCTTTTGCACAGTTACCTCAATGAATGCCCAACAATTGCTGAAGGGCGACATGAATGACGATGGTGATTTGACTGTAGAAGATGTGACGACTTTGGTGGATATGGTTATGGGGAGACAAGCCCCTATACCCATTGAAAATCCGGGTATTGGCATGTTCGAGATTGATAACACAGGATTGTATGGTACATGGGAAACGTCTGACAATGAAAGTATTGTCATTTTTGACGAAACGGAAGCCACTTACAATGCCAAGAAATATTCTTATCAGTATTATCCTAACTTGCAGAAGTTGATTCTTTCTGATAAAGATAGTGGAAAAACGGAAGTCATGTTGTATGTCGAGAAAATGTCTGATTCACAAATACGCATTTTTGACAATAAAGTAGGGGATTTTGTGGAGTATCTTTTGTCAAATAAGGTGAAGGTTGAGAGCATTACCTTGTCACAAACCACGCTTGAACTCAAAGCTGGCAATGTTTCCGAACCCATAATGGCAACGGTGACTCCAGAAGATGCTCGTCAAATAGTGATTTGGAGCAGTAGTGATGAGGCTCTTGCTACCGTTGAGAATGGCGTGATTACGGCTATTGCACCAGGAATGGTCACCATCACCTGTGCTGCAACCGATGGCAGTGAAGTAACTGCATCGTGTGAAGTGACGATAACTCAACAGACATTGATTACGGAGATTACCCTTTCACCATCTTCACTTGATTTGGAAGTAAATAATACCGAAACGATAGAATTTTCAGTGCTTCCCGAGGATGCAAGCAATAAGGAGGTTACGTGGAGCAGTAATGCTGAGGCTGTTGCTACCGTGGAGAATGGAGTCGTGACAGCAGTTGCACCCGGAACGGCAACCATTACCTGTGCTTCAACAGATGGTAGTAGGGTTAATGCAACGTGTGAAGTGACGGTAAGCCCGAAAGTGATATTGGTCATGGGAATTACTCTTTCGCAGTCATCGATTAAATTGAAAACCGGTAATACCCAAACAATAGAAGCTACGGTGACTCCCGAGTATGCAAGCAACAAGGAGGTGACTTGGAGCAGTAGTGCGGAGGCTGTTGCTACCGTGGAAGATGGAGTTGTGACAGCAGTTGCAGCTGGAACTGCAATCATCACCTGTACAGCAACAGATGATAGTGGTGTATCTGCGACATGTGAAGTAACAGTACCTGTTGAGCATAAATATGTGGATTTAGGATTGACGAGCGGAACCCTTTGGGCTACGTGTAATCTTGGTGCGGAGGATCCTGCTGATATGGGCTATTACTTCGCTTGGGGAGAGACGGAGCCTAAGACCACATATAATTGGTCTACTTATGCTCATTGTAATGGAACAAACACATCATTTACGAAATATTGTCAAGCTAACGATATTTGGGCAGGAGGAGGCATGCCAGATGGATTAACCATTTTACAATCAGAAGATGATGCTGCCACTCAGCTTTGGGGTGATGAATGGTGTATGCCGACATCTGGACAATTGGCAGAGCTTAATGACTGTAGAAAGGAGTACACATCTAGACAGTACAATGGGAAGACAATATATGGTATAAAATTTTACAATAGAATTTCTGGTTCTCCAACATTATTCCTTCCTATTTCTGGAATTGTCAAGAATGAAACGACAACGTATGATAATGGATATTATTGGGCCAATAATGCCAGTAAGGATGTTAAGGGAAGTTCTTTTTATATAAGTGTAGAGGATGGAGTTATAACAGCGATGAAGATAATTAATACTCAAAATCGTTGCTATGGTATGACGATTCGTCCTGTTCGTAAGTAAATAACCATTGACATTTCCTCGTAAGGATTTATCAAGATTGTTCATATACGAATAGTTTTTGATTTCTTTGCGCACCTTTGCATGTGATTTGTTCAAGAATGTAGATGATGAATCCTAAGGTCAAAGGTTTTACGATGGGATCCATAGCAGCGGCAAGTTATGGATTAAATCCTCTCTTTGCCCTTCCTCTCTATGCTGCAGGCTATTCGGTAGACAATGTGCTGTTTTACCGTTATGCATTTGCCATCGTGCTGTTGGGCATGATGATAAAACTTCGTGGATTGCCGATAAAGGTGAGTCGAAAAGATTTGCCGTTGTTGGCCTCTTTCGGATTACTCTTTTCTGCCTCGTCCCTCTTTCTCTTCTTGAGCTACAACTATATGGATGCAGGAATTGCCAGTACTATCCTGTTTCTCTATCCCGTTATGGTGGCTGTCATCATGATGCTTTTCTTTCACGAGAAACCATCCATCATCACGTGGTTGACACTGGTGATGACCTTTGTGGGTGTGTGTCTACTGGGGAAGCAAAGCGACGGTAGTAATATCAGCTTGACTGGAGTTGTGCTGGTGATGCTGTCGAGTTTCTCGTATGCCCTCTATATCGTGGGAGTGAACCACACCCGCTTAAAGGATCTCGATACAGCCCGTTTAACATTCTATGCATTGCTTTTCGGAATCCTGATTTATATCGTTCGCTTACATTTCTGTGCTGACGTGGTGATACCCCGCGAACCGCTTCATTGGTTGTGTGCCATCTGTTTGGCTCTCTTTCCCACTATCATCTCCCTGGTGACGATGACCATCAGCATCCACCATATCGGTAGTACGTATGCTGCCATACTGGGAGCCTTGGAACCTATCACTGCTGTCGTGGTTGGTGTGTTCGTTTTCCATGAGAAACTGACACCGCGAATCTTTCTGGGCATCGTGACCATCCTAACCGCAGTGACCTTGCTGATAGCAGGGAAGAAGATTTTCTATACGCTGAGGAATATGATAGCATTGAAGAGAAATGAAACTTCAAAGTGACCCTATGATGAAGAGAATACTTTTGTCGATAACACTGGTTCTGATTTGTCTGACCGTTTCACCGCGCAAGACACAGCGAATGAGCGGAAATCCCATCCTGCCAGAGTTTCATGCCGATCCCGAGGTGATGTACTCACACCAGACGGGAAAGTTCTACATCTACAGCACGACTGATGGAGTAGAAGGATGGGGCGGCTATTACTTTACTGTCTTCAGCAGCGCGGATTTGACGTGTTGGCAGCACGAAGGAATCATGTTGGATCTGGGTACTCAACAGGTCGCCTGGGCCAGCGGAAATGCGTGGGCTCCCTGCATTGAGGAAAAACTTCAGGCAGATGGAACGTATAAATACTACTTCTATTTCAGTGGACATGATATGGCGAAAGACCGCAAGTCAATCGGTGTGGCTGTGGCGGATAGTCCTACGGGACCTTATGTTGACTTGGGACACCCCTTGATTGATGAGAAACCCGAGGGTGTGCGAGGTGGTCAGCAGATAGACGTAGACGTTTTCACAGATCCAGTTTCTGGGAAGAGTTATCTTTACTGGGGGAATGGCTATATGGCAGGAGCTGAGTTGAACGATGACATGGTGAGCATCAGGCAGAATACCGTGACCGTGATGACTCCCCGAGGTGGAACGTTGGAAGATTATGCGTATCGCGAGGGAACCTATGTTTTTTATCGTAATGGAAAGTACTATTTCCTTTGGAGTGTGGACGATACGGGAAGTCCTAATTATCATGTAGCATACGGCACGAGCGACAGTCCTCTTGGCCCCATTGAAGTAGCTCAGGATCCTGTGATTCTGTTTCAGCGTCCTGAAAAGGAAATCTATGGTCCTGCTCACAACAGCGTTCTGCAGATTCCTGGTCGGGATGAATGGTATATTGTCTACCACCGCATCAACAAGGACTATCTCTATCCTCATGCTAAGGGTCCTGGTTTCCATCGGCAGGTATGCATCGATAGAATGGAGTTCAACGAGGACGGAACCATTCGCAAGGTAACTCCCACCCAAGAAGGCATCCCCGCTATTAGGAAAGTCAAGAAGTAAGGATTAACCAGAAAATGGTTGGTCTATTTCACGCTTTGGTATCAGCCGAATCGTGCTTTCTCAATTTTTAAAACGAGGGCAAAAAGTTTTTCAACGATGTGTTATTGCTGTACTTTGAAAACAATGCGGAAATCTCCATCTTTGTAGCTGGTGCTGGTGATGCGGAAGGAGCCAATTTCACCCGTACTTTGAACATGTGTTCCAATGCATGCACATACATCATAATCTCCGATGTGGACTAAGCGTAACGTTTGGGAAGCATCATCAGGCAACTTGTCGAGAGGAACATCAGCAGGAATCTCATCGCGAGTGACATATTCGTAGGTGACGGGAAGGTCTTGCTGGATGAGGCGATTGATGATATTTTCTATCTCAGCAATCTGATCTGGAGTAGGGCAGGATGGAAGCGGCCAGTTGATTTTACTCTTCTTGCGCTCGATATGAGTGTTTTTACTGCGCCCACAGCCAAACATGCGAACCATTGTTTGATTCAGTAAGTGCTCGGCAGTATGAGCAGGAGGGAACTCTAATTTGTTGTGTTCATTCAGAATGGGTTCTTCAGCCATACATAATACAAGAGTTATAAGATTTATTTTTGGGCCGTCACATAGGGAAGATAACGGCGCATGAGAGGAATAATGAGGGGATATAAGAGTAAAAGAATACCAAAGGCTATGAGAATGTGGGGCACATGAGCAAGCCGCAACAGACGGATAAGAGGTTCATGAGTTACCAAAACCATGATAGAGTAGCGCCCCAGATAGGAAAGATAGGGGAGATGACCTATCATTCGACAGATGAGGACCAATCCCACGATACCCAAAAGACCACCAACATAGTGCTGGAGAAGAAGTAGAGCCACGTTCTCTGGAGTCCATATGCCAATCAGGATGAAAAGGACGACAAAAGAGGTGGTGTGGTACCATTGTTGGAAACTGTCTGTAAAAAGGAACCGGAAGACATAGCCAAAATAGAAGAAAAGCAGACCATCGAACATGCGATTGAGCGATGCAGGCAAGGCGATGGGAGAGAAGTTTCCTAATACGCACGATAAAACCAGACAGATAAAACCTAGCAGGGGAAGGTTTCGACAATAATAATGTAACAGATAAAAGAGCAGGTTGAGTAAAAAAAGTGCCCACAGAAACCACAGCGGAATATTGGGATAGTCAGCATAGGTGAGGAACGCATAGAGCAGACTCCAATTTTTTCCTGTGCTGAAACTTATCCCCAGAAAACGGTTCGCAAGAATAGGTAAGAGAACAGAGGTAAGGAGGTAAAAGAAGAGAAAGGGTATGAGCAGACGCTTTATTTTTTTCTTGGCAAATGAGAAGTACCCATCATATTCCTTGAAGAAGAAGCCTGAGAGGAAGTAATAGAGAGGCATTCGAACCAACAACAGAAAACGGTCTGTTGGAAGATTCACCTCATAGGCTTCTTGCAGATGATAGAAGACTACCAACAGGATGCAGACTCCCTTGGCTAAATCAAAGTAGGGAAGTCTAAAGGAAGGAGTGTTTACTTTTGCGTCTTCCAACTGTCGCTACAAGCTTCGGGTGTCCAATTCTTCAGGAAACGGAGAACCGTCTTTTGATTGTAGCTCTCTCCTTCCTCCAACATGGCGGAATCCTGAGTATGCAGAATCTTGCCTTTACCATCCAGTATCACCAATACGGGGAATCCGAATCGACCAGGATTCTGCAGTCGCTCGGCTACCAGACGACTCTTCTTGTCTTTGAGTGAAGTATAGTTGATGTGGATGTAGACGTAGTTGTCTCGTAGCATCTTGTCGATTTCCTCATCCTTTGTGACGAAGTCAGCAAATTTCAGGCACCAGGGGCACCAGTTCCCACCTACTTGACAGAGTACGTGCCGTTGGGACTGCTTGGCTACCGTGATGGCAGAATCTATCTGAGCGATGGGATCAATGGACTCGTTGTATACTTTCTTGAGTTGTGCATAGAGTGCAGTGGTGGACAGGAAAACCATCACCAAAACAAAAAGAAATCTTCTCATAGAGCATTTTCCAGTTAGATTTCCCGAAGGAAAAGTTGATTTGTGGAGCAAAGTTAGCATATTAATCAATAAAAACCAAAACAAAACATCATTCTTTCGTGAAATCTTGCTATATTTGCGAGTAGACAACATAAAGTACACAAACATGAAAGGCTACGAACAAAAGAAATTTTCTGGAGAGACGAAACGATTCGTGCAAATTTTGGAACTGCGTGATGATCCTGAAATGATTGCCCAGTACCGCAAATGGCATAGTCAAGAATATCAGTGGAAGGAGATCCGCGATGGTATCCGCGAGGTAGGTATCTTGGAGATGGAGATTTATATACTTGGTACTAAACTGGTCATGATTGTAGATGCTCCCATTGACTTCGACTGGGACAAGGCTATGGCTCGTTTGGCAACCTTGCCCCGTCAGGCGGAGTGGGAAGCTTTTGTGGCAAAATTCCAGGGATGTTCGGCCGAGGCTCGAAGCGACGAGAAGTGGCAGATGATGGAACGCATGTTCTATCTCTATGAATAGAGATTGCCATCCAAGTGAAATGAAAGTTTAACCCTCAAAATACGAAGGACATGAAAATAAACAAATGGATGAGTGTGCTTGCTTTCTTGTTGATGGCACTTCCTACTATGGCACAACCCAATGATGCAGAACCTGCTGACCCAAAACCAGGGCCACAAGAAGCATGGAATACCCTGAAAAAGGTGACTCTTGGCTGGGGAACAATTGACCAGAGATATTCACGCAGTCAAGTTCCTGTTTCCAGCGACAAGACGTTGACTATACGTGCTTGGAAGGGTGAACGGGTTGCGGCTCAAGCAGTACTGGCTACTCCTACAGAACTTCAAAATGTCAGCATGACGGTAAGTGACCTGAAGTGTGGCAAGAGTATCATTCCCTCATCTAACATGAAGAAGTATTTCGTTCGTTATGTATTAACCGATTGGCATAACGATAAGAAAGACTCGTTTCTATTAGCAGATCGACTGGATCCTGCCAAAACCCTGAAGGTAGAAGCAAAGACAGCACGCCCCTTATGGCTTGATGTGAAAGTGCCTGCTGACATAAAGGCAGGAATTTACAAAGGTACCCTATCGGTGGATTGTGATGGCCAAAAGCTAACGCTCCCCTTACAGGTGCAAGTGGTCAACCATGTGTTGCCCGAACCCAAAGATTGGAAGTTCCATCTCGACCTGTGGCAGAATCCTTATGCTTTTGCTCGCTATTATCAGGTTCCTTTATGGAGTCAGGCTCATTTCGACCTTATGCGTCCCATGATGCAGCTTTTGGCCAATGCTGGCCAGAAAGTAATCACAGCCTCCATTATCCAGCATCCTTGGAATAGTCAAACGTTTGACCCCTTCGAGAGCATGATAGCCAAGATGAAGCAGTTGGATGGTAGTTGGAAGTACGATTATACCGTTTTCGACAAATGGATTCAGTTCATGATGGACTGTGGCATCACTGAACAAATCGATTGTTATACACTGGTTCCCTGGAGTTACATCTTTGATTATTATGATTGTGCCACCAACAGCGTGAAGACGATAGCATGTAAGCCATCCACTCCTGAGTATCGCGACTTGATTCTTCCTTTTCTTAAGGACTTTGCCAAACATTTGAAACTAAAGGGATGGTTTGACCGTACTTGTATTGCAATGGATGAGCGTCCCATGGATCAAATGGATGCTGCATGGAAGGTGGTGAAGGAGGCCGATCCCAATTGGCGCATCGAAGGTGCAGCCAACTATGATGTAGACTCTGAAATCGGTGATCGCGTGTATGACTTGAGTGTAGCCTATCAATATAAACTCCTGGCAAGGGAGGTGTTGGACAGGAGGAGTACAAAGGGGCAGAAGATAACATTCTACACCTGTTGTGGTCCAGATCGTCCCAACACATTTACCTTCTCGGATCCTGCAGAATCCGCTTTCTTGGGATGGCATGCCATGGCCGCTGGCTACGATGGCTACTTGCGTTGGGCATATTGCAGTTGGACACCACAGCCCAATCAGGACAGCCGATATCCTGCTTGGCCCTCAGGCGATTGCTATCTAGTGTATCCGGGTTGCAGCAGTATCCGTATGGAGCGATTAGTGGAAGGTATTCAGGACTATGAGAAGATTCGCATCCTGAAGGAAACAGCCTCAGAGACACAATTAAAGAAATGGGACACCATTTTAGAAAAGTTCCGCTCGAACAGTTATGATGAGTCTCAAAAGGCAGAAGACCTTTTGAAGGAAGGAAAAGATTTCCTTTATTCCTTTTAGTATTCTGTCTTGTCAGTTTTTGCTGCCCTATTTTCTTTACCTTCTTACGATGCTCAAATCATTGGCATGCCGTAGGAACAATTTATTTTTTTATGACCTGAGATTGACTTTTATTTGTTGAGAGTGGCAACAAGATCTGTTGAAGAATTCCTTCCCAATCGGGCCACGAAGTGAATACGGGTGATGCCTTTGTTTTCGCTCTCCACACTACGAAGGGGTGAAGCATTCTCCACAAACCACTTCCCATTTGCCCCTTGGATGCATAACGTTAGGCTATAATCACCCTTAGTCAGTTTTATCCTCTGATTATCCATGACGCTCACCATTGCCTCCGTCATCATGGTCCAGATGAGTTTGGTTGATTTGTTTAGTGTCTCGATATGATCGGTCACTTTCAGGTTATCCATTCCATTTAGTTCACATCTGCGAGTGACATTTTTTACTTGCTCCTCATAAATGGGAGAGAGGTCGAGGGAGGCATAACCTGGATATTCCACTTTACGTTCCTTGAAGTCAACTCTGCCATTCACAACTTGTAATTGATCATCGAAAGTCAGCGTGTTATGGTTGTAATTGTTATAGCGGTATATGGTCCAGCGATCTGAGTTCTGTTTCATGTTCCAGATGCTTAAATTTGCCTGTTCTAGGTTATTGTAATTCTCTGTCCCAAGATCGAGAGCCCACCTCACGCCATGAGATTCATAAATGAAACTTCCCACATCCATGTGGGCATGATTGGCTTTAGGGGTGCCGGCTTTTATGGCCATGAAAGCATCGTTATAGCCCCAACCGCTTCGTGTAACATAGACAGGATTAATGCCATCTCCTGTCCACGCAAGTCTTTTAGGTTGTTCAGGCATGGTGAGAGAAAAATCATGACCATAAATTAGAGCAGCAGGTGCAAGACGGTCCCTTGATAGAGATTCCGGATTACGACGATGAAGAATTCTCATTTGATTGAAGAGAATGTTATGATCACGTGTCTCACGATAGAACCAGAAAGCTGTTGAAGTGGCAGCTGAACCGTTTCCGTTGTCGCTGTAGTTGAAACAACCCAGTCCAGGGGTACACATGTGAGTAATGTATTCTCCTGTTTTCATGAATCCAGGAATCTTAGTCAAACCGAAATCTGATTCGAAGTTCTGTCGAATGGCTTCAATGAAGAGCACATTGAAGGAAGTTCCGTATTCCCAGTACCCAGGGCCTTCAGGATAGACTCCATCAGGATCATAAGCCTTCATGGCATAGGGCTCGCCCCAGATAGCACGGTTCACGATGTTGGCACAGAGTTCCTTTTCTTGCTCCCAAATAGCTATGGCACCAAAGGACATACCTGTATGGCACACTTGATTCCAGTTATTGTCACCCCGGATGTTGAAATGATTATCGAATGAGGGTTTCAATCCTTTCTCAATAATAGCTTGTTCTATGATGTGTCGTTCCGTGGGAGTCAACTCGTTGTACAGCCAATCATAACCAATGGAAACCGCCAATGTCATCTCTGCGACATCCAAAAAATGGTTGGGATTCCAATCTGAGAATTGACACACGTTCAGCATTTCTGTTTTAGCGTAGTCTCTATACTTGGTATCCTTGGTAGTGCGATAGGCATAACTGGTAAAGAAAATTCTCCTGAGGGCAGTCCTGCTGATGCTTAGTAGACGTCTGCCTTCCATCTTTCTTTGCAACAGGTTATAAGGTTGCTTGGATATTTGATCAGAAGCATCGATAATACTTAGATGGACTCGAGTCCAGATGGAATCTTTCTTGATGTCCCTCAAGAGTTTTTTCTCCTCTCCCTTCAGAAGAAGTAAACGAGGGTGCTTGCGCATCTTTTGATTGGTTTCGACATAGGTTCCAGGTTCATTATCGGCACGCAAAGTAGCTGCCTTAGTTTCTATGGTGGTAACAAAAGAAAGTGCAATCAGCACTAAAGAAAGTCTTTTTTTCATATTTCTTCTATGATTAGTTAGTTTGGAATCTTATTTCAGTTTCACGCTGATGATATTGATAGAGAAAGGATCTACTGGGAATGCGAGTCGTGCTCCGTTGTTCTCCACACTTACATTTCCAGGTCGAGGGATGATGTTGAGTGGATATTCCATCGTGTTTTCGTCTTGTCCATTCTGACTGCTCAGGCGAATCATTTCAGCTGTTTGGGCAGAACCATTGGTCAAGTTGATGGTGCCATCAGTACCTGTATTCCCAACATTTACTATTTTGATGTACATGAGTTTCTTGTCTTCATCGATAGTGACATCATGATAAATACCTCGCATGGATGAATCCCGATGTTTTCCTTGAAGTTGCAGTTTATCATCAATATAGGTAGCCATATTGTCGCCATCCACTTCGATACGAAGATCGTACCAGCGTCCTTCTTCTACCTTGTAGCTTTGGCCTGCTGTCAAGTTGATACGGCCACCATCTTGACTTTGTTCTATGTTGTTCGTTGCATTGCCCCATCCACCCACATTGAACCAGTCGAAGTCCTTCTCATTCTCGTAGTTGAAGACTATTAGGAATCCCTCAGTCCCACTCTCTTTATAGGCTCGAACCTTGTAAGTGTATTTTTTGGCATTAATCTCTGTAGGGCAAATCCACATGTTACCTTGAGTGTCACCCAAATTTGTTACCGAACCTTCATGGGTAGTCCATTGTCTTTTAGCCCTAATTCGTCTGGGACCACCTGGTTGTTGACCCGTTGAGGGAGTGTTCCAATCTTCGATGGCAGGAAGATTAATGATTTGGTCATCAATGATGACTTGCGGATCTTTATAGGTTGCTTTCGTGTTCCAGGCAGACACACCGATGTGAATGGGCTTCTTGCTTTCCTTGACCTGAACATCGGGGAGTCTCCATTCCATTTTGCTATTGATGAGGCGAGTACCTACATGGGTGGAAAAGAGCTGCTGAACCCAATAACTGGGCGTTCCGAATGCCTCGCTTGAATTGAAATGAATTAAATCCGTTGGCCAATTGGAAGCATTGTCGTTGACAAAAAGAGGAGCATAGGAGTTCATCTTGACGATGTCGCTGTTATGTTCCATGCCAATCATATAAACCGCCTCACCCAAAGCCGCGTTCATGTTTCCAACCTTGCCGAATTGTGAGGTTACGGCATATTCGCCAACATAAACGCCAGGTCCCTTGCGATCGTAATTGTCATATTTGTTGAATGCATCAGCAAACCAAGAGGGATTACGGTAGTAATGCTCATCTACCAATTCTACGGGTTCCTGACTTCTCCAGCTGGGCCAGTCAGTGCCCCATGCCTGAACGTTACCCACACATTTAATGTTGGGATATTTGGCTTTCACAGCATCGTAAAAAAGTCGATAACGTTCGAAATAATGGTCGCTCATGTCCGAGTTGTCGTCAAAGCGATTGTTGCCATTCTCGTTCCCAATTTCCAAGTATTCGATATTGAATGGTTGAGGATGTCCATTATCAGCCCTCATCTTACCGAATTGGGTGGAAATGTCTCCGTTAGCGTACTCCAGTGCATCCATACATTCTTGAATCCAAGGCTCCAGTTGACTGACGGGAGTCACTCCTCCGTGCCAGATACCTACGTTGACTACATAAAGAGGCTTGGCACCAATGTCCTCAGCGAGTTGCAGGAATTCGTGGAAACCGAGGCCGTCACTTGTCCAATATTTCCAATTGGCATTATAGTGACCAGGACGTTTTTCGATAGGTCCTATAGTACGTTCCCAGTGGAATGCATTTATGGAATCACCTTGTCCTTCCACATAACATCCCCCGGGAAAACGCATGAATTGCGGTTTCATCTTAGACAACATCTCTGCCAGTTGAGGACGGCATCCGTTGGGGCGGTTTTTATAAGTTGGAGGGAACAAACTTACCACATCAATCTCGATGGTTCCTGTTCCGCTCATTGTCAAATGGAAAGACGCTTTGGGATCATTCATCATGGGAACGAGGATACCCTCTATCTTCTGCCATTTCTTACTGAGTTTTCCTTTCAGAATAGATGAACCTAACGTAGTTCCATCCTCAGAAACTAACGAGGCCATTAAATTGCCAGGTTTTCCGTTTACGATGCGAACCCACATGGATAGGGAGTATTGCTGTCCTGCAACACAATTGATGCCCCAGAATCCCTCGTTCGTAGCACCTCCACCAGAATTCGTCACACTCAGAAGCGCGGCATGAGCTTGTGCATCGTTAAGCATGTTTTCTGTGGTACGTTTTAAGGTTGTACCTTGTCCAATGGTGCCCCATGACATTGCTTCTTCAGGATTTTCCGGATTGGGACCCGCAGGATGTGGGCCATCCTCTTCAAATGAACGGTTGCGGATCAGTTCTGCATAGAGCCCGCCATCAGCCGCATGATTGATGTCCTCGAAGAAAATGCCGTAAAGTACGGGACTAATGGCTATACCTCGATTGTTGACATTAATATTGATATTTACTTGAGCATTTGCTCTCCCCAAGCAGGTTGCTAATATAAGAATGATAAGATTTCTTTTCATGATGCGTCACGGAGATAATATGTTCAGATTTCTGTACAAATATAGTAATAAAATCTGAAACGCCTCTATGAAAAGAGATAAAAAACTATTTCCAACGGGTTATGTTATTCCCAGCAAGAGAAAATAGGACTATTTCTCAGCGAGTCGCTTCAACAATTCGATGGTTACTTGCCAGATATGTTCCACGGTGGAAAGTTCTACCCGCTCCGAAGGGCTATGAGGTTCAACGATTCTGGGACCAATGGAGGCGATTTGGATGCCTGGGAACTTCTGCACGTAATATCCTGCTTCCAGAACAAAGTGCATGGCGGCTTTTCGTGGGCGTAATCCCAGTACGTCTTGGAAAGTCTGGTCCACCATTTGCAAGAACTCCGAGTTTTCATCTTCCTGCCATGCGGGAGCCTTCATGATGATTTTACAGGCAGCATCCTGTTCGAAGACTATGTGCTGAATCTTCTGAATAAGTCCCTGCATCTGGTTATCTGAGAAACTCCTGGAATGGGTAAAGAAGTCGAAATAGGCTTTCTGCTGTTTCAGGAGACCCAGATTGGAGCTTGTTTGCACCACCTCGGGCATGTCTGTACGCATTTTCAGTACACCGTTAGGCAAACTGAGAATAGTATCCATGAAATTAACGATGTCCTCTGGTGCAATGAAATCATCAACAGGTTTCCCCTTGGTAATGCTCAGTTTAAGGTTGGGGTCAGTTTTGCTGTAAGGTTTGATGGCTTTGCTGAAAGCAGCCTTCAGGGAAGTCTTCATCTTGTTGATGTTCTTCTCTGGGAGAATCAGACTGGCCCGTGCATAATTAGGGATGGATGCGGCAGCATTTCCTCCCTCGAAGGAATGGCAGGACCAGTCGGTGATTTGCTTATTCATCTTCGTCAGGATTTCTGCCAGCAAGAGGATAGCATTGGCTCTGCCCTTGTTGATGTCAACACCGGAGTGCCCACCAAGACCACCCGTAATGTTCACGTCATAGAAAGTGGAACCCAGCGGTGTCTTCAACCTTCGGGCACGCATACCTATTTCTTGTATGCAGGCTCCAGCGGCAGCTACTGTGATTGAGTCGTACTCCTCGGAATCCAGATTGATGACCTTGCGTCCCTTGATGAAATCTGTAGCCAAGGCTTCAGCTCCCGTCATGCCATCTTCCTCGTTTGTGGTGGTCAGCACTTCCAAGGGACCATGTACGATAGTATCGTCCTGCAGGATAGCCAACGCCATAGAGAGACCTATGCCATTATCGGCACCTAAGGACGTTCCGTCAGCACGCATCCATCCGTCCTCAATGATAGGCTTGATGCTGTCATGCAGAGGGTCGAAATCAACTCCCTCGGCTGCCACACAAACCATATCCATGTGGTTAAGCAGAACGATGGGTTCGGCATTCTCGTAACCTGGTGTGGCAGGTTTGCGTATCACTATGTTGTTTTCTTTGTCACGCTCATATTCCAAACTAAGCTTTTCGGCAAAGCGTGTCAGAAAGAGGGCGACTCTGTCCTCATGGTGAGAGGGTCTGGGAGTGCGGTTCAGTTGTCTGAAAATCTTGTAGACAGCGTCCACAGAGGGTGCGTTTGTCATTCTAAAATTTCTTTTTGGAGAATTCTTGCTGTTTTTCTGGAGTGCAAAGGTACAAAAAATCTTCTCATTCTCCTAAAATTCTGCTTGGAAAAATACTTTCTTGAACAAAGATTTTTTCTTTTGGTAAAAAAAGAAGGCATCGGAACTCTTTTGTTCCGACGCCTTGTGTAAAATCAAAGACGGAGTTGTTAGATAGAAGTGTCTCTTTATCTTCCGCCACGACGGCCTGAGGTAGTCGTACCCGAAGAGCGGCTGCTGGAGCTGTTGCTTGAACGGGTGCTCGTACTGCTACTGGAGGAACCACTTCCAGAATTGTTGCTTTGAGGGGTACTGGTGGTGCTGCCTGAGCGATTGCCACGAGTTCCGGTTGTGGTGGTACCCTGACGACGCCCGCTGGTAGTCTGTTGCGGTTGCGTGTTCTGC
This sequence comes from Bacteroidaceae bacterium, assembly GCA_017617335.1. Taxonomy (GTDB): domain Bacteria; phylum Bacteroidota; class Bacteroidia; order Bacteroidales; family Bacteroidaceae; genus Physcousia. The sequence continues at coordinate 15,203 of JAFZWK010000069.1, read as the reverse complement.
TGAGGCTGGTTGCGGTTGTTGATCTGAGGCGAGTTGGTGTTGCCACTCATGTCGCGATACCGTTCATCCTTCGTGCGGTTGTTCTGATTAGGATTCTTGTAGTTGTTGTACACAATAGGCTGGTTGCGCTCTTTCAGATTGGTGCCAAAGTCGTTCTTCAAGCTGTGGCCAAACGTCTGGCTACCCATGATGTAATGATGCTCGGTGAAGTGATCCAGCCCACGATAGCGATCGTTGTAGAAGCCATTAGAGAAATGTATTCTGCTGTGCCCACCATCATAGATCTTGTAATGATAGGGAGCGTCGAAGAAGTAGAAATTGTGATTGCTGTAGATCGTGTAGATTCGCAAAGCCCATCTGGTGCCCGTGCTGTAGATGGGGCGATAGAAATACTCCGAGTTAATGAACTTGTTGTACTGGTAATAAGTGAGCACGTATCTCATGTCCTCGTTACGATAGTCCAACAATTGATAGTACTGGTAGATGGCGTCACGATAACCATACACAACATCGTCCATGATGTAGTTGGCGGCTTTGATGAAGTCATAGTTGATTTCATAGCAGTCATCATACTGTTGTACAGTCAGGTCCAGTTCGTATGCCATGCGGTCCGTCAGGAATCTTGCGCTCTTGCGGATCTTGGACTTGCTCATAGCCATGCAGCTTCCAGCTACAAAGACCATCAATAGGGTGAAGAATAACTTTTTCATAATATTTCTCCTTTAAGTTGTTTACTGAGGGCAAATTTAGTCTCTTTTTGCGTTCCCTCCAAGAAGTTTCCCTTTTTTGTGAAAGGAAAATCCCTATTCTGTTTCTCGTTTTCCTATCTGAGTATTCTCGTCGCATTTTTTGCTCCCCCTCAAATTTTCTTGTTCCAGAAGCATCAAATCAAGTAAAAAGAAGTAACTTTGTGGCATCATTGCATGAAAATACATTGAGTTGATGAAAAGATATTTCCTTTATTCTGTTTTGTTGGAATTGGCCTTCTTGGTCGTCCTTCCTGCCTATTCGCGCGGCGCTTATCTCTTTGCCCACATGAAGGATGCCGATTATGGAGCTCTCTATTATTCTCTCTCTTTGGACGGTAAAAAGTGGACAACCCTTAACGGTTACGAGCGTATCGTTTCTGAGTATTATGGTCATCCCAATATCGTGAAGGGTGGAGACGGAATCTATTATATGATCGCCGTGAGTCGCAAGCCAGTAGGACGGCTTCATACTCCCATCCTTTATTATTCTAAGGATTTGATCACGTGGAAGACACGTAATCTTGACAGGAAGGCTTTCGACAAAGTATCAGAAATAGGGTATCAAAACGAAGATTGTTTCATCGGTGCGCCCAAGTTGTTCTATGACAAGGAAAGCAATCAGTTTATCGTTACATGGCATGCTTTCCTTCCTGGCACAACGGGAGATGACTTGTGGGAATCCATGCGTACCTTTTATATGCTGACTTCCGACTTCCAGTCTTTCACTTCCCCTGCCCGTCTGTTTAACTTCACGGACGAAGATGCTCAGATGGCTACCATCGATGCAACAATCGTCGAGAATCGAGGCATTTACTATGCCATCATCAAGGACGAGCGATGGCCGCGCACATCACCCACGGGAAAGACGATTCGGATTGCTCAGTCAAAACAACTGACAGGTCCTTATTCCAATCCAGGTCCCTCTGTCACTCCTGCATGGCGTGAGGCTCCTACTGTTGTTCCTCAGCTGAAAGGTTCCGGCTGGAGTATTTATGCCGAGGAATATCCCCAGCAGTACAATCTTTATCAGGCTCCCTCTCTTTCCTCCAAAACATGGATACCAGTCGATATTGTTGCCCCAGAGCGTGGTCGTCATGGATGTGTGATCAGGATCAGCAAAAAACAGTATAAGAAACTCTTGAAAGCTTTCCCATAGATTTTTTTTCCTTTTCTTCGGTAGCCATAGAAACCAACCTTTTGAGTAATCCTAATCATCCGAGTTCTTGGACAACACGTTGAAACCGCCAACACAACACGTTGAAACCGCAAAGTCAACACGTTGAAACCGCAAAGTCAACACGTTGTGTTTTTCAAGAGATGGAATACTTGGTAGTAAACTCTCAACCGCTCTTCTCCATTAGGAAACAGATATCCTGGAATCTTTAATAAATGATTTCTGTATATGTATAAAAAGCCTCAGGACTCCTCTTGGCGTTAGGCAGGAGAAGCCCTGAGTATAGCGATTCGTTGTTGACCTGATCGGATTGGGTTACCAGATGTCTTCAGGTGTCTCTGGATTGTCGTAAACCTCCTTGGCGCAGTACTCCAGATAGTCCATGTAGAGATAGAGCGTGATGTCATTTATCACGGTCTTGAAGCGGATGTAATAGGTCTCATCGGGGTCCATTGTCTGTCGTACGATGATGCGGCGCGAGTTGAGTTCGCTCGCACGTGCTGGTTTGCCTGACCCTGGTCCTCCTGCATAATGGATGGAGGAGCCTTTCATGAAGCCCTTGTTACGTAGCTGCTTGTCGATTTCTGCATCGTAATCTTCGTCACCCGTATCGGGCTCCCATCCCAAGAAACTGGGGAAGGAGAGTGTGGTAGTGTTCACCGTTGTGGGGCCGATACGTAAATCCAAGGGGATACCCTGCACAGCCAGCTTGTTCTTATCCTTGCCCCAATAGAACTGAGCGATGACTCGACGTTTTCCCGTATTGTTGACGGCATAGCGTATTTCGTAGGTACTTCGCTTGGGAACGGGTGGAAGACGGAATGTCACATCCTGAAGGCCGCGAATGGTAAACTCATCGCCATCGTAGTTGAGCCAACCATTGCCAAGACCTGTCCAGTAGAAAAACTGGGTGTCGTCAGAGATGTCTACATCGTCCAGATATCGGTATTCGGAAGTTACAGGGATACGTACATTCATGTGTCTGACGTCCATGATGGGTGACATGCGTATGTCGTTGTTGATGAACTCAGGTATCATGGCAGTCACGTCCCATCGGATGCGGTTTCGTACAAGGTTGTTGCGAGTTTTTTCATCATAGACGAGCAGTTTGTTGATGGGATAAAGCATTCCGTTTCTCACGCTATTCTCGCCTTCCAGATTGGGAGCTCCGATACGGATTCCCTCTTTATCGGGGTCGCAACTCAGTTCATGGAAGTTACCATGACGACCATTGTCGAGGTTGGGGAAGCGGTTCAGGTAGATACCGTTGCTCTCGTGGCTTTCATAAATCTTCAGCAGGCGGCGGTGTCCCATCGTGGTGTAGAACTCGCTCATCGCCACGCCTAACGTACCCGTGCCAGGAACATAACCTACTTCGTTGTAGTGATAGACAAGGTGGTCTGTAGTTAGACGCTCGGGCAGCAGATGATAGGTGACGAAGCGGTTCAGCAGGTTGTCTTCATCGGTGTAGTTCTTGTCGCGCTTGGCTTCAGGATAGATATTGTTGGATTCCAGATACTGCACAACATCATCTACGGTGATGTCCAAAGGCTCTTTTCCTATCAGCTGGCGCCATACGCTGTCGGTTTCGGCGAAGTAGGTGAAGCCGTAATATCGATGCTCAGGCGTACAGAAGCCTGGTGCAGGCACCAAAACCGATCCTTCCACATGGATAGGCTGAATGCTTTTTATGATTTCGCCCCTGAGGAACTTATCCTCGTAAACATAGTCGGTATGCATCTTCAGCGTATCTATCAGACCTGCGGCCATAGCCAAAAGTGATGCTACATAGAACCCTTCCTTCTGATCCTCCACATAACTTGTAAGCAGGTGTCCCAAGGTGTTGTTTGAAGGACAGACGACACGGTTCATCGAATGGAGACATCCATTATGCAGGGGAATGTCGTAGTTGCGCTCGTCCATCGGCGCGTTATTGATCAGAAAAATTCCATTCTCCTCGTTTCTGTTAGGCTGATGAACCACAAGACGTCGGTCATACATGTTGGCTCTGGGAATCTCGGCATCCTGTTGCACGGGAAATGAAGTTGTATAGTAGGTCATATCATCGCCTCCGTCGATGATGCTGTTGTAGGCGATGACCTTGAGAATGGAGTCGAGCGTCATGCTGTCGCGGAAACCATCCCAGCTTGGCTTGTCGATTACGTCGCAAATAACCAGCGTGTCCAAATAGGCATTGATGGCATCATTGGTGGGAGCGAAGACCGTATAGTGACCTCGTGCCGAAAGCAACTGTCCCAGCGTCGTGGCACTTATTGGACTTACGGGCACTTTGTAAAGAATGTCCGTGTAGGTACTGTAAACGTCCGCATGCTTCTTTAGATAGCCAATGACGGTTTGTTCCTTGAATACGTAGCGTGCAGACATGTCGACCTCCTCTTTACATCCAATGAAGAAGAGGAGACTCATGCAGAGAAGGATAATTTTTTTCATCATAACTCTATGTTTTTCAATGTTTCATGTATTTCTTGCCATTTTGAATGTATATTCCATGACGGGGTGCTCCCGTCAAGCGATGCCCTTGCAGGTCGAATATGGGCGAAACGTATTGGTCAGGTTCTTGTTTTGCTGCCATGATACCAGTTTCGTTCTTGATGTAGAAGGAATGATCTATGGTAGCACTCCAGCCAGCATTGGACTGGTTTATGGCCCGTATGGTAACCCATCCTTTCGTGTCTTGAAGAAGGTCGAGAAGGTTGCCCCCATCATATAGTTGGGCTGTGGGCGTAGGGTTACCCGATGAGTTTGTCACCCAAGAAACGGGATCGGAAAGGTCGGTAGTGTAAAGAATTCGGCTGGTACCAGAGAGAGTCAACACATCATCCCTCGTCAAACTGTCGCTTTGTACATCCTCTCCATTAACAAGAAATGTGGGAGCTTCTTCCTTTGGGAACCATCCTTTGCTTTTCAGCTGGCTGATGACAGTAGCAGTACGGGTGGGAAAGTAGCTGGTGAGGAGTCGTTGTCGTTCAGGCAGATAATGCCCATCCACAGAGTAAAGCTCACCCTTGCTGCTATAAGGATGCACGTCGCGTCGATAATCTCCCCATCGGGCAGCCTCGTCATAGACTGCAAGAGAAATGGCATTGTAGAGACTGTCCCACAATTCTACCGCTTTCTTCTCTGTAAGCAACCCGTCGTGTGTCAGATGCTTATAAGCTCGGTCCATATAGCGGTGCAGGAAGGTGCGGTTCTTCATCAAGTTGAGGAAGATGTAGGTAGGGCAACTCTTGTTGTTGATGTCCAGTACGTTCCGACTGACACTCTGGAAAGTCTGTTCCGTATCCCAGCAAATGAATTGGAATCCTCGGTTGCCGCGCTCACGGTTCCGTACGGCTATCCAGTTGTGCTGATCCCAGTCTGCATTGCCTCCATATTGGTTAATGAGCATGTAGTCAATCAGATTATCTACGTCGAGGAAGACTTCAGGCTCAACTGCATTGTTTACAGGAAGTTGACCCAGAAGTGTGAGATAGACATTGTTATCAGAAGCCTTTTCGCTCAGACTTACCAACAGATTCCATTTATCCAGGCTTCCTTCTGTGGCTTCCAGATAATCTTCTCGCTTGATGATATCGTAGTCAGACTTCTTCCCTCCCAAATGCTCTCGGCAATAAGTCTCGTCGATGCGTTCTGCTAGATTATAGAGTCCCCAATACATTCCATTCAAGAAGACGTGAACATAGATCCCATCGCTGGCGCAATAACCCATTCTCTTCTGCATACGTCGCGCCCATAAATCACGCTCATATTGTGCCTGTTTGCGTTGGGTGCCGTCGCTATGTGTCCATGAATAGTTGTAGAAAGTCCTGATTATAAGGGAGTTGAACTCTGAGATATTCTCTTGCCCATAGACGGGATAGTCGAGAATATTGGGTCCATATTCATCCTTGAAGACCAGACGGAAGGAATGTTTTGGGTTCTTCTCGGGTACACGCCCCTGTCCACCATGCATCTTGATGGCGCAGTTTACACTTAGATCGAAGTCTTGGTTACCACCTATCAGTTCCACAGAGGCTGGACGCTCCCATCCGCGACCATTACTTTCTGAAGTCCCTGTGTAGATATAGATGCCGCCTGTATTTGGGTCTTTAGTTTGATTGAAAAAGTTGTTTTTGTCAGATACGATAGAGAGGATGGGGAGGGAGTAGAATCCATCCACTATCTTGGGAGCCAATTGCTTATCGGATGTCATTTCGGGATCCATCTCGTAATCAGCAATGGCTGTTCCACTCATTGAGGTAAACTTGCCCCAGGTAGATGGATAGCCTGTGGGCGTATTGGATTGCTTTAGAACATCAGTTGGGAAGATATAAGAGACGGTGTTGATGTCGGATATCCGCTCACCGTTCTTGAATTCTGCTGCCCGCAGAATGGTAGTGGATTGTACTATCGTGGAACTTGTGCTATAGAGTTTGCTATTGGCTGTGGGTTCGCTGCCGTCCGTAGTAAATCGGATCTCGGCACTAGCATCGCTCTTGGTGATTTTCAGTGAGAACCGATTCTTGTAGAGTCCGTGTGGCTTGCTGAATTTTGGCTGGGAAAGCATAGGTGCAACAACCATTATGAGCAGCGCGGAGAGAAAAGTTTTCTTCCTTACCATATATCTTCAGGTTCCTCAGGATTGTCGTAAACCGTCTTGGGGCAGAATTCCAACCCGTCCATATAGAATTCAGCTGTGGTTCTGTCCAGTACGCTCTTGAACTTGATGTAGTAGGTCTTGTCAGGATCCATCGTCTGACGTACTATCACATGACGTACGATGTTGCTGCTTGCATTCACGCGGGAGTTCAAAGCTGCATTGAGTCGGTCGATTGATTTCTCGCCTTTCAGGAATCCCTTGGCATGCATCTGCTTATCGGTTTCAGCGTTATAGTCTTCGTCGTCTGTGTCAGCTCTCCATCCTGTGCGTGGATCTTCACCTCCCATAGTTAGGTCAACAGGAATATCTGCAACGGGAAGGTTATCGGGATCGGTGCCGAAATAGATTTGGGCAACTCCACGATTCCCATTTGACAGGACACGATAGCGTATCTCCCAAGTGCCACCTGTTGGGAAAGGAGGCAGACGGAAAACAAGTTCCCAGCGCCCCACGCACTTGATTTCATCAGCACAATAGGAACCCCAGTTGTGGCCGTAGCCATTACAATATACAAAAGTTGAGCCCTCGTTGATACTGAAGTTCTCTAAATATTTGTATTCCAAATCATCAGGGAAGTGAACCCATCCGTGAATGGGATCGCTCAGAGGAATACAACGAATGTCGTTGTTCATGGCCTCCTGGAACCAACTCATAGCATCCATGCGGATACGTTGCTTTCCCAGGTTGTTGCGGACTTGTTGGCTATAAGCCAGAGGTTTGTCTATACTGTAGATGTAACCGTTGATGCCGCTGTGATTTTCCATCGTCGGATCATCGGTGTAAATGCGGTTGCCAACTTTGTCGTCATCGCATCCTATTTCATGACCAGTTCCTCGGCGCCTGTTGTCTACGATGGGGAAACGGTTCAGGAAGATTCCTCCTGCCTCTGGACTCTCATATAGTTTCAGCAGTCGACGTTTGCCCATCGTGGTGTAGTACTCCATCACGGGGATTGTGTAGTTCTTGCTGTACCGATAATCATAGCCAAACTCACAATAGTGGAAGATGAGACGATTTGGAGCACACTTCCAGCCAATGACGTGATATGTGGTCCATTGGTAGAGCAGATTATTGTAGTCGCGGTAATTGCTGGTGGCTTGGAATTCAGGATAATATCCCTGTTGCTCCACCCATTGCTGCACATCGGCAGGCGAGATATCCTGAGCGGGTTTACCCAACTGCTCCTCCCAGAACTCATCAGGCTCAGCAAAGATGGTGAATCCGTATTTGCGATGCTCAGGAGTGTAGGAATAACCAGTTTCCACAGATGCCATACCATTAGCTGGCATTTTTTCGCGGATGAGGCCTGACTGATAGAGTTTCTCATAGCGCTCGTCGCGAATCTTGGACAATGTGTCCATCAGACCGCAGACATCGCAGAGTTTTGCCATCACGAGGAAGCCTTGCTGTTCCCCTCGAATGTACTTGGTCAGGATACCTGCCAGCGTGATTTCTTCAGGAGCGATGACATTTTCCATCTGGTGAATGAATCCATTGATGGCAGGAATGTCGCGGTTTCGAACGTTGATGGCACAGGTCCGGTTGATGTAAATGCTGTCAGGGCTTCCTGCGGGATAATAGACGGTGAGTTTCAAGTCATTCATGTTTGCCTGCGGAAACTCTCCGTTACTTTCTTCAGGGAAATCGAAGGTCTGCATGCCTTCCTCGTCATCCCCGTTGTCGATGATACTGTTGTAGACGATAACCTTTTGGATAGAGTCCAGTTTAAGGCTATCGGAGAAAGCATCCCATGAGGGGGCAGGTATAAATTCTTTGTCGGTCAGCTTTTGGAGAAAGTCTTGGATGGCATCGTTAGTCGGAGCGAAGACCGTGTAATTGCCTCGCGCGCTCAGTAGCTGAAAGACGGAGGACTCACTTCGTTCGCTAACGGGTACTATTTTCAGCAGTTCAATGTATTGACTGTATTCCTCGTGTTTCTGCAGGTAGTCGGTAATGGTGACTTCCTTGAAGACGTAACGGGCCGATTTGTCTATCTCCTCTGTGCATCCTGATAGGATCAGGACACTTATAAGCAAGAATATATTCCTTCTCATTCTCATGGTGATGTTTTTTAGGAGGGATTGGAATGTTAATGGTAAGTGGTAGCGACAAGGGTCTCTTGACGCTACCACTTGATGAGAATTATGAGGTTACTTCTTGATGAAGACTTTGCGTCCACCAGTAATGTAAATGCCAGAAGTCTGAACCTTCTGAATCTTCTGCCCCATCAGGTTATAGATGCTGGTATCTCCAGTCTTGGTGTCGCTGGCAATGCTCTCAACAGCCGATGAGGCTGGGAATGGGATAGCCAGTTCTCCTGCCTGATACCATTGAGTAGTCTCTTGACCCTCATTGAGCAATGCGAGTGCCTCACCGTTGGCTACCTGATCGGCAGTAATCTGAACAGCGCCTTCGTTCACCTCTCCGAAAGGATTCACGAAGTACACGTTTTCGCAAGTTACCTGACCAGGATTGCGGGCGATGACGTAAGGATTACCCTGAGTGGCATCTACCTCGATGCTTCCTGAGAAGAGTGAGTTGCGGACTGTTGATTTGCTTCCTGACCATCCGATGAAGGCAGCGCTGTTATAGCTGTTACCTGTGATGGTACCTGAGAACAGACAGTTCTCGATGAGTGTACCATCGGCACTGCCACGACCAACCAGACCTGAAATGGCTCCGTCGCCACCCTGTGTACTGATTATGTTCACTGAGCTCCAGCAATTCTTCAGCGTACCAGCGAAGCTCTCTCCTACGAAGGGACCTACCTTGTTGAAGGCTGTGTTCAGAGTTCCGTCGAGGCGGAGGTTCTTGATGGTACCGGTCAGATAGCGAACGAATCCGTAGCTGCTGCCCGTTGCTGTCAGATTAATGGTGATGGTGTGGTTCTGGCCATCCAGGATACCAGCGTAGCGTGCATCTGATGAACCGATGGCAGGGAATTCTATCTCGGTCAAGTCGATGTCAGCAGTGATTTGGGCATTGAGGTCAGTCTCACCGCCATTTACCTTAGCAGCAAACCAAACGAGCTGGTCTGCATTGCTGATCTGATAGTAGCCATCTTTCAGTTCTGCCATACCAGGATCAGCTGCACCACACTTGGTGCACACACCGTTTACGAAGTCGTGCTTGTCGATGGTGGTGCAAGGAGTATTGGCATAAGATACGTCGCTGCCTTCCTTGGGAGTGATGCCATCGCAACTCAAATCGCCATGAATATAGACGGTGCTTCTGTTGAGGAAGGGCACAGGAATCTCATCCGTTCCTATGGTCTGAGTCCATTGGATGTCCTTCTGATTGCCGTTCAGCAAGAAACAGATTTCGCCAGTGGGTAATTGCTCAGCTGTTACCTGTGTGGTGTTCACGTTCGCTATCGTGCCGTTGGGATTCACGTAATAGCAATTCACGCAAGCACCGTTCGAGTTGCCTGTATCATGACGTGCTATGGGGCGTGCATTTCCTTGAGTTTGATCAGTATCGAACATGGCAGTCACCAGACAGTTCTGGATGTCAATCAGGTTGGCGCACCATCCAACGATACCTGCACAGTTGTATGCTATACCGCTAATGTTGCCTGTGAAGGCACAGTTGCGTATGATGTTGCCATCGGCACTACTGCGTCCTGCAATACCTGCGATGGCACCGTCACCGTTGTATGTGGCAGCGATGTCGGCCGATACCCAGCAGTTCTCGATGGTGCCGGCAAACATTTCACCAGCGATAACACCCACGCGGTTGTTGGCGGCTGTGAACAGACCGCTCACGTGCAGGTTCTTCACTGTTCCACTCAGGGCGCGGAAGATACCGTAATTCGTTTCCAGCGTTGTCATGTTGATGTTGAGGGTGTGATACTGACCATCGAACGTACCAGCATAGTATGTGTCTGCCGATGCATTGGTACCCATAGCCGTGAATTCGTGGCCATCCATATCTATGTCAGCCGTCAGGACTGCGTTGGCATCATGCTTGCCGCCGTTCACTATGGTCGTAAACTGGATGAAATCAGCGGGAGAGCCTATCTGATAAACGCCATCCACATTCTTGATGAAGAACGAGAAGTCATTCGTATAGTTCTTCTGAGCCTCTTCCAAGCTGGCGGTACCGTCTTCATACCACGCGTTGAGTTTATCCATCAGATCATAGACTTCCTTCAATTGAGAAGCATCCAAGAGGTCGGCCATAGAGCCTGCGATATCGTTGCATCTTTCTGCTTGATCCAATAGGTTGATGTAGGCTTTCTTGCACTCGTAAATCTGCAGGAAGAGATCAGAGAACTTCTGGATGGCCTCGTACTTGGCATTCACGTCGGAAGCTGCGTCAGCAGCCTCGATGGTTGCCTGAAGCTGCAACTTGAGTTCCTTGGAGAAGTTGGGATAAGTGGCATAGTCAGGACCAGAGCTGTATTCATAGGTCTCGAGAATGGTGGTGGCACGTGCAATCTGTGATTCCAGTACGCGTTCCATGGCTTCGTCGGCCTCGTCCTTCGTGCCGTGATAGATAAGCTTCAGGTTGCCGAAGCCCAACCATTCAGGCTGCTGGCCAGTGCCAGGCTGACGGATACCTACGGTCAAGGTACCATCGGTTACCTCGCAAAGGATGGTGTTGAAATAGCGCTCTGCCTGGAAGGCATAGCAGCATCCGTCTATACCATGTACCACATAGCCAACCACTTCATCATTGATGTCCTTCACCTCGAAGTCGGGCCATTCGCTTGAGTGGTCGCAGTTGTATCCGTCGATGTCCTCACCCACAGGGATCATGTCTTCGATGATGGCCTGGAAGTAGTTGTGGATGCCGTTGGCATAAAGCGTGGCGGCATAGTTGGTGTTGTAGAGGTTGTCTGCACCAGGATAGGGACGGAAGGCTCCATTCACCTGCAGCTCATAGACACCGTTCTGGAGTCCGGTGAGTGTCTGGTACATATCCATTGTTGCACTGTAGCACTCGGCTGCACGAACACTACTGCCGGCAGCACTGCCATATTTTGTACCTACGGTACCCTGCCATCCGTTGAAGCCGTCGGCAAAGTCAGGATTGGTGAGCAGTTTGGTGATGTCTGTGCCAGAAGCGGGCTCGTAGGTGAGCGCAGCATTGTACATGGCATCAATCTTTGCTGTCTCTGACTTTATCTCCTCAGTATTCAGCTGACGCTCTTCCAGGATGTATGGAGCAGAACCATTGGCGTAGAGTGCACCAGGATCTTCAAACTCTGTCAGGTAGTCCTCCAGTTCGTCACGCTTTATGTTCTGCAGGTTCTCGTTATTCTGCAGGTCATTGATCACTTCTTCCACCTTGGCCTTGTAAGCGGCATAGGCAGCTTCGTTCTCAGCCACTTGCTGATAGAGAGGCTCTATCTCTGCCCAGGCAGCCATGAACTCTTCGATATTGTTGCCTTTCAGCGTGTTGGCCACAACATCTGCATATTCTTCTTTCAGAGAGGTCTGGGCTATCACATTCTCGGCGTAATCTTTCTCTGCGTCGAGGACAGCAGCCTTGAAATTCTGGAAGCTTTCGCTGTCGAAGGCATTGCCATAAACCTTGTTGATTTGGTAAACTACACCACGATCGGGCATGGGAGAGGGTACCTCGTCCTCGCCGATGCGCTGGTACCAGATGGTTTCGCCGCAGATTTCGTTCAGCAGCAGAGCCATCTCACCGCTCCTCACCTGTTCCATTGTCACCTGAGTCGTGTTGATGTTCGTGTCTGAGCCGTTGGGGTTCACATAGAAGCAGTTCGTGCAGTTGGCATTCGTGTTGTTGGCTGCATCATAACGGGCGATGGGACGTGCGTTTCCTTGGCTATGATCGGTATCAAACGTACCTGTCACCAGACAGTTCTGGATGTCGATCAGGTTGGGACACCATCCCACGATGCCGGCGCAGTTCCAAGCAGGACCGCTCACGTTGCCAGAGAAGACACAGTTGCGGATGGTGCTGCCAGCACCGCTGGCACGTCCGCAGATACCGGCTATCGCACCGTCACCTTCAAAGACAGCAGCGATGTCAGCTGATACCCAACAGCTCTCGACGGTACCGCCGAATATTTCACCCACGATAACACCCACGCGGTTGTTGGCAGCTGTGAAGATGCCACTCACATGCAGGTTCTTCACCGTTCCTTGCAATGCACGGAACAAGCCGTAGTTGGCATCCTGTGTTGTCATGTTGATCTCCAGCGTGTGATACTGGCCGTCAAATATACCTGCATAGATGGTGCTGCTGCTACCTATTGGGGTGAAGCCGGCAGGTAGCTCAATGTCAGCTATCAGCTTACCGTTTGCACTCGTGTCCCCATTGTTCACCTTGGCAGCAAACCAAGCCATCTGCTCAGGTGTGCCGATCTCGTAGTATCCGTCCACCAGGTTTGCCATGCTGGGATCGGCCTGACCGCACACGGTGCAGATGCCGTCAACATAATGGTGGGCAGGAGGCGTGCTTGCAGCACTCTTGTCGTTGGTGAAGGTCAGGGTGGCGCCGTCTGCTGCATGGCCGTCGCAACGGAGATTGCCAACGGGATAGACTTCCTTGTGAGAGGGGAAGGGCACGGGCACTGGGTCTTCGCCCAAAGTCTGGAACCAGACGGGGGAGTCCAGATTGAAGTTCATGAGGTAGCACAGCTCGCCAGTCCCTACTGATTCAGGATCTATCTGCTCAGCACCTGCATTCAGCAAGGTACCGTTGGGGTCCACATAGAAGCAGTTCGAGCACTGGGCGTTCGTGTTGTCGTCAGCATGGCGTGCTATGGGGCGTTCGTTGCCAGCATGGTTGGTTTCGATGGTTCCCGTGGCGACACAGTTTATGATGCTGATGGGGTTGGGACACCAGCCTACGATACCTGCACAGTTGTAGGTTCCTGTCTCACCTCCGTTTATGTTACCTGAGAAGATACAGTTGCGGATGGTGCTTCCAGCACCGCTGGCGCGTCCGCAGATACCAGAGATGGCACCGTCACCGCCAAAGGTCGCAGCGATTTCTGCCGAACTCCAGCAGTTCTCGATGGTACCGCCGAAGATTTCACCCACGATGACACCTACGCGGTTGTGGGCAGCATTGAACTGACCGCTCACGTGCAGGTTCTTCACCGTTCCTTTCAATGCGCGGAACAGACCCCAGTTCGCACCTGTTGTCGTCAGGTTGATGTTGAGGGTGTGATACTGGCCGTCGAAGGTGCCGCTGTATGCATTGACCTCACCTTCCAAGGCAACTGCCGTGCCTGTGTACTCGGCAATGTCGGCTGTCAGAACAGCGTCCAGCGTCAGGTTGCCTTCGTTGACAGCTTGCGCAAAGTTTTCCAGATCCTCAGCCGAGGAAATCTGAACAACGTCATCCACGATGGTCAACTGGTCCAGGGCGGACTGAGCCCAAAGACCTGTGCATCCCATCATAAGAGATAGCAAAAAGAGTAGTCTTTTTTTCATAATTTTTTTTTTGTTTGTGAATAAATATATTTATCAAATAAGTGTTTCCGACAATGCAGGACAAAGATTGCCGCATATCATAGACAAAGATACAAAAAATATTTTAGAATATCCGATTTTTGGCCTTTCGCAATTCCCGTTTTAACGTATTTTATGAATCTGCGCGCCTGTGTGCGTGAGTTCTTTTCGATTTTGTGTTTTTCTCGTGTGTGTGATTCAAAAAAAAGATGTAACTTTGCGATGGAAACTTTATGTCATGTATATGAAAACGATGTTTGCTTCTTTTCTTGGAGCGGTTCTGTTGCTCTGCTCCTCGGCAGCTTCTGCCCAGTTCCCCACACCCAACGTCACCTTCCGCCTGTGGCCCAATGGGGCACCCACCAGCAACGGGTTGACAGGTCCTGAGAATGACCTTGGACTTCATGTCAACAATGTTACCGTCCCCACCCTGACCGTCTATGTCCCCAAGAATCCTTGCGGCATCTGCGTGCTGGATTGTCCTGGCGGAGGTTATACCGACGTGTGGATCGGCACGGAGGGACACAACCTGGCTCAGTGGTTCCTCGATAACGGCATCGTGTATGCTGTGCTCAAGTATCGCTTGCCCAACGGACACAAGGAGGTGCCCTTGGATGATGTCCACGAGGCCATGAAGATACTGAAGTCCCATCAGCAGGAATACGGCTTCCACCTTCTGGGCATTCAGGGCTGCTCGGCTGGCGGGCACTTGGCTGCTATGACCTCCACCCACTACACCAAGCCTGAGGAGAGGCCCGACTTCACCATTCTCTATTATCCTTTGGTCTCCTTTGACCCTGACCATACCCACGCTGCCTGCCGTGACAATCTTCTGGGCAAGAATCCCAGCAGGGAACTGGCCGACGAGTACAGCAACGAGAAGAAGGTGACGAAGGACACCCCTCCAGCCCTTATCTTCCATTGTACTGACGACGGGCTGGTTCCTGTTTACCAATCCATTATCTATTACCAGGCACTTGTGGCAAATGGTGTGCCCGCTTCCCTCCACGTGTATCCCTCTGGTGGTCACGGTTTCTGCGGCAACACCTCCTATGTTTTTGGTGACCAGTGGCGCGGCGAAGTCATCCAATGGTTGAAGGGTTTCATACTGAAGAAATAAGAAAAAGCGAGTCAACCAAAATCAGAAAAGACAGAGGACATTGACACTGTTGCACTGTTGCATT
>JAFZWK010000068.1 GCA_017617335.1 Bacteroidaceae bacterium | reverse complement strand
TATCCCTCTATGTCCATTCGCACAAAATAATTGTTCAAATGTTCGTTCGTTCGGCTGTTCGCTAAAAATGCTCAATGGCATATATGTGATAGTGCACTATTTATTAGGCAATAATATTTTTGTGTGCCAACTGCTATATTGTTGCCTAAATTAATATGCTAATGCATCCTGTAGCTCATCCAACGCTGCATCAGGATCTTTCAGCTCATCCAGCAGGGCAACAAATTTACTGCCTATAATGGCTCCTGCCGCGTTGGCTTGTGCAGACTCTAACGTCTGTTTGTTGCTGATACCAAATCCTATCATGCGAGGATGCTGGAGATTCATCTGATTTACCTTATTGAAATATGCTTGCTTGGCAGCGTTGAACTCCTTCTGTACACCTGTGATTGCTGCTGAGCTGACCATATAGATGAATCCATCGGTATTTTTATCGATGAAATGGATGCGTTCGTCGCTCGTCTCAGGAGTAATGAGCATGATCACGCGAATATCATATTTGTCTGCAATGGGCTTCACTTGTTCGATATAATCTCGAAAAGGTAAGTCAGGAATAATAACTCCATCTACACCCACATTCAGACAACGCTTGAAGAATGCTTCGTAGCCATACTGATAGATAGGATTCATATAACCCATCAAAATTAAGGGAAGAGTGATGCCTTCATCGCGAATACCATCCAATTGATCGAAAAGTTTACGCAGACTCATGCAGTTACGAAGTGCCTTAGTGGCAGCATTCTGGATGACAGGACCGTCAGCCATAGGGTCGCTAAAGGGGATTCCAATTTCGATGAAATCGATACCTTTTCGTTGAATTGCCTTGATAATGTCCACGGTGCTCTCAAGCGTTGGATGGCCGGCACAGAAATATAAAGAAATAAGTCCCTGATTCTTTTCCTGAAACAATTTGTTTATTCTATTCATAACTTCTGATTTTTCTAATAAATTGCGTGACAGCCTTCACATTCTTCATCGCTGGGGCATCTTCAAAACGAGAGTTGATATCGATACCTATATACATTGGATGGTGCCATGCATGAAGACGTTCCGCATCTTCTGGTCCTATTCCACCCGCTAAGAAGAAAGGAATATTGCCTTGATAGTGATTTAAGATATCCCAATCGAACTGTTCACCAGAACCACCAGTACTCTTACATTTTGTGTCAAAAAGAAGCAAGTTGACAATGTTCTCATATTCTTCCCATGTATCGATATCTTTTGTGGTCTTTACACTGATTGCCTTAATGATAGGTAGTCCTATTTCATTCAATACTTTAATACAGAATTCAGAACTCTCCGTACCATGTAGTTGTATATAGTCTAACCGTAATTCATGAGCCCTTTTCATTACATATTCCAATCTTGGGTTTACGAAAACGCCTACTCGTAAACACGAAGGCAAATAAGTTGGCACGTTGCCTACATACCGACTACTTTTTTCCCAACAGATGAATCCCATCATGTCAGGATCAGCCATTTCTATTGCGCGTATGTTTTCAGGGGCGCGCATCCCACACACCTTTATTTTAATTCTTCAATGAATTCTTTGAGAGCCATGCCTGGATTTGCAGCTTTCATGAAATGTTCTCCTATCAGGAATCCTCGAAACCCAGCCTTGCGGAGTCGCTTGATTGTTTCCGGATTACTGATTCCGCTCTCACTTACCCGTACTTTATCCTTAGGGAGCCGTTTTGCCAACATAAAGGAATTCTGCACGTCTGTAGAGAAAGTACCCAGATTGCGATTATTGATGCCTAACATATCCACGTCGAGTTCAGCATAGTCGAGTTCCTCCATTGAATGCATCTCTAATAAGACCTCCAACTCTAACTGGTGTGCTGTATAAGTGAGGGATTTTACTTCATCCATTGAAAGGTCTGCAGCAATCAACAGAACAGCATCCGCCCCAATTCGTCTTGCTTGGAATAGTTGGTATTCATCGATAATGAAATCCTTCCTTAAGATAGGTATATCTACGGTGGAACGGGCTTTTTTTACGAAATCCATACTTCCTCCGAAATATTTCTCGTCAGTAAGGATACTTATGGCGGAAGCTCCATTCTGTGCATAGCTGGCTGGAATCACATCAGCTCGTCCTTCTTCCTTGATCCATCCCTTGCTGGGACTCTTGCGCTTGAATTCAGCGATGATACCATAGGGTGAATTTTTCAACGATTCATGCATGCTGTGACGTTCGACTCCATCACTCATGATGCGGTCAACGATAGCATGAAGTTCTTTGGCAGGCAGATCATACTTCTGTTGTTCTACCTCTTTTCTCTTCCATGCAACTATTTCTTCGAGTATGTCTTTCATGAGTTGATCTCCACGAATTTCTTGAAGCATGCAAGTGCCTTACCGCTTTCCAAACTCTCACGCGCGATTTCTACTGTCTCTGAGATAGACTTGTTGGGGTCAATGATACCAATACCACATGCTGCGTTGGCAATAATGACGTTGCGCTGAGCCTGCGAGGATGAGCCATCCAATACACTATCGAAAATCTTCATGGCCTCTTCTGCAGAGTTCCCACCATAAATGTCATTTGGTTTCACATATCCTAAACCTAATTCAACGGGTGTATAGACTTTCTCGAAGTTACGACAAGTAATCTTGAATCCACTCGTCAGAGAAATCTCATCGTAACCATCGTAGGATGTGATGACACCATAGTTGTCTCCAATCTTTTGATGGATGCTGGTGTAGAGACGAAGTTGGCTTTGGTTTGCTGTTCCGTGGAGAGAGTTCTTGGGATGACAGGGATTCACCAAAGGACCTAACAGATTAAAACAAGTGGGAATGCCTAAAGCCTTACGGGTTGGGCCAACATACTTCATGCCGTAAGCAAACAAGGGGGCGTGGAAGTAGCAGATACCAGCCTCGTCAAGGGATCTGCGTAAAATTCTTTCATCATCAGTAAATTTGACTCCATGAAGTTGTAGGACGTTGCTTGCCCCACAAACTGATGAACTGCTGCCATTGCCGTGTTTGGTTACCTTATATCCTGCTCCAGCAACAACAAAACATGCACAAGTGCTGATGTTGAAGGTGTTCTTTCCGTCACCACCAGTACCTACAATGTCTAACGTGTCATAGTCTTCCAGATCAATGTATTTGCCGGTATCGAGCAATCCGTCGCGGAATCCTAAAATCTCGTCAACCGTGACACCACGAGATTGAATTGCCATCAGCAAGGCTGCAATCTGATTGTCGTTGTATGCTTCCTTGGTGATTCCTATCATTATTTCGTGAGTCTCCTCACGTGTGAGCGTGTCACCTTCTATTAATTTTAGTAAGTATTTTTTCATTTCTTCAACCAATTTTGTAAAATAATTTTTCCATTAGGGGTTAGAACACTCTCTGGATGATATTGAATTCCTTTGATATCATACTCGCGATGACGAAGTGACATGATATATCCCTCGTCTGACACGCTTGTTATTTCCAGACAAGAAGGAAAATCTTCAGTATCAACTACCCACGAATGATAACGGCCCACTTGAAAGGTATCAGGTAACGTATCGAAGATATAATCCTGAGATATGATGTGAACAGGAGTTTCCACACCATGATAAACGTCACGCAAGTTAGTAAGTTTACCCCCAAAGACTTGGCCGATTGCCTGATGTCCCAAACATACTCCCAAGATAGGCTTTCGACCAGCATAGGTGCGAATCACGTCCAGCAGCAGGCCAGCCTCTTCTGGTATTCCAGGACCTGGTGAGAGGATGATTTTGTCAAATTCTTCCAGTTCTTCCAATTGGAACTTATCGTTTCTGTAAACAGTTACCTGAACGCCCATTTCTTTCACTAAATGTGACAGATTGTAGGTGAAGGAATCGTAATTGTCAATGATAACTATCTTTTTCATAATTTCTCTGCTATTGAGATGGCCTTGCGAAGGGCACCCAGTTTATTGTTTACCTCTTGAAGTTCGTATTCCACATCACTCCTGGCCACTATGCCTCCTCCAGCCTGGAACCATAGCTCATTGTTGCGACTCACGAAAGTACGGATGGTGATTGCTTGGTTCAACTCACCATTGAAGCCGATGAAACCGATACATCCTCCATATGCACCTCGATTGTGAGACTCGTATTCGCTGATGAGCTGCATAGCACGTACTTTGGGTGCACCAGAGAGAGTTCCTGCGGGGAAAGTATCCAGGAAAGACCTGATGGGATCAGCATCTTCGTCGAGTTCTCCACTTACACGGCTAACCAAATGAATTACGTGGCTATAGAATTGCATATCCTTGTAGAATTCTACATGAACGCCGTGACAGTTTCGGCTCAAGTCATTTCGAGCCAAATCCACCAGCATTACATGCTCTGCATTTTCTTTAGGATCATTGCGCAGATATTCAGCATTCTTGCAGTCCTGTGTCTCATTACCAGTTCGTTTGGTAGTTCCTGCAATAGGATCGATGAAGGCTTGACGTCCCTTGATGCGATAGTGAGTCTCAGGACTGGAACCAAAAATTCTGAAACCTCCGAAATCGAAATAGAATAGATAGGGACTTGGATTGATGGAGCGTAAAGCACGATACAGTTTGAAATCATCACCCTCATATCTTTGCTTGAAGCGACGAGAGATAACAATCTGAAACACGTCACCACGCAGGCAATGTGCGATACACTTGCGGATATTTTCGCGATGTTCATCATCAGTAATTGTGCTCCAACATTCACCCACAGGATGGAAATCAAATACTTGGTAAGAACGACTCTGCATGTCTCTCTCCAACTGATCCAGATCATCTGTTTCGCCCTCAGTCAACATTTCGATGATGGTTACCTCGTTGCGGAAATGATCAAACACGATGACATCCTTATATAATATATAGAGCAGGTCTGGAGCATCGTTTTGCGCCTGCGTCTCATCTTTCACATTAATGTTCTCCAAATACCGGACAGTATTGAAAGAGGTATATCCATAAAGACCGCAAAACTCACTGTCTTCACCCGTTATATCAAAATTATTCAGAAACTCGTTGATGATACGTGCTGCGTCGTATCCGTCACTCAATGGATGCTTCACAATGGTGCCATCAGGATAGCATACTACTCCCACGCCATGCTCTATGCTTACGCTGGCAATGGGGTGAACAGCGATGAAAGACTTCGAATTCTCGCTGCCATGATAGTCGGAACTCTCCATCAATGCACTCTGTGGATATGCGTCTCTCACCTTGAGATAAGCACTCACAGGAGTAATCAGGTCACCCAATATTTTCTTACTGGCTGTATGATACTTAAATGGCTTCATAATCGATTTCATTTTTATGTGACAGATAGGTTCCTAAATCCTTGTCTCCACGACCGCTAACGGTCAGCACCACTACGTCATCTTTTTGGAATTTCATCTTGGGTAGCAGAGCCAGAGCATGACTGCTCTCCAAGGCAGGAATGATACCTTCCAGGCGAGTCAACTCGAAGGCGGACTGTAAAGCTTCCTTATCTGTGATAGCCAGAACTTTGGCTCGACCTGTATCGAAAAGGTTGCAATGCATAGGCCCTGTTCCTGGATAATCCAATCCTGCGCTGATACTGTAGGGTTCAATGATCTGACCGTCCTCAGTCTGCATCACTTTGATACGACTTCCATGCAGGATTCCCACAGTGCCGATGTTCAGACTGGCAGCTGTCTTGTCGGTATACATACCCATTCCTCCTGCTTCACCCAGAACGATCTTCACACGTTTGTCATCGAGATAGTGATAAATGGTACCCGCGGCATTGCTTCCGCCTCCCACGCACGCCATCAGGTAATCGGGGTAATCACGCCCTGTTTTCTCTTTCAATTGAAACTTGATTTCTTGGCTGATGACACTTTGCAGGCGTGCCACCATTTCAGGATATGGATGGGGACCAACGGTGGAACCTATGATGTAGAAAGTGTCAGCAGGATGACAGCACCAGTCGCGAATAGCCTCATTCGTCGCATCCTTTAGGGTCATGTTTCCGCTTTCAACAGGAAAAACTTCTGCGCCTAACATTTTCATACGTTCTACGTTGACGTGTTGGCGCTCGACATCCAATGCTCCCATATAAACACGGCAAGGCATGTTCATCAACGCACAAACAGTAGCTGTTGCCACACCGTGCTGGCCTGCTCCTGTCTCAGCTATGATACGTTTCTTCCCCATTTTACGGGCAAGCAAGATTTGTCCAATGGCATTGTTGATCTTATGGGCTCCAGTATGATTGAGATCCTCGCGTTTCAGATAAAGTTGGCATCCATATTTCTCACTCATTCGTTTGGCGAAATAGAGAGGGCTTGGACGGCCAACATAGTCGCGAAGTAACTGATGGTATTCATTGAGGAAATCTTCACTTTCAATGATATCTTCGTATTTGTTCTTAAGATCCTCTACGGTTTTGTAAAGAATCTCAGGCACATAAGTACCTCCGAAGGAACCGTAAAAACCGTCCTCGTCAACTTTGTAGGTTTTCATCTTTTTACACTTTGTTATCCTGACAGTGCAAAAATACAGCTTTTTAGTGGAAACGGCAAGTTTTTATGTCGATTTATGGAATTTGTATGGGGTAAACGTTATAATCACCCAATTCCCCTATAGGCTTTTGCAACAAATTGACAAGTATGTATTCTCCTTTCTCCATTACCTCCTTTGGCTGTACTTGGAAGCCTTTTTCACCCTCTGTTTTGATGTTGAAATGATTCAGGTCAATTCGTAGGTAGGGATTGTTTACCAGAACGGTTTGTGTGAGTTGGCGGTATTGCCTGCGCTTTTTAAGCTTGATGAAGGCATAATCCGCCAACGTTTCACCTTCGCCTGGTTCAATGATAAATATTGGCCGCTGATCGTCTGTGATCTGTTTGCTCTGTCCTCCCCACAGATAACAAGTCCTCTTGGGTTTCATCTGGATATCCACAATCTTCCAACCTGGTTTCAGTTCCGATTGAGTTTGTTGAACAGGAATCTCCACCAAGTTGTTTCCAACATACAGGCTGACTTTTTGAGCCATGCAGAAAAGAGGACAAAGTCCAAGCAAAGACAATATCATTTTTTTCATATCGACAACAAAAATAGGTATTTTACGACAAAAGGGGAATGAAACTTTGGAAAAATGGAAATAATTAACTTATTTTGCATGAAGAAATACTGAAATTAAAGCAAATTTTATGTCTCTCGCTATTGCAATCGTGATGTTGCTGGGCTATCTGCTTATCTGCAGTGAGCACATCACTCGTATCAACAAAGCCACTGTGGCTATCTTTTGTGGTGTCGTAGGTTGGGTACTCTTCATTATCATGGGTCCTGATTATGTGCAACGGCTTCATGCTGCTGATTTCTCGAGTTTTCTGGCGGGTGCCTCGTTCAGTGTTGAGGCGGTAAACCAATTCATTGCTGAGAATCTCTTTGCCCACTATCTTTCCCAAATCAGTTCCATCGTGCTGTATTTGTTGGCAACGATGGCCATCGTGGAATTGCTTCTCAATAATGAATGCTTTGAATTCATCGCGACATGGTGCCGTTCACGAAGTACCCAACGAGTGGTTTGGACTTTGGTCACTTTCAGTTTCCTCCTGAGTGCTAACCTCGATAACCTGACAGCTTCTGTCGTGATGCTGCTTATCCTGCGTCAGTTGGTCATCAATCCACGTCAACGAATGTATCTGGGCAGCATCATCGTAATTGCCACCAACTGTGGAGGTTGTTTCACGGTGATAGGCGACGTATCCTCCCTGCTTATCTGGTCGCGTGGGGCTGTTACCCCTGGCAGCTACAGCGGAGCGTTGTTCTTGCCTGCTATTGTAGCAACGGTGATTCCTACTGCCCTGATAGCTCGAAGGTTCCCATCAAATATTGACTTGAAGCGACCCAGCATTTTTTATCGAGGAGAGAATTTTCTGCTTCCCAAGTGGCAGCGTTCGCTGATGCTGGTGGTTGGTATGGGTGGCTTATGGTTTGTTCCCACTTTCCATCGTCTGACGGGTTTGCCTCCATTCCTGGGAGCCTTGTGCGTGCTGGGCGTGTTGTGGGTTGTCAATGAGATTATCAACCACAAGCGTATGCAGACAGAGCAACCTGTCAGTATCTCTGGCGGTCGAACTCTTCAATACGAAGTGCTGCAGATGATCATGTTCTTCATTGGCATCGCTCTTTGTGTGGCCATTCTCGCTGAGATTGGAGCCATGCATAAACTCCAGGTCTGGTGTGACGACAATATTCACAACACCTATATCATGTCACTCGTTTTGGGTGCGGTAAGTTCCGTAATGGATAACATAGCTCTGGTTCTTAGTGGAGTCTCCATCTATCCTGTAATGGAAAGTACTGCTCAGATGAGTGACTACATGCAGAGCTTCACCTTGAATGGCGAATATTGGAATCTGATTGCTCTCAGCGGTTGTGTGGGTGGATGTTTGCTTCCCATTGGCAATACAGCAGGTTATGCCCTGATGAAAAGCGAGGACGTGTCGATTCTGTGGTATCTTCATCACATTACCCTAAAAGTACTTATCGGATGGCTTGCTTCCTTGGGAGTCTATTTCCTGATGGAGTATTTCGTTAGATAGAGTCTCTGTTTCAGAAACTGGATGATATGACCTATAACCTTTCCAAATTAGGCGTTACTGACCTGAATGTCATGCAACAAGAGATGTTGCAGGTTTGTCGTCGTGAACGTCAGATCGTGTTGCTTGGCCCCACAGGAAGCGGCAAGACGTTGGCCTACCTGCTTCCGTTGTTGGAAACTGTCTCAGAGAAGGATGATTCCCTGCAGGTCGTTATACTGGTTCCGTCGCGTGAGCTTGCCATGCAAACCTGTGACGTATTGAAACTGCTCACGACAAGCATTCGCTGTATGGCCTGCTATGGTGGCCGACCCGCTATGGATGAGCACCGCATCCTGCGCAATGTGAATCCTCAGGTACTCATCGCCACTCCAGGTCGAATGCTGGATCATCTCCAGAAGGAGAACATACAGGTGGAGCAGGTAAAGACTCTTGTTATTGATGAATTCGACAAATGTCTTGAGTTGGGTTTTCAGCAGCAGATGAGCTTGATTATCTCTCGCCTTCCTTCCGTTGAACGCCGCATCCTGCTTTCCGCTACCGACAATCCCAGAATCCCTGACTTTGTGGGTACCAAAAGCTTCCACAAATTGAGTTATTTGGACGAAAGTGAGCAGATTCCTGACAGAATCCGTCTTTTCGAGATGCATTCTCCCATGAAGGACAAACTGGAATCGCTCTATCAGTTGCTTTGTGTGCTGGGGCAACAGACCAGTTTAGTCTTCGTAAACTATCGTGAGAGCGTGGAGCGGGTAGGAGAGTATCTTCACAGGATGGGAATAAGTGCAGACATGTTTCATGGCGGTATGGAGCAACGTGACCGCGAAAGGGCGCTCTACAGGTTCTGTAATGGTTCGTGCAACGTGCTCGTCAGTACGGATTTGGCATCCCGAGGATTGGATATCCCCAGCATTGATAACATCATACACTATCATCTCCCTTTGGACGAAGAGGCATACATTCATCGCAACGGCCGTACTGCCCGATGGGATGCCGAGGGTGCGTCTTACATGATCCTGGGACCTGAGGAACACCGCCCCGAATACATCAACGATGAGCCCCAACTTTTCCAGATTCCCCAGCGTATTCCACACCCTGCTGAGCCTCGTTGGATTACTTTATATATAGGAAAAGGCAAGAAGGACAAGGTCAACAAAGTGGACATCGTGGGATTCCTCAGTAAAATAGGCGGTCTCGAACGCAATCAGCTGGGACGCATCGATGTTCTTCCCAACTGGTCATTCGTTGCTGTTGACCGAAAGATTGTAAACACTCTGCTCGCTCGCATAAAGGGACAGAAGATCAAGGGAATCAAGACCATTTTTTCCGTTGCAGAATAAGGAAACCACCTTTGAAATAATTTTCGATTTCTTATTGAAGACGCATTTGTTTCTTAATAAATGTTAATACCTTGGCCGTTATTTAAACTATGATTCAAATTACTGGTCATAAAGGTGTTAGAGTTTTTAAGGTTAATAATGTTTTTCAATTGGACTGATTAGTATTTTTCAGGTAATCAAGATTGAGTCCAAGCCGACTGTTGAAGTTATGCTTGGACTTTTTTTATCTCCACAGCAATCCAAACATTATTTTTCTGCTTGTTTTCAGATGTTGCTGATGTTTCTTCTGCTGCACGAGACATATATTTCGTGTTCCCATTCACCTCATAAATGTCAGGTCGGAAGGTCCCTTGGGTAACCGAATCTTCTGATTATGAAAAGTAAATAATGCATGAAAAAAGTTACGAGTAATTTGGCAGGTACAAAAAAAAGTTAGTAACTTTGTACTCGCTGAGGAGAAGATGTTTACATAGTTACAAATACGCAAAAATCGAATATAATGAAGAAAGAAATACTTTCATGTTTTGTGTTCTCATCCTGTCGCAGGATTCCACATAGGCAGTTGGTTGTTGGGCGCTGGAAGCAATGCCTTTCTGCTGCTCATCGATCTTTGCGGCTCCGTTTCGAGACGAATGCAAAAAACCTGCTGTTTCCAATCTTGCTGCTTGCCTGTTTGCTCATTCCGTGCCTGACAGGAGCGCAGAATCGTCCAGGAGTTGATGGAAGCCTTGCATACGTGTTGCTCGATCCAAGCACCGACATCACCTCACAGATGAAGTCCCCCCGCACCATCTATGAGATACAGGGCACTATCGACCTGAAAGGGCAGAAACTGACGATACCCTCTGAATCCGTGTTGAAGTTTAACGGCGGACTCATAAAGAACGGCTCTGTCGTCTTTGATTACACATATCTTGACGGGTTGGTTCAGTTCACAGGATGCTCGTTCAGCGGCCAGCTCTACAATCAGGATGTCACCCTTTCCTGGTTTGGCGCTTCCCCCTCCAACAACGACAACTCGACCATCATAAACGAAGTCGCAGCAGTCTCACGTGCCGTCATTATTGTCGATGCTTTATATCCCATCAGCAATTCCATTGTCATTAGCCGCCACGTGCTATTCCGTGGGCTGAATTGGAGCGAGAGTGTTTACGCCAACATGGTGCGCAACATCCATTATGGTTTCAAGACAACCGCACGCATCAATGCCATCCGCTTTGCCAAAGGGGGCAGCCTTAGCATGTTCGGCATTAGCGTTGCAGGCGATGAGACACTTTACGTGAGTGGGAACCTGCATGACAAAGACGGCCCAGGAGGTAGAGCCTTGGAGACAAGCGGTATCCTCATGAAGACCGATGCGGGTTCCATCGATGCCATTTTCGACTGCTCCTTCGTAGGCTTCACATACGGCATACACGCTGAAGGACGCTACATCGAAAAGATAAAGGGTACCTATTTCAGCGCATGCCGGTTTGGACTCTTCACCGCATGGACCTCCGACTACATCTGTCAGGATTGTCACTTCAACACCAACATGCTGAACTACAACATCCAGGCGAATGGTATCGATGATTCCATGCCTAACACACTCCGCAAGATTGGTGCTGGGGTTGTGGCGAAAGGTACAGGTATGGCGCGTTTCCTCGATTGCAAGTTCGAGTTCAACTTTATCCACATGATCATCGACGAGGCATGCATCATCTTCAATCTCGAAAACTGTATCTTCGATGCCGCCACCCATAGCTGTATCATGCTTTTCAACGAGAAAGCCCCCGATAACTGGCTCATCGACGCTGAGATACACAAGCCCAGTATCAACTGCATAAACATCTCGGGTAACACTTTCTGTAGAGGTGCACGCTGCGAACGCTACCAGAACACCAGCCTGCCAGGATCGGGCATCATATATGTTCGCGAGAGTGGCGATAGAGGTATGAACATTAACTTCGTCAACAACGTCGTGGTAGACAACATCGAGGTTGACCAGGTTGGCATCAATTACGAAAAGACCATCTTCCGCATTTACAACGATGGGAATGGAGGTGTCATCAACTCGAGCGCCAACGACTTCTCGCATTGCGAAGCAGAGACCGTAGCCTCAGCCGTGAAAGGCAGCAAGGGACGTTTCGTTATCAAGGACAGCGGCAGCAACTTCGGAAAAATAAGCCACCAGTACGAAAACAACAGCGTCATTGATATTCAGAAGATGGAACTCGATAACGACGGGAAGATAGTCATCTGGAAGACCCTGACGAACGGAAACACGAAGAGCGCCGACATCATCATCGATCCCTCCAAGTAGAAAATAGCAGTCCCTCAAATCCAGTTTTCTATCGGCAAGACATGATTCGTCGCTATCGTTGGAACAACGTGTTGAAGTTCGGCTTTCAACACGAATCACACCGAACCGATGACAAATGACAGATGACAGTTATTAAAAAAGAGAAGAGAAAAAGAGTTAGTATTATATA
>JAFZWK010000067.1 GCA_017617335.1 Bacteroidaceae bacterium | reverse complement strand
TGACGCCAAGTTGCTCTGGATCATGGAGAACATCCACGAGAACTGCGTGAAGTACGGCACTCAGCCAGATGGCTATGTGAACTACGTGAAAGGTGCCAACGTAGCAGGCTTCATGAAGGTTGCCAAAGCTATGATGGCTCAGGGTATTGTATAAAAACGTACCTACTTCAAATCTAAATAAAGAGGATGTGTTACAAAAAAACACATCCTTTTTTTTATGATTACATACATACACGGAAGCACCCCCTTCTCTACGGAAGAACGTGTAAACTCGTCAAAGTCAACGTGTTGAGTTGCCCGACTCAACGTGTTGTCTTTGCAATTTCAACGTGTCGCGACCACAAATTTTATTTTTGAAATGGCATACAAGCCTACATGCCTACATAAAACCACTTTAAGTCAAAGATTCTCAATTAAATACAATTTTTCAAGGATACATAAAGCCTACATAAAGCCTACATTGTGCCTACATGAAATCGTATCTTGAAAATCGTTAAATAGTAAATGCATGTATGTAGGCTGTATGTAGGCTTTGTGTAGGCTTTATGTAGGCTGCTATATGCCGTAATCCGTTTATTTACAGAGTTTTAAATCGATTTTATGTAGGCATGTAGGCTTATTCCTCATTTTGAAAAAAAATTTTTGTGAAAATTGAAGAATTTTCCAGGGCAAACTATCGCTCTCTGAAGCATCAGCCCTATGTCTTTTCCCACAATCATAAAAGCAGGCAAACCATTATTAATCAACGTATCCCTTCAAATGATATGTTTATACGTCATCATTAATCAACGAAGATACCTGATAATGGTTTAAATATTCTTTCTGGATTATATCCATCTCATTAAGTAATTTCAGCATAAACATACTATCATCGGGAAATTCCTGCATAAATTGATTGAGCTTATAAAATCCTGTATTAGCGTATTCTTCCACAAAATCAATTACCAAATCTAAATCAGCTATTGTATCAACATCATCAGGTTTGTCTTTCAATAATTTTTCATAGAATAATCCACGATACATAAACAGTTTATCTTCAACATATGAAACTCTAGTGAAAGATGTTGAAGATTTCAATGGAGTTGGAACTCCTTCTTTCAAACCAAGTGCCAAAGCAAAATTAAATAGTCCCACACGATCAACGCTGGATTTATCCAAGAGGAAATACTTGCTTTCATCTATTTTTTTGATGATTCCATCTATATGTCCTTTCGAAACATTAATTGTTTGTCTCATTTTATTTGTTCTTTATATATGTTACACCTTCGTTATTCATATCTAAATGATAGAAATTACTAATCTTATTAGATATGATATTTTTTACATTATTATCATATTCAGTTGGGGTAAAAGTAAGGATTACTTGCTTATCAACTGACACATCAAGAAGGGTGCTCATGAAATTGGTTCTATTCTCGGCGCCGACACGTCCAATCGGTGTATCAATAAACAATAAAGCATCATGTTTTGAGACATCTTGCAGAGCGAGAGTAAAGGAGAGTGCTAAAAGAGCAGTCTCAGCAGCACTACAAGAACCTAAACATTGATTCCCATACATGTCCAGAAGCCTAAATGTATAATCCTCAAGAATTTCAATTTTCGAAAAATATTTCTTCTTCCAGATTAGTTCATTGAACAATTGAAATGTTTCATTCTGGATCTTCTGACGACATTCATCTAAAAGTTCACTCTTGGTCGTTCGCATTATTGATACACAACGCTCACAGAAGTCCTTTTGTCTACCGAGCTTTTCCATTTTTTTGTTTTTCTTCAATAGGGCTTTTAGTTCCGCGTCGATCTGATTCTTTTTCTTTCTGAGGTCTTGTAAGTGAACCTCTTCTTTTGCTTTTTTTGCTATAAGTTTATCCTTTGTATCATTATATTCTTTACGCTTTTTTATAGATTCAACAACCTTCGTAATATCGGGGACCGCGTTCAAGAATCTACGTAATTCTTCTGCTCGTCCATTCTTTTCTAACAAGAGATTCTTGATTTGCTCTATATCAGATAAAATTCGTTCTTTAGAAGTATGGTAGTTCTTAACCTTTTCATAGTAACCATCTAAGGAACCTGAAGCCTTATTTAAGATAGCAGATGTTTCGGAAGCTACAGCAAGAGAATTTTCCAACTTCCTAACAAAATCAATGTTGATTTCTGGAAGATGATAGGTATTACATATGGGGCAATGCTTGCTTTGTAGGATACCTTGCAAGAGTTTCTTATCAACTCTTGGAGGAAGACTTCCCTCTTTATCCTTTTCATGTATATAATCACCGAAACACTTTAATGAAGGGTATATTGACAAGAGAAAATAGTTTTCTCTTGTAAAGTTCATCAGTTCTTTATATTTTATTTCCTGTAGCTGCTGCGATGAAACTATCTCCTTTTCTAATTCCTCCAATTTCCTAACTTTTTCAGGAACTATTTCATTACCACGAATAATGGTCGTTAAATATTCAATTCCTTTTTTACTTTCATCAATTTGATTAGAATACTGTTGAATTGTAGAAATAGAAGTTTCTACTTCATCACATATGTTATTATAATTTGCTTGTTTTTCTTCAAGTTCCTTATCACCTGCCCCTTTTAGTTTATCAAGTATTTCTGTTTTTATATATTTTTCTAAATATAATGTTGCTTTCTCCAGATATGAGGCCTGTGTCAAATCATTTATACCTTGCCTTACTTTTTCGGTTTGATCTCGTGAAAAGAACTCCTCTAACTGTTCGCCATCAAAAAAAATGTAATTGTTGATTTCTTCGGGCAAATATTTATGAATGATTTGCCGTGCCTCTTCTTCATTTTCGATAATTATATGGCCACCACTTCCCATGATGGTCACAATCAAATCTTCTTTTATGTGAAATATGACATCATTATAGATTTTGAAAATAGCTGTTTTCGTGAATGTTATTCTATTATTCACATCACTAGTCGAAAATTCAAGCTCTACACTGACATTGATACTACCTCCATACTGCTTTGCGTATTCGAGTACCTCGCTATTGATAACATGTAATGCAGTATCTTCATTGCGAAGATGAGATTCGTTGTCATATAAACACCATGTTATAGCATTCATAATGTTTGTCTTGCCAACGCCATTTTCGGCCAATATCACATGAATATCATTTTTGTCACTAATCTTATTGAATTTCAACGTCAAATCTTTCAATTGTCGAAAGTTCTGAACCTTTATTGATTCGAGTCTCATATCACAAGGTATTTAGTAATGGTTCCAGAATCCTTTTCAATTGTTTGCCTTCGTCAATTCCTTCAAGCAACTGCAAGACAACTTTTTTTTCATTTCGATCTATCCCTGGATAGGAGTTAATCTTTTTTTTGAGTTCATTGTTAATTGCCATATTTTATTTTAGTTTAATTGATTTATTTTATTAAGGACATCTATAGGATTGATGGAATTATCAGCAATCTCTTTTAGACGGGCATACTCCTTTTTCCTCACTTGTCGTTCTAAGTCTATTTCTTCATCATCCATGTCTGCAATCTTTTCGACACAGATGTCATAAACTTTTGCAAAGGACTTGTTCTCATCTTGGCGTATGATACGACCAATTCTCTGCACATATTCACGAGGATTAGTGCTACTTGCCATCAGTATGCCCATACTTGCACAAGGGATATCGATTCCTTCGTCTAGGCATTTTATAGCGACCAAGACTTTGTATGTTTTTTCTTTGAACAATTTGATGATATGTTCTCTTTCCGAAATGCCTCCGTATCTCCGATCTTTTCGCGTGCCTTCAGCTTCGGTTAGCCTATGGAAACGAACTCCCCTATAAAAAAGGATCTCCATCACATGATTGATTTGTTTGGGTGACACAAAAATGATAAGGTCTTGAATGTTTCCAGATGCATCCAATTTATCTAAAATATTCTCAAGAATTTCATATTTAGCGTAAGCATTTTTTATTATATTAGCCCTTTTTTCCAGAAGACGTTCATATCTCTCTTGTGCGTCATCATCATTGTCTTTTTGTTTACTTAGTCTTACTAACTGTTTTGTAATACGGTGGTACTCATCTGTTTCTTCCTCGTTAAGACTAACTGTTGAAATGTCATAGTAATAATTGACAAGAAAATGTTTACCAGTTAGGGGATTGACCTCTGTTAATGCATCATGGATTGAAAATTCAAAAGAATCGTTTCCAAAATAATCTATGAGAAGGTTCGTCCCTTCATCATCGAACCATCTAGATGGAGTAGCACTAAGTCCTATTCTGTATATATAAATAGGTAAGAGGGCCTTGCGTAGTTTAGAGGCTCCAAGCCAATGAACTTCGTCTCCCACAAAAAGTGAAATACTCTCATGAGAAAGGTATTTCGTCATCACGGTAATAAACTTCTCAGACGATGATGTCGCATGAGTTGTGAAGATTGCACAATGATTACACATTCCAACAGCATTCGACAGTAACAG
The DNA here is from genome assembly GCA_017617335.1 of Bacteroidaceae bacterium. Taxonomy (GTDB): domain Bacteria; phylum Bacteroidota; class Bacteroidia; order Bacteroidales; family Bacteroidaceae; genus Physcousia. The sequence continues at coordinate 78,794 of JAFZWK010000067.1, read as the reverse complement.
TTTCATCAGTTTCTGCTCCCATTTATTATTTGTGCCATCGATTGTCTCAATTGAATCGAACATTAATCCCAAATTACCAATCTCATCTCTCCATTGCATTGATAAAGTATTCTGAGGTGTGGAGATGATAACGACAAATTTCTTTGATGTAGACTTTAGTTCCTCAATGCCTGCAATAGCTGTACGAGTCTTACCAGTTCCTGTTGCCATTTCAAATAGCAATCTATATGCATTGGATCTCCACTTTTTCAAAGCCTCTGCTTGATAGGGGAATAACGAGATTTTACTCTCTTTTTTTTCATATTTGAATCTTCTTAGTTGAAGATACTTCTTTACAGAAATCGTTTCGACATCAAAGTCTCTAGAATACTGTATTAAGTTTTGTTTTATTGCATCTGGCAGATCATAAACCTTCGTGTTTTCTCTCAACCCGTTCCATAGTTCATGAAAACGTTTTTTGTCTCCCTCGAAATATTCATTCGGTTGCATCCATCCTTTAAAAACCTTGAACTCTTCATCGTTATAAACCCAAGCTGAAGCACTCTCATTAATGGAACCACTGAAAGACAATTCGTTTCCTTCATAATCCCTTAAAACACCTACTTTCTGATGGAAAAGAGCCTTGTTGTCCATTTCATCCTCTTCGCGTAGGCTGCCATCGGACTTCACTGGAATCGCCAACTTTATTTCAAGCATCCCTTTGGATAACATCCATCCCAAGGCCTTTACATGATTTTTGATAATCTCATCTTGAAGACTTTCTATGTCAGAGTTGAAATCACGAAGCAAAGCAGAAAAGTCGCCTAAAATATATTGCCTTATTACCCCAGCATCTTCTTCACTAAGTTTAGGGCTTGTAATAAGACGCATTCTACCATTGTTTTTGATGAAGCCATACAAACCTCTCGAAACAATAGCTAATGAGGAAGACGAGAAAAAACCTGCAATCCTGTCATATTGAACAGCATTGCTTAGCGTTGGCTCATAAAAATCCACAATGATATCCTCGATGCCAGACTCATAACAAGCTTTTATATTTAAATCTCTAAACCCCATAACTCGATTCTTTAATGATGGATATTAAAGTATTAACATTTGGCCTTCTGCGTGTTTTGGTTGAGTCGCTCAAGACATTCATCATCATCTCAAGATAATCATCATTTTCCCCTGTCATAAAGTAATTCTGAATGAATGGGATGGATAAGCAGAAATGAGGTATTAGTATCTTCTGAACATCTGCGCCTAAACTTGCGAAAACATTTCCTATAGCATTGGGATATCCCATAAAATGATGTAATTCGCAAAGCCCCATTTGTTCCGCTGTTTTCATATGATTCTCGCCATATTTTCGATCTGCCACAATATTCCTTTTTTCCGTTCTAAGCATATAACCCATTTGGTCATATCCAACTCCATTGATGCCACAATTTTTCAAAATGAAGGGGATTTTGAAAACAGCCATAAGATCACTGAATTGGGGTACATCCTTCTTCTGAATATGGAAAATCTTGAAATCCTGTCTGACGAGTTCGATAATTTCATCGATAGAAAAGTCGAGGAGGGCATTTATGATGAAAGCTGCCTGTTCTTCTTGCTCATGCAAACCAAAGAAATGGGGCAGAGAAGAGCGCCCATAAAAATGAACAATCAAATTTTCTGCTGTTAGACTGATGTTATGGATTTTGTATGTTGCATTCTTACTCATGATGCTTTCTTGTTTTTCTTTTTCAATTCATCAAATCTCAAATCAAAATACTCTCGTGCGATATCAGGATAATCAGCTTCAAAGTCAAGCATTGCCTGATAGCAGGCACAATATTTTTCTTTCGGCTTGAATCTCTTGGGGAACTTCAGTTGGAAAGAATAGCGTCCATTCTTGATAGGTTTCTGAATACCTTGATGATATTCCTCATTCCTAATACAATATTGTCGGAAACTCATCTTCTTGAAGAAGCTCGGCTGGTTGCACCAACGTGCCAACTGAGTGTATAACGTCTTGAAAGGAGATTTTTTGTAGTCCTCGAAACGCATGATATAAGGTAGACAACCGAATTCCATCAGTTTCTTTATACGGAAAAAAGTGCCTTTTATATCCTCAGCGTCCAAACTATCATAGGCAACAAGCACATATAGTTTTGTTGATTTCTTGCAATGCCTACGCCATATTTCAAGTCCTCTAATAGTCTGTTCAACTTCCTTTCGTTCTTTAGGCACATCCATCCTATAATGGTCAAAAGCAAATATGTAGTCACCATGATATTTTACACTAGCCAATAGTTCCGCTTTCTCATCAGTCATAAGACGGATATCCATACCCTGTCGAAACTGGAAAGAAAGTCCGGTCTTTTGAAGCGACTCCATAACTTGTCTGAAAACACGAGGCGGAGCAGCCATAATGTTATCGTCCCACAAATATATCCCTTTACGAGAAACATCAAGAAATTCATCTACAGGTGACCATGGGACAACACGATTGAGCAACCTATTAACACAAAAACCGCAATGTCGGATACATCCACGTGTTGTAAATCCAATTGAATAATTGATATAATCATCCCATTGGCTTTTCTTTTTTTTCTCGTCGCCACCTGTGCGTTGTTCAATAAGCTCGTCATAAAGATGGTAGTCAGGCATGTGATGCTCTACCACATCAGGAAGTGAAGGACCGTTTATTTCATCGAATCCAGTGCCCCCCCAATAGATATAGCCTGATGCTATCATCTTATGAACAGGTTTGGGGATGGTCGTGAATTTAAAAACTCGCGATAGAACTAGGACATCGTAATCTTGGTCATTCAAATAAAATGGTGGGGCAAAATTTAATTCAGAATAACTGCATATCAGTCTAACCTTATGTCCCAAGTTTTTACAAAATCCTGAGATCTTCAATAATGCTAAATTAGGATGACGAGTCCCATTATCTAAGAGATCTGCATCTATGATGCCAACCTTCAAACGTTCCCCATGAATAAAAAGATCCGTCTTGAAGCCGTGACTGTCATCTAATAATCTTAACATTATTACATCTGGGTCGTGGCTCCAACAACCTATGAAAAAGATTTGTTCTGTTTTCACACATAAAAAACGTGGAGCCAGTCTGTCGCTCGTTCCACGTGTTGAGGCCTTCGCATTGCCCTGAAAGTCGAAACGAGCAACTGCGAAGCCCCACGCTGATGAATATATTGAACCCTTTCGAAATAAGGGCTGCTATATAAACATCTTAGGGGCGTTCTCGTTGCTTTGTTTTTGACTTTCATTTTGTGGAGGTTGCGAAGTTCCAACACGTCAAAACCAAAGCGTTAGATAACGCCTTCTATGTATGTGTTCTCATCCTTTTTTGCCTCTCTGAGGGGGCTCTTTTGGCATGAGACCCCACAAAATTACGGAAAGTTGAGAGAAAAATCAAATTTTATTTGAATTTTTTCTGATATAGAGAAACTTTGAAGCGCAAAGGGAACCACATTTCCAAAAGTTTTTTTAGCGTTGTCCTATTTAACCTGAATAATCTATAGGTACACAAAAAAACTGGTTTTCCCTTTGCAGTTCTCTCCCATAATCGTATCTTTGTAGCGTGAAACTCGCCTTTTTAATGTTATGACAACGGAAGCCATGAGTCAAGCTATTGCAGAATACTTCAAGACACAACCCGTCTTGAAGGCATGGCTCTTCGGCTCATATTCCCGCGGTGAAGAACGCCCTGACAGCGATGTGGACATATTAGTCATGCTTGATCAAGATGCACATGTGGGATTATTCAAGTTGAGTGGAATGCATCTTGATTTGCAGGATTTACTTCAGAAACCCGTCGATCTTGTGACCGACAAAGGTTTAATGCCTTTTGCCCGTCCAAGTATAGAACGTGACAGAAAATTAATATATGAAAGAACCGCTTAGAGACAGAACACGTTTGGAACACATGAGGGTTTACCCAACAATCAAAGAAAACAAAATGGGGAGCCTTTTGCCAGTATAGGAGACCTGTTACTAGCGAAAAGAGAAACTGGTTTAGTTCGTATTGAGTATAAATAATAGGCTTGTCAAAAATTTACAAGCCAAAAAGTTCATGGTGAGTTCCCAAACGTAAAAGTTTTATAACATCCGATGTCTCGTCAATCCATATCAACAGGAAATCATTGCCTACGTGACATTCCATGCAGCCCTCAAACTCTCCATGGAGCCAATGCGGTTTATAGTGTGCAGGTATTGGTAATTCGTTCTCCAATAGACGGACGATTTCTAACAAAGATGACACTTTTTGGGGATTGTTGGCATACCGTTTGAAGTCCTTTCGAAATTGTGTGGATCGCTTTATTGTTTTCATTCTGCAAGGATGGAATTGATGAAAGCTTCCGTGTCGGATGTATCTACGGTTTTCAAATCCACACCTGACTTTGCTTCTTCCAATGCTGCACGCGTTTCTTTATTTGGTGTGTGTAGAGCCTCGTATACAAATGTTACCACCAACTCATCAATATTAGTACTGGTGCTTTTCATTTCGCGCCGCATATCGTCTATCAGATAACGAGGGATGCTGACTGTTACGTTATCTCTTACTGCTTCCATAATAGTTTTCTTTTCCAATTTTCTGCAAATGTATGATTTTTACTACTATCCACCAAACATTTAGATGTTTATTTGCATTTGTTCATGCTCTTTCTACAGAGATTTAGTCAGCATCTTTTTTATAACAATAATGAAACGACAAACATCATTCATCACATCTAGCCTGAATAATCTAAAGGTACACAAAAAACTGGTTTTCCCTTTGCAGTTCTCTCCCATAATCGTATCTTTGCGATATGGTATGCATAAAAATGCCGCTCTATGTGTGGGTAAAAACGAAATGAGATGATAGCAAAACAAAAACTCATCATACTATTTTCCATCTTTCCCATATTCTCATGTTATGGGGACAACTTCATTGATACATCGTTCGACTTGAAGGATATTTCAGTTAATAATTTCCCCATAATAGATGGGTCTGACTCGACAAGTCCGCTGCGATACATCTTAATGTGCAAACTGTTAGGGTTTGACTATGAGTGGCAATCAAGTCCATTTATTCAGAATCCAGAAGAAGCACCCAAACAAGTTGAACCAATATTTACTTGTAGCGAAGATGAAGCACGGGAGCTATTGACTAAACGCTTGCTGAATTCCAACACACACCAATCGTTTATGAATCTTATTGATGACAAAGTTGAGGTCATCATTACCGCAAGAAGTATATCTCGTGACGAAAAAGCTTATGCAGACGAACAAGGGGTAACCCTGATAGAGAAGCCTATAGCAAAGGATGCTCTGGCATTCATGGTCAATCCAAAGAACCCCATTAACAACCTTTCCATTGAAGAGATTCAAGGCATTTATACAGGGGACATTGTTAATTGGTCAGAGGTTGGAGGATTAGATTGCGTGATTAAGCCTTATATAAGGAACAGGAACTCGGGTAGTCAGGAAAAGTTTGAATTGATGGTCATGGCTGGACTGACGATCAAGGATTTCCCTGAAATGCAAATCGGAAAAACCATGATGACTCCCTATTACCAACTTGAACAAGACACAGCGGGCATTGCTTTCACTCCTTTCTACTATTATAACGTCATGGTAGGAAGTGGTAGTACAAAGGCCATTGGAGTGAACGATGTGGCAATGACGAAAGCGAATATCAAAAACGGCACCTATCCATACACTTCCAATGTGTATACTGCTGTGCGTTCCGATATTGACAAGTCATCTGTAGCCTACAGTTTGTTTGAGTTTCTTACAAGTGAAGAGGGACAGGCGATCGTTGATGAAAGTGGGTATGTCTCGTTGCAAACGGCTTCAACTGGAATACGTTCATTGGGTCATGAAGCTATAAGGATGAAAATCAGCGATAATACTATCACATTTTTTTCTTCAAATCCACCACAAAAAATAGAGATTTATGATTTAAATGGTGAAAAGAAGTACCAAAGTCTTGTTCATTCACGCTTCATCAAAATACCTTTCAAATTATGTGGTTTACATATAATTACGCTTATTGGAGGGAATAATGATGTAGTTCTAAGACAGAAAGTGTTGTTGTAAATTGTTGTGGCTTCGCCGAAGTTCTTGCGCTCCAACAGGTGCTCAGGCGCAGGCGGAGTCCTCCGTCTCGGAAAAGTTCAAATAAATTTGGCTCTTCGCTCGACTTTCCGTAACTTTGCACAAATATAAGGAAAAAACATGACGTTAAAGGATACTTCTTTTGTTGATCTGATGCTGAGACGCATCTGCAATGTTCTCTTGTTGGCAAACCCCTACGATGCTTTCATGCTGGAGGACGACGGCCGCGTGGATGAAAAGATTTTCTCGGAATACGCTCGATTAGGACTTCGATTTCCACCTCGTTTCATCCAAGTAGCCAGCAAGGAAGAGGCAGACGAGAAGATGGCGAGCGAAAAAATAGATCTGGTCATTTGCATGCCTGCCGCATCCAGCAACGATGTGTTCGACATTGCCCGCTCCATTAAGGAAAGCTATACCCACATACCCATCGTGGTTCTCACTCCTTTCAGTCATGGCATCACGAAAAGGATGCAGAACGAGGACTTGTCTGCTTTTGAATATGTGTTCTGCTGGTTAGGCAATACGGAACTTCTTCTGAGTATCATAAAACTAATGGAGGACCGTCTCAATCTGGAGCATGATATCCGCAGCGCAGGCGTTCAGATGATTATGGTGGTAGAGGACAGCATACGTTTCTACAGCAGCATCCTGCCCAACCTGTATAGGTTCGTGCTCCAACAGAGTCTGGAATTTGCGACTGAGGCTCTCAACACCTCGCTGGAAACCCTACGAATGCGTGGCCGTCCCAAAATCGTACTTGCACGAAATTACGAGGAAGCCTGGACTCTTTACAGTCAATTCGCCAACAACACCTTGGGAATTATCTCTGACTGTCGCTTCCCTCTTTCTGAAGGAAGTCCTAAGGATGAGAATGCCGGTTTCAAACTCCTGAGTGCCATACGAGCCAATGACCCTTACATTCCACTCATCATGGACTCCAGCGAAACTGAGAAAGAGAAGCTGGCAAAGAAATGCGGTGCACATTTCATAGACAAGAATTCCAAAAAGATTGATGTGGATCTGCGCGAGAAAGTTCAACGCTATTTCGGCTTTGGCGACTTCGTCTTCCGTGACCCCAACACTTTGAAAGAGGTTGTACGCGTGCATAATCTGAAAGATTTGCAGGACAATATCATGACGGTTCCCACTCAAAGTCTGTTGTACCACATATCACATAATAATGTGAGCCGTTGGCTGGCCAGCAGAGCACTTTTCCCCATCGCAGAGTTCCTGAAACATATCACGTGGGATAGCCTGCAGGATGTAGATGTTCACCGCCAGATTATCCTGGATGCCATCGTTGCATACCGCAGAATGAAGAATCAAGGTGTAGTGGCAGTCTTTCAGCGTGAACGCTTTGACCAATACTCCAATTTTGCCCGAATTGGAGATGGAAGTTTGGGAGGAAAGGGACGAGGTCTTGCATTCATAGATCACATCTTGAAACGTCATACTGACCTTAATGAGATGCCTGGCGTGACGACCCGCATTCCAAAGACTGTTGTTCTATGTACAGATGTGTTCGATGAATTCATGGACACCAATGACCTATATCAACTGGCTCTAAGTGACATCGCTGACGAAAATATTCTGCAACACTTCCTTCGCGGTCGTCTGCCTATGCGTTTGCTCGGTGACTTGGAAGCCTTCCTGCAAGTCGTGGAATCACCCATCGCCATCCGCAGCAGCAGTTTGCTCGAAGATTCCCATTACCAACCCTTTGCTGGAGTCTACAGCACATATATGATTCCATATAGTCCTGACAAATATGAGCGCTTGGCAATGCTATCCGATGCCATCAAGGCTGTCTATGCAAGCGTGTTCTATCGTGCCAGCAAAGACTACATGACAGCCACAAGCAATGTCATTGATCAAGAGAAGATGGCAGTCATCCTGCAAGAAGTGGTTGGTGAACAACACGGACCTCGTTTCTATCCTGTCATAAGTGGCGTAGCCCGAAGCATCAACTACTACCCCATTAACGAGGAGAAAGCCGAAGAAGGTACTGTCAGCCTCGCTCTCGGATTGGGTAAATACATCGTTGATGGAGGCACCAGTCTTCGCGTTTGTCCCGCTCATCCCCATCAGGTGTTACAAATGAGCGAGATGGACTTCGCATTAAAAGACACCCAAACACATTTCTTAGCCCTGGAAGCCAATGTTGCCCAGTCTGCCAAAGAAGATATTCCTGGCATGGAATCAGGAATGCATTTTGTTGTAGACGAAGGCTTCAACCTGAAAAAATGGTCAGTACGCGATGCTGAACAGGATGGAACGCTTCAATGGATATGCTCCACATTTGACCCTTACAACCAATGTATTTATGATGGTTTCTATGAGGGGAAGAATCGAAAGATAATCTCTTTCGCTGGTGTGCTGCAGCATGGTGTGTTCCCTCTGCCTGAACTGATGCAGAAAATCCTCCGCTACGGAGCAGAGGAGATGCGCCGTCCCGTCGAAATTGAGTTTGCCGTGAATCTACACGCAGACAAAACTGGGGAGTTTAACCTTTTACAAATTCGTCCCATGGTGGACAACCGTATGGCCCTGGACGAAGATCTAACCAAAATTCCTGATGAAAAATGTCTACTTCGATCCCATAATGCTATAGGACATGGTATCTACAACGATATTGTTGATATAGTTTATGTGAAGACTGAAGGATTCTCTGCCAGCGACAATGGGACCATAGCAGAAGAGGTTGAATCCATCAACCGCACATTTATGAACGATGGACAACAAACGGGGTCTTATCTGTTGATTGGTCCCGGCCGTTGGGGAAGTAGTGATCCCTGGTTGGGAATTCCCGTGAAGTGGCCTAATATTTCTTGCGCTCAAGTCATCGTGGAAGCTGGTCTTGCGAATTTCCAGGTCGATCCTTCCCAAGGAACCCATTTCTTCCAGAACCTTACCTCTCTGGGAGTGGGATATCTAACCATCAACGCCTTCCTTGGCGATGGAATTTACAGAGAAGAGGAATTCAACAAGTTACCCGCCGTTCAGGAAACTGCTCACGTACGGCATGTTCGTTGGGAGAAACCCATCACGATCAAGATAGATGGACTACACAAAGAAGCCGTGGTAACGGAATAATCCATTGCCACGGTTTCTATACTTTTTTCAGTTTCCTATTTGCAACACATCACTTCTTCATCAACGCATATCCAGCAATATAAATGTAACATACCAACGGCACTACGAAAGCAATAGGCATGCTGCCTGTATTGTCTGCAATATAGCCCATCATCAAAGGAGCCACGGCACCACCCACGATAGTCATGATGAGTATCGAAGAAGCCATTTTGGTATTTCCTCCCGAATCACGAAGTGCCAATGAAAAAATGGTGGGGAACATGATACTCTCGCACAAGTATACCATAAAGAAAGCCGCTAAAGTTATCATGCCTTTGCCTAATACGATTACAGCAGTTGCCAACGCAGCCAATACAGCATAAATCAGCAACAAACGACGGGCACGAAAGAAGTTCATTACCCATCCACCTGTCAATCGGCCAAAAACGAATAGTCCCATGCCTCCGAAACCCAACCATTGAGAAGCTTGTGTATGGGTGGTACCAGAGTTTTCCACCATATAATTGATAAAGAAGCTATTCACTCCTGTCTGAGCAGCCACATACAAGAATAAGGCAACAACTCCGAGGATGAAGGCTGTATTCCATAGCTTACCATGAGATCCCTCAGGTTGTAATTCGACCTCTTCCTTTATTTCAGGAAGCTTTACCTTCGAGAACACAAAGGCAACCAAAAGAACCATTACACCCACAATAGTATAGGGAAGAGCAATATCACCACCCGAGAAGAGCAACATCCCACCTACCAAAGGACCAACTATCCATCCAAATCCATTCAGGGATTGAGACAGATTGATACGGCTCTCTGCCTTACTGGGTTCACCTAATACCGTCGTATAGGGATTGGCAGAAGTCTCCAAACAAGTGAGACCACACCCTATCACAAACAAGGAGAATACAAAGAACGGGAAAGAATTGATACGTGAACCAGGAATGAAGAGTAAAGCACCTATGCCATAAAGCAGAAGTCCCGTAATCACACCAGCACGATACCCGTAACGCCGAATGATATATCCAGCCGGCAGAGCCATCAGGAAATAACCACCATAGACAGCCACTTGAACAAAGGAGGCCATCGTCTTACTGATGTTGAAGGATTCTTGAAAATGAGGATTCAGAACCTCCAGAATGCTATGCGCAAAACCCCACAAAAAGAATAGAGAACTAATGAGCAAGAAGGGAACCAGATAATTGTTTCCCTGATAGCAGAACAATGAATTTTGTTTTTCTGTTTTCATGTTATTCTTATATATATTTATTACATTTTTTCCAATTACCAAGCCTCCAAATCATCCTCTATTTCATGGAATTGAGCCTTATGGAACTCAGGATCTCTACCCAAGCGTCGCTGAACCAGATAATCATCCAGCAATCGGAAAGAATATTTGGCTAACATAAGGATAGACACCAGATTAAGGATGGTCATCAAAGCCATCGCCAGGTCCACTATACACCATGCCTGTTGCAACGTGAGGAAACCACCTGCCATCACAACAAATCCGCTAACGATGCGGAACGCCGTAATCGCCCATTTCCTGTCACAAATGAAACGAATATTGGCTTCTCCATAAAAATAGTTGGCAATAATGGTACTATATGCAAAGAGGAATATGCATGCCGTTAAATACCATGAACCCATGCTGCCCAAATGATGGCTCATGGCTCGGGAAGTCAAAATGATTCCATCGTCATTACCTTCAAAAAGACCGCTTAGAATAATAATGAAAGCTGTACAGGTACAAATGAGCAGAGTATCGGTAAAAACGCCAAGACTCTGTAACAAACCCTGCTTCACAGGATGAGAGATGGTAGCTGTAGCTGCTGCGTTGGGAGCAGAACCCTCACCTGCCTCGTTGCTGAAAAGCCCACGTTTCACTCCCTGCATGATGGCAATTCCAATGGCTCCTCCAGCGGCCTGTTGCCAACCAAAAGCACTCTTAACAATTAAAGCCAGCATACCAGGAACCTTATCAATATTCAGAATCAAGATGACTATGGCCAACAACATATAACCGATTGCCATGATGGGAACCACCATAGCCGAAAATCGGGCAATACGCTGTACACCACCAAAAATGATGACAAGCGTTAATGCCGTCATGCCATACGCAACCCAACTAACAGGTATCCTGAAAGCGTCACCAAGAGCATCGCACAAGGTATTACTCTGTACAACCTGATTGGCCATTCCAAATCCATATATGATGAAAATGGCAAACAGGACGCCCATCCATCTGCGATGCAAACCATATTGCATCTGGTAAGCAGGTCCGCCATAGAAGCTGTCCGATCCAGAACGTTTATACAATTGTGCCAAAGTAGCTTCCATAAAAGCCGTACTGGCTCCAAGTAGAGCCATAACCCACATCCAGAAGACAGATCCAGGTCCACCCACGAATATCGCGCTGGCTACCCCAGCCAAATTTCCTGTTCCGACTCTACTGCTCAGGCTGATAGCAAATGCCTGAAACGAAGATATTTTCTTATGTCTGGATTTGTTCGAATCCACGTTGGCAGATGTGGAGGAGAACAACACGCGAAACATCTCTCCAATCCCTGTGAACTGGATAGCATGCAGATTCCATGTAAAGTATATGGCACATCCTACCAGCATGGGAATAACAATGTAAGTCCATAGAAAATCGTTTATTTCCGATAAAACAGAAAGTATAATATCCATGGTGAAAACATTTTAGTGCAAATATACTACAAAAGACAAACATACACAAGGAAATCGCCTTTCTTGCATATCCTGTACGAATAATTTTTGCTATCTTTGCACAAAATTAAGCATTATCGAATTGATGAAAAGGCTATTTTTTCTTTTCTACGCACCCGTTTCCGTCATCTTCTCAATTGCTTAAGATTGTGATGGGATATCTTGTACATACAGAAAATTCCAAGGACAGGATTGATAGGATTTTAAGAAATATGAATTATTCATGGAAAAGATAGAGAACACAGGAAAAGTATTTCTGATTGCTGGTAGCGAACCTTTAGGAAGCGCAGGCGTACAAACCGACATCAAAGCCATCACACGTTGTGGCGGTTGGGCTGCTGCCTCCCTTACTTGTATTGTAGACGAAGATGTAAACTGTATCAAAAGTATCTATCATCTGCCCACAGAATTGATCATTTCCCAGGCAGAATCCTTTCTTGGTACTGTAGGAGCAGACTGTATCAAAACGGGAGTGTTACCCACAGCGGAGATTATCCGTGGCGTAGCTAAAGTTCTCCAGAAATACAACAAGCAACCGATTCTGATAGATCCCGTCATCGTAAACTTTGCCGGCGAGCAATTGGTGAGTGACGAATGTATTGAAGCCTACAAGACTAAACTTTTCCCCTTAGCCACTTTGATTACACCCAATTTCCGCGAAGCTGAATTTCTGCTGGGGCACAAGATTCAAGATGTGGAAGCAGACCTCCGTTGGCTGAGCCATTGGGGGTGTTCTGTTATTGTAAAAAGTATTGAAGAAGGAAAATATCTGGTAGACTATCTCTACGACAAACGGACGGACACCATAACGCCTCATCCCAAGAAGAAACTTCATTTAACCGACCGCAACGGAACGGGAGACACGTTAGCCAGCGCTATTGCGACACATCTGGCAAAAGGAGTGGACTTACAGACTGCCGTGTCTCGTGCCGAGGCATACATGCAATACTTTTTGGCAGGACCTCGTTACTACATTAGTGTGAATAACCCATCGAACTAATGACAGAAACGAGGCAAAACAATAAACACTTGCATCCCGTCATGTTGGTGGGAACGGGTTCTGATGTGGGCAAAAGCGTAATCTGTACGGCTCTTTGTCGTATTCTTTGGCAAGATGGTTATCAGCCAGCTCCTTTTAAAGCGCAGAATATGGCTTTGAATTCCTATGTGACGCCAGAGGGATTAGAGATAGGACGGGCCCAAGCTGTACAAGCGGAAGCTGCCTGCATCCCTTGCCATACCGACATGAACCCCATCCTGCTGAAACCTAATTCAGAACATACTACTCAAGTAGTGGTAAATGGCAAGCCCATTGGCAATCGTTCAGCCTACGAGTATTTTCGCAAAAAAGGTCACGAAGAACTAAGTAATATTGCTCATGAAGCCTACGACAGACTAAGCCGACGATACAATCCCATCGTTATGGAAGGAGCAGGAAGTATCTCGGAGATCAATCTTCGTGATACCGACATCGTAAATATGTTTATGGCTCGGTATGCAGACGCTAATGTCATCCTGGTAGCAGATATTGATCGGGGTGGTGTTTTTGCCAGCACGTATGGAAGCATCATGTTACAGACTCCCGAGGATCGCAAGCGTATCCGTGGCATTATCGTCAACAAATTCCAAGGCGACATTCGTCTCTTCGAGAAGGGACGGAGTATGATGGAAGACCTGTGTGGAGTGCCTGTACTGGGAGTTGTTCCAATGTTCCACGACATCTATATCGATGAGGAAGATAGTGTGGAACTCACCCAGAAACATCATATAATGACCGAAGGTAAGGTGCAGATTGCCGTAGTACTAATGAGGCACATAAGCAACTTTACAGATTTCGACACCCTTGAGCGCGATGCCCGAGTGAACCTTTTTTACACGAATAATACCCGCGACATAGAAAAGGCTGACATCATCATCCTGCCTGGTACGAAAGCCACTCTGGATGACCTGCTCGAGATACGACGCAACGGAATAGCACAAGCTATCCTTCATGCTCACCATAGCGGAAAAACCATCGTGGGTATATGCGGCGGTTATCAGATGTTGGGACAGACCGTAAGCGACCCTGAAGGCATAGAAGGCAGTATCCATTCCTTACCAGGTTTGGGACTGCTCCCCATCGACACCATCATGACAACCGAGAAGACAACCACCAGAGTAGAGTTTGAATTCGAAGGTGGAAAATGTTTCGGATACGAAATTCACCAAGGACGCAGCACAACAGAAAAACTGATCCTGCAAGAGGAGAACTGCATCGGCACATATCTGCATGGATTTCTCGACAACGAACCTGTCATCAACTTTCTTCTGAAAGACAAGGAATTAAAAACTCCAACGATGAGTCTTGAGGAATTCAAGAACCAGCAGTATGATATGCTTGCCGATCATGTGCGGAAATACGTGAACATCGACAAACTATATGAAATTATGGGCTTATGACGATAGGACATGGCGATGATACGTATAAGTATCCCAACATACGGTTGAACTTCAGTTCCAATGTGTATACACACTTTGACCACGAGGGACTTTTCAGTTATTTGGCCGAACGACTAAAAAGGGTGGTGTCCTATCCGGAACCTGTTCCAGAAAGTCTGGAGAAGGATTTAGCCTCGACGATGGGGATAAAGGCTGAGAATGTCTGCGTGACCAACGGGGCTACCGAGGCTATCTATCTGACAGCCCAGACATTCCGACGCAACAAGACAGCCATCCTGATGCCAACCTTCTCAGAATACCAGGATGCTTGTCGCCTCCACGAGCACACCGTCTGTTCCATCTATTCTCTCTCCCAGATTCCCCAGCATACCCAAACGGTATGGATATGCAATCCCAACAATCCCACAGGTACCACAATTCCCCAAGATGACCTCATACAGACCTTTGCAGCCTTTCCTGACACATTATTTGTAGTGGATGCCAGCTATGCGCCTTTCACCGAAGCTGCCGTTATCACACCCAAGGAAGCATTAGAAATGCCAAACGTGTTGATGTTGTATTCCATGACCAAAAAGTTTTCCATTCCAGGACTCCGATTAGGTTACATGACGGGGCGAGAATCCCTCTTGCATCAAATTCGGCTCCAGCGCATGCCCTGGTCGGTCAATCAAGTTGCCATCGATGCTGGTCATTATGTATTGCGCCATCCAGAGGAATTTCAATTCGATTTACATGCCTTGATGCAGGAACGCCAGCGGGTAGCACAGCTCCTCACCCGTTTAGGATGCATCGAAGTATGGCCTTCTGACACGCATATTCTGTTATGCAAGCTCAGGACGGGTCGAGCTGCCGCGCTAAAGGATTTCTTAGCTGTTGAGAAAGGCATCCTCATACGTGATGCCAGCAATTTCGACGCGTTAGGACCAGAATTCTTTCGCGTTGCCGTACAAACTGCCGAGGAAAACAACGAACTGGTAAAAGCTATCGAGGAATGGATCTGCATGTAATCTTCATGTTCGTCATAGCTCCTTTGCTTATCGGATGGTGCTTGGATCTGCTGCTGGGCGACCCAGAGGGAATACCCCATCCCATTATCTTTTTCGGCAAATGGATTGCATGGTGGGAAAAGCATCTGAACCAAGGGACACATCGTTTCCTCAAGGGAGCCATCACAGCCGTTTGCAGCATCACTTTGGTTTTCATCTCCACATGGTTTTTGATGAAATGGCTTAGGAACTACCCCACCCTTTTCCTTCCTGTCGCCAGTTTAGGCGTATTTTTTTGCCTGGCAGGACATACGCTTCGAAAAGAAGTCAGGTCGGTATTTGAGGCTGTGGATGAGAGCTTGGAACGGGGACGGGTGCAAGTAGGGCGAATCGTGGGACGTGACACAGCCGAACTCACGGCTCAAGAGATTCGTACCGCAGCCTTGGAAACGTTGGCCGAGAACCTTTCCGACGGAGTAATCGCCCCTCTTTTCTGGTATGCCCTATTAGGATTGCCTGGCATGCTGACCTATAAGATGATAAACACCTTAGACTCGATGATTGGTTATCAGAATGAGCGATACAGACAATTCGGCTGTTGGGCAGCTCATATCGATGATATAGCGAACTACATCCCTGCCCGTCTCTCAGCCGTGCTGATTCTTCTTGCCTACAAATGCCACCACGGATTCCGTAGGGGGAAAAGATTCAAGGAATTATGGGCTTTCACGCGGGAGTTTGGTCCACAGCATGCCTCTCCCAACTCAGGATGGCCCGAAGCAGCTTTGGCTGGCATTCTGGATTGCCGATTCGGAGGTCCCCACAACTACTTCGGACAAATCTTCCCCAAGCCATATATAGGAACCAATCCCCGCAACCTTACCAAGGAAGACATGCAGCTAAGCATCCACGTAGCATGGATTGCCGAGATCCATGCCGTCTTGATCATCTGCACAACTTATATACTTGCCGATTGGGCGTTTTTCATCTGATTTTTTTTGCATTTACAAAAAATTTCGGTTTACTGCCCGCTTAGGATTCTGGTAAACAGGGGGACTACATCGCTCTTGCGGCTCAAGCGTGTCTCGCTGTAGCAGACACCATCGCGGAGGCTTTCTCCAAAGGCCTGTTCTGCCAACTCTCTGGCTCCCTCGCCTGTGTAGAGAATATAGGTTCCGAGAGGTATGACCTTGTCAGCGGAGGATGGATCGGGATTGGCCTCATATCGCGTAGCCATGCAGAACATCATCGCGCGCTCCTTCTTTACCATCGCTTCCGGCATAACTGCCAGCATGCGGTTGATGAAGGCATCCATGCTGGCATAGTCCTTCCACTCCACGCAACCGATGCCGACAGGTGTGCCAGACATATCGTAATCCTTGTAGTCGGAGATGAAGATATCGTAGTCGCTCATTCCATCGTAATTGGATTGAGCCTCTTCCATTATGCGGTGTATGTCAGCCACACGTTCAGGACTCAGATTGAGCTGTGTGGTAAGCGCATTCCAGGCATCGTGGTCCTCATACGTGACATTGGATTTCGTCAGGTTGCTCGTATCGCTCAGCATTCCGGCAAGCAGGATACGGGCCACATCGTCGCTCACGGGAACATTGGCCTCCCGATAGAGCTGCCATACGAGGGTGCATGTGGACCCTACCGCTTTGCGATAGATGAAAGGCACGGCAACTGAAGCCATATCGCCTTCCTGATGGTGGTCGATAATCTGCAGGACACGACCCTCGCGAGCACCGTCCACACTCTGGATATACTCCTCGTGGTCGGTGGCGATGAGCCTTGTTCCTGGCTCGACAGAGGGCTTCATGGCGGGCAAATCGAAGTCGAAGAGATTGCTGGCAGATCTGGTCTCGTTATTCGTTTTGCCGCTCACCTTCGCCTTGCAGTTGTAACCCAATCGGCACATGAGTTCTGCGTATGCGAGCGACGAGCAGACAGCATCCACATCAGGCGTTTTATGCCCATAGACAAAGCAGGTGTCTGTTCCCCAATCCATCGTTGCCATCAACTGTCGGAACGGGTTCTCGGGCGGTACAATTTCCTGACTTGCACACGAGACCAGCACAGAGAGGACAAGCACCCACAAAATGCCTTTGAATGGTTGGCACATCCCACCAGCGTATATTGTCGAATTCGAATTCATAGCTCTAATCATTTGTTGCAAAGATACAAAGAAATGAGAAAATTAGAAAAAATTAATAATGAAAAAGAGTTGGTTTCTGCGTCGACAGCTATGCCCTCGGAGTGTGCAACAAGCTTCGCCAGGCTCTCAAAGGCCTTGTAGAGGAAAAGTAAAGAATGAAACCAATTATCAATCACAGTCACAGTCACAGTTAAAAAAAAAGGTACTATCTACATCGAAAAACATCTCTTATACTTCTTATAACTTATTAATAATTAATTATAATATATAATATATATAAGAGAAGGATGTAGATACCATATTGAAAAACAACTGTGACTCTGTGACTGTGACTAAAGACAGTATCAACAAACTATTTAACTTCCTATAAAGCAATGAATTACAACATGTCCAACTGCATCGCTCCAGTGATACCAAAGCCTTTTAAGGTCACAAAATGCATCAAAATCCTCCTCTAAAAGGCCTCAAAAGACATGCGTGAGACGCTTGTTCCGATGCTTTTTCCCATACTTTGAGCGCATGTGAGCGATTCAGAATTTCACCATCCTGACCTCATTTGGGAGGTATTTTGTGGCCAAATGGCACATCAGATTGCGGAAAATGGAGGTAACAAAGGCTAATTGTCACTATAAAAAAGGGGGGGCGCGAATAACTGTAACGCTATATGGGACTAATCAGTCGGGTCGAAGAAGACAGCATTGACCAGCGAATTGTCACCATGAAGATGGCTGGCCATGACACGAATGGAACGGTCATACTCAAAAACCACATAGACGCCACTTGCCAGGTCAGAGATGTGGGTGCAGGGCGTAATGCGGTTCATCGTCGCCAGATCGAACGCCTCTATCAGGAAGTCGCGCCCACCATTGTCGCAGTCGGCATAATAGACGGCCAGTCGGTAGGGCTGATTTTGTCTGAGCCGGACTTCGAGCGGAGTCATCTGGCAGCCGGCAGAATAGTAGCAACCGAAAGCCTTACGAGCATCGGACTCAGCGCTGACAGGCAGCATGGCTTCCTCGTTCAGGGGCTTGATAACTGTGGTCCTGTGGCTTTCTACGGGAAAAGAGACATGGTCGAAAATGACAGACTCCACGTATTCGGGCAGGACTTGCAGGTCACCACCGTCTTCAGCTCCGCCTACTATGCAGTATCCGTCCTTACCATATTTGGTGAACCATCTTCCGTGGGTGTCGCGGTCTATCTCCTTCACTTTGGTCGCATATACGTATTCCTCTTCCTTTGCTTTCGTTGGATTGCCGCTGTAAGTTGTTCTTATCTCATATTCTCCCGCCTGAAGACCAGGCAGATAGATGAAGTCGCCGTCCTCCCTGTATCCGGCCTGACGGCTGCCGTTGACCTTCAACTGCTCTACGGTCATCCCCTCCTTGGGAATCGCCAGCAGGGCCTCCGTGCCTTCGGGAACCGAGAGCGAGTGGCAACCTGTCTTCAGGTCAAACGAGGCTTTTATGGTTCCATGAGGCGTATTGGTCTGACCCGAGACGCAGGTGGCGAAGCCAGAGAAATGGGGTTTCACACTAAAGGTGCGGAAACCTCCACTTGTGGGTTTGATGCCGAGCATCTCTTCGCTCAGCCATTGGGTCACGCCTGCGCCCCAGGGATGAGCCAGACTGGTGAATCCGGCCTGACTATAGGGGATAGGACCGTTCTGGCCCACTATTTCATTCCAGTCGGGCCGATAGACCTCGAAGAAGCAGGTGCCGCCATATTCCACCTGTCCGCCCCATTGGTCACGGATAGAGGCAAACGCATCATCGTAATGCCCGACCCGAGCCATCGCCTTGAGCAGGAAGCACTGGTTGAAAGGAGAATAAGAAAGGCGATGCACACGGTCGGAGAGGTCTTTGTGATAGAGCCGTGAGAGGTCCGGCAGCAGGTTGGCGTTAATGGCATCCGCTGACGAGTGCATACCCAGCCGTGCCAAGTTCTCAGGCGTGCAGAACAAGGCTGTCTTTTCTGCGGCTCTCTCCTCCTGTCGGGCGGCCAGCTCGTCCTCGCCTATCATGCGCAGCACTTCGGCCAGATGCTTCCAGGCGCCGATGGCCAGCATCCTGAAGGTACAGATGCCCTCCTCGCAGTTTGGATGGTCGAAGCCCGTCCCCAGGCGCTGGTCCCAGCCTATGAAGACCAGATTCGTCGGCTCATCAAAGATGTCCCAAGCATGATCAAGCCGCTGGATGGCTTTCGGAAGCAGGGCACGCAATCCCTCCTCATCACCGCTGTACATGTAGTAGTCGATGAGGCTTTCCACCCAGTACATCTCATAGGTCTCGATGCCGTTGGGATGAGCATCGGTCCATTGCAGGTTCTTCAGCACCTCATCATAGTTTGAGAAGGCCACCAGCGAGGCCGCCTGTGCCGGATAAGCATCGCCTGTCCACGAGAAACGGTCGCCACGGTCCATCAGGATGGCACCGAAACAATCCTCACGCAGGTTAGCGCGCACATCATACGCTCCTGTGTACCATATCTTATTTATAAGGCTGTTGTCGCAGGCGAAGCTACCCGTATAGTTGGCAGGTTTTACCTGACAGACGGCTCGAACGGCGGTAATGGTGAACGGCTTATCGAAACTCTTCACATGAATGAACCCATAGCGCACACCCTCGTACAGCTCGCGGTTCAACTCCAGCCGGTAGGTCTGGCCATACTGCACGGGCTTCCTGACCTTGGGTAACAGCTCCGCCTCGTTGTGTTCGCTGATGCCCATTTCCACTTCGCCCGAGAGGTCAGGGCTGTCCATCTCAATCCAAGCAGGGAGTTCCACACCGAAGTCCAGCCGGATGATACCCTCGCCCGCAACGCGGATAGTACACTTCTCCTTACAAGCCGTCTCAACCCCAGAAAAACTCTCATCACCCTGCACCACTTCTGCATGTTTGGGCAACATGACGTAAATCTGCAAAGAATCTGTCGCTCGAGGATTGTCCCACACATATCGCACTAACGGATCTGGCGAGTCGGGCACAGCTGGCCCTGACATTGCACCGCCTGAAATATATTTGTAAGGCTCCTCGATGGGGGAGCGACGGCTGATAACATCAGTATCCCGATTAGTACAATTGACGGTTAAACTAAGTATGCCCAACATGGCAAGGAAATGATATGCACTCATCTTCATAAAGAAATGTATTTGAATATTTTTCGCAAATTTACATTAATTCCGCGAAATATAAGCCTGTCTGATAAAGGAATTTCTTTTTTCCTGACTCATCCTTCTTTTAGAGCACCTGAGGACAACGCCAGACAAACTGCTGAAGTCAACACGTTGAAACCTCAAACACATCACGTTGAAATCCGCAAGTCAACACGTTGAAACCCGGAAGTCATCACGTTGTTTTTTTTCCTCTTTAAATTTGGCGGAAACAAGAATATTGAATACCTTTGCAGTCGAAATGGCGGAAATGGGAATCCGGTGAGAATCCGGAACTGTCCCGCAGCTGTAAGTTCCGTTGAGTCCGTGATGAAGAAAGCCACTGGAGCAGCACTTCTGGGAAGGCATCATCAGTCAGGAGGAACAAGTCAGAAAACCTACCGCACATTCTATGTTATATGTAGTAATAAAACTAATGCGCGAGGACGTATTTTGTATAACTAATTATAAAAACTAAAGAAAGATGAAAAAGATTTATTTCATGGCAATGCTGCTGTGTGCAGGCTTTGCATTTACCTCTTGTGATGAAGACGAAGAATTGGCACCAAATGCCGTTGAGGACAACACCCTGACACTAACTTTCGAGGGCAGTTATTTCGATGCGCTTATTGACTCACCCCAATATGGTGGCAAGCTCCTCTATGGCGAGAATGCAAGGAACTACAGTTGGACCGATGCCACCACCAAGTTGACAGGCGGCATGACCAATGCCTGGGGTGGTGAATATGGCTTTGCAGAAGGAGGCGTTGCCGTGAGCAACTACATCGATTCCAACATCGGCGAGCCACGTACCTATTTGGATCAGTTGGCTGTTCCCGTAAGCAATGGAAGCAAGAACTTCGGTGTCGTTTATTGTGGCGCAAGCATCAGTTTTGCTGACGGTTCTGCCCACGTCATCAACTCGATGGACATCATCCCAACCACTTACTTGCTGAGCGTCATCAAGAATGGTGATGGGTATGCAAAGGCTTTGAAAGAGGCTGGTGACTACTGCAAGGTGATCATCACCGGCTACAACGGGGAAAACATGGTTGGCAACGTTGAACTGATGATTGCCCTGGAAGGCGGTTTCCTGACCAAATGGTTCGAAACAGACCTGACCTCACTCGGTAAAGTTACAAAGCTGGAATTCTCCATGGATAGCAACGACGTTTCCGCTTGGGGCATGAAGGCTCCCACCTATTTCGCATTCGATAACGTGGAGATTCAGAAATAAGATCCCCCTTCCCTTTGATACTGTTTAAGGTGAAAAGGAAAGACGTTTGATGAGAATAGCCTATTCATACATGTACATGCTGCTGACGGTTACGGCCGTGTTGGCAGCATGTACTGGTTCTGTAGATGGCTTGGAGGAAGAGAATTTCTCCAACACAGGACAAGGTGTATTCATACTCAACGAAGGCAATTACAACAGCGGAAACAGCACCCTATCCTACTACAATCCGGAAACAAGGACGGTAGAGAACGGCATCTTCCAGAGGGCGAATGACCGCAAATTGGGCGACACGGGGCAATCCATCACGTTGCACGACGGAGTGGCTTACGTGGCGGTAGAGAATAGTGGCATCATCTGGGGAATAGACGCCGAGACATTCCGCGTAAAAGGTCAACTGACGTCTTCCCAGACGGAACACATGATCAACCCGCGCTACATTCATTTCCTGAGCGATACGAAGGCATACGTGACAGACCTCTATTCTCCGTTCATCACCATCTTCAATCCAAAAACCTTCCAGTACATCGGCAGCATCGGAGTACCTGAAGTGAAAGCTAACGGCTATGCCAGCACAGAACTGATGGTTCAATATGGACAATACGTGTTCATCAACTGCTGGTGCTACACCGACCTGATTGTTGTCATAGACACCAAACAGGATGCTGTGGCAGGTGTCATCCATTTGAAAACCAGTATGCAACCCAAAAGTATGGTGTTGGATGCACGGAACAAGCTGTGGGTCCTTACGGACGGCGGCTACGGCACAGATACAGATTCCTTTGGCGAGAACATACCTCATTTGTATCGAATCGATGCGGAGACCCGTTCGGTAGAAGATGACCAGGCGTTGGATACCGATGAGGCAACCGTACAGATTGCCGTTAATTCAGCTCGCGACACCCTCTACATCATCAACAACGACATCTATCGGATGGGTATTCAGGAGAGACACGTGCCTGTCCGACCTTTCATCAAAGCACCCGTAGACAAAAAGGGGGCACGTCACAAGCTATATGGAATCAACGTGAACCCGCGCAACGGAGACATCTATGTGGCCGATGCCGTAGATTATTCACAAAGTGGCGTCATTTACCGCTATTCCAGAGAAGGTGACCTGCTTGACCAATTCCGAGTGGGCATCAATCCTAACGGATTTGCTTTCAAATAAACCAAACGCCATGAAAAGGAACTCTCGTCTGATACTGTATTCACTGCTCTTCTTGCCTTGTGTTGCAATTTCGTTCATTTTATCCTCATGCTCGGATGAAGCTCCCACAACAGGTCCCACTCCAGTCATCACCTGGAAGATGCCCGCAGGACGTTTCACCACCTACACAGGCGAAACCATCATGCTTGTTCCTGATATAGAGAATATCGACAACACCACGACCTACCTTTGGAGTTTGGATGGAAAGACTGTTGGAACTGCAGACAGCTATACATTCGTGACGGATACAGCTGGAGAATATTTCATAAGCTTGCATGTAACCAACAGATTCGGTTCTGCTGATGACGAGATCAAGGTAACCGTGAAAGAGCGCACCACGGAACTTTGGCCAGAAATACCCCGCAACGACAGCACTTTCACGTGGAAATTCCCATTCACAAGCATAAACATTCCCATCGGACGCGATATCCATCTGCACCCTTATATGCAAACTTGTGCAGACGAGGCAAAATACATTTGGACGATGGATGGGATCACGCTTTCAAACACTCAAGAAGTTATCTTCTCAGGGACAAGCGAGGGACAGTATATACTGAATCTGACCGCAACACGAAATGATTCTGTCCTGGGGTCCCAAGACTTCACCATTAATGTTTGTCCAGCAGCAGGAACTTATCGCCGTAACCAATCGGGAGCTTCCATGGTTAATAAAATCTATGAATATATGCCTGCTCCTGGCCATCAGGTTAACGGATACATTATCATAGGCGAAAGCTATCCAGATGGATGTACCCACGAGCAAGCTTGCGATACGGTACTCAACCATTTCCGCAACAGATGGATGGTGAGCCTTGGAGGTCAGGGAGGTTACGTCGTGGCAGGTTTTGACCACAGCGTAAGCTGCAAAGGCGATGCTTATGATCTTTGCATCAAGGGAAACCCTTACAACTATCAATCTGAACCTGGCATTATCTGGGTTAGCCAGGATGTCAACGGGGATGGGCTCCCTAATGATCTCTGGTATGAACTGGCTGGCTCGGAATACGGAACAGTCAACGAACGGCAAGAGTATGCCATCACGTATTATCGTCCACAGGATGCCTTTTCTGCCGTAGGATGGCGCGATATGGATGGAATGGAAGACTACATACCCTACCTGAGCTATTGGAATCCCAAGCCTTATTATTGGCAAGACTGGCAACAAACGGAAGAAATGACATTCTTCGGCACACGCCTTGCCAGTCATCACTCGTATGCCAACGGGTATTCCGACATCCCTCCCTACGATTGGGGCTATGCAGACAACCTGGGTGCTGATTTCCTGGAAGGTTCGGAAGGAAAGATGGGATATTACCATATCCGACAAGCCCGCACATGGGATGGGAAGGAAGCTAACCTGGAATACATAGATTTTGTGAAAGTTCAAACTGCCCAAACAGGATGGACACCCAATCTGGGTGAAATCAGCACGGAAATATACTATATTGGAGAAGTTAAGTGATGAGGAAATTATTGGTCTTTCCCATACTTTTCACATGCTTAGGCATGATGGCTCAAGATACCCTCCGGACAGTTCAAGTAAATGCAAACCGCTTACTTCGCGATACGGGTATACAGAAGACCACATTAGATACCTTGTTTCTCCATGACAACATCTCCCTCTCTATGGCAGACATCCTGTCGCGGCACACGACTCTCTTTATTAAAAACTATGGACGTGCAACCGAGTCCACAGCAGAATTCCGTGGAACCTCACCCAGTCACACCCAAGTACTTTGGAACGGGATTCGCATCAATTCTCCCATGCTGGGCACCCTGGACTTCAGTACCATCCCTGGTTATTTTGTCGACGAGACCAATCTCTATCATGGCGCCTCCAGCATCAGCATTAGTGGAGGCGGGTTAGGAGGCGCGGTAGAACTGAAAACTCGACCTGTTGACTTTCAAGGGACAACACTTCAATACATCCAAGGCATCGGGTCGTATGATACGTATGATCAATTTTTCCGCGCCACATACGCCAACGAACAATGGAGTAGCAGCACACGAGTTTCCTATTCCACATCCAATAATGATTTCCTTTATACCAATTACGACAAGAAGGTAGACATACGGGATCAAGAGGGCAACATTATCGACAGTTACCATCCAAAAGAAAGGAACAAAAGCGGATATTTCGACGACTTTCATGTGATGCAGGATATATTCTACAACGATTTGAAAGGAAACCGTATAGGATTTATGGCGTGGTATTCCTACACGAATCGAGGTCTACCTTTCCTGAGTGTCGACTATAAGGACGACAGCGAATTCACCAACGAGCAGAAATTCAATACCGCCCGAGCTGTCATCTCGTGGGATCATAATCTGGAAAAATGGAATTTGAATGTAAAAGGTGGATATCAATACCAAGATATGGCTTATGACTATTTCACCAGACGAGAAGAAATCAATACAGACATCACCCACAGCAAGAGCTACACCAACACGGGAAGTATCCAAGGCGAAGCGAATTACATTCCCAACGAACATTGGCTACTCCAGGCTAACATGTCTGCGTATTACAATCATGTACGCAGCTATGACCGTAGCCCTTTTCATATCGGAGATAACTATGACTTGGGACGTATGGAATACAACACCTCCATTCAGGCACGTTGGCGTCCCATCCAACCATTCTCCATGGCCGTTGTGCTACGCGAAGAGGTCTACCGCGATGATTTCGTGCCTTTGATTCCTGCCTTTTTTGTCGACTACGTGTTGTATCAGCCATGGCGCCTGGCTTTAAAGGCTTCCGTAGCACGCAACTATCGTTACCCATCCATGAATGACCTCTATTTCCAGCCAGGTGGCAATCCTGACCTCGAACCTGAGCATGGCTTTACATACGATGCTGGATTGGAATTCTGTATTCCCATTCATGACGTAAAGATAAGCGGAAACCTAAGTGCCTTTGATTCCTACATCAACGACTGGATTCAATGGTTGCCAAACACAAAAGGATTCTGGGAACCCAGCAATGTCCGCAAAGTCCACAACTATGGAACCGAAATGAGCCTGAACGTTGACTACAAGATTTCAAGCAACTGGCGACTGAGACTTAGTGGAAACTATGCTTTCACTCCCTCTATCAATCGGGGAGAGAATCTCAATTCCAACGATGCTTCTTATGGGAAGCAACTATGCTATGTGCCCCGCAATTCTGCAAACATAAGTGGTCATCTCTCATGGGAAAGCTGGACTTTCACATATAAATGGAATCACTATAGTGAACGCTACACAACAACCAGTAACGAGGTAAA
This sequence comes from Bacteroidaceae bacterium, assembly GCA_017617335.1. Taxonomy (GTDB): domain Bacteria; phylum Bacteroidota; class Bacteroidia; order Bacteroidales; family Bacteroidaceae; genus Physcousia. The sequence goes on along the minus strand of JAFZWK010000067.1, from coordinate 52,449 downwards.
CTACATCACAGGTCGACTGAAGCCTTATTACATGTCTGACATTAGCCTCGAGAAAACCTTTCAATGGCGATGGGGACATGCCTCAATCAAAGGCGTAGTCAACAATCTCTTTAACACCAAATATGTGACAGTCCTATCCCGCCCGATGGCTCCACGCAACTACGAAATATACTTTGAGTTCCGACCCCAATGGAAAAGAAAGTCATCTATAAACTAAGCTACGTCATACTGCTTATGTCTGGCTTGCTTTCTGCAGCTTGCCAACACCATCAGTCCATCTCTTCAAAAGAGGAAGGCGATACCATATCCCTGCGTTACGCCCGAAATCTGACAATGGTACAGTACAAGGATCGCCTGGAAGTCTTCCAACGTAATCCTTGGGATACCACCAAAGTGCTGAACCACTACACAATTGTTCAGAAAAAAGGTAAATATCCCAACGAGGTGATAGTTCCGTTGCAGAAAGCTGCAGTTTTCACATCTGTTCATTGTGCCCTATTGCAGGAACTGGGAGCAGAAACTTCAATCGGTGGTGTATATGACCTTCAGTATATCCATCTTCCATTTATTGAGCAAAATATTAAGGCAGGATCCATCCAAGATTTAGGAAACGCCATGAATCCTAACATCGAACACGTTATGGAACTCCATCCTGATGCCCTAATGCCCAGTCCTTTCGAGAATAGTGGAGGATACGGCCGCCTGGAGCAACTGGGTATTCCCATTATAGAATGTGCCGACTACATGGAGGTTAATCCTCTCGCGCGAGCAGAATGGATGCGCTTCTACGGTCGTCTCTTCGGTAAGGCAGAGCGAGCCGACAGCTTATTCCTGCAAATCGAACAAAGCTACCTGGCACTTCGCAAGAATGCTATGCAAGCCAAAACTCATCCGAAACTAATTTGTGACATTCCCTACAGCGGCCAATGGATGCTTCCTGGCCACGGAAGTACGATGGGGCAGATGTACAACGATGCTGGAGCAAACTACGTCTTCAACGATTTGGAAGGAGCAGGCAGCATTCCACTTAGCATCGAACATGTCCTGGATCGGGCTTTAACAGCAGACATTTGGATCTTCAAACATCATGGTCCCATCACCCGCAAGCAGATTTATCAGGATTCCCCGTTGCTCAAGAATGTTCCGGCTTCCATGTGGTTTTGCGACACTTCAACAAGTGGGTTTTATGAGGAAACACCTTTCCATCCTGAACGATTATTGGCCAATTTAATACAGATTTTACACCCAGAACTTGGCATTCAAGCAGAAAAAGCGTATTTTTGTCCCTTAGAATGAGACATAAGAGTATTCTGACTGCACTAACTTTGGCTGTTGCCATTTTGGCTGTTGCCAATCTGTTATGGGGATCTCTCAGTATTCCTGTGAAAGACGTATGGAGCATCCTGTGTGGTGAAGAAATCGAGGGACACACAAGTTGGACCTATATCATTCGCCAAAACCGCGTGCCTCAGATGATTACAGCCATTCTGTGCGGTGCCTCGTTAAGCACATGCGGACTTATGCTCCAAACCACCTTTCGCAACCCATTGGCAGGTCCTTCCATCCTGGGGATAGATTCAGGTGCCAATCTGGGAGTCGCCATAGTCATGCTCCTCTTGGGTGGATCTGTCACGTTAGGAAGTCTCAGCATAGCAGGATACCTGTTTGTCGTCATAGCAGCCATGATAGGTGCGTTAGGTATCATGATGCTTCTGATGCTGCTTTCCCACATACTACGCAGCAAGGTGATGCTCCTGATTACAGGTGTTATCATCAGTTATGTTACAGGTAGCATCATTCAATTGCTTAACTATACAGCTACTGAGGAGGGAGTCCACAGTTTCATCATTTGGGGAATGGGAAACTTCAGCAGCGTAAGCCTAGAACGTTTGCCACTCTTCAGCTCCCTTATCCTGATAGGACTCACTATGGCCTTGCTGATGATAAAACCCTTGGATGCTCTCTTGCTGGGCGACCGCTATGCCCAGAACTTAGGCATCCGCATTCATCGTGTCCGCCAAAGTTTACTTCTCACTACAGGTATCCTAACTGCCACCACAACTGCCTTCTGTGGTCCCATCTCCTTTTTGGGATTGGCTGTTCCTCATATTGCCCGCCTGACACTTGGCACCAGTATCCATCGTATCCTCTTGCCTGGTACCATGTTGATGGGAGCCATCCTGACTCTCATCTGTAATCTGTTGAGCACCTTGCCACGAAATGGTAGCCTCATCCCAATCAACGTGATTACGCCCATAATCGGAGCACCTGTCATCATGTATGTGATTCTAAAGAAAGACAAATAATAATGTATTATAAACCCCCAAAAACTACGAACATGAAAAAGATACTTTTCGTATTGGCTGCCACTCTGATGAGTTTCAACTCTATGGCAGAAGTTACCTATCAAGTGATTCCACTCCCTCAGTCAATCAAACTTGACCCGTCAGGTAAACAGGCTCAACTCGTCAAGGGACAGGCAGTATCCTATCCTGCTGACAACGCTAAAATGAAGCGAAACGCTCAGTTTGCCCAAGAATATCTGGGTCTGACTCCTCAAGTTGCCACCAAGAAAGTGAAGACACCAGTTAACCTGACGTTAGGTCTTCAGAATGAAAATCCTGATGCTTACCAGATAACGGTTGACAAGAAGGGTATCACCATTCAAGGCGCCAGCGAGAGCGGAGTCTTTTATGGCATCCAGACGTTACGCAAGAGTGTAGCTCTTGAGGAGAGCGACACCATCTCGCTACCTTATGCCACAATAGCCGGCGAGCCACGTTTCCAGTATCGTGGCACCATGCTCGACTGCGCACGCCACTTCTTCCCTGCTACCTTCATCAAGGAATTCATCGATATCCTTGCCCTGCATGGAGTGAACAAGTTTCATTGGCATCTGACTGACGACCAAGGATGGCGTTTCGAAGTAAAGGCTCTGCCTGAACTCGCGAAGAAAGGAAGCTACCGTCCTTACACTATCATCGGCAGCAACGTAGGTTTAGGTCAGGGCGATCCCATTTGGGATGACACACCAGAAGAAGGGTACTACACGCAAGCTGAACTTCGTGAGATTGTCCAATATGCTCAAGAGAGATTCATCACCATCATTCCTGAGATCGACCTCCCTGGTCACATGGTGGCAGCTCTTAGTGTGTATCCGAATTTAGGTTGCACAGGTGGCCCCTACTTTGTACGGCCTTATTGGGGAGTGGATCCTGATGTCCTCTGTGCAGGTAATCCTGAAACGTTGAAATTCATCCATACGGTATTGGGTGAGCTCTGCGAGGTATTCCCCAGCAAATACATTCATGTAGGTGGCGACGAGAGTCCGAGAGACCGCTGGAAGAAATGTGAGAAGTGCCAAAACAAGAAGAAAGAACTGGGACTTGAGAACGAGGCTCAACTGCAGACCTATATCCTCAAGGATGTAGAGAAATTCCTTGGTCAGCATGGTCGTGAGCTGATAGGTTGGGATGAGATACTCGAAGGCGGTCTTTCTGAAGGAGCTACCGTCATGAGCTGGCGCGGCTACAAGGGTGGAATCACAGCAGCTCGCCTGCACCACCGTGTCATCATGACTCCCACAGACAATTGTTACATCGACTACTATCAGCTCAAGAACCAGCGTGCCCAGCCTCATGCCATCGGTGGATATCTGCCTGTGAGCAAGGTCTATGCTATGGAACCCATACCAAGCGAGCTTACTGAAGAGGAGGGCAAATTCATTTTAGGAGCCCAATGCAACCTCTGGACAGAGTATGTAGTAAGTCCCAAGCAGGCAGAGTACATGCTGTTGCCTCGTCTCGACGCCATGAGCGAGGTTCAATGGCTTCAGCCTGACCAAAAGAACTTTGAGGCCTTTACATCACGATTGGCCGACATGGAGAAACTATACAAGAAGCTTGGCTACAGCTACTGTTCTTCTTACGAGTAATTCGTGGAGTACAGCTCGACTGTAACAGAAAACGGAATATGATAGAACTCAGAAACCTAACCACGGGCTATGGTGAACACATCGTAGCCCGTGGTATAAACGCCATCATTCCAGAAGGCAACCTGATCAGTCTTCTGGGGCCCAATGGTGTAGGCAAGAGTACCCTCCTGCGCACCCTCTGTGCTTTCCAGCCAGCCATCTCTGGCGATATTGTCATCAACGGAACCTCTATCCACGAGCTTACCCAAGCCCAATTAAGCCGTATCATAAGCGTTGTGCTGACAGAACGTCTTGACGTTCGTGCCATGACGGTTCATGATCTTGTATCACTCGGCCGCAGCCCCTACACAGGCTTTTGGGGACGACTTGACGAGGAGGATGAGAAACAAGTACGGCAAGCAATCGACCAAGTGGGCATTACAGAATTGTACGACCGAGAGATAGGAACCCTCAGCGATGGAGAACTCCAGAAAGCAATGATAGCCAAAGCGTTATCCCAGCAGACTCCTATCATTCTTCTGGACGAGCCCACAGCTTTCCTGGATTTTCCCTCCAAAGTGGAAATGATGCGCATGCTGCGGCGATTGGCTCACGAGATGAACAAGACCATCTTCCTCAGCACACACGATGTGGAGATGGCACTCCAGCTTAGCGACCAGCTTTGGCTCATGACTGTTGAAGGTGTCCACTCTGGTACTCCTGAGGAACTTACCTCAGACGGAAGCCTGTCAGATTTCATCCATATCGAAGGCATTCATTTCGATTCCGAAAGAAGATTGTTCATTATCGAGGAATAAACGGATTCCTCTATCTATCGACAGCCCTCCACGTTTCATTCATCGCACCCAAGAGAAGGCTTCGGAAAGACAACACGTTGAAACCAAGAAGTCAACACGTTGAAACCTCAAACACAACACGTTGACTTCAGCATTTCAACACGTTGCGATTTCCGACGTATCCAGTTGGGTCTTGTGCCCTTAGAATTCCAACTCCAAAGGTTCTCGAAACGCCACTCCGAAATCCACGTTCAAAGGCTCTTGCAGCATCACTTTATAATCCTTCAGGAGAGTCTTCCAGACATTCATCGAAGGCACATCGTATCCGCTCCATCCTGAGCCAAAATAGTAGACGAATGTGTCCCCTTCCGTATAGGGTCTCCTTCCTATCACGTGACCGATGCCCATCGAGACTTCCTTCGCCAGCGGAAGATACTCTAACCTGCTCATCTTCTGCGGATACAGACAGGCCACATAGAGCTGGCCATTGCGTTTCCTGGGCGAACTGATATTGTCGGCATAGGCGACGTATTGCTCCTTCTTGTTTATCACATAGGCCTGGGGATTGTCCTTATGCACCACGAGGCCTGAGACGATATCCATTTTCCCGCTTATCCCCTTGTATGTCACCTCGCAACGCACCAGATGACTGCCTCTGTCCTGCTGGATCAGTCGAGTCTCTGTAAATCCCTCCTCATGTCTGTAAACCAGTCGAGCCGTGAAGCGCAAAGGGCCGTTGTCCAATATCTCAACCTCGTCGTAGACCACCGAATAAAGAAGACTGTCGCCTCGCATCAAGGCAGGAGCGCCACAGCCTAGCGTTGGTCCTACCGTATAAGCGTCCATACCCAATCCATGATCCTCGTGGTAGGATATCTTGTTTTTGAATAATCCCTGATACAGGCTGTCGAGGCTGGGTGCAGGCTGGTTCTTGGTGAAGCAATCTATTCCATGAGGATTATCCCTGCGCAAGTCTGGTCCATACAGACGCCACGCATTACGGTCATTCTCCCATCCCAAATCATCGCGGCGCTCAGGGTAGACACGCCCGCTCACGTCGTTGCGATAGCTTTGAGGCTGACCCACCCTTATCTCATAGGTTTCCGTTTCCAGAGGATGAGCCATCGATTGCAACAGCAGAAGCCCATTGTATGTCAGTTGGCTGGGCACCTCCACCCCGTCTGCATTCTTCACCAGAATCGGCGTGCCCTGAGCCACTCCCAATTTGGCATACACCTCTTTAGCAGGGATTTCTGCCAAGTCTCTCCTGTTCAGGTCAACAGGATTGGATACGTGCACCATAACGCTCTGACCTGCTCCTTTAAGACTCAGCAGGGAGATAGCAAGAAACAAAAACGATCTAACATTCATAATCACAATATTTTAGGCCGACTTCCCAAGAGACGCTTTTTCAAGCCAACGTCTTTCTCACGTTCATCGATAAGATTCCTTATCAGGTTAGCAAATTCATGATTCTTCAGCCCCCAATTGGGCGCGACAAGCAAGTCTGGAGGACATTGACTTACGAATCGCTCCAAAACCAACGTCTGGGGCAGACGGTCAATATAATCCAGCACCAAGCGGATATAATCCTCTGCCGTTGGGATGGGCCAAGGATGTTGTTCGTACTCTTGTGCGAGAGCTGTTCCGCGAACGATCTGCAACTGATGCAGTTTCAGCGTTGTCAAGGGGAGTTGAGCTATCTCATCAGCCTGGCGCATGAGTTCATCACGGGTTTCCCAAGGGAATCCGAGGATAACGTGTCCACCCACGCGAATACCTCGCTCTGCTGTCTTATGTACAGCATCCTTCGTCTGAGCAAACGTGTGACCTCTGTTCACCCTCCGTAATGTCTCGTCGTTTACACTTTCTATCCCATATTCCACCAGCAGGAAAGTCTGGTGGTTCAATTCCTCCAGATAATCAAGCAAGGCATCAGACACGCAATCCGGTCGGGTGCCGATAACGAGTCCCACGACATCCTCCACCCCAATGGCTTCCTCATACAGTTTCTTCAGCTGACTCAATTCCCCATAAGTATTCGTATATGCCTGAAAGTAAGCCAAGTATCTCATCGTCGGATACTTGCGGGCGAAGAAACGTTTCCCCTCCTCCAACTGTTCGCTTACACTTTGGGTAGGTTGGCAATAAGCTGGATTGAACGTCTGATTAAGACAGAAAGTACAACCTCCTGTACCCAGCGTACCGTCTCTGTTGGGACAGGTGAAACCTGCATTTACAGAAATCTTCTGCACTTTCATGCCCAACTGTTCCTTCAGCCAAGCGCCAAACTCCACATACTTCATGCCACAAAAATATAAAAAAAACATAAACGTTGTATAATCTCCTCCCGAGAAACCTCTTTACTCTCGATTAAAAGTATTATCTTTGCACATAAGTAATTTAAAACAAACGCTGAAATGAAGAGATTTCTAACCATTCTCGGCCTTTTTCTGGCCGTTTCCCTAAATAACCTTGCCAGCGAGAACCTTAGTCTCAACGACCTCTGCCGAGGTGTCTATAGTGCTCAAAGAATCTATGGAGTCACTCCCATGCTCGACGGAGAGAGTTACAGCCAATTGAGCCCGGACCACAAGCAAATCCTGCAATACAGCTTCAAGACAGGCGAGCAAACCGGTGTCATCTTCGATGCAAACAACACGAAGGGCCGTCTTAGCATCAGTTCCATTGATGGTTACATAATGAGTCCCACCGAAGCCCATATCCTGCTGAAAACCGAGACGAAGAGCATCTATCGTCGCAGCCAGACAGCCGTTTATTACATTTATAATGTGAAGAACCGCACCCTCGCTCCTCTTTCTGACGGAGGACCTCAGGAAGTTCCCCTGTGGAGCCGCGACGGGAATATGGTGGCCTTTGTGCGCGACAACAATCTTTTCCTTGTCAAGCTACTCTTCGATAATGCCGAAAGCCAGATTACAAAGGACGGAAAGTTCAACGAGATCATCAACGGCAAGCCCGACTGGGTCAACGAGGAGGAATTCTCCTTCAGCCGAGCTTTCGATTTTAATGCCGACAACACCATGCTTGCATGGATTCGCTACGATGAGACAAAGGTGCCACTTTACTCCTTTCCTTGGTTCAAGGGGCTGTCTCCTGAAAAGGAAGAATACGCCGAATATCCTGGTGCCTACGAATACAAGTACCCCATAGCTGGAGCGCAGAACAGCACGGTCACCGTCCAGGCCTTCGACATCAAGAGCCGAGTTACACGAGAGATGAAACTTCCTCTCGACCCCGACGGCTACATCCCACGGATTTTCTTCTCGAGCGACCCTGAAAAGCTGCTCGTCCTCACCCAGAACCGACACCAGAACCGCCTCGACATCTATGTGGCCAATCCACGCAGTACAGAGTGCAGAGTCATCGTGCGCGACGAGGCAGAGAAATACATCACAGAGGAACCCTACAAGAACTTCATGCCTCACCCGGGAGGCTTCGTGCTGATGAGCGAACGAAGCGGCTACAACCACCTCTATCTCTATGAACTCACCGGCACCCTGAAACGCCAACTCACGACTGGCAACTTCGTGGTCACCAACTACTACGGCTACGACGAGAAGACAGGAACCGTCTACTACGCCAGCAACCAGGAAGGCCCCACCCGCAAAGCCATTTACAAGAGCGATGCCAAAGGTAAAGTAACCAAGCTCTCCACTCAAGAGGGTACCAACGACGCCATCTTCAGTACAGGATGCCGTTATTTCATGAACACTTACAGCAACCTCAACACACCTCCCGTCATCACTCTTTGCGACAACAATGGAAAGACGCTCAAGACCCTCATCGACAACAAGGAGCTACAGCAGACCCTCGCCACCAAGAACCTGGGAGAGCGCCGCTTTTTCACCTTCAAGACTCAGGATGGAGTAGAGCTGAACGGCTTCATGGTTCTGCCTCCCAATTTCAGCGAAAGCAAGAAATACCCCGTCGTAATGCACCAGTACAGCGGTCCTGGAAGCCAGCAAGTGCTGGACAGCTGGAATACCGGCAATATGGGCGGAGCCCTCTACGAACAGTACCTTGCTGAATTTGGCTACATCAGCGTCTGCGTGGACGGACGTGGCACAGGTGGACGTGGACGAGACTTCGAGCAATGCACCTATCTCAAACTGGGGCAATTAGAAAGCCGCGATCAAGTGGAGACAGCCATCTACCTCGCCTCGCTTCCCTATGTCGACAAAGACCATATCGGGATTTGGGGATGGAGCTACGGAGGTTTCAACACCCTGATGAGCATGAGCGAGGGACGGCCTGTTTTCGCCTGCGGAGTAGCCATTGCACCACCCACCAGCTGGCGCTACTACGATTCCATCTATACAGAACGTTTCATGCGTACCCCCAACGAGAACAAGGAAGGCTATGATGTCAGCCCCATAGGACGGGCCAGCCAACTCAGCGGACACCTGCTCATCTGCCACGGAATGGCCGACGACAACGTGCATTTCCGCAACACTACAGAATACACCGAATCACTCGTCCAGGCTGACAAGGATTTCCGTGAACTGGCGTACACCAACCGCAACCACAGCATCTACGGAGGCAACACCCGCATCCACCTTTTCCGCCAGATCACTAATCACTTCAACCTCTATCTGCAGCCCCAACAACCATAACCATCGTTGGTCATCGTTTGCTTCATTGTTGGATTTCGACGTGTTGAAACAGCTATTCCCACAAGCCGATTCCAGTTTCTCAACACGTCAAAAATATAGTTACAAATGGCTATTTATACCCACATTTGATGCAATCAGATGTGCCATTTAGCCACAAAATACCTCCCGAATGAGGTCTGAATGCAGAAATTCCGAACCGCTAACATGAGCGCAAAGTACAGGAAAAGAATCGGAACGAGGGGTTCACGCAGTTTTTTGAGGCTTTTTAGAGGGGATTTTGATGCATTCTGTACCCTTTTTGAGTTTTGCATTATAGGGACAGACGAATTTCAAATGTCGTATCTTGTTGATTTTCTGCTTTTTATAGAAAAGTTAATGACCAAGTGTTTCAGCGTTTCAGCGTTTCAGCTGGGGGATAAGCATGGTTTCAATGCCTCTTTAATATATATAACTTATTAATTATTAATTAGTTATAAATATTCTAAGAAAGGAGTGAAATACACAACTAACCCCTGAAACGCTGAAACGCTGAAACGCACAAAACCACTTTCATCGGATGAAATCCAACGTTCATGTCATGATTACTTCTCTCTAAGGCTTGTAAGTGACCCCGGAGGGATTCTAACCCTCGACCTTCAGAACCGGAATCTGACGCTCTATACAGCTAAGCTACGGGGCCTAAAAAGGAGTGATGCGAAATCACCATGCAAAGATACAATATAAAGTCGAATCTGCCAAGAGATATATGGTGGTTTTGTTGGATTTCACCTTCTTTTGACCCCTGTGACGAGGAGAAAAGCAGGAAATATATGAAGAATAGTGAACAAAACACTTTGAAGATTGGAACGAATTGTATAACTTTGTAGCAACTAAGAAACTTAATGCGATGATCAACAGACAACTTCTACACCCGGAAAGCATTGTCGTGATAGGGGGCTCCAACAATGTGCACAAGCCTGGAGGTGCTATCGTGCGGAATCTGGTGCAAGGTGGCTACAGGGGAACGCTGAGGGTGGTGAATCCGAAGGAAGATGAGATACAGGGCATCAAGGCTTTCCATGATGCAAGGGAACTACCTCCCACAGAGATGGCCATCCTGGTGGTGGCAGCCAGGTTCTGCCCGGATTATGTGGAATACCTGGCAGCAGAAAAGGAGGTGAAAGCCTTCATCATCATCTCGGCAGGGTTCGGTGAGGAGACACAGGAGGGAGCGGAGCGTGAGCAGCAGATTCTGGACTCCTGCAACCGGCACGGATGCGCCCTGATAGGTCCCAACTGCATAGGCATGATGAATGACTGGTACCACGGAGTGTTCACGAAACCCATTCCCCGTCTGCGTCCGGAAGGAGTTGATTTCATCTCTGGCTCAGGAGCGACAGCAGTCTTCATCCTGGAGTCTGCTGTAATAAAGGGACTGCCTTTCAATTCTGTCTGGAGCATCGGCAACGGCAAGCAAATCGGCATAGAGGATGTGCTTCAGCACATGGACGAGAATTTCGACCCAGAGCGAGACTCTCGGATAAAACTTCTCTACATAGAGAACATATCGAACCCTGACAAGCTACTCTACCACGCTGGTTCCCTCATTCGGAAAGGTTGCCACATCGCAGCCATCAAGGCGGGAAGCTCAGAGAGCGGAAGCCGTGCAGCGAGCAGTCACACGGGAGCCATCGCCAGCAGCGACTCGGCTGTGGAAGCACTCTTCCGAAAGGCAGGAATCGTGAGATGCTATTCCCGCGAGGAGCTGACTACGGTGGGGTGCATCTTCACCCTTCCAAGCCTGACGGGTAAGAATTTTGCCATCGTGACACATGCAGGAGGGCCTGGAGTGATGCTGACAGACGCGCTTTCCAAAGGTGGACTGAACGTGCCACACATAGCGGGCCCGATGGCAGAGGAACTGAAATCAAAACTCTTCCAGGGTGCATCGGTGGCGAATCCCATCGACATCTTAGCCACAGGAACTGCGGAGCAACTGGGCATCGCGATAGATTATTGCGAAGAGAAGTTTCCTGAGATAGATGCCATCTTTGTCATTTTCGGAACTCCAGGATTGGTGCGGCCTTATGAAGCTTACAACATATTGGACGGCAAGATACGGAAAGGCAAGAAACCCATCTTCCCCATCCTTCCTTCAGTCCATACTGCTGGACCTGAAGTGGCAGAGTTCCTGCAGAAGGGACACGTAAACTTCTCGGATGAAGTGACGCTGGCCAACTGTCTGGCTCGCGTGATGAACACTCCTCTACCTGCTCCGCCTGAAGTGAATCTGTTTGGAGTGGATGTGCCTCGCATACGCGACATCATGACAGGCATTAAGGAATCAGGCTACATCTCACCCAATCTGGTGCGGGAGATATTCAGCTGTGCAGGCATACCGATGGTGCCAGAGCTCGTATCTGACCAAAAGGAAGAACTGATTGCCTTTGCAGAGAAGATGGGCTACCCTGTAGTAGCCAAAGTGGTGGGTCCCATCCACAAGAGTGACGTAGGAGGTGTGGCCCTGAACATCCGCAGCAAGGAACACTTGGCCTTGGAGTTTAATCGCATGATGAAGATACGTGATGCCAAAGCTGTAATGGTGCAGAAGATGCTGCAAGGCACGGAGCTATTCATCGGTGCCAAATATGAATCCCGTTTCGGGCATGTGGTTTTGTGCGGACTTGGCGGCATTTTCGTAGAGGTTCTGAAAGACGTTTCAAGCGGTCTGGCACCTCTTTCCATGAGCGAGGCGGAATCCATGATTCACAGCCTGAAAGCCTACAAGATTCTGCGTGGCACACGTGGACAGAAAGGTATCAATGAGCACAAATACCAAGAGATTATTGTCAAGCTGTCAACTTTGCTTCGCTTCGCCACAGAAATCAAGGAACTGGACATCAATCCCCTACTTGCCGATGAGGATGAAGTGATAGCCGTAGATGCCAGAATATGCATAGAGAAACCACAAACCGAAGCTCTTCAATAATGGAATCACATTAGCTTTGTCAAAAAGAGAAAGAAACATAATACTAACTCAAAAAATAATGAACGAATATGAGAAATGCTAGATTAGTAACTCTGATGAGTTGTCAATGGGCAGATATGGATCTGGATACCCTATGTGGCAAGGCTGCCGACATGGGATACGATGGTATCGAACTCGCTATCTGGGGTAATCATCTCGATCCCCTGCGTGCCGCCAAAGATGATGCATACGTGGAGGAAATAAAGAGCATCTTTGAGAAACACGGCCTTGTGGTAAAGGCATTATGTGCTCACGTACCAAGCCAATGTGTGGGAGACTATAATGACCCACGACTCAACAACTTCGCTCCAGCTGAATTGGCCAACAATCCTGACGGCATTCGTGCTTGGGCCATCGAAACGATGAAGGCTGCCGCTATAGCAGCTCACAAGTTGGGAGCCTATTGCGTGACCGGTTTCGTTGGTTCCACCATCTGGAAGTACATGTACTCATTCCCTCAAACTACCGAGGAAATGATCGAGCGCGGATTCCAGGAGATTTATGACCTCTGGTGCCCTATCCTGGATGTATTCAAGGAGAATGGAATAAAGTACTGCCTGGAGGTTCATCCTGCCGAGATAGCATTCGACTATTACACCACAAAGAGAATTCTTGAGAAGTTTAAGGACCGTCCTGAGTTCGGCCTCAACTTCGACCCAAGCCACCTCCAATGGCAAGGAATCTCACCTCATGTTTTCTTAGAGGATTTCATAGAGCGTGTATATCATGTCCACATGAAGGATTGTGCCGTGACGCTGAACGGACGCAACGGCCTGCTTTGCTCCCACATCGACTTTGGCGACTTGAGACGCGGTTGGAATTTCCGTTCCTTGGGTCATGGTGACGTCAACTTCGAGGAAATCATTCGTGTCCTGAATGCATATAATTACGAGGGGCCTCTCTCCGTAGAGTGGGAAGACTCAGGAATGGACAGAGAATATGGCGCACGAGAGGCTTGCGAGTTTGTCCGCAAGATTGACTTCAAGCCCTCAGACATCAAATTCGATGCAGCAATAAAATCTTAAAAAAGAACATCCAAAGAAAAAGAGAGGAGGCTTATGTTACAAAAAGCTTCCTCTCTTCTTTTTCTTTCAAACAAGATTCCTAACCTCGTCCTTCATAACGAGAAGAATTACTTTTTCTCAAAAATCCGAGTTGCCTTGCCACGCCATTCCAGAGGATCCTCGATACCAAATATGTAAGCGATGGTGGACGCCACATCAAACTGCATGACTACATCAGGAATCTCGTAGTTCTTTTTTACTCCCTTTCCACAATACACAACGGGAACCGTCAACTCATCAGGATGATTTCCTCCATGGCCGGTGCCTACGCCACCATGATCAGACGTCAAAATGATAATGGTATCATCATAGATACCTGCGTCCTTCACAGCCTGAACAATCTGACCGATCTGGCTATCCACACGATTGACACAATCAAAATATTTAGACGTGTGGTGGCCATCGTGGTGACCTGCATGGTCCACCTGATCGATATGGATATAGAACAGATCAGGTTTCTTCTCTTTGATGTATTTGGCAGCTTCTGTAGGAGTATCTGTCTCCACATTAGCTCCCTTGATGTGCATCATGTGATTGCAGTCAAGACTATCCACATAGTACTTAATCGTACCCCACTCATATTGCGCCCCAATCTCAGCCTTCGGATAAGACTGACGAACCACATGGAAAATAGTAGGGAACAGGCCATGCTCAGTCGTCGTTACTGGAGGAACAGCAGGACCATTGGAGTTGTCGACGATACCATTCATGCAAGGCATTGCAGAAGAGAACATAGCCCCCCAGTTAGGACCGCTCACAGAAGGCATTACGGTACGAGCCTTCGTTGTCCATGCGCCCTCACTCATCAGTTGACGGATATTCTTCATTTCACAATTAAAGGAATCACGGAAAGCATAAGCTCCCCATCCATCCACTCCTATCCAAACAACATGTTGGGCACGACGTGTTCTACCATTCGAGTTTTTGCGTCCATAAGCAGATGTCAGAGTCAATACTGACAAAAGAAGAATCAAAATCTTTTTCATGTCTTTGAGTTTTATGATTATACTGTATATTCTATTTCATGCAAAGAATAGGTTTTATTTGACGGATTCCAGAGAATGTTTCATTCATAATATTGGATTCAGTCACAAAATTACAAAGAAAAATGCAAATCCATCGCATATTCTCCAAACAATTTTTATTCATTTCCCTTTACATCATATCTATTTCCGGCAAAAGAGTAAGGAAAAATGGCACAAAAGATAATACGATGATACTTTTTTCGCTTTTTTTGATGACAAATTGAATAGAAAGACTTACCTTTGCAATTAAATATGATAGAAAAACGACAAAAGATTGAATAATGAGCAAACTTTTGAAGCCTGCAGGCTATAAGCCATTACTGGACCTGAAACAGACAGAAATGGCTATCAAGAAGATCAAAGACTTTTTTTTGAGTAGTCTGAGCACAGAATTGAGGTTACGTCGTGTTACAGCTCCCCTCTTTGTGCTGCGCGGATTAGGAATAAATGATGACTTGAATGGAGTGGAGCGCCCGGTTAGTTTCCCCATCAAGGACATGGATGAATCCGTTGCCGAGGTGGTTCACTCGCTGGCAAAATGGAAACGTGTCACATTAGCTGAATACAAGGTACAACCAGGATATGGCATCGTTACTGACATGAATGCCATCCGTGCCGATGAAGAGTTGGACAACCTGCACAGCCTCTATGTTGACCAATGGGATTGGGAGCGTGTGATGAAGGCAGAGGAGCGCAATATAGCCTATCTGAAGAAGATAGTGAGACGTATCTATGGTGCCATCCTACGCACAGAATTCTTCATTAGCGAGTCCTTCCCACAGCTTCATCCCTTTCTGCCTGAGGAAATTCACTTTATCCATAGCGAAGAATTGCTGCAACTATATCCCGACAAGACAGAAAAGGAGCGCGAGGATCTGATTTCCCAGAAGTATGGGGCTGTGTTTATCATAGGCATCGGTGGCAAGCTGAGCAATGGTGAAGTACACGACAACCGCGCCCCTGACTATGATGACTGGAGCACACCCAACGAGGAAGGATACAAGGGCTTGAATGGTGACCTGTTGGTTTGGTATCCCCTATTGAACCATAGCATCGAGCTCAGTAGTATGGGCATTCGTGTCGACGTGGAAGCTCTCAATCGTCAACTGGCTCTTCAGGGCAAGGAAGAACGCAAGAAACTATATTTCCACCGCCGTTTGCTGGAAGGTACACTCCCACTAAGCATCGGAGGAGGTATCGGTCAGAGCCGTCTCTGCATGGTGTTGCTCCAAAAAGCTCACATAGGTGAGACTCAATCCAGCATTTGGCCCAACACGATGCGAGAAGAGTGTCGACAAGCAGGAATCACCCTGATATAATCCCAACTCTTCAAAAGGTTTCAGATAAGTAAGAGGAACCTCTAAAATACAACCAATCCACTCTCAGCAGCCAAATTCACCTTCAATTGGCCTTTCTTGTCAATCTTGACAGGTTGAGTGGTGGGAGATTTGCCGTCCTTACCGTCCGAGAGAAGGGTGACAGTCTGACCTGCCAGGAAGGAGAGGTCAAGTGTGGTCTTCAATTCCGTGTTCTTCTGACCATTGAGAACCGTCACATACCAACGTACACCACTTCTTCGCGCCAAGGCAATGTATTTGCCAGGATACCCATCCAGGAAGCGGGTCTCGTCCCACGTGGTAGGAACCTGACGCATGAAGTTAATCTCCCAATCAGGATTCTCTGTCAGGTTACGAGGTGTAAGCGCAAAATTCTGCACGCTACTCTGAAAAGCGATAGCAGTCCCCAGCTCGAAAACATCACCCACGATACGAGTGTTTCCCTTGTCAGGTTCACGATGCAAACGGCGTTGCAAAACGGTTCCTCCGAATTCCATGCTGCCCACCGTGTTGCGGATGAATGGATGGAGACACGCATTCTGTCCCTCAAAATCATTTGAGTGCTGGCTGAAATAGAGATTCTCGCTGGCCAATACAGCCTCAGAACTGCAATAGTTTGGATACATTCGTTCCCATCCGCGAGGTAAAGTGCACCCATGGAAGATGCATTGGATACCATAATCATTTGCATCAGAGAGAATCTGCTCGTAGAGTTTGATGGTTTCCTGTTTGTCGCCAGCGAAGAAGTCTACCTTGATACCCTTTACTCCATGATCACGTAGCCATTTCATCTCCGTCTTGCGTACGATGGGACTATACATGTACTGCTTTGCACATTGCGGAGCATCATTCCAGCCACCATTGCTGTTGTACCATACCCAGGGAGCCACCCCCTTGCTTTTGGCGTAGTCAAAAAGCTTTTCCATTCGCTCGCGACCTATGTTGGTAAGCCATCCTCCATCAATCAGACAATATTCCCAACCCAATTGAGCAGACAGGTTGATGAAGGTTACCTGATCATCATAATTGATGCTGCCATCCTGCCAGATGATCCAACTCCACGTGGAGCGACCACCCTTGTAACTGATACTGGGTTCGTACAATTCATCTACCACATCCCAGGCTACCGTTGTCTCCACAATTGGCTTTAAGGTCTCGCCCAAGGTAATTGTGCGCCAGGGCGTCTTTCCTGGCAAGCCAAATTGTGCGCCTGTACTGCCGAATCCGTTGTTCTCGCCTGCCATAGGGAAAGCTATCGTATAGAGTCCATCTGCCGTTCCATCGCTCAGATGGCTGCCGCAATAGAGACCATCCACACCAGTCTCGCTGATCAAAACCCAACCTCGCTCGCCTTCGTGGAAAAGGCAAGGAAACGTATATCCTTGACCGTGCAGCGAACGGGTGCCAATTGGCTGGTCCAATACATACTCCTCTTCGTAAGAGGGCTTGGTGCGTTCCCATCCTGTCATCGGCTTAGCCTGTGGACAGACGAAGGCGGTGGTGCCTGCAGGGAAATCGAAACCTGTTGTCTCGCGATCCACGACGATACACTTGGGATTACCATTCGAGACAGGAATCTCATAGCGAAAAGCGATATTGCCATTACCAACACGAAAATCAACCGTAAAATTGCGTTTGTCGGCATTCTGCAAGGAGAAATCCTGATGAGTGTAACTTGTTTTTATGTGGCTCTGCTTACTTTGACGGAGGTCATACTCGTAGACTTCTTGCTTCGCATCAGAGATTTCCTTCAAGGTAAGATTCTGTGAGAAATCGCCCACGTTTGAGACGAATCCCAAGGGAGAAGCTTCCAGAAGGCAAACATCTGCGGTTCCAGACTTCGTCGCCTGACGATATCCTGCACTATAGGTAAGGTGACCACCTGTCAGTTCCACATCCACGTATGTCATCCCATCAGGACTCAGGATACGGGTCACGTCTGCATCGGATGCGATGGCTGCTGTCAAAAGAGAAAGCAGCAAAGAGAATCTTTTTTTCATGTCATTTTACAACTGTTATAAGGCAAAGATACGATTTTCCCCTGAAAATTCCATATCTTTGCACCTGAAAAAAGAAAAATGTGGGATTTACATTCAAGTAAATTAGTAATTACATGTTAAAAAGACAGACAGTAAGGGCTCGCGTCATCACTTGGAAGCAATTCACCAACAAGGGATACAGCGCATTTGCAAGTCTGCGTTGTCAGATTAGAATCGGCGTATTGAGTGTCGCCACCTTGGGAGTTGCAGCACAAGCCCAGGCTTCACTCGCCAAGAAGTCCATCCATTTCGCTGAAGATGCGGAAGACGACAGCGAGCAGACGATCGAGGAAGTGACCATAAGCGGCACTCTTGCCCCGTTGACTCAATTGCAGTCAGCACGCATCGTTACTGTACTGACTCGTCAAGACATCGAAAAGGCGGGGGTGCAGAGTGTAAACGACCTGTTGAAACTGGCCACTGGCGTGGATGTCCGACAACGAGGTGGCTATGGAATCCAAACGGACATCAGTATAGATGGGGGCACTTTTGACCAAATCACCCTACTGCTCAACGGTACCAACATCAGCAATCCCCACACAGGACACTTAGCAGCAGATTTTCCAGTCAACATCGACGACATAGAGCGCATCGAGGTTCTTGAGGGAGCAGCCAGCCGCATATACGGAGGGAATGCTTTCGGAGGCGCTATCAACATCGTAACTCGACACGACAAGGAAAGCAATCTAAGCGTGAGGGCACAGGGAGGCAGCTTTGGAACTATGGAGGCCGACGCGAGACTCTGCCTGACCTCAAGAGACGTGTCCAATCGCTTCAGCGGTGGAGGGGGACGCAGCGACGGAGGAACCAGCAACAGCGAATGGCATAAGGGACAAATCTACTATCAGGGTGACCTCCAGCATCAGGACTTCAATCTCGACTGGCAATTCGGATTCAGCAAAAAGGCGTATGGAGCCAACACGTTCTACAGCGCATCGTATCCTGACCAATACGAGCGAAACGAACGATACCTGATTAGTGTGGGAGCTGAGACGAAAGGCAGATTCCACCTCACTCCTCTCGTCTACTGGAATCGCACCTACGATAACTTTGAATTGGTTCACAAGCAAACCTTTGGCGAGAATTTCCACCAAACTGACGTCTACGGAGGTCGCATGGGTGGTTTCTTCAACTGGTGGGGCGGACGTACAGCTGTTGGAGCCGAGCTTCGACAGGAAGGCATTCTCAGCACCAGCCTTGGAAAGGATCTCCCTGAAAACCAGCATGTTGCCGTTCGAGGAGAGGACAACATCTTTTACACTCGTCGAGACAATCGCACCAACGTGAGCTACAACCTGGAGCACAACATTATCCTCGACAGATGGACCTTTAGCGCAGGCGTGCTGGCCAATATGAACACCAGCGTAGACCACAAATACCGCTTCTACCCAGGTATAGACATCACATACCGCCCAGCATCCGGCTGGAAAGTCTACGCGTCGTACAACAAGGGTTTCCGCCTGCCCTCCTTCACAGACCTCTATTACAAGAGTCCCACCCTCAATGGAAACGCTGGACTCCGACCTGAAGAGAACCGCTCCACCCAACTGGGCGTACAGTATAATCGCATGGGACTGACAGGAACCTTGCGTGGATTCTACCATTGCGGAAAACGTATGATAGACTGGGTGATGTATACAGCCGAAGACAGCTATCACAGCGCCAACTTCAACCTCAACAATATGGGGATTCAAGCCCACATGAAGCTGGAGTTCAGCCAACTGGCTGGCCGAGACATCTGGATTCAGAGCCTCGATATGGGTTACACCTACATGCACCAGACTCGTCGCGATGATACAGAGATCTATCGCAGCAACTATGCGATGGAGTACCTTCGCCATAAACTGGTGGCCATGCTGAATCATCGCATCTGGAACAAACTATCTGCCACCTGGAGCCTTCGCTGGCAGGATCGTATGGGCAATTACATCCTCTACGGAGACAACTATATAGACGAAAAGACTGGTTATCTGCGAGGAACTGATACGGGAAGACTGGTAAGCTACAACCCCTATGCCACCTTGGATCTAAAGATCCAATGGACAGATTCGCGTTACCAAGTTTTCGTTCAAGCGACCAACCTCACCAACCATCATTATTTCGACCTAGGAAACATTCGCCAGCCAGGTATCTGGCTCATGGCTGGTGCAAGATGGAATATGGAATGGTGAGAGAAGGCAACGTGTTGAAACGGCAAAGACAACACGTTGAAATCGCAAAGACAACGTGTTGAAATCGTGAAGTCAACGTGTTGTGTTTTCTGCTATTTCGTTTCCTTACTGTTAAAACTACCCCTTCAATCATACATTATAAAATGAAATGAGAGCAAAGTTCTTGTATCTTTCCTGATTTTTGATTAAATTTGCAGAAAATTTCTGACTTGTGAAAAAAATCGTTTTGATCGCGCTGACACTCATCATGAGCCTCTCAGCACAAGCATACACCCTCGTCATCGATGCTGGACACGGTGGCAAGGACCCTGGAGCCATTGGGCGGAAAAGTAAGGAGAAGAACATCAATCTGGCCGTAGCGCTTGCTTTCGGCAAGCTGGTGGAGCAGAACTGCCCTGACGTGAAAGTCATCTATACCCGCAAGACTGACGTGTTCGTGGAGCTTGACGAACGAGCTAACATTGCAAATCGAAACAAGGCTGATCTCTTTGTCAGCATCCACGTGAACAGTACTGCAGCCAAGAGCGGCCCTCAGGGGACTGAAACCTACACGCTGGGTATGCATAGGGCAGCCGACAATCTGGAGGTCGCCAAGCGCGAGAACTCGGTAATCACTCTGGAGAGCAACTACGAGCAAAAATACGAGGGATTCGACCCCAAGAGCAGCGAGAGCTATATCATTTTTGAACTGATGCAGGACAAGAACATGGAGCAAAGCGTCAACTTCGCCAAGCTGGTGCAGCAACAGTTCAAGAGCACAGCGGGACGAGTCAACAAGGGTGTCTATCAGGCTGGATTCCTGGTGCTTCGAGCCACCAGCATGCCCAGCGCCCTCATCGAGCTGGGTTACATCAACAACGTCAGCGAGGAGGCTTACCTGATGAGCGCTGCCGGCCAAAGTGCTATGGCAAAAAGCATCTACAATGCCTTCAAGGCATATAAGAAATAGGAACATAACCACACACCTGAAGGGTAGAACAATATGAGAAAAGAAGTAAAGATAGGACTGACTGGAGTTATTGCCTTGGTGATTCTGTTCTTCGGAATCAAATTCCTCAAGGGCATCAGCCTGTTCAGCGCACAAGATACCTATTATATTAAGTTCAGCAACGCCAAAGGGTTAAGCAAGAGTGCCACCGTCTATGCTGATGGTTATAACGTGGGCATCGTGAGCGACATCACTTACGAGAAGCCTCAGGAGGTTATCGTCTCGATCCAGGTAGACCCCCAGTTGCGTATTCCAAAGGGAAGCAGCGCCAAGCTGGACGAGGGAATGCTGGGCGGCTGCACGCTCAACATGCTGCTGGCGACCAATCTGACGGAAGCTTTCCAGCCAGGCGACACCATCATGGGAAGTGATGCAAGCGGCCTGATGGGGAAAGCGGAGCAGATGATGCCCCAGGTGGAACTGGTCGTATCACGTGTTGATACCCTTATTGCCTCACTTAACCGTCTGGCCTCTGACACGAATCTGGTCATCATCCTCAAGAATGCGGAACTGCTGACGGAGAATCTCAACAGGAGTACCAAAGAGTTGAACCGCCTGCTTGCAAAGGATGTGCCCCAGATGACGTCCACTTTCACCCAAGTGGGCCAAAACGCAATCACTATGACGGATAAGCTGAACCAGATCAACCTGCAAGCCACGATGGATAGCGTGAACACCACGTTGGCAAGCATTCATCACATGATGAACCAGATACAGAACCCTGAAGGTTCCCTGGGTATGCTGATGAAGGATCCTGGTCTCTACAATAACCTGAACCATACCGTCCAGAGTGCCGACAGCCTGGTAAACGATCTGAAGTCGCACCCCAAGCGTTACGTCCATTTTTCTGTCTTCAACAGGAAAGAGAAATAAAGCGTCGTCTCACTCCCCAAAAGGAGAGATCCTCGACCCTATATTTGCACAAAACCCCACCTTGTGTGTAAAGAGAAAAAATTTGCGTTATTTAAATTTAATATAAATAATCTTTTTAAGTCAAAATAATTTTTTAGTCGATTATAAATAGGTAATTATTGGCAAGTTACAAGGAGGCATTATTCCGAACTCACTTTTTCTGCATAAGAAGCATAAGAGAATGTGTGTCAGGAAGTTAGAAATTTGCAAATACCCTCAAAATAAAAATTTTGCGCTATTGCTCATGGAGCCTTGAAAAACAACACTTTGTACGCCATTTGACCAAAATATAAAGATAAAAACGGATTTTGTCATTTCACAAAATATTCCGAACTTTGCAGAGCCAAAACGGGTATACCGTGATTGGGAATGTGACAACAAAACACAATACTTAAACAACTTTTATAAGGAATAATGTCTGATTCACCAAAGATACTTTGGGCACGTTGTTTGGCTATTATCCAAAACAACATTAATGAGCAGCAATACTCGACTTGGTTCGCTCCGATCAAGTTCAAGTCATTCGATGCTCAGACCAAATCTTTGGTGATATACATTCCCAGTCAATTCTACTATGAATACCTTGAGGAACATTTCCGCGTGCTGATGCATCGTGCCATCTATCGCGTGTATGGCGAAGGAGTAAAACTATTCTATGAGGTAGAGGTCGTAAAGAAGAATGCTGTCAAGCAGCAAAGCGAGGAGAACGAGATTACGGAGCAGACCATCAAACCCGTTGGAGCGAACAAGAGCCCACAGCTGAGTGAGGCATACGCTGCTCCAGAAGAGTGGAAGACCTACCTCAACACCAAGCAGAACTTTGACAACTTCATCGAGGGCAACAGCAATAAACTTCCTCGAAGCGTGGGGCAAGCCATCGCTGAGCATCCTGATCAGCAGACCTTCAATCCCCTTTTCATCTATGGTCCCAGCGGCGTGGGAAAAACCCATTTAGTAAATGCAATAGGTACACGCATGCGCGAGCTGTATCCCCAGAAGCGCATTCTCTACCTGAGTGCACACCTTTTCTACGTGCAGTATACCGACTCCATCCGTCGCAACACCTTTAATGACTTCATGCATTTCTATCAGAGCATCGACGTTCTGATCATGGATGACATTCAGGAGTTTGCAGGGCTCGAAGGTACCCAGAACACATTCTTCCACATCTTCAACCATTTGCACCAGAACGGACGACAGATTATTCTCACCTGCGACCGTCCTCCTGTGAACCTGCAAGGCATGGCAGACCGTCTGCTCACACGTTTCAAGTGGGGTTTGCTGGCTGAACTGGAACGACCAGAAGAAGACTTGCGCAAGAATATTCTTCGCAACAAGATAGAGCAGGACGGACTCAGCATCCCACAGGACGTGATTGACTACATCTCAGCCAACGTGACAGACAGCGTGCGTGAACTGGAAGGCATGATCCACAGTCTGCTCGCCTTCTCTGTAGTATACAATCGCGAGGTGGATCTCAACTTTGCCCAACGCGTACTGAAACACAGCTCACGCATCGAGCACAAGCCTATCACGATGGACACCATCATCGAGAACGCCTGCTCCTGCTGCAACGTAACTGCTGACGAGGTGTATGGCTCCAGCCGCAAGGCCAACATTGTGGAGGCAAGACAACTCGTCATGTACCTTGCCCAAAAGCATGCCAACTACAACAACAGCAAGATAGGCACCCTCATTGGAAACAGGAACCACGCAACAGTTCTTCATGGCATACGAGCCATCGAGAAAAAGCTGAAAACAAACAAAAGGCTTCAGACAACTCTTGCAGAGATAGAGGCAAAACTTAATATCAAGCAATGATGAAGATTCAGACTCGTCGAACCATCAGGAAATACAGCCAGCAGCCCATCCCTAATGAGCTGCTGAATCAGTTATTG
The DNA here is from genome assembly GCA_017617335.1 of Bacteroidaceae bacterium. Lineage (GTDB taxonomy): Bacteria > Bacteroidota > Bacteroidia > Bacteroidales > Bacteroidaceae > Physcousia. The sequence goes on along the minus strand of JAFZWK010000067.1, from coordinate 28,661 downwards.
GAGAAAGCTTCGCGCACTCAGACGATGGGAAACCTGCAACTCTACAGCGTCATCGTGACGCGCGATGCTGAAGCCAAGGCATTGCTGGCTCCTGCCCATTTCAATCAGTCCATGGTCACAGAGGCTCCTGTTGTGCTCACCATCTGCGCAGATTTCCGTCGAACCACGGATTGGTGCCTTGCGCGTAAGGCAACCCCAGGATACGACAATCTCCTCAGTTTCATTAATGCTGCCACAGACGCGCTCCTCTATACCCAGACGTTCTGTAATCTGGCCGAAGAGACAGGATTAGGTATCTGTTTTCTGGGCACCACCATCTACATGTCCCAGATGATCATCGATGCCCTAAAGTTGCCACAACTCGTTTTCCCCATCGCTACGCTTACTGTGGGCTGGCCTGATGAGAAACCTCCTCTGGTCGATCGCCTTCCTCTGGCCTCCTTTGTTCATGAAGAACAATACCAGCCCTACACGCCTGAAAGCATTGACCGTTTTTATGGTCCCAAGGAAAAGCTTCCTGAGAACCAACATTTCGTGGAGATCAACAACAAGGAAACTCTGGCCCAGATCTTCACAGACATCCGCTATACGCGACACGACAACGAAGCCATTTCGCAAAGTATTCTTCAAGCCCTTTATGCACAAGGGTTCCTCAGCAGCGAGGATTTGGTTCAGGCAATTCCCATGACAGTTTGCGAGAGACGACCTGAAGTGTTGGATTGCGACGTGGTTCGCTTCCAGAACAACAAAGAGAAATGGGTTGCCTTCGTAGGTCTTCTCGAGAACCGCCCCTACGAAATCTTTACTGGTTTGATGGATGACGAGGAAGGAATCTCTCTTCCAAAGAGCGTCACCAAAGGTAAGATTATCAAGCATGTCAATCGAGACGGCTCTAAACGTTATGACTTCCAGTTCCAGAACAAGCGAGGCTACAAGACCACCGTGGAAGGCTTGAGCGAAAAGTTCAACCCTGAATATTGGAACTACGCTAAGCTCATCAGCGGCGTTCTGCGCTATCGAATGCCACTCGATAATGTCATTCGCCTCGTTGCCTCACTTGAGCTTTATAGCGACAACATAAACAACTGGAAGTCAGGTGTGGCGCGAGCCCTCAAGCGCTACATACCAGGTGCAACCATTGAACCTGAGGAAGAAGAGATCTGACCTGTCATTCCAGCCTTGCCTACAAAAGGGAAATCCTCCCATTAATCAGCAATACGAGACTCTCTGGGTGAAAATAAGCATAAATCACTAATATTTTCGCCTATTCATTACGCGAAACCATTTTTTTTGCGTACTTTTGCATCAGGATTGTATAACAAGGAATCATCTGATTGATTCTTAATTCTATTAAGAAAAATATGGGAAAAGAAATTAAATTCAGTTTGGTATACCGTGACATGTGGCAAAGCTCAGGTAAGTTTCAGCCTCGAGCCGATCAACTTGTCCGTGTGGCACCTGCCATCATCCGCATGGGGTGCTTCGCGCGTGTAGAGACCAATGGTGGAGCTTTCGAGCAAGTCAACCTGCTTTATGGAGAGAACCCCAACAAGGCAGTCCGCGCCTTCACCAAGCCCTTCAATGAGGTAGGCATTCAGACTCACATGCTTGATCGTGGACTCAACGCGTTGCGCATGTTTCCTGTTCCAGCCGATGTCCGTCGGCTTATGTACAAGGTAAAGCACGCCCAAGGAGTAGACATCACTCGTATCTTCTGCGGTCTGAACGATGTTCGCAATATCATACCCAGTATCAAGTATGCCCTCGAGGGCGGCATGATACCCCAAGCCACTCTGTGTATCACCACCTCCCCCATCCATACTGCTGAGTATTATGCAGGCATCGCTGACCAGTTGATAGAGGCCGGCGCTCCTGAGATCTGTCTCAAGGATATGGCTGGTATAGGTCAACCTGCCATGCTGGGCAAGCTTGTTGCAATGATCAAGGCCAAGCACCCAGACATCATCATCCAGTATCATGGCCACAGCGGTCCTGGTCTCTCGATGGCAAGCATTCTGGAGGTATGCAAGTCTGGAGCCGACATCATCGACACCGCCATCGAACCTCTCTCCTGGGGTAAGGTTCACCCTGACATCATCTCCGTGCAAAGCATGCTCAAGCATTATGGATTCAAGGTGGCAGACATCAATATGGATGCTTATATGGAAGCCCGCAAGTTGACTCAAGAGTTTATCGAGGACTTCCTGGGCTACTTCATGAATCCCACCAACAAACTCATGTCGTCCCTGCTCCTGGGATGTGGTCTGCCTGGAGGCATGATGGGCAGCATGATGGCCGATTTGGCTGGTATGATGACTGCCATCAACAACAATCGCCAGAAAGACGGACTGGAACCCTACAGCGAGGATGCCCTGCTCGTGAAGCTCTTCAACGAGGTGGCTTACGTATGGCCACGTGTCGGCTATCCCCCACTGGTGACTCCCTTCTCGCAATACGTCAAGAACATCGCCCTGATGAATCTCTTTACGGAATCTATGCACAAACCTCGCTATAGCATGATGGACGAGTCCATTTGGGGCATGATTCTGGGCAAGAGCGGCAAGCTGCCTGGCGAGGTCGCTCCTGAGCTGATTGCGCTTGCCAAGGAGAAAGGCTTCGAGTTCACGGATGCCGATCCCCAGAGCTACTATCCTGATGACCTGCCACGCTTCATCAAAGAAATGGAAGAGAAGGGATGGGAGCGTGGAGAAGACGACGAGGAACTTTTCGAGTTTGCCATGCATGAGACCCAGTATCGAAACTTCAAGAATGGAATGGCCAAGGAGCAGTTCAACAAAGACCTGCAGGCTGCCAAGGACAAGAAGCTTCAAAAGAAAGGCATCAGTCTGGCTGACATAGCTGCCTTCAAGCACGCCAAGGCCGATCCCATCGTCGCTCCTGAAGACGGTACCGTTCTCTACGAGGTCAACGGTGGTGACGAAGTTGCTACAAGCATTGCTCCTGCCATTGGCAAGGAATACGCTGACGCAAGCCACTTCTGCTACGTGCAGAACAATCTGGGCCAGATGATCGATATCCCTGCCTGCTTAGGTGGCAGACTTGTGGACATCATGGTGGGACAAGGTCAACACGTTCGCAAGGGCGAAGTCATTGCTTACATTGAAAGGAAGCAAAGCTAAATAGAACTCCTCCCCCTCTTTTCTCTTAAAATCATAACAAATGAGGATTGTTCATGTGGGCAATCCTCATTATCTTTGCACCCACAAACCCCAAACAAGTAAAGTATATGAAATTGTTCCGTATTTTCCCCCTTATCGCTGCCCTTCTCTTGGGCACATCCCTGATTACCGCCTGCGGCGATGACGACGAACTGGACCCCCAAGACAAGGGCGAAGGACAAAAAGTCTACAAGGAAGTAGTGGGCACATACACCGGCTGGACTCACCTGACCACCAACTTCATCAACAAAAACTATGAGGGCGACACGTTCACCCTGGCCTTATCCGATGAAGGCATGCTGATTGCCACTTTCAAGAACAACACTTGGGGCACAGCCACCATCACAGGCATCAAGGCCACCAAGATAGAATCCGGCGAAGGGTACATCCTGCAGGAAGGAGATGGCTCGTTCGTGATGAATAATCCGCGCGACAACACGACGCAGGAGTTCGGCTGCAAGCTGTCCCATGCTGCCATCAGCGCTGACAAGAAGCAGATGACGGCCGTCATTATTGCCAACATGACAACAGCAGGCGCCCACGGCGAGATGATCTTCACATTCCAGACAGGAAATCCCCCAGCCGAAGAATAAGCGATGCTTACTGCAAAGGGATTGATTGTTGGATTGCTCAGCACGATGGTTCTAACAGGCCTTCGTGCTGAAAGCACTTTATCCTCGATTGATCCTGTCTCTCTTTCCCTCACGGAAGAGGAGAAGGCTGACAGCTCACGTGTTGTTGACCTCGACGAGATCGTTGTTGTGACTCAACCCAAGGAGAGCGGACGACTGCGCACACAAGCCCTGAGCAGCACCATGTTCTCGGCTGCCGACCTGCAGGGATTGGGACTCCACGATGTGCGGCAAATCAGTCTCTACGTCCCTACGTTTTCGATGCCTGATTACGGATCGCGCTACACTTCGTCAGCCTATATTCGCGGTATCGGCTCCAAAGAAGGAAGCTCAGCCCTGGGCATGTATGTCGACGGCATCCCACTGATGACGAAGAGCATGTACAATTTTCATACCTATGGGTTGGAACGTGTTGATGTGTTGCGAGGTCCGCAAGGCACTCTTTATGGCATGAACTCAGAGGGTGGACTGCTCCGACTTTATTCGCGCAATCCCATGAACCATCAGGGTACCGACCTTCGCGTCTGTGGGGGCACTTATGGTCATCGTCAGGCCGAAGCAAGTCATTCCCACCGATTCAGCGAACGCTTTGCCCTGTCTGTAGCCTCGTTCTACAATGGGCAGAATGGTTTCTGGAAGAACCAGACGACAGGCCGTCAGGCTGATCTCAGCAATGAGGCTGGAGGCCGATTCCGCACCGTTTATCTTCCCTCACGTGTTCTTTCCTTCGACCTTACGGCAGACTACCAATGGGTTGACCAGAAAGGATTCCCCTACGGACAGCTCAACCTCGAAAGCGGACGAGCTGACTTGCCGACCACCGATTATGAAAGCGACTACCAGCGCCACCTTCTCACCACAGGGCTCACCACGCAATGGCTGGCTCCCAACTTCACGCTTACCTCAGCCACCAGCTTCCAATACCTGCGCGACCACATGCACATGGACATCGACTACACTCAGGCTGACCTCATGCGCATGAGCCAGCACCAGCGCCAGCGTGCCTTGACCGAGGAGATAACGCTGAAGAACCGCGACGAAGGACAAGGGCGTTGGCAATGGGCAACGGGAGCCTTCGTGTCAGCCCTCTGGCATCGAGTGAATGCGCCTGTCATCTTCCGTCCAGCCATGAACGACTATCTCTCGCAGACCATTCAGGACTACGCCTACAACGGGATGCTCAACGCCATGTCAGGGCGACGCATGTTGGAACTGATGGAACAAGGCATGTCGCGCGAAGACGCTCTCACCCAGGCTGATGCCGAGACCATTGCCGACATCGAGGCACGTGGAGGCTGCCACATCCGCATGGATATCAACCAGCCCATCTTCGGCCTGTTCTCCACCCCACAACAGAACCTCGGCCTCTTCCACGAAAGCAACTACGACCTTACCCAACGCCTCACCGCCACGCTTGGCTTGCGCTACGACCTCAGCCACGTTGCCATCGATTACCATACAGGTGCCGAGGCACACATCGTCGAGAGTGTGCTGGGCGTTCATGTCGACGCGATGGTTTCCGATATTCTCCGCCACTCCGACGACCAATTCTTCCATCAGCTTCTGCCCAAGGCTGCCCTGCGTTACAAGCTCGACAACGGAGTCCTCTACGCCACGTTCAGCAAGGGCTATCGTGCTGGCGGCTACAACATCCAGTCCTTCAGCGACATCCTGCAACCCGAACTGCGCCGCTACGCCCAATCGGCCCGTGCAGATCTGAATGTAGAGCACGACGCTCAGGGATACGGGCAGATTCGCGACGCCATCAGCTACAAGCCCGAAACCTCGTGGAACTACGAACTGGGTACTCACCTCAACCTCTTCCAGCATCGCCTCCAGTTCGATGCAGCCCTCTTCTACATGGAGGTTCACAACCAGCAGGTTGCCCGCTTTGCCAACAACTACGGATACGGTCGGCTCACCGTCAATGCTGCCCAGAGCCGCAGCTGTGGACTCGAGCTTGCCCTGCACGGTTTTGCCCACGATGACCGCCTCTCCTATCACCTGTCCTACGGCTTCACCCACGCTGCCTTCAAGCGATTCGACGACACCATCGACGGCAAGGCAGTCTCCTACGAAGGCAATGCCGTTCCCTTCGTGCCCGCCCACACGCTGGCCCTTCGTGCCGATTACCGCATCCCTGTCAACCTGTCGGCCCTGCAAGCCCTCACCGTTGGTGCCGACCTTACTGCCCAGGGCCAAATTTACTGGGACGAGACGGAGACCTACTCCCAGCCCTTCTACGCCACCCCAGGCGCCCATCTGCGCCTCGACTTTGCCCACGATGTCTCCCTTCTGCTCTGGGGCCGCAACCTCGCCAACACACGTTACAACACCTTCGCCTTCGACAGCAACGCCACAGGCCGTCAGCTCTACTTTGCCCAGCGCGGCCGACCCCTGCAAGTGGGCGCTGACCTGAGCATCCGCTTCTGAGCGGCAACAGCTGCAAACACATACACACCAAGTCAATTCTCTCTCCTGTCCCTGCACCTGGGACAACGTGTCAGAATCGGGATTTCAGCGTGTCGGCTCCGGATTTCCGTCGTGTCGATTTCCTCATTCCTTCACGTTGCAAAGATACGAAAAATAATCGAGATTACCAAATGAAATATGGCCGTGCGCGCGTGAAATATTGTTAAATGATTGAGTAAAAAGTGTAAAGAAAAGAGAGATTAATTTTACTGCTACTGCTCTTGTCGTATTGCCATTGACAGAGTTACACTGTTACACTGTTACACTGTTACATTTGCTAAAATCGAATCGGAAGAAGAATGTGGACATTTATCTTTATATTATATATTATATAAATGTATTTATATAATATATAATATAAAACTTAAAGTCACTTCCTACGTAACGGAAAATAAAAAATCGGAATGTAACAGTGTAACAGTGTAACAGTGTAACGGAATTATTTTCATAACACACTATTTATCAAATAGATACCTTTCAGATTCCCTGTATGTAATGCGTTACATTGCCATGTAACGGGCAAGATTCGTTGTCTCATAGTGTCATCATCGTGGCTGGTTGTATGGATTTTTCACAACACGAGAACTCAGGAGACCTTTGTTTCCATCCTTTCCCCTTATTTTAAAAATATCCATGCGAAAATTTGGATTTCTCGAAACTTTTTCGTACCTTTGTGCAGAAAAATGCGATAAACAGAGAAACATTACATACAAATTACCAACAACTAATTCTAATTATTTATGGAGAAAAGATTATCTGCGAAAAGGAATCACTTCCTGCTGACACTTGTCCTGACAGCGCTGATGTGCGTGGTGGGACAGAGTGCATGGGGAGTTGGTCTGACAGCCATGACGGGAACCGGCGGAACGGGTTTCGAGGGCTATCAGTGCCTGGTGGATGGACGTACGGCAACCAAGTGGTTGACGGATGCTCCCGCTACCATCATCTTCAAATCCGACGAAGCGTTGGTGCCCAGCGTGTACACCCTGATCACGGGTGGTGACACGTCGAGGTTCCCTGGAAGAAACTGGCGCAGCTGGGACATCTATGGTGCGAACTTCGCGAGTGACGACGAGGCCGTTGAAGGGTCTGAGGCATGGGTCCTGATAGACCATCATACCGAGGTGACAAACGATCAGTTGCCTGCGGGAGACTTGGTTTCGGCCACATTCGAATTCACCGAGGACAACAGTACTGCTTTCCAGTACTTCATGATCAAGGTGGAAGAGGCATCCGACGGAACCACTATCCAGATGAGCGAGTTCATGTTCGGCGAGAACACCAACATCACCTACACGGCCCTGAGTGGTGTGAAGGGTTTCAACGACAATGAGAGCTTCCCCAGCCTGGTGGACGGAAACGGCAACACGAAATGGTGCTCGAACAACACTCACGAAGGCTACGACAACGGCTGGTGGATCGTCTTCAAGGCCAACAAGGAACTGGTACCTGCCTACTACAGCCTGATGACAGGAAACGACACGCAGGGCAATCCTGGCCGTAACTGGAAGACGTGGCGCATCTACGGTGCCAACTTCGAGAGCGAAGACCAGGCTACGCGCGATGCACAAGGATGGGCGCTGATAGACATGAAGGAGAACGTGGGACAGGACCGCTTGGGCGCAGCCAACTACACAGAGTTCTACTTTGGCCTATCGGAAAAAAACACTACGCCCTATCAGTATTACAAGGTGGAGATCGACGAGGCCTACAGCGGCACACTGATCCAGATGGGAGAGTTGGTATTCGGCCAGCAATCCCAGTTCTCTCAGGTACGTTCTACCTTCCTCCACGAAATGAGCGGATACGACACAAATGTAGTGGCAGAAAAAGCCTTACTTGACAGCTATCAGGCCAAGTTGGAGGCGATGAAGAGCATCAACGACATCGAAGAACTGATTACCCTGCGTTTTGAGATGCTCGATCTCCAGAGCAAGATAGGCGCAAGTGCAGGTGCATACGCAAGCTACCAGAGCACGGTTAACTTTGCCAAGAGCGAGCTGGAAGCAGGCAAGATTGCTTCAGCCGGCCAAGCTACCATCAACGACTACGTGAACAACACCATTGAGCCCAACGGCAACTTCCCCAACGGCTCTTATCCCTACATCTGGGAGAATCACTCACTGGGTTCATCCGAGATAGACGCTGAGACGAACTTCCTTCTCGAGCTGCTTGAGCTCTACTCCACAGGAAGCGACACAGGCATCGACGTGACGTATGAGCCTCTGAGCGGTGTGATGGGCTTCAACCAGGCCGAGGGTTACGAGAGTCTGGTGGACGGCGACGACGACACCAAGTGGTGTGCAAACACGGGCCATGAAGGCTACGACAACGGCTGGTGGATCGTCTTCAAGGCAAGCGACCCCATCAAACCCTCTTACTATCGTCTGTTCACAGGTAACGATACAGGCAACAGCCCTGACCGCAACTGGAAGACCTGGTACATCTACGGAGGAAACTTCGCCAGCGACGAGGAAGCCACCAAGGATGCCGACGGATGGGTACTGATAGACGAGAAGGTGAACATCGGAACCGATCAGCTGCCTGCTGCCAACAAGGTGGCTGCCTACTTCTACACCTCGACCACCGTCACCACGGAATACCAGTACTTCAAGGTGGTAATCACCGCATCGGGCGGCGGACTCCAGCAGATGGGCGAACTGAGTTTCGGCAACCAAAGCAACTTCCTGAGCTTGCGAAGCGAATTATATGCCTTGGCATCTGAGTTCGACTATGACGTGGTAGCCCTGAAGTCGCTGACTGACCGCTACGCTGAAGCATTGGGACAGCTGCGCAAAACGACTTCCATCACCACGATGTACAGTCTCTATTCAGAGCTGACCTCGCTCCAGACGAGCATCGCCTCATCAGCCGAATCCTACGCAGCCTATCAGGACAGCATCGACTACGTCACAGACTACCTGAGTACCTACACAGACTTCACAGGCCCCAGCCGTGAATTCCTGGAGAAGTATCTCGACGAGTATATCGAACCAGGCGAGACCTACAACAATGGTTCCTACAAGTACATCATCGAGAACCGCCAGCTGAACGACAAGGCAGTAAGGGACGAAGCCATCTACGTGATGAACCTCTTGGAGAGCGCCATCCTGGGCGGTAGCGTTGCCCTGCGAGGCTCCACTGGTTTCACCAGCAACGAAGGCTTCGCTGCCCTGATTGACGGACTGACGACCAGCAAATGGGGTATGGCAGGAGTCACCCCTGAGACTCCAGGCTATGCAATCTTCAAGACAGCCAAGCCCACAGCTCCCTTCTTCTACACGCTGGTAACGGGCAACGACACTCAGGCATACTACAACCGTAACTGGAAGACCTGGTACATCTATGGCGCCAACTTCGACAACAACGATGATGCTGTGTTCGAGAGCGACGCCTGGACGCTGATCGACAAGAAGGAAGGCATCGGCCAGGATCGTCTGCCCGCTGCAAGCTTCACACCCTGCTACTTCGGCCTCTCAGAAGGGAACACCGAGGAATACCAGTACTTCAAGGTAGTGGTAACCGAGGCTTACACTGGCAACCAGATACAGATGTCTGAACTGCAGTTCGGCAACGAGTCAGACTTCCTGGATGTTCTAAGCGACATCTACGAGAGTCTGAGCGAAAAGGATCTGGACGTAGTGGCTGAGCAAGCCCTGCTGACAGCCTACGAAACGAATCTGGAAGAGCTGTACCAGGCAACTGACATGGAGAGTGTGGCTGCCATGCTGAACACCGCAAAGGATCTGAGCAATAAGATTGATGCTTCTGTGGCTGAATACCAAAAGTACGACGCAAAATGCACCTATCTGGCTCAATATCTGGATGAGCACGACGACTTCGACAGCCCAGAGCGCAACACCCTGGAAGAATATCTGGATGATTACGCTGAGCCAGGCGAGACCTATACCAACGGTACTTACTCCTACATCATCGAGAATCATCTGCTGAACGCTGAAGAACTGAACACTGAGATCACGAATCTCGATGCTCTGCTTCGCACCGCTATCGCCAACGGATACAAGGCTGGCTCTGACATAACCCTGCTGCTCATCAATCCTGACTTCAAGCAAGAAAAGGAAGGATGGGACGGTACAGCATACAGCTTTGGCAACAACGGCGCGAACTATGCTGGAGAGTTCTGGGACAACAAGTTCGACCTCTATCAGACTGTGGAAGGCCTGAAGCCAGGTATCTATGAAATGCAGATGTATGCCGGACAGCGTCCTGCTGACGACCAGAACAGCACCAACTACTCTACTGTCATCTACGCCAACGACAATGTGAACTACGTGATGTCTGACCTTGAAGGCATGATCTCTGTGGAAGATGCCATCGATCACGAGAACTGCTACATCACAGGTGAGACAGCCGACCGCGAGATCTACAATGATTACGGCGAACTGATCGGATATGGCCTGCATGGCATTCAGAGCAGCTGCTATGCCTTCGGAGCTGGCCGTCATGCCGACAACAAGGTGGCTGTAAACGTAGGTGAGGATGGCAAGCTGACCATAGGAATCGCCAACTGGGGCACCAACGCAGGAAGTGACTGGGCCGGCTTCGGTCTGACAAGTCTGCGCTATCTGGGTAGTGTGAGCGAAGCTGACCTGAGTGGCACTTTGGAAAGCATGGCGGCTCGTGCCACCACTCTTAAGGAGAACATCTACGATCAAGCCGAGTACAAGAAGTATCCCAACTATTCTGAGGAGCTGCGCACTCGCTTGCAGGCAGCAATCACAGCTGCAGAAAGCGCTTCAACGGGTGCAGAACAGTATGCATTGGTTGAGGAATTCTCTAATCTCTTCACGGAAATCTATCAGTGCAAGCAAGCCTATATCACTCTGCTCGCAGATGCTGAGGCTCTCTATGATATAGCCTTCGGCGAGACTTCAACCTACACCTTCAGCGATGCTGAGTTGGAAAGCATTGCCAATGTATTTGAGACTGTTGACAGCAAATGTCTGGAAGGTGCCTACACGCTGGAGGAAGCCTTGGCTCAGACTGACCTGAAGAACTGCCTGGGCTACATCAACGTATACGGCATAGAGCCAGAGAACATCGGTGATGTATATCAGATAGCTGATTACAACAACCTGCGCTGGCTGGCTGCAACAGTCAACAAGGGCAACACTGGAATCAGCGCCGTCCTGGTAAACGACATCGACTTGGCAGAAGTTGCAAACTGGAATCCAATTGGCAACAACACGAATGCTTTCGCTGGCAACTTCGATGGAAAGAACCACAAGATTACAAACTTCACTCAAAGCACAACTGCCAACTATGGTGGACTCTTTGGCATGGTGAAGGGAGGAAGCGTCAGCAACTTCAGCATCGAGGGTACTCTGATTTGCAACCATCCGATTAATGGTGTCATTGGTGCTTGCGATGGTGCACAGATCACGAATGTACACTCTGCTCTCAACATCGATGCCACAGCATCAGGTCTTACCCATACAGGTGGCATCACGGGTGAAGCAAGCAACTCGACCGTCATCCGCAACTGCTCATTCAGCGGTACGCTGCTAGTTGGTCCAAGCAACAACGACTGCTTCGCAGGTATTGCTGCCTACACCAATACAGGTAGCTTCTACAATTGCGCCAACTACGGAACCATCACCTTCGACAACGTGGGAGCTTTTGTAGGTGGTATATTCGGATACGTGAACAATGCCAGCTGTGGTGGTATCCACAACTGCTTAGGCGTAGGTAAGATTGAGTACACAGGCGGAACCTCTAATTATGGTGGAGCCTTGCTTGGATGGCTGCGCAACTACAGTTCAGCCAACTTCGAGACAAGCTTCTGGATGTCAGGCTGCGCTGAACGCGCATCAGGTGCCAACACGTTGGCTACCAACTACAGTGCAAGTGCCGAGGAGCTGGCAAGCGGTGCCATCTGCTTTGCCCTGAACGAAGGTCAGGAGAGTGATCAGTGGTTCCAGACTCTTGGCGAAGATCCCTACCCTGTCCTCGATCCTACACACGGCCGCGTGGTACGTGCTGACGATGGAACATTCTACAACGATGGAAATGCTGTGGAAGGCATCAAGACTGATGTCAGCCAGAACAGCATCTACACCATCACAGGTGTACGTGTTCAGAAGGCCAAGAAGGGTCTCTACATCATCAACGGCAACAAGGTTCTGGTGAAGTAATAACCGCCTCTCCCCATTCTCTTCAGACGAGAACTGGGAGTGCAAAAATAAAGAGAAGGCTGCGATAGAATTCGTGGCCTTCTCTTTTTATCTGCAAACTGGAGCTGGCAGCCCCACAGCATCCTTACTTCTGATAATAGATACGATTCACGCGATTGCTGACGCCAGTCAGGATTTCATAAGGAATGGTTCCCACAATATCAGAGAGGACTGAGGGAGGAAGTTCCTCGCCAAAGATGATGACGCTATCGCCCTCCTGACAGGTGATATCTGTCACGTCAATCATACAGACATCCATGCAGATATTGCCCACGTAATAAGCGCGTTGACCATTCACCAGACAGTACGCGTGTCGATTGCCCAGATGCCTATCCAGACCATCCGCATATCCAATGGGTATACTGGCGATTCGGCTATCACGATCGAGATACGTGCGGCGGCTGTAACCCACACTCTCACCTGCTGCCACGTCGTGGATTTGCAGAATGGTGGTGCGCAGCGTGCTCACATTATGGATCATCTGATTGTTGCGGCTGTTGATGCCATAGAGTCCCAGTCCCAGTCGGACCATGTCGAGCTGTCGCTCTGGAAAATGCTCGATGGCAGCACTGTTGCATATATGGCGCAGGATATGGTGGGGGAAAGCAGCCTGCAGTTGATTGCTCCCTTGGATGAAAAGCTCATACTGACGAGCGCTGAACTCGTCGAAATCGTCATTGTCGCTTCCCACAAAATGAGAGAAGACGGAACGAGGAATGACAGCCGTCTGGTGATGGAGGCGATCAATCAGTCGTGACATGTCCTCCAACGGGTCGAAGCCAAGGCGACGCATACCCGTATCGAGTTTGATGTGGATGGGAAAATTCGTGATGCCTTCCTTGCCAGCAGCCTGGATAAGAGCCTCCAGAAGTCGGAAACTGTAAACTTCTGGTTCCAATCCATACTGGAACAGAGTGTGGAAGGAACTTATCTCTGGATTCATGATCATAATGCTGCTGGTGATGCCTGCACGGCGCAGCTCCACGCCCTCGTCTGCCACAGCCACAGCAAGGTAATCCACGCGATGCTCCTGCAGCGTCTTCGCTATCTCGATCGCGCCTGCACCGTATGCACTCGCCTTCACCATACACACCATCTTGGTAGTGGGACGAAGGAACGAGCGATAGTAATTGAGATTATCAACCAACGCGCCAAGGTTCACCTCAAGAATGGTCTCATGGACACGCTTCACCAGCAGATCCGTTATGTCATCGAAATGAAAGGAGCGTGCCCCCTTGATGAGGATAAGCTGGTCAGAAAGCCCATCCAGCATCCCACTCTGGAGCAAGGCCTGGGTACTCAGGAAGAAATCGCATTGGGCACTAAGCTCGATGAAACAGTCGCGATGTTGACTGATGGCAGGCCCCACAGCCACCAGGCGATCTATTCCCCTGCTCTCGAGAAGCTTGGCCACATGCGTGTAGAACATCAACGGGGGAACTCCGCTTTGCAAGATGTCACTTAGGATGAGCGTACGCGTTCGACCCTGTCCCTCAGGACGTCGGCTCATGAAATCGAGCGCAATGTCCAGGCTGTTGAGATCGCTGTTATAAGAGTCGTTTATCAGCGTGCAATTGTTTCGTCCCTCCAGAACCTGCAGGCGCATAGCTACAGGCTCCAGTTGAGCAAGACGTTGCTGGATAAGTTCCTCCCCCATGCCCAGATAGCGGCAAACAGTCGCCACAATCTCGCGGTTATCACTCAGGGCGTCCCCTGTATGATGCCAAGGAATCAGTTCACCACATAAATCGGAATGCTCCACGCAATCAGCCACCAACTTGTCATCGGCAGGATAGATGATGGCTCTAGCATCGCGGAAGAGGACGAGCTTTTCCATACATTTCTGCCGCATGGAGTCGAAATTCTCCTGATGCGCTGAACCCAAGCAGGTGAACACTCCAATCGTTGGCTGGATGATGCGCTGCAAGGATTTCATCTCGTCAGGTTGGGAGATGGCAGCCTCGAAGACGCCTATCTGAGACTGTTGCCACAAGCCCCAGATACTCAGAGGGACTCCGATTTGAGAATTGTAGCTGCGAGGGCTGCGAGTAACGATATAGTCAGGCGACAGCATCTGATAAATCCACTCTTTGACCGTAGTCTTTCCGTTGCTGCCTGCAATGCCGATCACAGGAATGTCAAAGGACTCGCGATGACGCTCTGCCAGCCGCTGAAGGGCTTGCAGGGAGTCAGGGACCTTCAGGAAGACAGCACCTGGGAATTCTCCTTCAGGAATGTTTTCCACCACAAAACAGCGGACTCCACGCTCGTAAAGGTCTGACACATAACGATGTCCGTCGCCTCGCTGGGTACGAAGAGCGAAGAATAGAGTGGATTCAGGGAAGCAAAGACTTCTGCTGTCCGTGAGCAACCAGTCGATTTCGTGGTCGCACTCCCCTATTTGGTGAGCCCCTGTCAGAGCTGTTATTTGAGATATCTTGTACATTCTTATTAAATTTCATCACACGTTGAGTGGGAAAAGGCAACGTGTTGTGTTTGCAATTTCAACGTGTTGTGTTTGCAATTTCAACGTGTTGTCTTTTTCATCTTCTCTACGTGATCCCATATTTTCTTCTTAAAGCCTCAAGACGTTCCTTTGTACATTGCTGGAAATGAAGGGTTTGAGGGGAATCTGGATGAACAGGCCGATGGGCCAAGTCTCGACGAATCGGCTCGTACTCTGTCAGATATTGCTGCAGCTCAGCATCCATCATGGCTTCCACCATTCGCTGCCAAATATAATCTACCGCTTGGGGGCTGGGATGAAGCATATCAGTCGAGTAGAAGCGGTAGTCGCGGAGCTCATCCAGGACAATCTCGTAGGCAGGAAAATAGCTGACCGTTTCAGGGAATCGCTGGCAAAGTTCATCCTCGGCAAGCAGAAGCGTCGACTTGGCGACCTGACTTTGATGGAATCCGTATTTCGCGTATCGGTATGGGCTGAGTGTCAGCACTATACGCACCTGAGGATTAGACTCCTGCAGCAGATGAACAGTCTCCTCCAGAGCAGAAACACATTCTCCAGTGGAAAGGCGCACCTCCTGAAAGAGTTTGCCAGGCTGTTTATGGCAGTTGCCAACCAGCAGGCCATTCTCCCTCAAGCGATAGCATACGTTCGTCCCTAACGTGAGAAATACATAGCGGGCTGAACGCAGAGCCTCGCCCAACAGCATGAATGCGCCCTCGACGACCTTTCGGCATTCCTCCTCCGGCGTGCCGCCCAACTGGGTATCCGTAAGCCAGCAACGCCACTCTCCATCGGCTTGGAAGAGAGGCAAAACGTCAGGTTCCAACGCCTGACGAACGACGGCGAGGATGCTGGCAGGATTATAGAGGACTCCCAACGGGTTGACTGTCGATGGAAGGCCGTAATCGAGGAACTGGCGACCTATATTCTCGGCGAAGCAGGAACCCAGAAAAACGCTCTCATCACGCAACGTGAGGAGGGGATTATGCGTGGGAATATCCACTATCGTTCGGAACAGAGACGGTGCTCTCATCAGAGGTAAAAGCAATTTTTCTACTGCAAAATTACGAACTTCCACGAAATATATGTAATTTTGCACCGCGAAAATTCATTTTTGAAGTGAAAAAAGACCACTTAGAACTACTATATAAAATACAATTGCCAGCAGACCTGCGTTCCATGCCTCTGGAGGACCTGCCAGAAGTATGCAACGAACTGCGCCAAACATTGATAAAGACATTGGCAGACAACCCTGGCCATTTTGCCAGCAGTCTGGGGGTGGTAGAGCTTACCGTAGCTCTCCACTATGTCTTCAACACGCCCTATGACCGCATCGTATGGGACGTGGGACACCAGGCAGGAGGACACAAGATCCTGACAGGCAGGCGTGAACAGTTCGAGACTTACCGTCATCTGCATGGTCTTCGCCCCTTCCCTTCCCCTGAAGAAAGTGAATACGACACAGTTACCTGCGGTCATGCCTCCAACAGCATCTCTGCAGCCCTTGGTATGGCTGTTGCTGCACGAAAGAATGGCGACGAGAATCGACACGTGGTGGCTGTGATTGGCGATGGAAGCATGAGCGGTGGACTGGCCTACGAGGGACTCAACAACGTGAGCAGCACACCCAATGACCTGCTTATCGTGCTCAATGACAACAACATGAGCATTGACCGCAGCGTGGGGGGCATGAAACATTACCTGCATCAGCTGCACACGAGCAGCACCTATAATCATGTGCGTTTCGTGGCTGCCCAGCACCTGTTCAAATGGGGTTTGCTCAACGAGAATCGGCGTAATCGCATCATTCGATTCAACAATAGTTTGAAGTCCCTGTTGACCAACCAACACAACATCTTCGAGGGAATGAACATCCGCTACTTCGGCCCTGAAGACGGACACAACGTGATAGAACTGGTTCAAACCCTGCGAAGCATCTGCGACATGAAGGGGCCTAAACTGCTGCATGTCCATACCGTAAAGGGCAAGGGATTCGAGGCTGCAGAAAAGAACCCAATTGAATTCCATGCACCTGGAAAATTCAATCCTGAAACAGGAGAGCGCATCAAAGCAAATACAGATGGTATGCCTCCAAAGTATCAGGATGTCTTTGGTCATACGCTGTTGGAACTGGCCGAGAAGAATCCAAAGATTGTTGGTGTAACGCCCGCTATGCCAACAGGTTGCAGCATGAACATCATGATGAAGGCTATGCCTGAGCGAACTTTCGACGTAGGAATCGCTGAAGGACACGCTGTAACTTTCTCCAGCGGAATGGCTACGGAAGGACTGCAACCTTTCTGCAACATCTATTCTTCTTTCGCCCAACGAGCCTATGACAATATCATTCACGACGTGGCGATCAGCAAGCTCAATGTGGTTCTATGTCTGGACAGGGCTGGTGTCGTAGGCGAGGATGGAGCTACCCATCACGGAGCCTTTGACTTGGCATTCCTTCGCCCCATTCCCCACCTGACCATCTGCAGCCCCATGAATGAGCATGAGCTTCGTCATCTGATGTACACAGCCCAACTTCCCAACAAAGGACCTTTCGTAATACGCTATCCACGTGGTCGAGGCATATTGGTTGACTGGGAATGCGAGATGGAAGAAATCCCTGTGGGAAAAGGACGCCTTCTTCACGAGGGAACAGACTTGGCTATTCTTACGATAGGCCCTATCGGAAACACAGCAGAGGAAGCCATCGCTGAAGCAGAGAAGGAAGGATTGAGTATCGCTCACTATGATATGCGGTTCCTGAAACCCATAGATGAAGAGATTCTGGAGAAGGTGGGACGTCAGTTCAAGCATATCATCACGGTAGAGGATGGAGTGCGTACTGGTGGACTGGGAAGCGCAGTAATAGAATACATGCAGGATCATGGGTTGGAAAACAACATTATTCGTTTGGGCTTGCCTGATGAATTCGTGGAACATGGAACAATCCCTGAGCTGCATCATCTTGTAGGAATCGACAAGGAGGGAATCCTGCAAGCTATCCACACATCATTAAACTAAGGACAGAGAGGAGGAGAACTAAAATGAAAATCGTGATTGCTGGCGCTGGAGCCGTTGGAACTCATTTGGCAGAATTGCTCTCAAAGGAAGATCAAGACATCATCCTGATTGACGAGAACCCAGAGAAGACTGCCGCTCTGGCCGATAGTGGCAACTATGACTTGATGACGCTAAACGTTCCCCCCACAAGCATCAGCGGTCAGAAGGAAGCTGGTGTGCCCCATGCAGATCTTTTTATTGCTGTCACTCCTGAGGAGTCACGCAACATTACCTGCTGTATGTTAGCTCACACGCTGGGAGCCAAGAAGACAGTAGCCCGTGTGGACAACTCGGAATACGTACTGCCTCAATATCAGGAGTTCTTCAAAAAGATGGGAATCGATTCGGTCATCTATCCTGAAATCCTGGCTGCAGAGGAAATCGTGGAAGGCTTGAAGCGTTCTTGGGTTCGTCAATATTGGGAGGTTCACGGAGGAGCACTAATCATGATGGGTATCAAACTGCGTGAGGAGTCAAAGGCTCTCTTTGGCAAGCCTCTGCGTGAACTATGCAAACCTGGTACTCCTTACCATATCGTATTGATCAAGCGAGACGACAACACTATCATCCCTGGTGGTAACGATGAACTGAGGAATGGTGACATCGCATATTTCATGACCACTCGCAAAGAGATAGCCAACATTCGAAAACTAGTAGGCAAGGAGAACTATGCTGAGGTGAAAAACGTCATGATTATGGGCGGAGGCAAAACCACGGTCCATGTTGTCCACCGTAAGCCTGACTATATGAACATGCGTGTGATAGAACAAAGCGAAGAACGCTGTAATCGACTCACCGAATTGCTGGAGGACGATGAGGTGATGATCTTTAATGGCGACGGACGCGACACCAGTGTGCTGATAGACGAGGGAATACGCGACTGTCAAGCCTTTGCAGCCTTAACTTCAGAGACAGAAACCAACATCTTAGCCTGCCTGACAGCCAAACGAATGGGAGTCCGCAAGACGGTTGCTATGGTAGAGAACATGGACTACGTGAACATGGCAGAGAAACTGGATATTGGTACCATCATCAACAAAAAGACGATTGCTGCCAGCCATATCTATCAGATGATGCTCAACACCGATGTAGCCAACGTGAAGTGTCTGACTATTGCTGATGCCGATGTGGCTGAGTTCATTGCAGGAGAAGGAAGTGAGATCACTCAAGGTCTCGTCAAGGACCTGAAATTGCCCAGCGGTGTAACTCTGGGTGGACTGGTGCGCGATGGTGTAGGTTACTCCATCTTTGGTAACACTCAAATTATGGCTGGAGATAGTGTGGTAGTCTTCAGCAAGAGTACCTTGATAAAGAAAATGGATCGTTATTTCTGCAAACCCACTTCAGCTATCAATCGCATTATATCCTCCCTAACCCACTGATACGGTTCACAAGAGCGGAATCCTGTACCTTTACGCAACATCTCTTCAATAGGGCTTTGGCTATGCTGATAACTGGCCAATTCATTCTGTCGCTGTACACTGTGACACGATAGATTGTTGATCTCCCGCTCACGTTCCCTCCTTAAAATGGCACAAACAGGAGCCAGCAAAGGCATCACTACTCCAGAAAACAGGCCATGTCCCTGCATGTAGAGATAAGCCGTATCTGGAGAAAGCCCCATCTTCAACAATTCTTCACGAAGGGGAGCATACGATTCTTTAGCTTTAACGAACTTCCTCTGAAGCCAAGCAATCTTGCGGTTTACCTTATGACGAATAAATTCAAGTGTCCTTTCAGGATGAAAGACATTCACTTCGCGTGATGAGACTGTATCCACGAAATCTGTAATGGTAAAAGAGTTGTAGGCATCATGTCGGCAACACCATACATTCCAAACAAGCAAAGGCCAGATAATTTGACTGAACTCTTTCAGATAAGCCTCGAAATCCACTATTTGCCTATCGTTCAGAGTACTCATTACACAAGTGGAATGAAGGCTAGGAGCATAACACTGATAATTCTCGATGGCATACACATAGGTATGTATGACATAAGGATTCTCACAAAGAAGTCGACTCACTTCGCTTCGGCCCTGCATAAGCCAATCGTAATCAGCATCCACACAAGCTATCATGTATTCTCCAAGCGAAGGTCCCAACCTGTTCATCAAGGCTTTCTTCTTTCCTTTACCTAAATTGGTACGACTGGGGAGCATGACCTCAAAATACAACTTGTCTGTCTCGAATTCCTGCAACACACTACGCCAGAAGAACACATCATCATAACTCTCCACATAAGCAACGATGCGTCGGCGTGAGTTCTTAGGCTTCAAGCGGTTGGCAGAAGCTATGTAGTCTGAATTCAGATTGTCCTGAAGTCGTTTGCCCATCTCTGTATCAGTTAGGAAAAAACTTGTTAGCTGACTATCTCTTCCACATCGGTCACACAATCAGCCCAACCATCCATGATAACGGCAGGGCTATGGGTAGTCATGATAACCTGAATATTGGGATTCAGGTCACGAATGATACCTATCAAACGCTGTTGCCACTCCACATGAAGGCTAACCTCAGGTTCATCCAGAAATAGCACATAGGGTTTCTTGTTTTGCACTAAAACGGTTAGCAGGATAATGAGCATCTGTTTCTCGCCACTGGAGAGTTTGTATGGAGAAATCACCTCACCCAACGATTGGAAATAGATTTCATTCATGCTCCGTTCAATTTTCTTTCCTGTATCCTTAAATAGACTGTCCACCAAGTCCAGGAAATGAGTCTTCTCGAGAGCCAGGTCCTGAGCCTTTTGCTGAGCATCAGAACCTTGCTGGGTCAGCACTTCCACCATACGGTTACTCAGATTGACCTGATAATCCAGATACTGTCGCTGCAATTGATAGAGGTGAAAGTCCAGTTCTGTATTGAGTTCCGTATCAGTTACCCTATTGAGGTACTCACTCGAGAGGATAGGACGATCGAAAGAGCGGATAATATCGAAATCTATACCTGTGGCATCTTCTGGATAGAATTTCAACCTCACGCCTCCCAAATCGCGATCTATTTTGTTGATACTCAGCAATTGCTTAACCACCCGATTGAGAATGGTACTCTTGCCTACTCCATTCACGCCACTAAGGATATTGACATCTGGGCGCAAATCCCAGACTACATGTTTCTGTCCATTCCAAAGAGCATCTATCTCTATCTGTTGAATGTACTTACCATTTTTCTGTGCCATGGCTAAATGAATTAAAAAAAGTGACCCTGTTTCAACGCAAAGATAAAGAATCTCTGCCAATTATGCAAATAATTTTACTTTCTCTCAAAAAAAAGAGTTAAATTTGCAATCATGATTCAAGAATTAGTCAAACAACAGAGTCTACTGTTGAAGGAATACGAATACGAACGTCAACAATTCCAACGCATGACGGAAAACATGGGAGTGAGGCGTCGTGTTAAGAGTGGTCTATGCTGGTTCCCTTTACGCATAGGTCGCAGTTTCTTCAATTCTTTGGATCAATTGGTTCTCGAGGTGGAGCGAATCGAGGACGTGGAAGTGGAGCATCAGTTCGAACCTGGCAAGCCTGTCACATTCTTCCAGCAGGATGCCTCCGAGATGCTTCATTACATGCGTTTCGTGGGACAGATCAGTTTTGTGGAAGAGAACAGAATGGTCATCATCATGCCCAACTCGGATGCTGTAATACAAGTACAGAATGCCGTTAGGGTAGGTGTACAACTATACCTCGATGAATATACCTATCGCCTAATGTTCGATGCGTTGGAACGTGTCATCAATGCGAAGGAAGGTCGTCTGGCGGAGTTGCGTGACATCTTCCATGCCAAGGCTCCACTCCATAAGTTTACCTTCTATCCAGCACGATTCCCCTGGCTCAACCCTTCGCAGGAGGCAGCAGTAAATGAAGTCCTCTGGGCCAAGGACGTTGCCGTTGTTCATGGTCCTCCAGGAACAGGCAAGACAACCACATTGGTGGAAGCAATTTACGAAACGTTGCGGCGAGAGTCGCAAGTGCTTGTGTGTGCTCAAAGCAATATGGCCGTCGACTGGATCAGCGAGAAGCTGACTGATCGTGGAGTGAATGTCTTGAGGATAGGCAATCCTACACGAGTGACTGACAAAATGTTGGCTGACACGTACGAAAGGAGATTCGAGGCCCACCCCTTGTATACCCAACTATGGAGTATCCGCAGAGCAATACGCCAGCTATACGACAATCCCCAAGGGAACAACAGCAATCGTCATCAGAAGATTGCAAGGATGAAGGAGAAAGCCACAGAACTGGAATACCAGATCAACGAGAGCCTTTTCAACGAGGCACGTGTCATCTCATGCACCCTGACAGGTAGCGCCAACCATCTGCTCGTGGGGCGCAAGTTCAGCACATTGTTCATCGACGAGGCGGCACAAGCTTTGGAGGCCAGTTGCTGGATAGCCATCCAAAAGGCCGATCGTGTCATCATGGCTGGCGATCATCGTCAGTTACCCCCCACCATCAAGTGTATCGAGGCGATTGAGGGAGGACTGGATCATACGCTCATGCAACAAATTGTGGAGAACAAGCCGGCATGTGTCAGCTTGCTGACTGTTCAGTATCGCATGTGCGACGCCATCATGCAGTTTCCCAACCAGGAGTTCTATGGCGGCCATCTTGTCAGCGATCCAAGCGTGAAGTATCGAAGCATCCTTGACTGGGATACAGCCATCGAGTGGATAGACACTCCCAACGAGGCTGAATACATTGAGAATCAGGCTGACGACAGCATGAGTCGTCTGAATCCTGCAGAAGCAGAACTGACTCTCCTGACGCTAAAGAACTACTTCGACAAGATAGGTCGCGACCGCATTCTCTACGAGCGTCTCGACGTTGGCCTCATCAGTCCCTACAAAGGACAAGTCCGCCTCCTGCGCCAACTGGTCAAGCGCGACTCCTACTGGAAACCTTTCCGCCACCTTATCACTATCAATACGGTAGACGGATTCCAAGGACAGGAGCGCGACATCATCGTCATCAGTCTGGTACGAAGCAACGAGCAGGGGCAAGTAGGATTTCTTCGCGACCTCCGCCGCATGAACGTGGCTATCACACGAGCACGCATGAAGCTCATCCTGATTGGTCACCAAGCCACACTCTGCAGCCATCCCTTCTATCGTCGACTGCAGAAGTACACGGAAAAAGTTGAAAACTACGAGATTATATAACCCTAACCTATTAACAAACAATTCAATCAGTATGAACAGAAGAGATTTTATGAAAGCAGGTATGGCAGGCGCAGCCGCCATGGCCATCCCTTCGAGCATGCAAGCTCACGAAATTCCTCTCGCAATGCCGGCAGGTGAGGAGAAGAGTGGAAAGAACTCCACCATCAAGAAGGTAGTTGAAGACGACAAGTTCAAACTCAGTATGGCAGGATACACCTTCGTGAAGTTCGACATAGACACCACGCTTGCCTTCCTGAAGAGGTTGGATGTACATTATCTGTGCATCAAGGACTTTCATCTTCCTCTCGACAGCAACGAGCAGAAGATAGCAGAATTCCATGCCAAGCTGAAAGCAGCCAATGTGACAGGTTATGGCGTTGGCCCCATCTACATGAAGAATGAGCAGGAAGTGGACCGCGCTTTCGCGTATGCAAAGCGTGTGGGAGTAGACCTGATCGTAGGTGTTCCTGGATACCTCGATGACCAGAAGGTTCCTCACTACGATATCCTGGACTATGTGGAGAAGAAGATTCAGGAATACAACTTCCACTATGCCATCCATCTGCATGGACCTGACATGAACCTCTATCCAGATGCTACTGAGATTTGGAACAACGTGAAGGATCGCGACCCTCGCCTGGGCATGTGCCTCGACATTGGTCATAACCTGCGCTTTGGCAGCGATTCACTCAAGGATCTGCAACGCTACAAGTCTCGCGTCTTCGACATTCACTTGAAGGACGTTACAGGTCCCAACAAGGCAGGACATGCCATCGAGCTGGGCCGTGGAATCATCGACTTCCCCAAATTCATGAAAGTGCTCCGCAAGACTGGTTACTCAGGCGCTGTCAGTCTGGAGTATGAAAAGAACATGAGCGACTCTTTCAATGAGATAGCCGAATGCGTTGGCTACTTCAGGGGAGTCCAGTATGCCACCAAGATGTAAGGCATTGCTCTCGCTTACTCGCAGCCTTCAAGAGCTGACACACTGGAGGCGATTTAAACAAAAACAGAGGAAAACCCTTTTTTCTGGTTGAGACGTTGTCTCTGATGATGTGCCTGCATCCTTTGCCTCATGAGCAAGCTCACAGTCAAAGCCTGCATTCACACCCTCAGTCTCCGTGGGACAACAACCAGAAAAAAGAAAAACCCGCCCTTCGGGCTAAAAAATCTTTTCAGTCAAGGGTCTGGAGTCAAGGGTCGAGGGTTCAAGAAGTTCAAGAGTTTTTTCGGTTTTTGTCGAATAGCTAACACCCTGAGACTAGTTTTAGAAAAATCAACGTCATCGTTATCGTCAACGTTAACATTTTTCTCCCTTTCGCGTACATCTTATTAAATAATTTCTTATCTTTGCAGACAAGTTAAACGATAAAAACCCATGACCACCCAGCAGATGACCAACACTATCGCCGAGTATTTCAAGACGCAGCCCGTCCTGAAGGCATGGCTCTTTGGTTCCTTTGCCCGTGGAGAGGAAACGGAAGACAGCGATGTGGATCTGCTGGTATCATACGATGACGACAAAGATGTTTCCCTCTTTACCATCGGTGGTATCTATGCGGATCTTAAAAGAATATTAGGACGCGAGGTTGACTTGATAGAAGAAGGAACTCTCCGTCCTTGGGCTGCGGCAACCGTAGACAAAGACAAGAAGCTGATTTATGAGAGAGAGAATTAGGGACAAAGGACGTTTGCAAGATATTCTTGACTATACCAATAATGCCTTGCAATTTGCAGAAGGAGTCACTTACGAGGAGTTCGTAGCTGATCGTATGCGCTATTTTGCCATCATGAAAAATGTGGAGATAGTTGGCGAAGCGGCAAACATGCTGACTGACGACTTTCAGACTCAGCACCCTGAACTTCCTTGGCATCAGATAGTTGGTATGCGGCATGTTCTTGTTCACGGTTATGCTCAAATATCAGACATGAAACTTTGGAGGACAGTCACAAAAGACCTTCCCTTCCTTCGCGAACAAGTTTCCCGCTACCTTGCAGAAACTGACTGGGAAAAGTGGGAGAGAGAACCTAACGACAACTGAAAGCCAATCATAATAAAAACCCCATGACGAACCCCCGCCTTCACCATCCCTCGCACCTCGCAAAGCCCCTTTACGAGGCATCTCGCGGCACATCTATGGGGGGGGGTAATTCGGCAGCTTCAACGCAGTTTTGTGCCCTCTCTGGGCGAATCACCACACAGGGCTTCCCATGTCTTTCGGCAAGGGGAGCCCTGAACCGTTTTATGACACTTACGTTTAATCCAAATATAAATTATTAATCACACGAGAAAAATTACACTATTCTTGGCCACCCTGCTGGCCATCGTGGGTGCCTCCTCGGTGGGGGCGCAAACCAAAGAGGCTTACGCCGTAGTTTCTGGCGGAGAGAGCCAGACCCTTACCGTTTGTAAGGGGAGGAAGTCTTTTTCTGGTCACATCCCTATTTATGGGTTGTATGCTGATACAGAGAATACTACGGGGCAGGTGGTGTACCCAGCTGAAATGCTTGCTGGCATGAAAGGCTGCACGATTAGCCAACTGACATTCTATACCCGCGCATGTTACAAAGAGTCTGTTGGTGAAGAATTCATGTTGGATTGTTTGAGGTTTTTGTAAATGATTGCAGCACAGAGATTTATGCAACACCCTCAAAGTTGAAAGGTACAAATAAGTGCAATCACGAAAAAGGGCAAATAGTAGAGTTTTACAGAGTAAAACCAACCGTCATAAGTGAGAAAGATTTAACAATTCATTAAGATTATTTAACTTTCAATTTTGATGCATTTTTGTCGTTTGCCAAGTCTGGTTGACAGTGAAAAGCAAAGTGGTTAGATTATCTCCGTTTTGGGTAATCGATGTTCCATAGAATCTTCA
Source organism: Bacteroidaceae bacterium (assembly GCA_017617335.1). GTDB lineage: Bacteria > Bacteroidota > Bacteroidia > Bacteroidales > Bacteroidaceae > Physcousia. The sequence goes on along the minus strand of JAFZWK010000067.1, from coordinate 2,624 downwards.
TAATTTTGCACCCAGAATTCATTAACATCAAAAAACAAAGGAATTATGGACAAGAAGATTATTTTGGTAACGGGAGCTTCGAGCGGCATTGGTCGCGCTACGGCACTGGAGCTGGCTCAGCAGGGCCACACATTGATTATTCATGGCAGAAACGTGAAGAAGACGAAGGAAGTATGTGACGAGATTATCGCCACGACGGGTAACAACGACGTGGAGATGCTGACTGCCGACCTCTCGCTGATGACGGAGGTGAAGGCGTTTGCCGATAAGGTGGCGCAGAAATACGACCATCTGGACGTGCTCATCAACAATGCCGGCGGACAGTTTGGCGAGACACGCGAGGTGACAAAAGAGGGCCACGAGAAGACCTTCGCCATCAACACATTGGCACCGTACCTGCTGACACGTCTGCTGTTACCGCTGCTGGAGAAGAGTCAGTCGGCAAGGGTTGTCACGGTATCGTCGGCATCCTACCAGCAGGGCGGCGAGGTTGACTGGAACGACGTAGAGTTTGAGAAGAAATACTCGCTCACAAGATCATACGGACAGTCGAAGCGCTATGTATGGTGGCTGATGCGACAGTTTGCCGTAGAGCAGGAAAAGCGTGGCGTAAGGAACATTGCCTTCAACACCTGCGAGCCTGGCTCGGCTCAAACGAACCTTGCCCGCGAGTCGCAAAAGGAGCTCTGGTTCCGCATCCTGCTATTCCTCTGGAAGCCGATGATGTGGAGTGTGGAGAAGGCTGCAGCCACGAGCATCTGGCTCGCTACATCGCAGGACGTGGAGGGCAAAACGGGCGGATTCTACGGCAACAAGCGTGCGCTGAAAGTGAAGCATAAGTTCATCTCGGCAGAAAGCCAGAAGAAGATCTGGGACTACTGCGAACAGGCTTGCAAGCATTTTCTGAAGTAAAAAGGCGCGTAAGTCGCAAATTTTTCGTATCTTCGCACCCAAAATGGATCAGGTTATCCGCATCAACACCATCGAGGACTATACCGACATGTTCGGTTGTCCAGCAGCACGTCATCCGCTGATGAGCCTCTGCCGTCTGGCTGACGTGGGTGACTTCGTGTCGCCCGGTCAGGCCGTAGAGTTGAACCTCTACACCGTAGTCATTAAGGACGGCAACACCTGCACGGGCCACTACGGCTGGCACGAGTACGACTTCCGTAGCGGAGCCCTCTCGTTCTTTGCCCCCGGTCAGCTGCACCGCTATGGCGATGCCCGTGGCGACAAATCTCGCTGGGGATGGATGCTGGCTTTCCATCCCGATTTCGTGCGCCGCTATGCCCTCGGAGGTCGCATCCAGAGCCTCAGCTTCTTCAGCTATGAGGTAAACGAGGCCCTGCACATCAGCGACGCTGAACGGCAGACTATCGAGAGTCTGATGGAGAACCTGGAGCGCGAGTACCAGCGCGACATCGACGAGCACACACAGGCAATCATAGTCTCGCTCATCGATGTGCTGATGAACTACGCCGAGCGGTTCTATACCCGACAGTTCCGCACCCGTCAGAGCGTCGATCCCGACATTCTGCAACGCGTTCACGAGGCCATCGATCAGCACTACGCCCAGCGTGGGATCGTCCCCATCGTCACCCCTCGCCACATTGCCGAGCGCCTGAACATGTCGCCCCACTACCTGGCCGACTACCTGCGCACACAGACGGGGCAGAACACCCAGCAGCACATACACGCCTACCTCATCGACCGCGCCAAGCACCTGCTCGTCACCACCGATAGCTCTGCCAGCGAGATTGCATATCAGTTAGGCTTCGAATATCCCCAGCACCTCACCCGCCTCTTCAAGCAGAAGACCGGCATGACTCCGATGGAGTTCCGCAAGATGGGGTGAGTATCATTTTGTGGTGCTGTAGAATCATCTTGATGGCGTTAGTATTAAGCCATTAAGCTAATTGAAAAACGAACTTCCTTAAAAGCAAAAAACAAGGTTCTTGTACCGCTGTTGTATCTTGGACACTCTAAGTGTCTGGGATTCAATGGCGGTTAATAATTCAAAGTCAACTAATAATACATAAATATCGACACTTCTAAATTCAGAACAACATCTTGGAAGGCACCTTAGAGGATAAGAATGATGTGCCGTCTCACTCCGTTCTTACGCTGGGATACGGCAACAAGACAGAAAAGCTTGGTTTCTGGTGGTACACAGGCACAACCATTCCCGCCCACCGCGCTTATATTCCTGGCACTGCTCTGGAATCAACCACAGGCGACGTGAAGGGCATCACCATCGTATTCGACGAGGAGACGAGGATTGAAGAAATCGTAAATGGTAAATCGTCAAATGGTAAATCCGATGAGTGGTACGACCTGAGTGGCCGCAAGCTCGAAGGGAAGCCGACTCAGAAGGGACTCTATATCAATAATGGACGCAAGGTGTTGATTAAGTGAGAGGAGAGAGGAGCTTGCTCCAGCTCTCCCGAGCGTGAAACAGCTCGACGGAAGTCAAGGTATTGATTCAACGATAACGATAACGTTGACGTTAACTGATTGATAAAACTTAAACAAGATACGATTATGAAAAAGATATATCAAGCCCCCAAGATGAAGGAAATCCGCCTCAGTAGCGAAGCAGTATTGGTAAGAGATTCCACCAAGGA
>JAFZWK010000066.1 GCA_017617335.1 Bacteroidaceae bacterium | reverse complement strand
TGTCGGCAGTCTTGGTGCCAGGTTTCGTGCTGCGGATAACAATACTATAGTTAATCATACTCTTTAATCTTTTGTTAATCAGTTAGTTACAAGTTTCATTCTCTCTCATTCGCCCTGCGCGCTTAGGCGAAGTGTCGGAAGCGGGATTTCAACTAGTCGGCTCCGGATTTCCAACGTGTCTTTTTCCTCTTTCTTTCACGATGCAAAGGTACGTTTAAGCGAGTGCCGTGCGATAAAACACTTTTTATCAGTAAGGCCGAGCGGAAGTACCTTAGCGACAGCAAAGGTACGAAGAACTGGTGACCCGCTGGCGCGATGTGGCGTGATGTGGCGTGATGTGTCTTTTTTTTCGATAGAATTTTATGAAAGACGAGCCATTTCACTGCTTTACTTGTTAAAATCAGGTTGCAAATGCATGGCGTAAATCAAGAAAAAAGAAAAGACAGAAAAACAAGTTTTCCTTTTGCATTTCCTTCGTTTATTCATACCTTTGTAACATGAAAAAAGAAATGTGTATGTCTGGAAAGGAATAATTCAAAGGCGAGTTCAAGAAAAGGCTCGACTTTCTCATTGCACCTCAGATAAAATAGATTTTCCATCTTTTTGTAAACAGTAAATACCACATAGACATGAAAAGGATACTAATAGCGCTTGCACTTGTCTGCGGACTGAAGAGCGCCCAGCCACAGCCGACGAACTTGATACCAGCGCCGGCAGCGTATTCGGTGCGCTCTGGAAGCATCAGTTCCAAAAATATGGCCAGCCCGCACGAAAAGGTGCGTATCTCGAAAAAGACTCTCCTCCATCGTTTGGAAGGCAGGAAACTGGCTGACTGGCAACTGAAGTCGGCCTACTGGATAGAGCTTGGGAAGAAGGGTGTAAAGATAGAGGCAGCCGACAAGGAAGGCGTGTTTTATGCCCGTCAGACACTCAAGATGATGGCTTGCCTGGACAGCTCGCTGACCTGCTGCACCATCCTCGATTGGCCGCGTTTCCGCTACAGGGGTGTGATGCTCGACGAGAGCAGGCATTTCCAAGGTAAGACCTTCGTAATGAAGCAGTTGGAGATGATGGCTCTCCTGAAGATGAACCGTTTCCATTTCCATTTGGTCGATAATCCGGGCTGGCGAATGCAGATTGATGCCTATCCGCGTCTCACCAAGTTGACGGCTTGGCGTCCGCAGGCCTATTTTTGGGACTGGGAAAAGAACGAGATAGGCGGGACTTTCGTGGAAGAGGGAACGCCTGGGGCTTACGGCGGATACTATACGAAGCAGGACATTGCCGACATCCTCGCCTTTGCCGACGAGCGGCATATTGAGGTGATTCCCGAAATAGAGATGCCTGGGCATAACTACGAGACACGTGCGGCTTATCCCGAACTGACTTGCAGCCTGCCAGGTGGTGGAAAAGACCCTTGGGAACTTTGCCCAGGAAAGGAGAGTACCTTCGAGTTTCTGGAGAAGGTTCTGCTGGAGATTTTTGGTATGTTCCCCTCGCAGTACATCCATATTGGTGGTGACGAGGCCCGCAAGAACAACTGGAAACTTTGTCCCGATTGTCAGGCTAGGATGAAGGCGGAGGGGCTGAAGAACGTGGAAGAACTTCAGAGCTATATGATCAAGCGGATGGAGCGTTTTGCCCATGAACACGGCAAGCGCATCATTGGCTGGGACGAAATCCTGCAAGGAGGACTGGCTCCGGATGCGACCGTAATGTCCTGGCACGGAATTGAAGCTGGCCTGCAGGCTGTCCGCGAGGGGCATGATGTGATTTTCACGCCTACGCACTACTATTATCTTGACTATCAGCAAGATCCGGCTCAGTTCCGACCTGTGGGACGCCATGTGCCCTTGGAGAAAGTCTATTCATTTGAACCGATGGCGGAGAGTATTTCCGAGGCAGATGCCCATCATATCTTGGGCGTACAGGGCAATCTGTGGACGGAGCATGTTCAGGATGCCTGGCATGCCGAGATGATGCTCTATCCGCGCGTTTTCGCTATTGCAGAAACGGGCTGGAGTCAGGCTGAAAAGAAGAATTGGCCAGACTTCGAACGCAGAGCATCGGCTTTGTCGGATGTCGCACGCAAATGGGGATATACCGTGTACCCTCCATTATCGCAGTAATAGTTCTTGCCCCGTGGCGGTACAACGGATATGTGGGCAGTACGGGATAGACTCCCCCAAAAAAACGTCAGTTTGTCAGTTTGTCGTTTTGTCGTTTTGTTCATTTCCAGTCTGCGAGAAATGTCTTCTTTAATGTATTAATATATTAACGCGTTATTATATATATAAAGAAGAGCAGAAAATCTGTATGGGGCGAAAAACAACAAACTGACAAAACGACAAAACGACAAAACGACAAATTTCACGAGCAAGGTGATTCGCTATTTCCCTTCTACAATCCCATATTCAGGAACCTGCAACTGATACGTCTTTCCAGCGATCTGCAGATTCACAGAAGTCTGCTTCCCTTCCCGTTCATTTACTCGGAATTCAAGTCCTGCTGACGTATAGTCTATCGTCGTGATTTCCACGTTTGGCTCTGAAATGCTGACGAGTGAAGCTTTTGTGGGGATACTCTCCCCGTTATACTGATTGGGGGCTGATGCAAGGCCAACGTATACAGGTTCCCGGAATTCTCTGAACTTTTCGGGCAGATGCGCTTCTTGCCACGTTCCACGATAGGGATAGAAGATGATTTCGTGATTGTAAGTCCCGTGGAAGGGTTCTGCATACCATGCTGTCTCGTGTTGCACGTCAGTTGGATTCTTGAAAGTGAGTCCCACGTCACGGATAGGGCCTGAAGTAGTGGATGTACCCATATAGAGGCGTATGGTTCCTGCATCGCTATCCACACAGAACGCCTGTTCACCTGTTAGGGGCGAAACGAGCAGACCTCCTTGTTTCTGTTGCAGCCAGAGGGAGCTGAGAGGACAGAAATATCCAATGCCTGAGTTCTTGTATTCATTGATGCCGAAGGGAATGTCGAACCCGACGAATCCGCCTTGCCCTGTCCTGACGACGAGATTGAGCCCCTCAGGGCTGAAGGAGAAGCCTTCCTTGCTCTTGATGCCCCGCACCAGAGTGGGATGAGGGAAGACAAACTGTAGACGGATGCGAACCTTATCGCCCTCAATGGTGAAAATCTCTTGCAGATGAATAAGCCAATCCAACTGGGTCTCGATCCTCAGTTGAGGCCACAAGCCGTTCGTGCAGATCCGGACGCGAGGTTCTCCGTATGGTTTTGCGGGTCGCCAGGCGTCGTCACCCTTTCCATCATTCATTTCTGCCAATGCTTTCACTTTAATTGCGTCTAGGCAAATCTCGTTTGTTTGCCCACCGGCCTTCATCAGGATGTGGTCTCCTTCGGCAGTCAACGTGATACCATCCCTGCTGATGGAGGTCCCTTCAATCCACTCCATTCGTTGGGCTCGTTCTGCTTTCCTGGCTCCCAATACCATATAACCATACGAGGGAGCTTCCGCCAAAGCTCTGATTTGATATTTCCCGTTTTCCAGAGTACATTGGCTGGGAACTTTCTGCCCGTTCGTGTAGTCATAGATTTCATAAGGCGCGTCCGTTTCAAGCTGGATTTCACAGGTGCGGGCAGGCTCTGTATTCAGCAGGACATAATACTGATTGTAGCCGTTCATTTTCATCTGACTGCTCAGCAGATTCATTCCTTTCTGGATGAGAGTCCGGCTCAAGGCGCTGCATCCTTGGAATGAATTGAGACGCTCACATCGTTTCTCGTAGAGAGGATACCACCCTTTTGCATCGCTGTTTACGGCCCAAAGCAGCAAATGTTCAGCCTTGCTCAATAAGGTCACTTCATCATCGCGTGCCAGATAGCGACTCTCAATGTCTGGATAGAGATCTGCCCGTTCGATATTCCAAACCAGAGCTGTGTGGGGCAGCGAGGCATCGCTGGAGTTGAAAGGTTCGTCCAGTTTGATTCCATATAGTTCGCGAGCCAGCGCATTCACTATCTTGGCTGCCCGGAAGTCATCCATGCTTTGGTTGGTCTGGTCCTGCACAATGATATCCAGAGGGTCAGCTGTCCAGCGGGAATAAGTCCCGTTTTCACTGCTCTGAGCCTTTGCACTATGGTCCACATATTTCTCTTCCTTCACCCCAAACCTCTTTATATAGTCCTTTACGGTAATCCAGATGACCTCCACGTCCTTACTCTCCATATTGAAATCTGCGACACGTTGATAGGTGGAAGTGAAACTTTGGGGGATTTCGTAGTCTTCTTCGATGCAGATGAGGGCATTCTTAGGCGCTTTGGTGGCCAACTCGCCAACCTTGCTTCGGTCTCGTGTTATGGGAACACAAACGCTGAGAGTTCCATCCTGTCCCTTAAGTCGGAAAGGATACCACGATTCATCATTGGTGATGATAGGCGTCCAGCTGACACCAGAGTTTTTCAGTATCCAAGGCAACTGGGCATGATAGGCGCGTTCCTGCAAGTAAAAACCATCGGTTTTTTCTCCGATGTAATCCTCTATGATCTTTGTGCCGAGCCAGGCGCACCGATAATTTGTCTCTCCGTCCATGTTCACGTTTACAGGTTCGCTGTAGAACGTTCCAGTCAGATTGAGTTGCCCTCGTTGGTGAATCCTCATGGCGTGCTCGATGACGTCAGGAGCAGCTTGCAGAAGCGATCCGAAGGTTTGTCCGCTGAATTGCAGCTGCCCTTTGAAGTCAGGGTGTTCATCCATGAAGTCCAGCAGGTTGTCGTAGATGACGGGGAATTCCTTCCAAATGGTAGGCCTCACGTAGCGGTCGTAGTTCATGTTGCCATGCAGGACATAAGTGATATACACCTTTTTCTTTCCTCCTTCGGCATTGCTGATTGTCATCAATCCGACGAGACAGATCATCATCCATCTCAGTATACTTGTCGATTTCCTTGCCCTCATGAATCCTTCCTTTCTGTTGCTTGTATATGACAAGATGATTTTATTTACCACCCGTTTTCACCACTACTGGTCCCAGCAATCCTGCATGAGGCGTTCCCTTATAGGGTGAAGGAATTGTCAGGTAGTGATTTGCCAACGAACTGTACACGAGGACTTCCACTTCATTATCCCCCGTTTTGACGAAATCTGTGATATCGACCACGTATGGCGCGTTGATCAGGACATCCACGTGTCGTCCGTTCACAGCCACTTCACACGTCGCATCCACGGAACCAAGGTCTAAGCGGATAGGTCCCCTCGTGTCATCCAATCGGAATGTATGTTTGTAGCTTATTCCACCTGAATAGAACTTTAGGGCACCGTGCTGCGTCCAGTCACCCACGGGCATCCTGCCACCCTTGCACGTTATGCCAACGGGTTCACGGAAGAAATCAGCTCCGGAGACACCAAGGTCTGTTTGCCCCAATACGTAAACGTCCACAGGGTGAGGGCTCACCTCTTTCAGTGTCAGGTTTCCCTCCCGATCAGGCAGGGCAGTCTTCTTTCCATCCACCCAAATACCTTGTATTTTGCCTTTCACATCGAAATGCATCTCGGAGGTTCCTGGAGCAGAAGGGAACCTGTAGAGCCAGCGTCCTTTTACCCCTCCCCGGATGTCGAAGGGCAGGAATCGTGTGCCGAACCATTTCGAGGCCACGATGGGCTCATATTCGCCTACCGTCTTCGGTTCGGGCTCATCGGCAGAATAAAACATTACCATCGAGCGGTCGCGCCTATCGATACTACTGCTGCGCATCCCCTCCAGACTATATCCGGTTGCCTTTGTGTTGGCGTAGGTAAGTAACAGGGAATGCCATCCTTTCTGCAGAGAGACGAGTCCCGCTTCGGCGGGCTTCCCGTCCAAATGGATACCGTGAGGCTTCACACCCTCCACAATCATCCGATAGCTTCCGTCGGAGGGGGCATAAACGTACGTTCTGAAAAGTTGGTGTCCCCCTTGGTCCAAAATCAGGAACTTGCTTTCCACCTTGGCCTTCAGCCCATGATACCCTTGTCCGCCAGGGCTGTCGAACACTCCATATTGCCAAGAGAAGACATAGGGGCGCCAGGCAATTCTTGGATTCGGGCTGAGAGCATCCTGAGTAACCTCTTCTATGGAACGGTGTCGAGAAACGGTAGCGGTTTCCATATAAGGTCCATATCCATAGATGTAGTCGACGGCATCTGCGGCTGCCATCAGTTCCCCCACCCTAAGCTTCCCCGTTCCCGGTAGGAAGAAGCACTTCATCTCTCGGGCCTCCACACCAATCTTTCCAGGAGAAGGAGGAAGACGGAAATCTCCCCACTTGTTATCCATTGTAGGAACGATGGTAATGTCCCAGTCTCCTGCCAATGGGATGACTCTTTCTTGGGTCTTCTCCTCTGCTGTTTTCGTTTCATACGTGGGATTTCCTGGGGAGAAGACATAGAGTCGCGAGGCTTCCTTCTCGCCATCGAAATATACCCAGGTTCCTTGGTCGTCAGTCCTCAGGACAGGTACTTCCTTGATGGTGCCGTGCTGGGCATCCCAGACCTCAAGCTTGCCGTGTGAGCGGAAGAAGAGTTCGTCTCCATGAGGAATGTCCATCACCATGTAGACTTCCTGATTCCCTATGTGGCGATGCAACACTCGTCCCTCTGCTGATGAGGAGTTGAAGTCAGTCGTTGTCTTGTTAACCACCAACTTGCGAACTTCTGCAGGAGAGCTTACCTTGATGATGTTCTCGTCTTGCTGCAAATCCTTCTTCAAGGTTCCCAGAGCCACCACGATGCCTCCCTTTGCTGCAAACTCATGGATTTTCTGTAGGGTCTCGGCATGAGCAGCTCTTGTGTCAGCCAGAACAAGCACTCGATAGTTCTCTTCAGAGATGTTCAAACGCTGGTCTCGAATCTCAGCCTTCTGGAGCGAGGCGTAATCGATGAAGTCGAAGTCGATGCCGTGAGGACTCAGTTCATTCCCCACAGAGAATGATAGATTGGGTGAAGCGCCTGGGAAGGCCTGCAAGGTTTCAGTGGGGTAAAGGATGGCCACGTCAGCCACATGAATGCCTTGACTGAGCAGGAAGCAAAGACGTTCGGCGTATTTTAGCCATACCTTCATGTGAGGCCAGTATGGCATACGGAAGTGGAAACAGGGAGGTGCCCACTCCCACCATCCGCCGTGTGTGGAGTAATAGAGTCCGTGCATGCAGAGCAAGTTGCCGCCAGCGATGATGTGATGATCCAACTGGTGAGTCAGCAGAGCTCCATTCGCATCCCATCCCATGCTGTGGAAAGCTTCTAACCAGACGCGAGGCCGCTGGTAAAGATGAGCTGCACTACTCGACACTTTTGTCTGGGTGAAACTGCTTCCTCTGGCTGGAGCATCATTACCTGGAGCCGTAAACCATTTCTCTACTCGGAAATAATCCAGATATTGGGTAGGATTCATGCCTCGTCCTTCGTTGTCGCTTCCATAAATGAGACCCTTGTCGGCATGCCATTGATAAATGGGCTTGAAATAACGTTCCTCTGCCAATTGGGTTACCACTTCCGCATAATCCAGCCTCGTGCGAGAAATTTCGTCTCTCCGTTCTTCGTCTATGTCTTTTCCTGTTTCCACGTCGAAGAGATCAGGTAGAAGCGGCACGATGTCATATCCTTTCCTTTTCAAGAATTCTTGAGGAAGATCGTCAGTCCACGAGTGAAGGTTCAGGTTGTATTGCAATTCGTCCTGAAAGAAATAGTTCATTCCTTCGCGTCCATGATTGTCCATGTGATCCTCAAAGTCTTGGAAGTAATGCTTTATCATCTGTTGCCCGAAGGTCGGACTCAGTTCAGGTGCTGGTGTCGTGTAGATGACGATGAGACTGTCTGTCCCAACTTTCTGCCTTGTCGTCAGCGTATGTTCCGGTTTCTTCTCGCCAGGTCCGATGATGCTCATCCTTAGCTGCCCCTGGTGCTCCTTTATCTCGGGCAGACTCAACACGTCGTCAATGAACTCCCCATTCCTGGGCCACGCTACCACATAGTCATCCATTCCCAAACCGATTCCTTTGTCTGCGCATTGGCCAGAGAATGAGTTCCAAATCTGCCACCATTCATCGTCCTTCATCACGTAGGGTTCTCCGCTCTGAACACGCCCGCAGGGGCCGTGCCCTGCTGCATTCAGGGCCGTATCCACTTCTGCATGGGTGTGGTTGTAGCTCACGCAAAGTCCGTCGGTTGAGGCTTCCGAAAGGATCTCCAGCTGCTCCTGGAGTCGCTCCAATTTCAGCGAGTCTCCTGTCCACCAGTAGAAAGGCACATTACCGTATCCCTTGGGTGGATTCTGGAAACCTGTACGAATGTCTATTTCTCCCTTGCGTGAGGGATAACCTTTATAAGCTTGGGCATACTCCTGAGCTTGCAGAGTACTGCAGCAGAACAACAGAATCAACAGTTTTCTCATGATATATATTTTTTTCATGCTACAAAGATACGATTAAGCGAGCGATAATGCAAATAAAACTTAGTTTAATTTGCAAATTCTGGTGGAAGTGATTATTCTCCCTCTCCCACCAACTACATGGGATAGTGCCAAGTCTGGAGGTCTGTGCTCCAGGCTATACCGAGGGAGGCATTGCGGTCGAAATCACCTTCGGGTTCTGTCAATGGGCCAGAGCCGTGAAAGAACATCAGATAACATCCGATTCGCCGCACACTTCGCAAATCGATGACGGTGGCGGCTGTGATACGACCGCGTGCCCAGTCCCATTGCTGTTGTCCCAGAGTGATAAGGAGTCCGTCGTCGCGCCAATGCAGGAGGTCGGTCGAACGCTTCACGCCAATACCATTCTGGGGAGAGTGAAAGAGAACGTATTCGCCATTATCGACCAGAAGGCTAACGTTTTCACCGCAGTCTGTCCGTCCGTAGGGAATCCAGTGCGTAAGGTCATGGGAGTAAGACATACTGACGCCATTCTGCTTGTAGAAACACCACCATTTTCCAGGCTCATCCTTATCCTGAATCAGGTAAGGGTCTATCATCCTCCCCATGGAAGAGACGGGAACATCTCCCTTAACCCGTAGTAATTCGGGCTGCGACCAGTGCTTCATATCGTGGCTTCGGATGATGAAGAGGCGCGCTTGGTCGTTGCCGTAGCGCACTCCTTGCCCAGGAAGGTAGTTAGGTCTGGGATAGGACTGCAGACATAGCACATACTGCCCTCGGTAACGGATGACGTTGCCAGGACTGGAGAAGCCCATAATCTGGGAGGCAGGCGTAATGGGTTGGGGCAATGTCCAGTGAACGAGATCGCTGCTTTGGCTTTGTGCTACGAAGCTGTAGATGCTATCGGGTGTAGTCTTAGTGACCGTATAGAAAAGGAAAAAAGTACCATGATGATAGGCTACGGCAGGGTCGCGATAGGCAATAGAATCATTACCGCGCAGCAGGATGGGGCTCTTGAGCGATGATAAGAGATTAGACCTGCGACCTTGGCAGGGAGTAGTGAAAAAAAGAGGGAGGATAAACGGGAGAAGGAAACGGAGTAGTGTCATTCTAAATAAATGGTAAAGTCGTTACAGATTCAGCAAATATCCAATCCATCAGCAGAAGGGCATGTTGCCGTATCGTATGGGTGGATGCCGAAAACCAGCACGCAGGTCTATTTTTTCCATTTCGCAAGTCCATAAAGGTTCTCCATTGATTGATTCCTTCCGCTTTTTAAACGTTGCTGCATATCAATATCAGGATGATGAAGAGGATGTTTCTACCGTGGTTTTGACGTGTCAGTTTTTATTCCGCATAAATCAGGTATTTCCTTCGTTGCTGCTTGAATCGCTCCACGTCGTCTTTCCACGAGGCTTCTATCTCTGCTGCCGAGGCTCCAGCCACAATCATCTCGCGGATGCGGGTTTGTCCCATCAGCAAGTCGAAGAAATTGCCCCCTCGTTGGAAAAACTCTTCCTTCTGTGGGAAGCGAATGTAGGCATCTATCAGATAGCTCAAGTCAATGCGTCTCAGCTGTTGCAACTCGCCCATATCCAGGACTCTCAGATCCACTCCACGACACTCTTTCCCCTTCTGGGGTGGATTCTTCGCACCTGGTCGGCTCTCAGGGGTGAAGGTGAACTGGTAACCCGTAAAGCTAGGATGCCCATAGAGTTGGAAGGGTGCTTCCGTTCCGCGTCCCAATGAGATAGGAGTCCCCTCGAAGTAGCAGAGGCTGGGATAGAGATAGATTGAACGCATGTTGGGCAGGTTGGGACTTGGAGCCGTGGGAAGGGCATACAGGCTTTGGTGGGTGTAACCTGAGCAGGGAATCACCTCCAGTCGAGAGGCTGGAATCCAGCCTTCTCCCTGTGCCATGAAAGCCAACTCGCCTAAGGTCATGCCGTGCACAATGGGGATGGGGAGTGCTCCCACTCCACTCTTCAGTTTCATGTCCAGAATGGGACCGTCCACAAAATGCCCGTTGGGATTCGGCCGATCCAGAATAATCACTCTCTTGTCGCATTCGCTGCAGCGTCGCATCAGTTGCAGCATCGTCACGTAATAGGTGTAGAAGCGCAACCCAACGTCTTGAATGTCCACAAGCAACACGTCGAAACCCTGCATCGTCTCGTCGCTAGGCCCCATCTTTTTCCCATCGTAGAGCGAGAGGATGGGAATGCCTGTCTTTTCGTCCACGCTGCTGCTTACTCGTTCACCTGCATCCGCAGTTCCACGGAATCCATGCTCTGGCGAGAAGAGAGTGGTCACATTGACACCTTTCCGTATCAGCACGTCCAGAACGTGCTCTCCTGATTTCTGGCATCCCGTCTGATTGCTGAACAGCGCAACACGTTGACCCTCCAGCAGAGGCAGGTAGAGTTCTTCCTTCTCATCGCCCAGCGTGATCCTCTCGTTGTCCCATCGTGGTTCTGTCGCGAAGACAGGACAGCAGCAGAGACAGAGAATCAGAATTGTAAGTTTGTGTAGCTTTGGCATATCGTTGTGTTTGTCGTGACCCGCTATCTTCTGGTCAGCTTTTTCCTTCATTCCTCGTCAGCGTTCTCACACGATTGACATGGGTCGATTTCAGGTTCTAAGTCATTCTTCTCTTCAAGGAAATAAACTGGTTCCTTCACGTTCTTCCAGTACTTCCATATCAAGTAGATAGAGAGGGCAGCTCCCAAGAAGATAACCCTTGAAGCAACTGTTTGGCCGCCCATCCATTCCGTATAGGAGAACGTGTCTACCTTGTCGCCAAGCAGGTTCATTTCAAACACAGCCAGAGAATTGTTGAGGATGTGAATGATGCTGGTAATAATGATGTTGCCTGTCTTGTAGTAGATGATGGCAAGCAGAAGTCCCATGATGGCTGCGAAGGGAATCTGTGCAGGATTCATGTGAATTGCTCCAAAGAGGATGGCAGATACTATCATAGCCGTCCAGGGTTCCACTCTATTTCGCAACATGTGTCCCAGGATAGCCTCGCGGAAAACAAGTTCCTCCACGACAGGTCCTATGATAGCCACAGCCAAGATGCCCCAGAAGTTATGTGCCATGTCCTTTATCTGTTCTTCCAACAAATTGGGCAGTTCGAACCGCTCACTCAGCAAATCGCTTGCAAAGATTCCTGCAACGGCAGCCAGAATAGCCACACAAGCCCACCCCCAGTCGATGCGGCTGGCATCAAAGGTTTCTTTCATCCTGATCATTTTCAGCACGAGCCAACAGGCAAGCACGGCAAACAGGCCACTCACAATCAGAATGCTCCCCAACGCGGTGGGATTTGCTGTCAAGCTTTCTTCGCTGATACTCCCTGGATTTATGACACTCTTGAAGATGACAAAAAAAATGCCTCCCAACGCTTGGAAAAGCAGGAATACTACGACTGCCAGGATAGGTTTTACAAAAGGTTTCATTTTTTCGTTTTTATAGGGTTAAATATTTTATTTTTTTCTTCATTCATTCTCTATCTGTCAACATTCCTATCACACCGTCCGAACTCGTGAAGAGGATGCGTCGCTTGCCGATGGGCACTACGGTGCTGATCAGCGAGTTTCCAATTTTGTGGCGCCACAGCAGGGTTCCCTTTTTGGCTTCCAAAGCGAAGATCATGCCTTCCTTCGTGCTTCCATAGACAACTCCATCCTGTTCGACAGGCATGCTCGGAGCGTGCTCGTAGCCGAATCCAACAGCGGTGGCCCACAGCTCAACAGGTTGCGTCCCTGCTGTCTGGTAGCACACAATGCTGTCGTTCATCGTCTTGCTGTAGATGCGCTCCTTATCCTTCGAGAGTCCGATGGTTTCGCGCACCATTGACTGCTTCGTTCTCCACACCGTCTGTCCCGTTTGGGCATCAATGGCCGACAAGGCGCGGTCAGGATCAGCCACAAAGACTTTTCCTTCGGCCTCCACAGGCCATACGGCAGCAGGGCTGTAGTGCGTGCTTCCCTTCTCTACCTTCCATTTCCATTCCAGTGTCCCATCCTTGCGGCTTGCACTATAGAGCAGGTTATCCCATGCTCCGAAGACAACGTGCTGACTGGTCACCAGCGGCTTGGTTTCGATGTATCCTTCCACTCCGTCCAGTGTCCAGACAATCTTGCCTGTCTTCAGGGCTATGCAACGCATCTTATGATCGCTTGCTCCCACGAAGCATTGTCCCCCATCGATCGTCACGGCTCCCAGCACAGGTGCACCACATTCCACCCTCCACAACAGTTTTCCTGTCTTGGCAGATACGCCATAGATGCTGTGGTCGGCTGAACCAGTCACCACGATGCCGTTGGCTGCAGCAGGAGTGCCCACGATGCGGGCTTTCGTCCTGAATTGCCATAGTTGCTTCCCTGTCTTGACATCATAAGCGGTCAAAATGCCCAGATCATCGCCCACAAAGACACGTCCCTTACTGTAGGCAGGGCTGCTGTATACTCCCACACCAGTTTTCTGTATCCAGGTCTCCTTCACGTTGCTGTAGGTCGTGTTGTCCTCCATGCTGGGATAATGGTCTGCACCAGCCTTGGGGTCAAGGATGTTTCCATTCATGTCCTTGATGGGGCCGCGCATACTGTAGCAAGCCAATTGGAAGGGTTCCACTCCATGATTGCACACCATCACCCTTATACTGTCAGGAGTCACTTCATACAAGCCGAATCCTGACCTTCCTTCTCCATCACGTAGATTAGAACGCATCAATACTCCAGGGATTCCGTCGTAGGAGAAATCCTTTAATGCGTGGTAATGACCTCCTATACAAAGGCGAACATTATATTTCCTTAGCACGTCCGTCACCTGATACCAGTTGTCTACATCGCCGTCCAGCAGGGGATAATGCGTCACGATGATGGCAGGTGCATCCTTAGGCAACTTCCCCAGTTCCTCGTCCAGCCAGCTCAGGTCTTGCGGCACAACATGACCATAGGCCATTCTCATCAGGGGGCCCGTGTTGAATCCCAGGAAGTGCACTCCCTGATGCCTCATCTGGAAGCGCTCGTAGCCGAAGACCTCTTGCCAAGCGGTGCAACCCGAGTCGCTCCATTTTGTCTCATGGTTCCCCATCACGATGTAATAGGGAGATTTTAAGTTGCTGAAAAGTTCCTTGGCACGCATGAGCGTCTCGCGGTCACCTCTTTCGCTGATATCACCTGTTATGAGCACAAAGTCCACTCCTTCCGTCGAGTTTATCTCTTTGATGCTGTTCATCAGGTCCTCCTCGTGATTCTTGTTGCCAGGGCTCAGGTGAATGTCCGTCATCTGTGCAAAACGGAAGTTTTGTGCATAGACACTCATCCCTATTCCAAGGAGCATCCACAAAGAAAGCGCTTTCCTTGCCGAAAAGAGCATCAGCTTGTATGATGGTCTAACTTTCATGTTTTTTTTGTAAAGATAAACCATTTCAGGATACCAAGCAAATTTCTGAAGTCCAAAAACTGAAAAATAGGCAAAAAAAGCTTTTCCCTTCCCACCTTTACATTATTATTAAGATTCAAGGTAAGAAGAAAAGGACGCAGAGAGATATAATCGCGATTTAAGACACAACACGTTGAAATGAGAAAGACAACACGTTGAAACCTCAAACGCGACACGTTGTTGTTTTCTAAAAGAAAGGACGCTTTTCAGGATGGATATCTTTCGCGGAAACAGAAAAAAAAGGGCCGCGACTCACGTCGCAACCCTTCCGCCTTACACTACATATCAATTAACACTAATCTTCATTTTGACCAAAAAACGCAATTCCATTGAGTTGGGAATTCATTCACTCGAGCAGAGAGTTTGTACAACATAATCCATTTGTTTGCTGTAGTGTTGCTTTTGGCGAACATGAAACCGTTTGTTAGTTAGATAAAAATTTCTGATGCAAATTTATAATGTTATGCAAGAAAACATATCACAAGATAGGGGTACATTTACGGGTACTTCTCTTTTGTCCCCCAATTTGTCCCCCTAAAACTTGCTGTTTTGTGAAAAAGTAGCTATTTTTGCAACATGAAAAGTGACAAAAAAAGACTATTTGCAACATTTTTGCTAACATTTCTTCTTTTTTCGTGCGTTTGTTGTACCCCATCACACGAAAACGAGATTTGGCCTTATTGTACCCCAGAATCTGCAGAACTCCTTCATCGTTACGACTCGATGATAGGTCCCGTTGACCAGGAAACGGTAGTTCGTGAGCTTTATCGTCTCTCGCGCAAGCATCCTGAGGATAGGGTCCTGCGTTGGCGAGTCTTTATCTGCGATGCTGAGACATCTGGTGGAGAGAAGGCTCTCAGGCTTCAGGATCGAGCTTTGGTGATGATGGACACTACCATCTTTAAATATGATTACATGCGCCTGCAGATCACGAGGGCCAATGCACTTTATCCGAACGACCTCTTCCGTCGTTACCTTTCCCTCCGCTCTCTGTTGGACTATTTCACTGAGATTGGTGATGTCGCACGCCAGTACCAGATTTATTTCTATTTAGGAACCATTTTTGATCGCCTGAATCAGCATGAGAAGGCCTATCAGGTGCTGCTGGAGCCTTATAAGATATTGGAGTCACATGGCCGCTCTGCCTATCAGTGCTATCTGGTGCGCCGCATTGCCCGTCAGGTGTATGCAATGGGCAATCATCAGGAGGCTTATGACATGCTCCGCGAGATTGTGGATGATGCTATGGTGCAACGTGACACGACCCTCCACATCGACATTCTGCGCACTCTCTGCGAGTTCACTCCAACCCTCGAGGAAAAGGACGATTTCAGTCGTCGAGCCCTTCAGATGGCTCAAAAATACCCTGAGGATCATCTTCAGTATGCGCTGTGCAGCAAGACACGTGGCAAGTATTTCCTCTCAACAGGCCAGCTGGATAGTGCCTACCATCATCTTCAGGTGGCCGTACAGCCTTCTCTCATCCAGATTTTCGACTTCCCAGGGCGGTATGATTCCTACAAGTCGATGGCTACCCTCTTTGCCCTGCAGAACCAGACGGACAGTGCTTATTATTATATGGAAAAGAGCAATGAGATGAACGACTCTCTCGTCTCTACCCTCCAGAACATCGTTTCTGAGGAGATTATACGCAGCATTGCCGACAATGAAAAGGAAGTGCGCAGGGTGGAGATTCGCAACAAGCGCGAGCGGGTAATCCTGAACCTCTTTTGGAACCTTGCCCTTATCATTACCATCATCATTGCTTTCTACAATTTCTACAACTGGAGGAAGAACCGTAAGGAAACGCTGCGAAAGATTCACGAGAACGAACGTCTGAAGAAAGAAATGGGGCAAAGGAAAGAGAAATATGCTACTGCCAACATCATCCTGGCAGATCAGAAGAATGCCCTCAACACCATCAACCAGATTGTCAGCAATGAGACATCCGATGGCGATAAGAATGTAGTTCGACAGGTAAAAAACATCATCCGCCACCACATTACGGATGAAACCAACTGGGACACGTTCTCCCTCGAGTTAGAGAATGACTATCCAGGTCTTCTCAACATGATCAGTACCACCTATCCCACGTTGACCCCTACCGACCTGAAGATCTGTGTCTATGCCTTATCCAACCTCAACACTCACCAGATCTCACGTCTTCTGAACATCCTTCCAGACAGCGTCAAGAAGTCTCGCCAACGCGTTCGCAGGAAGCTTGGTATCAATTACCTTGATATCACCATTGCCCAGCACATTTCCGACCTTTATGACCAGATGAAGAACAAGAATGAAGTCGATAATTTCCCACAAATCTAACCCTAAAATGAAAAGAAGAATTTCCCTGTTGCTCTCTTTATGTTTCCTTATTCCTGCATGTGGAGTCCCCGTTCGTGCCCAAAGCACCTCCCTCACCCAGTATGTCAACCCTCTGCTCGGTACTGCCACCCTGTGGCTCCCTGAGGATCTCGGCTACACCCATACCGAAGAGAAACGGGCGTGGGGAGCTGAAGTGTTCCCTGGTTCAGCCCTTCCCAACGCGATGGTTCAGCTTACTCCCATCACCAAGTACCACAGCGGAGCCGGTTATCAGTACGAGGATCACGAGATCTATGGCTTCGGCCATA
Organism: Bacteroidaceae bacterium; assembly: GCA_017617335.1. Classification (GTDB taxonomy): domain Bacteria; phylum Bacteroidota; class Bacteroidia; order Bacteroidales; family Bacteroidaceae; genus Physcousia. The sequence goes on along the minus strand of JAFZWK010000066.1, from coordinate 4,426 downwards.
CCGCCAAGGGACATTGGAACTTGCTGCATCTGCCCGTTATGCCTGTTACAGGCATCTTCTATCCCTGCAACTATGCCTCCCATTTCTCGCATCAGCGCGAGGAGGCTCATCCTGGATACTACAGCGTCTATCTCGAGCGCTACGGTGTACAGGCAGAGTTCACCAGCACCCTCCGCTGCGGCTATCATCGCTACACCTTCCGTCCCTCTGACAAGAAGCGGCTGCTTGTGGACATCACTCGCAACAACAACCGCCCTCGCCGATACAACATCGAGCAGGCAGGCGATCACAGCTTCCAGGGCTTTCAGGATGGCGAGGGACGCATCTATTTCTATGCCGTCAGCAATCTCCCCGTTGCTGGTGTCCGGATGGAACGTGACACCAAGCATCAGGTGGCTCTCGTGGACTTTCTCAATAATGTAGGTGCTGATCCTCTCGAGGTCAAGTTCGGCTTCAGTTTCGTCAGCATCGAGAACGCCCGCCAGAACCTTGAGGCAGAGATGCTCAACAAGTCCTTTGCTGAAGTGCGTAGGGAAGCCGACCAGACGTGGGAGCGCCTTCTTGGCCACATCCAGGTAGAGGGCGGAACTGACCGCCAGCGTGGTCTCTTCTACAGCTGCCTCTATCGAAGTTTCCTCTGGCCTGCCCTGCGCAGTGATGTGAACGGTCAGTACATGGATGTTCGCGGTCAGGTCGTTCAGTCAGATTTCCGCTATTACACAGATCCCTCCTTTTGGGACACCTATCGCAACAAGCTTATTCTGCTGGGTATCATCTCCCCTGATGTAGCTGTCGATATCATCCGCTCCATTACGGATAAAGGCGAGAAGCGTGGCGGCTATATGCCCACCTTCTTTCATGGCGACCATGCCAGCACCTTCGTGGCAGGCACCTGGTTGCGAGGCACTCAGGGCTTCGATCTCCAGCGTTCCTACAAACTTCTCCTGCGCAATGCCACCGTGCCAGGTCGAGGCGGGCGACCTTTCCTCGACGAGTATATCCGCCAGGGATGGATAGCCGAGAAGGACACCACCAACGTTCCTACTGAAGATGAATACAAGGCAGCCGTCACCAAGACGCAGGAATATTCCTACGACGACTATGCTGTGGCTCAGATAGCCAAGGTGTTGGGTGATAAGCAGAACTACAAGCTTCTCATGAGCCGCACAGGTAACTACAAGAACCTGTTCGACCCCAGCACAGGCTTCTGGCGCGGCAAGATAGAGAGCGGAGAGTGGATTCAGGACTTTGATCCCTATTATCCCTATTATGCCTACATGTATCGCGAGGCAAATGCGTGGCAAAGTCTTTTCTACGCGCCCCACGACCCTGAGGGCATGATAGCCCTTTATCCCAGTCATCAGGCTGTGGAGCAGAAACTCGATTCCCTCTTCAGCGAACCCTGGCGTCAGTACGAGGCATGGAACCTCACAGGCTTTCTTGGCAACTATTGTCACGGCAACCAACCTGACCACAGCGTTCCCTATACCTATTATTTCATAGGAAAGCAGGAGAAGGCTCAGCACATCCTCAATATCCTCATGGAGAAGTACTACGATATGGGCGAGGATCATCTTGCCTACGCAGGCATGGACGATGCTGGCGAGACATCAGCCTGGTACGTATTCAATGCGATAGGCATCTACACCTATTCGCCAGCCGACCCTGAGTACATTGTTACCGTGCCTCTTTTCCCCAAGGTCACCTTTACGATGGGTGATGATCGTAGTGTTCAGATTCTCCGTGAGGGAACAGGTGAGAAGATTTCTCGTATTCTTTGTGGAAAGAAACCCCTCAAGGGATGGTTTGTCGATCACAATGACATGCTAAAGGCTGGCCAACTTACCGTCGTTACGGAGTGATGTAAAAGGCTCTCTGTTTTGCTGCGGTTTTCACCATTTTGAAAACTCCACATTCGGAAAGCGTTTCCTGATGGCTTCTTTCTCTTCCTCCTGTATCTCGCCAACGATGACAAGCTTGTCGATGGTTATCTTGTCCATCCATTCGGGCAGGTCCACCTTATCGGTAAACTGAAGGCACAGCTTCTTGATATGCTCCAGCCAACTGAGGGCTTTGGGCACCTGCTGCACGCGCAAGTCTATCACGCCTTTCTCATTTGCTGCGGAAAGCCTGTTGTACACATCCCTGTCACTCTCTGCCCTGCGCACCAGCCAGCCGATCTTCGGTATGATGGTATTGGTGAGCGTGTCCTCTATGGCTCCCACGAAGCCTGCCCACAGTTCCATGTCCACCTCGTTCTTTACAGTCCCCAGCTCGGAGTCTATCTCATCGTATTTGAAGCCCACGCGCACATACTCGGCGGGCATATCTTGTGTGTGATAGATTTCGTCAGGTGTCTTTCCATCCTCGTTGGGGAACAGCTTCAGGAACCATCCGTCCAGTTTGGTTGGCTTTTTTCTGCTGCAGCCACCGCCTTCCAGTTCATCTACGGGTTGCCTCTTCACGATGTCCTTCCAGAACGTGCGGTCAGGCTCTCCCTCGGCGGTACGGATGAATTCCGTCAGTATAGGCTCCAGGCTCTTCATCCATTCTTCCAGCCCACCGATTCCCAGCTTGCGCGTCTTCTCCAGCACCTTCTGCCAGTCCTCTGGCGTACCCCTCAGCGTGATGCGGGGGATACCGCAGGAGGCATACATAACGCGGTACTGGAAGTACGTCTTTACGCTCTCCATCAGCGTAATCTGCGAGGCTACGCGCTCAGCTGGCGTGGTCGTCGTGAAGTCTGCCGTGAGCATCTGTGCAATATCCTCCTTGGTATATTTGGCAATCTCCGCCGCAAAGTCGCCCACCAGCTGGGGCCAGTTTACCTCATCTTTCAGGAGGTCGCGGTCCGAGCGTATCACCAAGTCCATCTTCCCCTCGTGGTTCACCAGCTGGTGGCGCATCTCCTCAGAGTGAGCATTCACGTAGCGGGCAAAGCCCTGGCTGATGGCCAGCCAAACCATGTCAGGCGACAGCACCAGGGCCTTATGGTTCTCGTATGCGTACTTGATGCTTTTGAAGAATTCATCCTTTCCCCTGAAACTGCGCAGACTCTTCTCCTCAGCAAAGCTGATGGCCACAATGTTATGGTAGTCTTCAGGGATTTTCTCCTCTGACACCCAGTAATGGGCTATCTTTTCACCATCTTTGATTTGATATCGGAGAGACTTATCATCAACAGGTTTCAGACCCTTGTCCACCACAAAGGTGATGCTGTTCTTCGTCTGGCTGACGACAGCCTTGTTCTTTGCGTCCTTTGCCCATCCAGTCAACGTGAGGACTGCAAGCAAGGCGATGAGAATATTTCTTTTCATATAGTTTCATTTTTGCGCAGGATGTAAGTCCTACTGCCGACAAATATACGACATTCTAATAATACGGCCTAAAAAAACGCAAATATTTTCATAACTCAGCAAGAAATGGTAAATAGTAGATAGTAAATGGTTAAATGGTTAGATGGTAAATAGTAAATGGTAAATGGTAAATAGTAAATGGTAAATGGTAAATGGTAAATGGTAGATGTTTACCTGATCGTAATCCACACTCCCTCACCTCTCTCCTTCGCTTCCACAATCTCCTGCTTCAGTCTGTTGAGCCAGAGGTTCGAGTTGAGGAGTTGCCCCACTTGCTTGTTCTCACCCACCAAAATGCAACCTGCCGTATCTCTGGGCGTATTGCCAGCATGGATGCGGATGCCGCTGAACTGGGGGACGTTGAGCAGCAGAGGAAGCCACTTCTTGAACTTTGGGGAGTAGGTAATCACCACAGGATAACGCCCCTCAGGGATGGCGAAGGGTTTCTGTGTTATCCCACCTCTGCTTTTCGTCTTCACCTCCCGTACTGGAGGTTCCATCGTGTCGCAGAAATAAGTGCCTTCGTCAACGTTAACGTTAGCGTCAACGCTGGCAGCTGGGAGAATCCCCAGTCTGCCAATCGTGTACGTTTTCTTCTTTGCTATTCTTTTCAGGATGAGGTCCATAATAAATTGGTGTTAATTTGTTTTAGCAAATGGTACGGTGGTACGGTGGTACGCTATGAAATCATTAACGTCCCTGTTTTGCAATATATAACTTTATGTGTATTACCTTCTTTGATTATATTTTTCTTTTCGGCCAGATGGTCATCAACTAATCTCTTTATCCTGACACGAGCTGCACCATCACTACTCAGCTGGAAGCATCGCATGACATCCTCTGTCGTGAACTCCTCAGGCAAGCGTTTGAAAGCCTCGATGGTGCGTTGGCGGTGCTGCACATTCATAGCGGCCTCCTTCGTCTTGTTCTCGAAGTAGTTCTCAGCCATTGCGCCAAAGTAGTAGCGCTGGCAGGCGAACTGGATATTGGCAAGGAGTTCTGCCAGACGCCAGTCCGTCTCGTCCGTTGCGAACTTGCCACACCAGTATTCGCCATCCTTCTGCATCCTG
>JAFZWK010000065.1 GCA_017617335.1 Bacteroidaceae bacterium | reverse complement strand
TCTTCTATCTCAATGGATACCATGCCTGCTGTTCAGACCTTAGAGAAAGGTTTGCTGGAGATGGGAGTACCCGTCGAGATGCCCAACTCTACCCCCATGTTTTCAGAAGCCTCCCCACGGGGAGGTTTAGAGGGGGTTATTTCCTGGTTCTACATTGTCAGTATCCTGTATGCCATCGGGGCAATGACTGTTCTGGGTATTCGCTTGCGTGAGATATTCTCAATGGGCAGAGTGATCCGCAGGGGGAGTATCTGGACGAAGGACGACCCATCAGGCATCCGCATCTATTGCCATGCAGAGAACGTGGCACCCTTCAGTTGGCTGCGAAGCATTGTAATCAGCGAGAAAGACTATACGGAGAGCGGACGCGAGATTGTCCTGCACGAGAAGGCTCATATTCTCTACCATCACTCCCTCGACATCATCCTGCTGACCCTCGTAGAGGCCATCCAGTGGTGGAATCCCTTTGCTTACCTGCTGGGTATCTACCTGCGCGATGTTCACGAGTACGAGGCTGACGATTATGTCCTGCGCGAGGGCATTTCCGCTCATTCCTATTCCGAATTGATAATAAAGAAGGCTGTTGGCGCCAGCACCTATACTTTTGCAAACAATTTTAATCACAGTCTAACCAAAAAAAGAATCAGTATGATGCTTAAGACAAATCCCCATCGGAGCAGACGCAGCCGTGTGCTGTACCTGCTGCCCATGATTGCACTGGCCCTCAGCGCCTTTGCCACCTCAGAGTTCAGTAAAGCAAGTTCTGTCATCGAAGATGCAGTTCAGAAAGACAAAGAAGTTGTTGTTGAAATGCATATCAACAGCAAATCGGAAATTACATGCTGTTCTGTTGATGGCAAAATAGTAGACCCCAAAGAAGCCAGCAAGATAATGGCAGGGAAATGTGAAGATGGTAAACGCTACACCTTTAACATTACTTCCGAGGTTGCACTACCCAAAGTGGAACGGGAGATTAAGAATCCCACCAATCCTAACTTTACCATCAACTACAAGGTTGTTCCTAAAGAAGATGCTTCAGACAAAACGGGTAACATCCGCATTCACATCGACAGCGAAGGAAAACTGTTCAGTAGCATAGAAGGTGCAGAGCTGAAACCTATCACATCCGTAGAGTTAATGCAACTAATCAGCAAATACAAAGACACAGAATCCATCATTAGTATCACCACTGATAAGAAAATGGAACAGATGGAGAACCTAGTAAAGGAAGCCTGCCGGAAGAACAACCTGCTGAAAATCAATTATTCGGTACTGAATAAGGAGTAACATCACCCCAATACGCAAAGCAGCCCAAGGACATCTCCCTGGGCTGTTTTTATGTTCAGCTACACACCATATTTTGAATAGTTGCATAAAAAAAACAGAATTCGTTTTGCGGATTGCGCAGTTCTTCGTATATTTGCATGCGAGAAATTTCGCATTGAAAAATATCGCATAACATAACTTACTGATTATGAACCCATTTAAGTTTGGAACGATAGTTCAAGGAGAGTTCTTTACCGACCGTATTGAAGAGCTGGAACACGTCAAGCAGTTGCTCGATAGCGAGAACCATTTGGTGCTGATTTCACCCAGAAGGTTTGGCAAAAGCAGCCTGATAGCAAAAGCACTACAACAAACTGGTCGCCCCTCCATAACCATCGACTTTATGAAGGTGCTGAGCACAGAGGATTTGGCAGCGCAAATCCTTAGTGGAGTATTCCGTTTGCATAAAATGGAGAAGCTGAAACACCTGCTGACACACTTCCGCGTGGCACCCAACATCTCATATAATCCTGTAACGGAGGGCTGGGATTTTAGTTTCATGCCGCTCATGGAAAAAGCATCTGTTGCATTGGAAGATGCTATGGGGTTGCTGCAAAAGATAACAACACCAGAAAACAGGCTTATTGTTGTGTTCGATGAATTCCAGGAGGTAAACGAAATCTCCCCATCCCTTGCCAAACAGCTAAGGGCCATCATTCAACACCAGGAGGGGATGAACTACGTATTCATGGGCAGTCAGGAGTCTATGATGAACGAGATATTCGAGAAGAAGAAATCGCCGTTCTACCATTTCGGACAACGAATGAACCTGAAGAAGATTCCCTACGCCGACTTCTTCTCCTATATCGTTTCGCGTTTGCCCGAAATGGAGCAGAAAGAAAAGGAAAAGATTGCCAATGAAATCCTTCGGTTCACCAATGTGCATCCGTACTATTCGCAACAGCTTGCAGCCGCAACATACAATATAATAATGTATAGTCACCCCTCAGAGAATGCCGTGAGTGAAGCGATAAAGCAGCAAGTTGACGAACATGATCTGGATTACGAACGCTTGTGGATAAGCATGAAGCGAACGGACAGAAAGATTCTTACCCTTCTGGCAAGGAAAACCAATCCGCTAACAGACCGTTCAATGCCTACCAGCACGACCTTTAGCGCCATAAAGCGCCTGGTTAAGCAAGGGTATGTGATAAAGACTACCGCCTACGAATTGGAAGACCCTTTCTTTGGCGAATGGATATTGCAAGATAAAACAAACTCATAAACAAAGCAGTCCAAGGACATC
>JAFZWK010000064.1 GCA_017617335.1 Bacteroidaceae bacterium | reverse complement strand
CCAGCAGTGGAAATGTCGAGTCCAACCAAAATGGAGATGTGCTTGGAAGTATAGACAATCCTTTCTCGCATGAAGCTTATACGGAAATGTATGCAGCGGAGACATGGCCTGGAGGGTATGTGCTGGATTCTGATAATATTGCAAGATATTATCACAGATATTATGGTTCATCTGGATGTGGATGTGAAACAGGTTGCGGATGTGGTTGTAGTAATGGAGGACGACTCACTGAAGGGTCTGCAACTTTCCGTCCATCTGGATATGGCGTTGGCTGGAGTATTCTTGTGGAATGGGGGTCGGGGGTTTTCTCTGGACAAGATAAACCATCTGTAAAGGCCGCACTTACAATTTCTGGTTCTACTGCTATCGGCTTGAAAGCATCATGGGGCAATAGTTATCGAGTTAATATTTCTGGTACGATAAAAACAAATTACGGAGAGACCCATAAAATTTCTACGGAGTATGTTATACCAGAAAATTACAGACATTAATTCTAATGATAGAAATTTAAATACTGACATAAAGAAATATGAAGATGAAAAAATTATTTCATTAATAATACAATTTGATAATTTATTATATACTTATTTCTTTTTTTCAAATTGGGTTATGAAATGGATTTCTCTATAGTTCTCAGAAAAAACATTTACTAATTGAACGTTATCTGAAAAAAAACTATTTCAACCTCCAACCTAATTATAAAACGTTTTTTCATATCATTTAGATACAATTCAATTTGTCGTAATATATAGATGATTAGATTATAAGACTAAAAGTCATTTAACTTGTTAATGATTTTCATTTTTTATAAAAAAAGATGAGGAGAAAAGCTATAACATTTCTCTTTTCTTTGCTCACATTCTCAGCATGGGCACAGCAGACCGTTTCTGCTCATGTGGTGGACAGCGAGACAGGGGAAGCATTGCCGTATGTAAGGCTGTACCTGCCCAATGGAAGGGGGACACTCACGAACCAGGATGGGGATTTCTTGGTATCTGGAGAAAGTGATGAGATAGTGGCCATCAGTTACATTGGTTATGAGAAGATTTCCATCCGACTGGCAGATATCCCGCATGTACTGAGAATGAAACCTCTTACAAAAACACTGAAGGAGGTAGTTGTGCTTCCCGTGGATTACAGGAGACTGATAGACCAACTGAAAAGTGACTATAAAAAGGCAAAAAATAAGCAGAGGGTATATTTCTACCGTTCATTGTTTCGCTCTCCTGAAGGTACAGAACTGATAGAGGCATTCATGAAGGCGTATTCGGTAATCAATCTGAGGCAACCTATGTTGTTGAGTGGCATACAAGGTATAGATTCCCTGGGGGCAGAAAGCGCCATGACCCTTACCGCTTCTAATATACAAAAGCAATTGGGGTTGGCTCCCAAGACATTTGCAACCCCCTATTGGGATCAGATCATTAAACCCATGAAAAGTCTCTCGACAACTAAGAAATATTACGATGTTTTCAGTAGCCTTATCAAAGAGAAGGACGGCACAGAAATCATCCGGTTGGATTATAAATGGAATGAGAAGTTTACAGAAAAGATAGGCTCCACCAGATACCTTGAGGGAACCCTTTACGTGGATGCCCGAACATATCGGCTGCTCCGATTCGATGGTGATGTGGGAAACATGTTCCAATGGGTGAATCTTGAACGGGAACCCAGTACGATGCATATCCACATGGATTATGACTATAGTCACGGATATGCTGAGGTGGCCGACATCAGCATCCAAGGAGGAAATGGACAGATGAGCTATAGGACGCTTGTCTTTGGAGTGAATGACCAAGAATTGTTGGAAGGTGGAGGGGATGGTGTCGATGAGGACTTGGTGTCGGCCGTGAACCGTGCAGGCTATGATTCCACCCTGTGGGTGAAACATGAGCATGAAATCGTGAAGAGGACAAGGGAAGAGGAAAAGGCTATCTCTGATGAAAGCGAAGGGACTGAATGACAGAAAGGTGGTAAATCAACGATGATTCAACGATGACGTTGATTGTCAAGGTGTCAAGAGTCGAGAGTTGAAGTATGAGGTATGAAGTATGAGGTATGATTTTTGATGTCGAGAGTCAAGGGGAAATAAGGGGTTCAAGGTTAACGGTTAAGAGTCAAGGGTTTTTGGGGTTTTGGTTGAAATTTGGTTATCGTCATCGTTGATATTGTTATCTTTGAAACGCAAAACACAGGATTTTCCTGCATTTCTCGGTTCTTCTTCAAATTAGTTGAAGACGCAGAAGAATTAACCAAAACCGAGAATACCCTTTCATCCTGATTACGATTGCGTCTTGAGACGATGTGTTTGCTGGCTTTCCCCTGTGTGCAAGCCCCAGACAAAGCCTGCAACCCCATCATCACCCCTCTGGGGTTCAATCAGAATGAATGAAAAACCATCGCCCTTTGGGCTCAAAAACCTACGCAGCGGCCCATGTCAATACAGGCATTAAACACTTTGAAGAAGAACCCATTTTTCATTCAAAAATCTGCATTTTTTTGCTGCTTTTAGCTATTCTTGATTACTTAAATAAATGAACCTATGTTCAATAGCCAACGAACCCTATGTTCAATAACCAATGAACCTATGTTCAATAGCCAACGAACCTATGTTCAATAGCCAACGAACCTATATATAATAATAAACACACATATATACAACAACTAATAACTTTATAAATATATGTATATTAGTTAGTTGTATTATCATTATAACTAATTGTTTAGAGAAGATTCTCCCTCCCTCGCAGGCAGCGGAACGTGCGAAAAATAATTGTCCTAATTGTCACGCTTTGCTCTTTCCGCTTCTCTTCCTTCCTGATAATCAGTTTCTTACAAAGTGCCCTCCCTGAAGATGATGTTTTCAACGTGTTGGAAAAGGCCATGTTCCATTGCCCGAAAGTCTTCGTTGGATACTGATATCATGTTGGGGAAAAAAAGAAACCGTCGTGTTGAACGGCGGTTTGTCTTGGTTGGGCTACCCGGACTCGAACCAGGAAAGGCAGGACCAGAATCTGCAGTGTTACCATTACACCATAGCCCAATCGCTTTGTGACCTGACATGTCTGGCACCACGTTGGCACTCGCAGACCTTATGTCGTTGGGCTACCCGGACTCGAACCAGGAAAGGCAGGACCAGAATCTGCAGTGTTACCATTACACCATAGCCCAATTATCGGTCACTTTTGCGCCTGCAAAGGTACGTACTTTTTCTGAAGTGGCAAATCTTTATGGCAAAAAAATGCAAATTATTTGTTTTTTATCCTAACTCTCAGTACCTTTGTTCCCACATAATTATACATATACATACACAGGTACAAAATTTGATGAGTAAAGACGAAAAGTTGCTGAACGCAATAGTGAAGGGACTTCAGGATAAGAAAGGCCGCGACATTGTGATTGCTGATTTGACGAGAATCGATGATACGATATGTAAACAGTTTGTGATTTGCACGGGAGGTTCGCCTACGCAAGTGCAGGCCTTGACCGTTTCGGTGGGTGATGTGGCTCGTGAGGAGGCCTCTGCGAAGCCTGTTGCTGTGGACGGTATGCGTCATGCCCAATGGGTGGCAATGGACTATGCTGACATTATCGTTCATATATTCCTGCCAGAGATGCGCGAGTTCTACGATATCGAACATTTGTGGGCAGATGCCAATCTCACTCAAATTCCTGATTTGGACTAAACGATTATGGAGGAGCAGAATTTCAATAACAAGAAACAGCCCAAGATGCCGCGCTTCAGCTTGACGTGGCTCTACGTGGTGATTGCCATCGTGCTGGGCTATCTGATGCTGAACAGTGGAGGTCCCAGTATCTCTGGAGGTTCCAGCAAGGAGGTAACTTATACTCAATTCAAGAAATATGTTGAGAGCGGATACGCCTCCCGCATTGTGGCCAACAAGAAACAGGGAACCTTGGTGATGTATGTACAGGCCGATCACATTCGTGATGTCTTCAAGACCACCAATGTGAAGCAAGGCAAATTGCCCTACGTGCAGACCGATTTCCCATCAATGGATAAGCTGGAAGAATTCATTGAGCAGCAACAGGAAGCTGGAAACTATCTGGGCGAAGTAAAATACGAGCGGGGAAATGATGAGTTCATGAATTTCTTCTGGAGCTTTGGTCCTCTGATTCTCATCGTCTTTGTGTGGTTCATGATCATGCGTCGTATGGGGGGCGGTGGAGGCCCAGGTGGAGGCATGGGAATTTTCAGCGTGGGAAAAAGCCGTGCCCAACTGGTAGACAAGGATCAGGCAAATAAGGTTACGTTCAAGGACGTGGCTGGTCAGGCTGGTGCCAAGCAGGAGGTGCAAGAGATTGTGGAATTCCTGAAAAATCCTGAGAAATACACTCATTTAGGAGGCAAGATTCCCAAAGGTGCCCTTCTCGTAGGCCCTCCAGGAACAGGTAAAACTCTGCTTGCCAAAGCTGTGGCAGGCGAGGCAGATGTTCCTTTCTTCTCGATGTCTGGTTCTGATTTCGTAGAGATGTTCGTTGGCGTGGGTGCCAGCCGTGTGCGCGACCTGTTCCGTCAGGCAAAGGAGAAGAGTCCCTGCATCATTTTCATCGATGAAATAGATGCTGTGGGGCGTGCTCGTGGACGCAGTTCTGCTATGGGTGGTAATGACGAGCGCGAGAGTACGTTGAACCAGTTGCTCACAGAGATGGACGGATTTGGCACCAACAGCGGTGTAATCATCATGGCTGCCACAAACCGTGCTGACGTATTGGATAAGGCGTTGTTGCGTGCAGGGCGTTTCGACCGTCAAATTCATGTCGATTTGCCTGATTTGAATGAGCGCAAGGAGATTTTCCAAGTACACTTGCATCCTGTAAAGACTGATGCAACTCTTGATATTGATTTCCTGGCTCGTCAGACACCTGGTTTCAGCGGTGCCGATATTGCCAATGTATGCAACGAAGCAGCCTTGATAGCCGCTCGCAACAATAAGCCTTCTGTCAGCAAGGATGATTTCCTGGCTGCTGTGGATCGCATTATTGGAGGTTTGGAAAAGAAGAACAAGGTGATGACTAACGAGGAGAAGCATACCATCGCCCTGCATGAGGCTGGTCATGCTGCCATCAGTTGGCTTTTGCAGTATGCCAATCCTTTGGTGAAGGTGACCATCGTTCCTCGTGGACGTGCTTTGGGCGCTGCCTGGTATTTGCCTGAGGAACGTCAGATAACCACTCGCGAACAGATGCTTGATGAAATGTGTGCTTTGTTGGGAGGTCGTGGTGCAGAAGAACTCTTCACTGGTCATATCTCCAGTGGTGCCATGAACGACTTGGAGCGTGTGACGAAGCAGGCTTATGCCATGATAGCTTACATGGGTATGGGTGAGAATCTGCCTAACCTGTGCTATTATAATAATGAGGAATACAATTTCCAACGTCCCTATTCTGATGCTACAGCCAATTTGATTGACGAGGAAGTGAAACACATGATTGCTGTTCAGTATGAAAGAGCCAAGAAGATTTTGAGCGAGAACAGCGAAAAGCATGCACAGTTGGCTAATCTTTTGTTCGAACGTGAGGTTATCTTTGCTGATGATGTGGAGAAAATCTTCGGTCCTCGTCCCTGGACAAGTCGCACAGAAGAGATCCTATCCAGCAGCAGGGAGAACGAAAAGAACGCTGAGAAGAAAGAAACTGAGGCAGAGAACTCCAAGGATTGATGGATGAGGCCTCCCGTTTCAGGGAAGTTATATGCAAGAATCAAGATGACAGGAAAAAGAGATGAATGAGAAATTGAAGAATTTTATTATACGTGCCATCACAGGACTGGTTTATGTGGCTCTCTTGTTGGGTTGCACTCTCTGGGGACCTATCTCAGCTTTCCTGTTTTTTGGAGCTGTGGCAGTGGCTACTCTTTGGGAATTCTCTACAGTAGTGAACAACCATGCAGGAGCTTCCATAGCGCGTCATCTTAATGCGTTGGCCGGTCTTTTACTCATCAGTTCGGTTTGGCTCTACGTATCAGGTAGTGAAAGTACGAGTAAGATGCTGGGACTTTATGGATTAATAATGCTTTACTTGTTGGTTAGTGAACTTTATCGCAAGGCTGAGAATCCTTTGAAGAATTGGGCTCTCATTTGCTTATCTCAGATCTACGTGACAGTACCTTTTGCGCTGATTCCTTTGCTGAGCGTATTCTACAACCCTGAATCAGAAGGGTATGTTTATAAATGGATTTATCCCATTTCCCTCTTTGTTTTTTTATGGTCGAATGATACAGGAGCTTATCTGTTTGGCTCCATCCTTCATAAGAAATTCCCTGCTAAACTTTTCCCTCGCATTTCTCCCAATAAATCATGGGTAGGAAGCATCGGTGGCGGCATACTGACCCTCTTGATATCTATTATTGCCTGGAAGTTTGTAGGTGATGGAATGTCTTTACTGCAATGGTTGGGATTTGCTTTGGTAGTGGTTTTCTTTGGTACTTGGGGCGATCTGGTGGAAAGTTTGCTGAAGCGCCATTTGGGTATCAAGGACAGCGGTCACGTCCTGCCAGGTCATGGAGGTATGTTGGATCGATTCGACAGTAGTTTGCTGGCTATTCCTGCCAGTGTGATTTATTTGATGTATATCGGATAGAGAGAGGATTCCGAAAGCTTCATAAACAAAGATAGCCTCATCGGACAGGATGAAGCTATCTTTTGTGTTATTCAACGAGTGGAATTACTCGGCTTTATTTTCGTTGCGAATCTGTTCGTCAACAGCCTTGATTTTTTCAGCCAAGAGGTTCAGTTCGTCGCGAAGTTTCTCAACCTTCTTCTTCATGATGTCCACCAGACTGTCACCTTTCTTGCTGTTGCTGGAAAGGAAGCCCAGGTTGTTCTCGTAAGTCTGGATTTCAGCCTTCATGTTTTCGTAAGCGCGCATCATACGGTTACGTTCGTTGACTAAGCTGGATTCACCCTTTTCCATCTTGGAAGCCAAGTTGTTCTTGAAGTTGTTCAGACGGCGGCGAGCCTGACTAATATTCAGACCGCTATATATCTTGTCACAAACCTCACGATATTCCTTGTAAATCTTGTCTTTTTCCTTGAAAGGAACATGACCAGTCTCGTTCCACTGCTTCTGAAGTTCGCGAACCTTAGATATCACACTGTTAGCTTCTTGCTCAGTCAAAGTCTTCAGCTGTTCTATGATGTTTCGCTTAGCTTCCAGGTTAGCAGTCTCTTCCTCGCGTGTACTTGCTGTTGCTTTTTGTTTCTCTTCGAAGAAGTGATCACATGCAGCGATGAAGCGCTTCCAAAGTGTCTCTGAGTATTTTTTTGGAACAGAACCGATCTCTTTCCACTCTTTTTGCAGGTTGATCAATGCGTCACCAGTAGAACGCCAATTGGTGCTGTTCTGCAGTTCTTCAGCCTTCTCAACGAGGGCCTTTTTGCGAGCCAGATTCTCATTGGAAGCTTCCTTGATAGCCTTGAAATGTTTGTTCTTTTGCTCGAAGAAGTTGTCGCAAGCCTGACGGAAACGCTCGTAAATCAATGTATTCATCTTCTGAGGAGCGAAACCTATGGTTTTCCATTTGGCTTGCAGGTCTATAATTTTCTTGGTAACAGAGTCCCACTCTGCAAAATTCTTCAGTTCATCAGTCTTGATGGCTTCAATTTCTTCGCAGATTGCGGTCTTCTGTGTCAGATTCTCTTCCTCTGCAGCCTTCAAAGTCTCAAAATGCTCCTGATGACGCTTGCGAACAACAGTGGAGGCTTCCTTGAATCGATTCCACAAATCTTCGCGCAAATCCTTGGCAACGGGACCTGTCTCTTTCCACTCCTGATGCAGGCTTTGCAACTGATTGTTTGCACTGATTACATCCGCTACATTGGCTAATGCCTCAGCTTGTTCGCAGAGACGATTCTTGACTTCAAGATTCTTCTTAAAATCGTAGTCACGCAACTCATGGCCCAGCTTCAGCAAGTCATAGAACTGTTCTACATAGAGCTGGTAGTTCTTCCAGAGTTCAGTGGCACGCTCAGCAGGAACGGCCTTGATTTCTTTCCACTCGGATTGCAGAGTCTTGAACTCGTCAAATGCCTTGTTTGCTTCTTCTGGAGTAGAAGCCAGTTGCTGAATGCGCTCCAGTATCTTTAGTTTACGCTCCAGATTCTCCTGCTTCTGACGTTCTTGCTCTTCCTGAGCAGCAGCACGACGCTCACGGATAATCTGCATGAAAGCGCGGAATTCGGGCTCAAGGGGATCTAATTGAGGAACAAACTTTTCTGGATTACCACCAGCAGCTAAGAATGCTTGATGAGCCTCTTGTATCTCAGCATTGTGATACTTATAGAAAAGTAACTTCAGCAAATCCAATTCCTGCTTACTGACAGCTTCATCGTTGGATACGATTTCTTTCACGCGAGCTACTACTTCAGCTTTATCTTTTGGAATCTCGCGAGCAGATTGATCTTCAGCAGGTTGCTCTTCAACCTTCTCTTCGGCTTGCTCAGCAGGTTGTTCCTCGGCAACTATTTCAACTTGCTCGGCAGGTTCCTCAGCGGGTTGCTCTTCAACCTTCTCTTCGGCTTGCTCAGCAGGTTGTTCCTCGGTAACCGTTTCAACTTGCTCAGCAGGTTCCTCAACGGATTGCTCTTCAACCTTTTCTTCGGCTTGCTCAGCAGGTTTTTCCTCGGCAACTGTTTCAACTTGCTCAACAGGTTCCTCAGCAGGTTGCTCTTCAACCTTCTCTTCGGCTTGCTCAGCAGGTTGTTCCTCGGCAACTGTTTCAACTTGCTCAGCAGGTTCCTCTGCAGGTTGCTCTTCAACCTTCTCTTCGGCTTGCTCAGCAGGTTGTTCGCAGATCTGCTCTTCGGCGGTTTGTACTTGTTGTTCTTCAGCGGGGGTCTCTGTTGCCTGCGCTGCATTCTCAATAGTTTCAGAAGACTGCTCAAAGGCAGTAGTCTCATTAGTCTCCATAGAGTCCATCATTTAGGTATTAAAAAAAGAATTTTAATCGTACATTAGGTACGAAATGAGTTACAAATTACCGAAAAATAATTGTAATGTCCTAATAAAAGGGAAGATTTTTTACGTAAAAGGCATTAAATCCATGTCCTTCTCTTGAAATACCACATAAATAGGACTGTAATGCCGATGGAAATGAACAATGCAAACGGGAATCCCCACCATACATGTTCCATTCCATTTATCAGGTTCATTCCAAACAAACTTGCAATCAATGTGGGGAACATCAGGATAATGGAGATACTGGTAAGCATCTTCATGACGCTGCTCATGTTGTTGTTGATAATGTTGGCGTATGTGTCCATTGTGGAATCCAGAATGTTGGAGTAGATGTTGGTAGTCTCACGTGCCTGACTCATCTCGATGTTGACATCCTCGATCATGTCGGCATCCAATTCATCGACAGGGAGTTTGAACTTCAATTTCGACAGCAGGTTTTCGTTGCCTCGAATTGAAGTGACAAAGTAGGTCAGACTATCCTGCAAACGGCTGAGACTGATAAGGTCGGCATTGTTTACGTTCTTGTCGAGGTTTTGTTTAGCCTTGTCGATGAGAACACTGATTTGCTTCAGTCGTTTCAGGTACCAAACGGCACTGCTTAGGAAAAGACGGAATACCATATCTACCGAGTCTGTGAACCCTAAACCTCGTTTCTGTTGATAGGAAACAAAGTCAATCATCATGTTGGTTTCAAAATTGCATACTGTAATGAGTACGTCGCCTTTCATGATGATACCAAGGGGGATGGTGGTATAGGGAGTCCGGCTCCTCGTCTCCTTGACATAAGGGATACGCAGGATGATCAGAATCCATCCCTCGTCGATGTCGTAACGGGCACGCTCATCGGTATCGGCAATGTCAGAGATGTAATAGTCAGGAATTTTTAACTCGTTCTCCAGAAAATTGATATCTTCCTGTGTGGGGCATGTAACTTGAACCCAGCAATTGGGTTCCCAGGTATCGATGGTACGCAGACCATTTGTGGTGTTCCAATATGTTCGCATCGTTTAGGTTTTCCCTGTTTGTTAATAGGTTGCTTACTCGCTGCCGGGAAGATTCCTAAACCTTGCCCGGAAGCCTACAAATAATTAGTCTCCGCGTGATAATCGTCCATTTTTGTCTGGTTTTTTGTTGCTCTTTTGTTTTTTAACCGCGGCAAAGGTACAAAAATAATCTGAAACCTATGCCTCAAATAATGCTATTTTTTGTTTCAAATCAAAATTTCCTCTCTTTCAACCCACTTGCCTCGATGACATTGATGACATAATCACCCAGTTTTTCACATTCTGAGATCATATCCATATAGAAGACTCCAATCTGATAACCATACAGTTTGTTGTCGATGTCCAGAATGTTTTGAGTCTTCAACTGCGTGCGGTAGTTGTTGATCTCGTGTTCCATGTTGTAACTCTTGTTGAGGTCCACGTAGCGATGATCACCCTGCTTGATGACGACAGCCATTTGGTTGAGGCTTTCCTCTGTCAGTTTCATCATCGAATGGATGTGTTGATACTGGCTGTCTGTAAAATCCTCTTCTGAATACTGACGCTTGCGGCTGATGGTGCGGGCAATATTGAAACAGCTGTCGCCAATACTCTCCAATTCAGAGCATTCGCGCAGCATGTGCTGGATGTCAATCTTCGATTCCACACTCAATCGTCCTTCACTCACTTGCGACAGATAGTCAGCAATCTCCACTTCCATGCGGTCCGTTATGTTCTCGTATTTCTGGATTCGTGAGTACAGGGCATTGAATTCGTTGTCATTCTCTGTATGCAGGAGGTCCTCTGCCATTTTGAACATCCTGATGCAACGATCCACGAAAGCATTGATTTCCTTCTTGGCCTCCAGAATGGAAAGCTCAGCGGTGGAAAGCAGACCGCCACTGATGTACTTCAGGTGCGTCTTCTCCTTGTCCGCGATGCCCTTCTTGTCTGGAACCATCCAGCAAACAATTTTTTCCAAAGGCTTGATGAACCAGATAAGTATCAGCACGTTGCAAACGTTGAAAGCTGTATGGAAGGCAGCCAAGGCGGCATTCAAGGTCACCATATCCTGGGATTCGGCTGTAGGGTCACAATTCACGAGTCCGCAAACGAAGTTGATGAAATACTTATAGATGCAAAGTATCCAGACAACACCAAACAAGTTGAAAATAAGGTGAGCACGGGCAGCCCGTTGGGCTTGCGTGCTGGCACTCATGGCCACCACATTCGAAGTGATGGTTGTACCGATGTTCTCTCCCATAACCAACGCGATGCCCATATCGATGGGTAAAGCTCCTGAGGAACACAGCGTCATCGTGATGGCCATGATGGCGGCTGAACTCTGCACGGCACAGGTAAGCAGTCCTCCTATCAGCAGGAAAAGCAGGTAACTGCCGTATCCCCATCCGCTCAGGCTGGACAGGAAGTTCAGGATGGTCTCGTTTTCCCCCAGATTCATGTCGTTGGCATTCAGTTTCAGGGTAGTCAGACCCAGCAGCATCAAAGCGAGTCCCATCAGGAATTCACCCATGTTGATGTTCTTCTTGGAATAGATGAGGGCGATTGCCACCGTGATTGCTCCATAGACCAGCAGGCGCATGTCGAAACTGCCTCCCAGCACCATGATCCAGGCCGTCGCCGTCGTACCAATGTTGGCACCCATGATGACGCTGATGGCTTGTGAGAGAGTGAGCAATCCAGCACTGACGAAACTCACCGTCATGACAGTCGTCGCTGTGGAAGACTGGATGGACGTAGTGATGAACGCTCCTGTCAGAATTCCAGTCACACGATTGGTGGTCATGGTACCCAGGATGTTGCGCAGTTTGCTGCCAGCCATCTTCTGCAGGCCCTCGCTCATGACCTTCATGCCGTACATCAGCAAGGCTACAGAGCCAATTAGAATAAGGAATTCCATGCGTGAACTTTACAATAGAGTTACAAACTTATTTCAATTTCTTTGCAAAGATACGAAAAAATGAGAAGAAGTCCAAATAAAACTTTTTTAATTTGCATACCTGGACAGAAGTATTTTCTCAGTCTTTAGGAAATAAATTCCTCACTGATGCGATTCGTCAGGTCAATGAACTGAGCCACAGACAGTTGTTCTGGGCGTTTGTCGAAGAGCTCATTGCTCAGGAAAGTGCTGTGGTCAAGTTTTCCTTTCCCCTCATTGAAACGTTGATTGTCCAAATCAGACAGCAGGGGCTTGATGTTGTTTCGCAGAGTCTTGCGCCGCTGATTGAAGGTCGTCTTCACCACCCGCTTGAAGAGTCGTTCATCGCAATTCAGTTTGTTCACCTCGTTGCGTGTCATGCGTATCACGGCACTTTTCACCTTTGGGGGAGGATTGAAGACATGCTCGTGTACCGTAAAAAGGTATTCCACGTTATACCAAGCCTGGATCAGCACGCTCAGGATACCATACGTCTTGTTACCTGGGTTAGCGGTAATCCGTTCTGCCACTTCCTTCTGTATCATGCCTGTACAGCAAGGAATCAAATCCTTGTAATCCAGCATCTTAAAGAATATTTGGCTGCTGATGTTGTAAGGATAGTTTCCTGTCAAGACAAAAGGTTGTCCGCCAAAAGTATTCTCGAGATGCATCTTCAGGAAATCATCCTCAATGATGTTCTCCTCCAGAGTAGGGTAGTTCTTTCGCAGGTAATCTACCGACTCGAAATCAATCTCCACCACCTTCACCAGGCGAGGTTTCTGCACCAGGAACTGCGTCATCACGCCCATCCCAGGTCCCACCTCCAACACAGGAATCTCAGGGCAGGCATCCACCGTATCAGCTATCTTCTGAGCAATGCTCAAATCGGTCAGGAAATGCTGTCCAAGAAACTTCTTTGGTTTAACGGCTATCATATAGGGTCATTTGCTCTGCAAAGATACGAATAAGTGAGCGAAAAGCCAAATTTATTTGGTCTTTTCCGAACGGAAGTATCTTCGAACCGACGTTCAAAGATACGAATAAGTGAGCGAAAAGCCAAATTTATTTGGTCTTTTCCGAACGAGAGTGTCTTCGAACCGAGGTTCAAAGATACGACAATATTTGGAAATACAGAAGAAAGCAGAAGGTAATTGTCATTTGATCATCCAAAAGACAACGTGTTGTGTTTGCAGTTTCAACGTGTTGAGATTGGCATTTCAACGTGTTGACTTCTCCTTCTCAACACGTTGCGAAGTTAGGTGCAACGTGTGAGGACAGTAACAGAGTTACTGTGTGTCCTTCCTTGGGAAAAGTGGTTCTTAGTTCCACCTTATACTTTTATTCTCCACCCAACCTTCTCCATCAGTCTGGCCACCTGGATGACTGCAAGGGCATAAAGCAGCGATAGAAGTAGTCCGCTGGCTCCGTTGTACCACTCCCATGGGAAATGAACCTCTACGAGCGCACGGAGAGGATACCAAAGATAGGGCAACAGATAACATGTCAGGGTGGCAGTCCCTGCAGGACGTATCAGATCGAACCATCCCTCCTTGCCCCAAACGTCTGCCATCCACCACAGGAAAACCATCAGAGGGAAGTATATGGCCAGGCAGAAGAAGAGCCAGGTAGGAGTAGCTTGTATCTTGGAGATAATCCAGTAATCATGAGCCCAGAAGCCCAGGCACAGCATCATCACACCTATACCCAAGAAAAGGACTGTCAGCCGCAACTTTTCCCCTTTTTCTCCTAAACGGCGCATCATCAGTGTGGCAGCCATACCACTCAGACAGAGAGCATGACCTGTCCACCCTCCAGGCAGGAAGGGCAGCAGGATACATCGGCTGAACCACTCTCTGGGCAACAGACTGCTTTGGCTGAGCATACAGAACACGATGCCTACAACCCAAGCTGCCAACAGAGCCTTCTCTCGTCCATAAAGGAACAGATACACCAGTGCACACACCAGATAACTCCATCCGATGAGACCCAGTATGCCCCACCATCCTGTATGGAATGGCTTTCCCATAACGTCACACCACACCACGATGCCCACCATCAGTAGTCCTCCCATCGTTTTCAGGATTGTAGCCAAACGATGTGGCACATCAATGTGTAGTCCTTCATAGTCAGTCCATACAAGGAAGAAGGCTCCCACCATCATCAGGGCATACCACAAGTGCGGTATACCTTCTGAACCTTCGTCACCATGCAAAGTGAAAAGTCCCATCACCACCAAGGCAAACGAGCGCCAGAGGATATGGCAAAGCACGCTGAACTTCGAGTCGCCTCGCATCAGCCGCCCGTCTGTAGAGAGCGGTACGGAAAGACCCACGCAGAAGAGGAAAGCGGGGAAAATTGTATCAGAGAATCCTAACATATCCTCGTTATAAGCTGCATGGAACAGCCAATGCGGAACATCCTTCGTGCCAGGAATGTCATTAACAAAGAGCATCAGCAGCATTGTCAGCGACCTCATCATGTCAATACTACCCACTCTCGTTTTTTTCACAAACTCTTCAGCCATCTTTTTTCTTCTTCTGCTGCAAAGATACGAATAAGTGAGCGAAAAGTCAAATTTATTTGAACTTTTCCGAACGGGAGTATTTTCGAACAAACGTTCAAAGATACGAATAAGTGAGCGAAAAGCCAAATTTATTGGAGTTATTCCGAATGGGAGTATCTTCGGTGAAGCCAAAGATACGAAACATCTCACAAATAGTAAGGTTTTAGATCGATATTTTTGGTGGAAACAATTAGATAGCTGTCTATAAATCCTACACAAATCCAGAACCCACATAGAGCCTACTTGCTATTTCATGTATGTAGGCATCGTGTAGGCTTTATGTAGGCTTTATGTAGGCTTGAAGATATGATAAAATATTGCTAACGAATGACTTAACCTACTTTTGTGTAGGCATGTAGGCTGATAGGTAAATTTGAAATAAAAATTCTGGAGCAACACGACGACTTTGCCATCACAACACGTTGTCAGAAGGCTGTTCGCGGCAGAGGCGTTTCACCGAACAGCGAACGAACGAACAGTTGAACAGAGACTATTTCTATCCAGTTAAGGGAGTGAAGTGTGCAAAAAAATGGGGTGTCTTTTGTCTCAATTGTCACGCCACCAATTTCTTGCGATGAATATCTTCTGCAACAAAGGAAACATGAAGGGTGAAACCGTCTTTTTTCAAAAGTATTTTTCGATATTTTCGTCACGACTTGCGGTTATTCAGAATATTTTCGTAATTTTGCATCGCATCTGTTCGATGAATGCTCTGGAGAGAGCAAGAAATGCGGGCAGGGCACTACATAGCGGAAAAAGCGTCACACGATGCTTTGTCGATTGGCTGATTGAAACCTGGGAAATTTCATTTTGCAAGTCAAAGACAGCCATTTATAATTCCCTTTTTGAAATCAAACAAAAGTTACACCTCCTTGATTTTTTGCAAATCGCTATCTATCTGTTCCATTCTGTCCACAACTAGTTTGACGTAACGGAAATCTTTATCATCAGGATAGTAGAACTTAATATCACGCATCATTACCAGTCCAAGACCATCTCCTTCATCTTTCATATTGAAGATGTTTGAATATAGCAGATGCTGCTCATTGATTAGTTTATACTCCGTATTTGGGCCTTCATATATTTTTGCCTTATATCTAGGAAGCAGCTCTTTCCGCATTACAATAAGATGATCCTCATGCGAAGGAATTCTATATATTGGGGTCGCTCCATACTGATAACCGAAGTCTGTCTCTTTGAATGTAACATCACCTCCATATAGGTCATCATATGTCCCTAAATAGAAACTGGTTATGACAGCGAATTTTTCATCCACACCTAATGATTTGAAAGCGTTTTTGATTTCAGAGAATCGAATCCGATAAATAGCTTCTGCTCGATGCATTAGAAATTGTACATTGTAGTGCTGCCAGATGTTTCCTTGTATCTCATGCAGATATAATTCTGGTGTTTCGTAGATCCATGTACCATTGTCTTGGAACATTTCCTTCTTCATCTTGTATGCAGATTGGAAGCAACGAGCATCTTCTAAGGGAAGTGTTGAATGGTATTGTTCCTCCATCACAGGCAATCCTGTAGCAAAATGAGGTAATGCTTCTGTAAATTCCGCAATCAGTCGGTTCACCCTTTCCTCTGACACACCTTCTGCTTGTATTCCATTCGTTTCGTTTTTAAGCAATGCTTTCCCTAACTCTGTCAAGTAATACTTTTGAGTTGGACTTTTAGGTGAATCTGGATGGGTCATAGCTACCAATCCCTCCGTAATAAGAGGATCTATGACATTCGCTTTGAAATAGGTTGAATCTTTCTGCCCACAAAAATGTCTCATGTTTTTTGCCGACATAGGAGAGACCATTTTTCGAAGCAGTTCACCAATGTTGGGGATACTTAGTGATAGCTTAACGATTACTTGGTGATTACTTAGCGACTGCTTAGTGACTACATGCTCCTTACTTATCTCTGGTTTCGCTATTATCTCATTTCCCTTGGTATCATATTCTACAGAGTATATGATTGTCATAAACTGGCTCGTAGTTGATTTGAATACAGGTTTCAAGTCTTCCTTGTACCCTTCCAAAGCTTTTGTTTCATTACAAATACGTTTTAATCCGCTACCCCGCTTCTCCATATAGTCCAGCTGAGCCATCACGTCGGCAAGAATAGGGTTTCTTCTATCCGATGAAATCTCTTCTATAGGTAGGTCTTGCACCGTCTGCCCACTATACATGCCTCCAGGAGAGGTTATCGCCAGTCTGTCATCATAAATATCCAAATGTACCTCACTACCCATCACCGTATAGTCACGATGAATGAAGTGATTCACTAATGCCTCAAGTACTGCTCTTTCCGCGTATTCAGGTTTGTTCTTTCTACCATCAGGTAATTTCTCCCAACCTTTACGCGTGTTAGCCTTTACGAAAGCCATCGCTTCACGAAGCAGCAACAGGATGTTGCCGGTGAACTCTGCATCATTGATAGCATCGCCCTTTTCCTTTCCATCCCATCGTGTGCAGTATAGGCGAGATTGCCACAATGGGCAGTCATCAGCAAACAATGCGCCTGCATTCGTAAGGTTCCCTGCACCTGTTACAAGACCAAACGATAATAGGTACTTTTTGTCCCATTCTTGTTTAGTGCGGTCTTTGAAAGTATTTGCTAATATCGTGAAAGCATAGTCTTCGACCTTATAGTCCGTGTGAAGGGAATCGTACGTTTTATTAGAACCTTTCAGCACCAAGCGTACCATTTGCTCTGCTGTGGCAGGAAGACTCTCATCACCGACACGAACAAAGGCAATACGCTGACCATCCCCAACGTAGTAATACGGAGTGTAATGCCCTGCATTGACTTTGAGCTGTAAGATGTGCAAGCCATCCATATCATGCGGTATCATTTCCACCTCTGGCAAAGGATCCATGTAATCGCGAATCTTACTACTGATAGCTTCGCAAACATGCTGTACATCATCGAGACCTTTGACGATGCCATCGTTATCGATACCAAAGAAAAGAGAACCACCTAAGCCATTGGCAAAGGCACTTATGCTCTTCAACCAACTTTTAGGTTTCTTTTCTTCAAGCATCACCTTGAAGTCGTATGCTGTACATTCAGCTATCAGGGTCTTTAATTCCATTCTAGATGACTTACCAATAATATGGTTCCTATACTTTACCTTGCAAAGGTACACATTTTTATTGAGAAGAAGGAATAAAATCATTGTTTCGCGCGTAATTTAAGCAAATTTTATCTAAAATCCTACCTAAGTGACACCCAAAATTACGATATTTGAAATTTTTTAATTACCTTTGCAACGCATAGTGGCGGCATGCCATCTTTGCACGACATATTGATAAAGAGGCGTTATGCCCATCGTCTTGAATACACGAAGCCTGAGAAACTTCACTAAGAAAGCAAGAGTTGGCGTAATGGCCTTCACGCATAGCGTGGGGCTGTTATTCACATCTGCTTTCAAGGGTTTTCTCAGGGCCTGTGTATGAGGACGTGGTATAATTAGTTCCACGCTTCTGTGCATATTAATGATAATGGCTATTAGGGACTATGAAGCCGTAGATGAATCTATGGAAGTAGATGATAATGAACTATTCAACGAACCATATTCTGTAGAAAACATGGTTCTTGACATTGATATGCCAGAATCTCAGAAGTCGGTAACGACTTTGCCGGAAGATTTTCAAATTAGGACAATGTCTGATATTAGGACATTGCTGGAGTATGCCGCCCTCAATTATACAAAGGGGATAAGATTGTATCGTGGGCACGAGTCGCAAGATTACAAAATTGAATCGACTATTGTACGATTATTAAAGCATAATAAGGACTGCTGCGTTCAAGATGTTATAGATGCAGAAAAAAAAGGATTTGATTTGTTCTGCTGCGAAGTTTTCAAAAAAGAATGGCTACGTAATAAAATAGAAAAAACAGATGGAAACCTATATAAAATGTCTATAGGTCGTCATTTAGGCTTACCCTGTAGATTAATTGACGTAACCGCAAGCCTTGAAAATGCGGTGTGGTTTGCCGTAATGAATCCTAAATTCTATGATATAGATGGTGAGATAGTATTTCTTGTATTTGACAAAGATAATGTTGAGGGAACAAACAAATCTCCATTCTGTGTTGATAAAGTATCGTACGCTCATGAACCTTTCATGGCAGATTCTCTCAATGACTTACCATTAGGTGAGCAACGAAGATATATTCAGCACGGACATTTTATGTGGGTTGATGATAAATCCCTATTAAATGAACAACAGACTATCACTGATTCTGCCTACCATGTTGAATATTTCACGATACCTTGGTATGCAAAACTTCCTTTAGCCATTGAGCTTTATAGAGATGTATACAGTGGCTGTACTTATCAATCAGAAATAGCAAGGATTAAAGACCGTATAAAGAGTGGCACTCATAACAAAAGTAATGCGAAAAGATAGAAAGATTATGAAACCTCGTCATCTATTAGATATATCCAATGTGTATCCTGAAGATATGGATTCACGGCAAAAAGACAAATCTTCGAAAGATTTTAGATCTTTGTATTCGATGTGTGGGAACTATGCATCTTTACGGCTCTTGTGGGTGTTGCAGTTGTTATTGTTATGGTGCAATCCGTCATTTGCTCAACTTCCTGAAGAGTTTGATGATATTTGTTATGATATAGGATTTAGATGTATTACAACAGAAATTGATCCGATAGAGGGGATATATGAAGTCTCCACAGTGTCAAAGATCCTTTTGAACAATGAAATCATAAAACAACAGCAATCAGATGGCAGCCTCACAATTTATAGCAATACTGGTGGAACAATCAGAGACTATAATAATAAATTTGAATTTTGTAGAATTGGTCGAACACAAACTTATGATGTCAGTATTCTATGGCCCGAATATAATATAACCCAACATAAGCGTATTAGAATTGAATGCACAGATTTTTTTGATGTATCTTTTTCATTAACTTACGAAATGCCGCAAATTGAACTAAAAGAAAGATTTGGCGAGTATTATGTACCAGGATTAAAAGCCATTTACTCCATTCACTGTAAGAAAATAATTCCAGACAGAAAAAGTGTGGAAGAAATTTATGCTTATTTGGAAAAACGTAAAGAAACCGAGATCAAAATTTGGACAGGTTCTGGATTCTCCATTTCTAACAATATAATCGTGACAAACTTTCATGTAATTGATAAGGCTATAAGCATTTATGTTACGAACGAAAGTGTCAAAGACACTATACCTGCTACAATAATTGCTTCGGATGAAAAAAAGGACATAGCGATTCTTTCTGTAACTAACCGTACATTGTCCAATCCCGAATACTCTATAAAGACAGAGTCCCAGAAAACAGGAACGAACATTTTTGTATTGGGCTATCCACTAACATCAACTATGGGCAATGAAATAAAAGCGACTTCGGGAATTATCAGTTCGCAATCAGGGTATAAAGGAGATGATATCCTATACCAGATTTCAGCACCCATTCAGCCAGGCAACAGCGGAGGCCCAGTTTTTGACTTGAACGGTAATGTTGTCGGAATTGTATGTGCTCACCATACCAATGCAGAGAATGTTGGCTATGCTATTAAAGCCGAATACTTGATGGAGTTATTAGACAAAAGTCATATTTCCATAAATCGGCATGCAACTGCTCCAAATGGCGATAACAAGAAATTAACTGAACTCATTGAACAAGCTAAGCCCAATGTTTTCCATATCATATGTATTAACAAATAAATCCAAATTATTATGAAGAAGATTATAGTAATACTACTACTTTTAATTCCAGCCGTTAAAGGTATTGCACAGACAGATCAGTCACTTAGGGAGTACTTTTCACGAAACATCAACACCTTGGACCCTATTGAAGGAATATACGAAGTTGAATGGTATTGTAGATATGTCACTCCATTCGTAGATAGATATTATGGTACTTATAACGCCACATTCTATATAGCCAAATATGAAAAAGATGGCGCTTTTTATGTTTATTTAAGTACAGGATATGGTAAGGATAACTATCAGTATAAGATTGCAAGCAATATCAAGATAAGTAAGATTGGGGAAACAAACGTGTACAATTTTTACTACTTTTCTAGCAAATGCCGAATTAGATTAATTGAAAATAACACTCAATTTATAGCAAAATTGCTATTAGATAACCAATCGGCAAGAAAATTGATTCCATGGATGAATATTGCCCCTTCTGTAGAAATTTACCCTGTATATGATTGCATAAAAACCTATCCCACACAATCGATGTACAATAGATGAAATATAAATCAAACAAAATAGTGTATAGACATCTATGCAGAATGCCCGGCTACTGATTATCAGTCACTTTCAAACCAATATCTGCGGTTTCGAGTTTTATCGGACAGCAATAATTGTGAGCAAAAATTCACATTAGCAACTATGAGACATTTATTTTTATTCATTTTTTCCTTTATCATTACAACGGCTCTTTATGCACAGGAGCCTGGCAACAATCTTGGCAAGTCCCTTTCTGAGATGAAACTTAAATTTCCTGAGTTAAGGTACATTAAGACAGATCAAAAAGGAGATGAATATGAAGATGGTTATCCCCAAGATGGAATAGCGACTTTTTTCTATTTTAGGAATGGCTATGTTATAGAAGAAGCAATGATAATACAAGATACGAATGATTTCCCCTATGATTGGTATAAAGCCCAAGTTAATGCATTTAAATCAAAAGGAAATTATTTACGATACATCCCCGAATCAGGTCATACAACATTCGTGTATTCTTATTTTAACATAGAACTAATTTATGTTGAAGAGAACGGGAAAAAGACTGCCTTAATTGTATATTCTTTGAGGAATAATCAACAATCCCAATCTCATATAAAACCTTCCAATAACCAATCGGAGAATACATATAGAAAGCGATATTCAACGCCTAATGATTGGTATCAAGTAAAAACGACTCGTAATAAATCCGATGTTTATGATATGGAAGAGGTGTGCCTAGTAAAAGCTACAGGCAGGATACCTCTTTTGGGTTCTGCCACATACGATGATTGTGTAAAAAGGGCTGTAGATAAAATGAAGAAAAAAGCATTTAGGAAAAAGGGCAAAGTAATTTTGATAACCTATGATTCTGGCTATCCACCTGATGGTGTGAAAGTAGAGGGTATAGTTTATAAATAACCACTTCTTAAAAATGGTAATAGCTTAGTCTATTTCTATAATATCACTGGGATCTTTTCATTCGTAAAATAATTGACGCATATGAAGAATTTAACTCTAACACTCCTTTTGGTTGTTAGTGCAGTAACGACAAACTCTGCACAAACATTAGATTGCACAACATGGCAGTCGCATAAAATAATCACATTATCAATACGAAATCTGGTTACTATTGTGGATTGTTCTTCCAGCCAATTCGCTTTGTTAATGAAAAATTATGGATATTGGCGCTCAAAAGATCTTCAAGGAAGCGATAACACTCATATGTTGTATGAAAACAATTCATTAGATTTCTATCTGGATGGAAATGATGGTCTGGGCGTTAATTACATAGAGCTGAGTGAAACATATCGTCATGCTCAATTTTTCGGAGAACTTTCAAATATTTATCCACACAACGCACTTGTCAATCTCCGAAATGCTTTGAAACCATATTATCGAGACACAACCCAAGATGGAATAGAAAGGTTTGTAATAGAAGATGGTGTGGGTGGAGGTTATTTGATACAGATACTTATTAAGCAAAGGACTCACTACGAAGTCCATATACAGCATTTTGCTAAACTACACTAATTAATCACTGTGAGCAACAATTTATATTAGCACTATGAAACATCTATTTATATTCATTTTATCCGTTATTATCTCGTCAGCTCTTTATGCACAAGAGCCAGGCAACAATCTTCGTAAAACAATCTCTCAAATACAACAAGAATTTCCAAAATTAGTATAGGAGCAGGAGCATTTCAAAATTGCAGTAGCTTGACAAGTGTAACTATTGGAAATTCAGTAACCAGCATTGGAGGAGAGGCATTTCGGGGCTGTAATAGAATTCAATTCATCTATTCAAAGAACGCAGTTCCTCCAACCTGTGCTTCCACATCCACTTTTGCTGACGACATATACAAATATGCCTATCTCTATGTCCCAACAAAATCACTTCCTCAGTACAAGACAGCCTATGAATGGAGAAATTTTATCAACATTATCGGCCAAGACTCTGAGGAGGAAGATAGCTCGTATCAAATGGAAGTGGTTCTGAAGAATGGAACCAGCACGACCTTTGACCTGAATGATGTCAGGGAGGTGAATATAATAAAAAGATAAGATTGCCGTCTTTCGTGGAAATTTAGAGGTGAAGAGGGAAGAAACGTGTGCTTACTTTTCCCCCAGCGTGACAATTGGGACAATTATTTTTTGCTCCAAACTCTCCCCAATCAGGGTTCGAGAGAATGAGGCTTTTAGTCTATATTGATAATAATCAATCAGTTAGATGATATATTGCTGTGACCATTCTCTCGTCTTCTGCCTTTTATATCAGGTCATCGCTATTTGAATGAAAAAGAAAAGATGGCAGAATTGGCACTTATATTTACCCACCTATCTGCGTTAATCATTCTAAATCACTTCTGCATTTCAGCATATTTTTGTAATTTTGTGCGCAAGATACGACTGATTGAGTGAAGAAGGTAGTTACAAAGACAGTAAAGATAGGAGGGCCATTCGTGTTGGCAGGTGTCATCCTGTGGTGGATGTATCGCGGCTTTGATTGGGAAGAGGTAAAGGGAGCTCTTTCCAGTGAGATGTCTTGGACCTGGATGTTGCTGAGTATGCCCTTTGGTATCCTCGCTCAGGTGTTTCGAGGGCTTCGTTGGCGGCAGGTGCTGGAGCCGATGGGAGAGAAACCTCGTCTTCATACGTGCATCAATGCCATTTTCCTCTCCTATGCCAGCAGCCTGGTGGTTCCTCGCCTGGGTGAGATTCTGCGATGTGGAGTCCTGAAACGTTATGAGGGGACGAACTTCAGCCAAAGTATTGGAACGGTAGTGACTGAGCGCGTGGTGGATGTGGTGCTGATTCTGCTTATTACCTTATTTACTTTTCTCATTCAAATTCCTGTCTTTGCCAAGTTCATGATGTCGACAGGGCTCTCTTTCGAGGTACTTTTTTCCAGGTTCACCGCTACAGGTTATCTGGTGACAGGCATTTGCCTGCTTGTCTTGGTGATAGGTATGATTGTTCTCTTCCGCCGTTTTAGGTTTTTCTCCAAGACACGCGATGTGGTTTCTGATGTGACCGCAGGTATTCTCTCTGTCCGTCATCTCAGAAATCCCTGGCTTTTCCTGTTCTATTCGATCGCCATCTGGGTTTGCTATTACCTGCATTTCTATCTGACCTTCTTCTGTTTCGACTATACTGAGAACCTGGGTGCCATTGCTGCCTTGGTAGCTTTTGTGGTAGGCACGTTCGCTGTCCTGGTTCCTACACCGAATGGCGCAGGGCCTTGGCATTTTGCTGTGAAGACGATTTTGGTGCTCTATGGAGTTGGGCAGACGAGTGCCGCCATCTTTGTACTGCTCGTTCACACGCTTCAGACTCTTCTGGTTGCCTTGCTTGGTATTTATGCCTTGATAGCTTTGTTCTTTACCAAGCCTAAGAAAACGTGATGAGAGGACGACCTACATTTTAATCCCCAAAGTTTGGCACTTTCGTGGGAATGTCGTAATTTTGTACGGAATGAGATTTCACATAAACATAAAAACATAAGAATATGGTAACATCAATCAAAGATTTAGACCCCCAGATTATCTGGAAGAACTTTTATCTCCTGACTCAGGTTCCACGTCCAAGCGGACATTTGGAGAAGATACAGAAATTTCTGCTCAATTGGGCTCAGGAACACGGCATCGAGGCTTTCAAGGACAATGCAGAGAACATCGTGATGCGCAAGCCTGCTACACCTGGTTACGAGAACCGCAAGATGGCTGTTCTGCAGGCTCACATGGATATGGTACCTCAAAAGGTGGACGAGAGTAATCACAGTTTTGAGACTGATCCCATCGAGACTTGGATTGATGGTGAGTGGGTCAAGGCAAAAGGAACCACCTTGGGTAGCGATGATGGTATGGGTGTGGCAGCCATCATGGCAGTATTCGAGAGCAACGACCTCGAGCATGGACCCTTAGAGGCTTTGATTACCGCTGACGAAGAAACCTGCATGTATGGTGTAAATCACTTGACTCCTGATACGTTGAAGGGCGACATCCTACTCAACATCGACAATGAGACGATGGGCGAGTTCGTGATCGGCAGTGCTGGTGGAGTGAACATTACAGCTTCTCTTAAATATAAAGAGGTGGAACCTGATGCTGATGATATTGCTGTGAAGGTAAGCCTGAAGAACCTTCGTGGTGGTCATAGTGGATTGGAAATCAACGAAGGTCGCGCAAATGCCAATAAGTTGATGGCTCGTTTCGTTCGTCAAGCAATTATCGACGATGAGGCTCGTCTGGTTAGTTGGTCAGGCGGAAACATGCGCAATGCGATTCCTCGTACTGCTACCGTTGTGCTCACCATCCAGAAGGAGAATCTCGAGGATTTGCAGGATTTAGCTCGCTATTGTCAGGATACTTTCCAGAATGAATTCCGTGGAGTGGAGGAGAACATTTCCTTGACAGTGGAGCCTGTCGAGAAATCTGCTGGCGAGGTGCCTCAAGAGATTCAGGACAATCTGGTGGATGCTATCATGGCTTGTCATGATGGTGTCTTGCGCAATATTCCCAGCATTCCCTCCGTTGTAGAGACGAGCAGCAACCTGGGCATCATAAACATTGGTGGTGGCGAGGCCAGTATCCTGATTCTGGCTCGCAGCAGTAATGAGACGATGATGGAATACATTCAGGAGATCCAGGAAAGCTGCTTCTCTATGGCAGGCATGAAGGTTGAGTATGGTGGTCAGTATGGCGCCTGGCAACCCAACTTCGACAGCCCCATCACAGCCACGATGGTGAAGGTTCACAAGAATCTCTTTGGAGAAGATGCTAAAGTACAGGTTTGTCATGCAGGTTTGGAGTGCAGTATCATCGGTGGTGTATATCCCCAAATGGATTTGGTGAGTTTTGGTCCCACCCTGCGTTCTCCCCACACACCTGATGAACGTTGCAACATCCCTTCAGTCGCCAAGTTCTGGGTGTTCCTGAAAACACTGTTGAAAGAGATACCCGTTAAGGATTAAGGCAACTTCAAAATACGTGTAAGAGGATGCTCAATTTAGATAATTTCTATAAGGCGAGGTATGTGCTGAGTCGTGTCATTCGACGTACGGATTTGGTGCAGGCACCTCGTCTTAATCCTGATGCGGATATATTTCTTAAGCCTGAGAATCTCCAGTTGACGGGATCATTCAAAGTGCGTGGTGCATGTTACAAGATTTCCCAGTTGACCGATGAGGAGAAAGCTCGTGGTGTAATTGCATGTTCGGCAGGCAATCATGCCCAAGGTGTGGCGTTAGGTGCGAGTTATAATCATATTCGCAGTCTAATCTGCTTGCCAGAAGGAGCCCCTATCAGCAAGGTGGAGGCCACGCGTCGCTACGGAGCAGATATCTGTCTTGTGCCTGGTGTATATGATGATGCTTACCAGAAAGCCCTTCAACTTCGCGATGAGGAAGGCTATACTTTCGTTCATCCTTTTGATGATGAGAATGTTATTGCCGGTCAGGGAACCATCGGATTGGAGCTTCTTGACCAGTTGCCTGACGTGGAGGTTGTCATCGTTCCCATTGGTGGTGGCGGTTTGGCCAGTGGGGTGGCTTATGCCATCAAGCAACTCAATCCCAAGGTACAGGTTTTTGGCGTTCAGGCTGCAGGTGCACCCAGTATGTACCAAAGCATGGTGGATCATCAGATTCTGCATCTTCCCAGTGTGAATACCATCGCTGACGGCATTGCTGTGAAAGAGCCAGGTGAACTCACTTACGACACCTGCATGAAGTATCTTGATGGAATTGTGACGGTCAGCGAGGATGAGATTTGTGCTGCCATCTTGACTCTCATCGAGCAACATAAGATGGTGGCAGAGGGTGCAGGAGCTGTCAGCGTGGCAGCCGCCATGTTCGACAAGATTCCCATTGTAGGAAAGAAGACCATCTGTATTGTCAGCGGAGGAAATATCGACGTGACGATCTTGAGTCGTGTCATCAATCGTGGTTTGGCGAAGAGTGGTCGCACTTGTACCTTTGTAGTGGAGTTGGAGGACAAGCCAGGACAACTTTTGGGTGTCAGTTCAGCTATTGCTGATTTGGGCGGTAATGTTATCAGCGTGCATCATGAGCGTAACGATGATAGTGCCCGAGTCACAGCATGTCAGTTGAGAATTAAGGCAGAAACCCGCAATCAGGAACATATCGAGGAAATTAGAAAAGCATTAACAGAAAAAGGATTTAAAGTTTCATAAAAGATGAAAGCAATTCATACAGACAAGGCTCCTGCAGCCATCGGTCCTTATAGTCAGGCTATAGAAGTCAACGGTTTCGTTTTTGCCAGTGGTCAGATTCCTATCGACCCTGCAACAGGTTCTTTCGTGGAAGGCGGCATCCAGGAACAGACGTGTCAAGCACTTACCAATGCTCGGCAGATTCTTCAGACGGCAGGCACAGATTTGAGTCATGTCATCAAGACGACTGTCTTCTTGAGCGATATTGCCAATTTCGGTCCCATGAATGAGGTGTATGCCCAGTTCTTTACAGAACCTTTCCCAGCCCGCAGTGCTGTGGCTGTGAAAGATCTCCCTAAGGGTGCCCTCGTGGAGATCGAGGTGATAGCTGTCAAGTAGGTATATAGTTAAGATTCCTTTAAAGAAGGGTTCTTTTAAGAAATAATAACGGATGGAATCAGATGGGTTTCATCCGTTTTTTGTTTCTTTGCATATCAATATAGACTTTCACTATGCGTAAAATTCTTTTCTTTTTCTGTATATTTATGGCAATGTCTTCTTTCGCAGGATCAGACAACGATGCCAAGCGTCTGGTCAACCTCCTGAGAGAGTTCCAGGTACGTGAGGATGTTTCTCCTGATAGTTTCTTTACTGACGTGAAATTGTTGCAGGAGGAAATCCGGCAACAAACGGATTCTTGTTCACGAGCCATCTATCGTGCCACATTGGCTCATCTGCTCTCAATGAATGCAGGTCGTTCGCAGGTGTATCGTCGCAATACGGAGAGCCATCCTGACAGTATTCAGGAATGGACTTCTGAGGAGTATCGTGAGCATTCTGCACAGCTTTATGCCCAGTCACTTCAGGACATGAGTCTCTTGCAGGCAGCTCGCACCAGCCAGTGGGTTCCGTTGGTTCAGCGAGGAAACCACGAAAAGGTTTTTGGCAGTGATATGCTCTATGTCGTTTGGCAAGCCTATACGAATGATATTCCACGTTATCTTCGCGAGAAGCTGCAGACGCCCTCTTATGACGATGTCATATCCATCTATCGCAAGATTGGCCTGCGTGAGGCGACGCTTCGCTTGACGCTTGATTCCTTGCTTCTGGATGGGTCGCACAATACTTCTCGACAGGCTTTGCAGAAGATACGTGAGGAGTACAGCGATATCCCTGCCTGTGCGTTGGTGTATATGAGGCTGGCTGATTTTGCGTCGAAACCTGAGGAGCAGAAAGAGATTCTCGAGGAGGCTTTGCGTCTTTATCCCACTTGCGACCAGAAGGCTGAGATCCAGAATCGTCTTTTGGAGTTGCAGAGTCCTATTCTCTCGTGGAATCCTGAGGCATTGTATTATCCGGAACAACAGATTCGTATGCCTCTCGAGGTGCGTAACATGCAGTCCATGACGATGAGCCTTTACAAGCTTCCACAGAATTTCAAGGACGAAGAGAAGGATTTGCTTGCGAAAGTAAAAAAAGAGGGAATACACATTCGATCTGAGGTTCATGAGTTCGCTGTTCATCCCAAGGTAGAGCAATGGCAGGATACTCTCCTCTGGCAGAGTCCAGCCTGTGGCGTGTACGCCATGGTGGTGGAGGGACAGACGGAAGCTAAGCTTGCAAAGAAGGTTTCTCCTCAGGTCTCTCTCTTCCGCACATCTCGCCTTGATTTCTTCCGCATAAAACTTCCTGAGGATTGTTTGCGTATCTTTGCAGTGGATAGCCAGACGGGACAGCCCCAGCAAGGCGTTCGTGTCGATTTCTATGCTCATGAGGACAAACAAGATTCGTTTATCACTAAGTTGGTGACTGACGAACGGGGTATGGTAGAGTTCAATCAGAAGCCAGATGGCCGTCTATATGTGAAGCTTTCACGTGAAGGGGATGAGGCGTATCCTTTGTCTCCACTTTCTAATTACCGATATATTCGCACACAACCTGAGAAGCTACAGACCGACATGAGGATTTTCACTGACAGGGCTATCTATCGACCAGGACAAACCGTTTACGTGGGTGCTGTGGCTTATAGCCAGAAAGGATGGGAGGCTGGTGTGCTTCCTGATGTGGAATACACGCTGAAGTTCATGGATGCCAATCATCAGGAAATACTGACCCATACCTTACGTACAGATGAGTTCGGAACCTTGCAGGACAGTCTTCCTTTGCCTCAGAAAGGGCTTCCTGGCAGTTATCAGATCCGCATAGGCAACCAAACTTGCATGATACGGGTGGAAGAATATCGACGCCCTACATTTCACGTGGAGATGGACCCTGTGGAGAATCTTGACCTTTCAGGCGACAGTTTTACTGTTACTGGGCGTGCTCTCACATATAGTGGTGTGCCTGTCATCCAAGCTCGCGTGATTGGAACCTATCGTTGGACCAGCAGTTGGTGGTATCGTAGGAATGATGGTTCAGCGCCTCATCAGATTGATACCGTTTGGACGGATGCTCAGGGCAAGTTCCAGATACGTATTCCGTTGGATATAGATAAGGAGGAACTCTGGTTAGGCAGAAGAATCGCTGTTCATGTGGATGTCCTGAACAGTCAGGGCGAAACTCAGCAGGGGTCATTGAGCATCCCTGTTTGTACCCGTCCTTTGCGCCTTTGGGGACAAATGGAATATCAACAGGATCGCGATCGGCTCCGTCCCCTTACGCTCACGCTCTATTCTCCTACGGATCGTCCTGTGGATGGAACTGTCACTTGTCGCGTTCTTCAGAAGAAAGAACTAGTTTGCGAGTTTGCTGTTCCATCAGGCAAACCCACCATACCTGAGCAGTTGCGAAGTCTGCCCTCTGGTCTCTATTCTCTAGAGGCTCAAGGGATAATTGGTCAGGATACTGCCACGTGGGATACGGAATTCGTTTTGATGTCCATGCAGGATACGCGTTTGGCAGAAGAAAAAAGTATCTGGCTATATACGCCTTGCGACACGTTCTCTGTGGATCGACCTGCTCAGGTTCAGTTTGGTACTAGTTTCCAGGATGCTTGGATCTATTGTGCCCTGACTTCTGCGGCTGGTCTCACGATAGATACACTGGTACACATGAGTGACAGCCTTGCCGTTTGGACCATTCCTTATCGTAAGGAGTATGAGAAGGGGGCCTCCTTTACCATTTCTTTTTATAAGGAGCAGAATTTCTATACCCAGACACTTCAGTTCCATCTCGAGCAGCCTGATACGCGTTTGCGTGCTCATTGGGACACGTTCCGCGATCATCTTCGTCCTGGTCAGGCTGAGGAGTGGAAGCTCTCGCTTCATCAGCCTGATGGTAAGCCAGCCCAAGCGAACGTGATGCTCAGCCTCTACGATGCCTCGCTTGATGCCTTGGCCTCTCATAGTATGCATTTCTCTATCTATCGTGGTTACTTCATTCCCTCGCTCGATATTGTTTCCAGCCGCCATTTCACATTACGCAATCGTTGGCAAGCCCTGATTATGCAGATGTGGATGCACAAGATACGAACCTTTACCTTCAGCGAGTTCAATCCTGATTATTTTTGCAGCTTTCCCATGTTTCAGTTCGAATCCAGAGGGCTCAAACGGGTAAGCAACACAGGTTTGGAGATTCCTGCCCGTGAGTATGCCAGTGCTGTCCAGAAGTTCAGCATGGACGATGTGGAAGGTTTGGAATTCGAGTCCACTGACCAAGCCCTCCAAGGTCAGATTGCAGGGCTTGATGTTGTCAAGAGTTCCAACGCCTTGGGCAAAGGAACAACCATGCGTCTACGCGGTTACTCTACAGAAGAGGATATAGAGGAAGATATGGAAGCAGATGACGCAACATACGTCCGCTCCAATCTTACCGAACTGGCCTTCTTCATGCCTCAGTTGCGTACTGATTCTCAGGGACAGGTCTCGATAGCCTTCACCTTGCCTGAGAGCCTGACCAGTTGGCATCTTTTGGGATTGGCTCATACAAAGGATTTGATGACGGCTCAGTTGGACGAGAAGGTGGTGGCTCAGAAGGAACTCATGGCTGAACTCTATCTGCCTCGTTTCCTGCGTGAAGGGGATCAAAGTGTCCTGACTGCTAGCATACGCAATATTTCTGAAACACAGCAAAGGGGTAAGGCATCCTGGGTAATTCGTGATGCCGAGACGGATAAGGTGCTCAAGCGACAAGAAGTTCGTTTTGATCTGATGGCTCAATCTGATACCATCTTCACGCTTCCCTTCTCTGCTTCCCAGGAGCATCCCATGTTGGTGGTGCAATGGATGGCTCAAGGCTCTGATTGCTCTGATGGGGAACAGCGATACCTGCCCGTCCTCAGCGATATGGAAACGATAACTGAGACCAAGGCCTTCTGTATTCGTGGTGCCCAGCAATGGAGCATGGATTTGAGCAAACTCTTCTCCTTTGACAATCCCTCTGCCATCAATCGTTCACTTACTGTTGAGTACACTCAGAATCCCAAGTGGTTGGCCCTCCAGTGCCTGCCATCGATGGTGGCTCCTGTACATCAGGATGTGCTCAGCCTCTCTGCTGCATACTATGCTGGCTCTTTAGCCTATCATATTGCCCACACCTATCCTGAGATTCAACGTGCTGTGGAGGAATGGCAAATCAGAGAGGGCGATACGGATAGCCCACTCCAGAAGAATCAGGAACTCACTAATCTTCTCCTTCAGGAGACTCCTTGGGTTGTGGAAGCCCAGCAGGAGAAGACTCGCCGCCAACGCTTGGCTTCATTCTTCCAGGAGATCGAGTATCAGGACACGCGTATGGCTATGTTGCATGAGTTGCAGAACCTACAGCGTTCCGATGGTTCCTTCTGTTGGTTCCCAGGTATGATGGGCAGCCCTTATCTGACCTGCGAGGTGGCTTATATGCTTACTCGACTGAAACTGATGACGGGCATCACGCTCCAGACTGAGCGTGGTATTCTTAATTCCAGCATCCAGTTCATGCTTCGTGATATATCCAAGGCGGTGCCCGATATTCGTAAAATGGATAATCCCATTCCCGCTCTCCTGACTCTTCGCAGCCTCTACGTCATCTATCGTTCAGGCTATTCCCTCAATAGCGATCGTCAGGCACGCAAGGACGTGGAGTATCTCTTGGATTTGCTTAAGGAAAAGGCCGACCTGCTCGACCGTGAGGAGCGAGCTTTGGCAGCTATCGTGTTGCAGGCAGCTGGTGAGGAGAAGAAAGCGCGAGCCTTGATGCCTCGTCTGCACACCTTGCTTCAGCACACGGATGGGCAGTATCTGGCCTATCCCAGTGGCAGTTTCACCAGCATCGACCGCAAGCTCCAGACGCATGTGCAACTGATGGAGGCTATCCAGCTGGTGGAGCCTGCTGATACAGCCACCTTGCTGGACATGCAGGAATGGCTCATCCAGCAGAAGCGTACCCAGGAGTGGGAGCGGCCTGCCCAGACGGCAGACGCCATCTATGCCCTGATGCAAAGTCCCTTCGAGGGTAAGGGCGAGACAGAGGTTCTTCGTCTGCGGGATGGTCGTCAGACCCATGTGATTACCAGCCCTGACACATCGTTGGGTTATGTTCGCCAGCGTGTGGAGAATGCCTCGCATCCCAAGTCTCTTTCGATGGACAAGAAGAGTTCTGGCACCAGTTTCGGTGCCGTCTATGCCCAGTATCAGATGCCAGCTTCTCAGGTGCAGGCTCAGCAGGAAGGACTGAATATCCGTCGCGATATCGACCGTGTGGAGCAGGTTCATAAGGGAGACCGTATCCATGTGCGCTACACCATCACGGCCGATCGTGACTACGAATTTGTGCGCCTTGCTGCTCCCCGTCCTGCTGCTGCGGAACCCATGCAGCAAAGTTCTGGTTACTCCTATCAGGGTGGACTGGGCTACTACCGTGCCATCCACGATGCCAGCACAGAGTATTTCGTCGACCGTATGCCTCGTGGCACCTATGTCATCGAAGAGGATTGGCTGGTCAGCCATTCCGGTTCGTATGTGGTGGGGCCTGCACTTCTGCAGTGTCTCTATGCTCCCGAATACCAGGCTCATACGGAAGGGAGAACTATCCAGGTGGTGCCTTAAGAAAAGATAGTTCTGCTATTGCTCTGAATCCGGTTGGAAGCCAGCTTCCACCATCTTCCTTCCGATACCATAATATGTCCTTAAAGGATATCAAGACTTTCAAGCAAAGACTCGTTACACTAAAAAGAAAAATCAACGATGACAATAACGTTAAAGTTGATTCGAAAACGTAAATATGTGGTATTTATTTGTCAGAAGCCTGTGAGGGCATCCCCATATTCCTTCAGATAAACGGGGTGGGGGTAGGCTTTGAAGTAGGTGGAATCCATATACACGGCAAAAGTCGTGATGTTGTGAATGCCCATGCTTGCATAGGTGACAATGTCCGCACGAAAGACATCACCGTTCCAAGGCAGTTCCACGGCAGGCTTCTTCCAGCCGCTGGCCATCGAGACGTCTAACCAATAATCCAACACCACGGCTGTTTCTGCTGGAAATACTTCCAGATTCTCCTTCAGATAGACCAAGTTCTTGGCATTATTGCCAATATCGCGCACCTCTCCGATGGAGTCTGTGATAGGCTTGTCCAGCCGGCGCTGGAAGGGTGCGAACTCCAGAAAGATGCCTTCATGGGGCTTTACCTTGCGGGGTGCCTGTAGTGAGGAGTAATAAGCCAGATGGGCCAGCATGGCTTTGGGGTCGTAGCTGCGAATGGCCTCCAACATCTTGTTCTCGATAATCAGCGCCTGTTCGCTGGCTGTCAGCTCTGAACATTGAGGACAATGGCAGACGGGAGCTCCATCGTCCAACCAGAAATAGTAGCGATGGTTCGTGGAAGTCAGATGGCGGGCATAGAAAAGCGCACGGCTGGCAATAGTGTCGAGTGCACGGGCCGAACTTGCACAGCAGTTGAAATCGGCAGTACGCCGCCCATTCTCATCCATGCGGAACATGGTGGAGTCCTCAGCAAAGTATTCGCGAGGCAGCAGGGCACTCATGGCGTGCAACTCATGTTCCATCAGAATGCCATACTTCTGGCAGTCAGCTTGGAATTGCCGTCCCTTTTCCGACTCCCAGAATCGGAGCACCTGATCTGGTGTGATGTGGGTGCCTAGGGTGTTGATGCCATTCTCGTGAGCTATGCGCGGCCAGTCAGCTGTTTCCAAATCTTCTACAGACAGTACTGCGCCACGCATTCTGAAGAAGTCTTCCCGATGACCGCAAGCCGAGAAAAACATGGCGGCGAGAAGGAGCAAAATTATGGTTCTTTTGACGTTATACCTCATTTTCCGATGATGCTTCATTTTACGTTAATACTGCAAAGTTACATTTTTATTCCCATCCTGAGGCAATCATAATGAAAAAATGTTGTATCTTTACACCAGAAACTAATTTATATATACCATTATGAAACAAACAAGCATCCTGTTTTTGCTGGCAACCATTGCTTTTGCCGCTTGTACTAAAGAAAGTTTGGAAAGCCAGAGCCCCGAGTTCGTCATGACCCGCCAGACGGCTGAACCTGATACGGGAAGTATCATTACTGCCCCAGTATGGGACAAGGTGCCCGTACAGAAATCCTTTTGCGCACCTTGGACGGACAATATGCAGGACGAGACCGAGTTCCAATGCTACCTCTCGCCCCATTACTTCTACTTCAAGTTTCAAGTTCCTGACCAGACCATCACCATGCAAGAGCCTTTCCAGAACAAGCTGGATGTATGTTACGAAGACCGTGCGGAAATATTCCTCTCGGCCACTCCTGGAATGGAAACCTACTATTGCATGGAAATCGATCCCCTTGGGAGAGCCTTGGACTATGTCACCAATTATTATCGCCAGTTTGATTACGACTGGAGTTTCAGCACGCTGCAGATAGAGACAGTCGTGGAGGCATCAAAGTATATCGTTGCTGGAAGACTCTCTACGATGGAGATGATGCAGCTGAGTATCCCTTTGAATGAGTTCTACATGGGTGTGTTCAGGGCCGACTTTGACGGACCCGAGAAAGTCGTGTGGTATTCGCTACTCAGGACGGAGCGCAAGAAAGCAGACTTTCATTTGCCTGAAATGCTCTATCATGTAATAGTAGAAGCCCCTAAGACTACAGAACCATAGGGGACCAAAGTTGACACGTCGCGATTGCAAAGACAACGTGTTGAAACCACAAAGACAACGTGTTGAGATCGCAAAGTCAACGTGTTGTCTTTCTTGTTCTCACCAGTAAGGTGACAGCAAGGTTAGCAATCAGACGCAGAAAAACTTGCTGAAACAAAAAAAAGACAGTAAATTTGCATTGTGAAACATCATTTCAAGACTTTATTCACACTACTCGTTTGCCTGTTATCTGCCGCTAGCTGCCATAAGGCGGATAACAAGATGCTATCGTGCCGATTCAACGGGGTGAGCAACAAGCAGCTTCAGAAACAGCTCGATTACCTGATTACCCACCGTGGCGTACAACAGCAGGAACGACTTGCGCGCGAAGAATATTTTAAGGTACGTATGCGAAACAGTCCTTCGCTGCGCTTAAAGGGATTGTATGTCGATTCGCTTTACCATCTCTATATGCTGCACAACCCAGACTCTGCGCTTTACTACGAGGAAATGTGTCTAGACATAGCCCAGGAGTTGCACGATACGACATGGATAATATCATGTATGCTGGGGCAATATAAGACGTACTCTAACATTACCAGATTCTACGAAGCAGACGACGTGCACCATGCTATCAACAAACTGCCGATAAACGATTCCCTCAATATATGTCGCTGCGTAGAGGCCTACCATCGTTCTTACCTTGAAGGTATCATGTGCGCGGGATTGCCGCTGCAAGACTCTTTGTTCACAATAAGCCAAAAGCAATATTTGCGAGAGGCAGAAAAAATAATAAGGCCCCAGCATCCGTTATATTACAGCACCTTGGCATTGAACGCACGATTTACAGGTTATCAGCGGATTGACGAAGTACTGAGGCACTTGGAAACCTGTCAAGGAGAAACTCACGAGGACGCTGTGGAGTATCGCATGACCGCTCTGTACTATCAGTCCCATGGAAAGAAGGAAGAGGCTTTCCGATGCAATCTGATAAGCGCACTTATCGACACAAGGCTTGGCTGCTACTACCACGCAGGAGGAATCCTTGGACTCATAGAATATATGCGCGAGACAGGAGATATTCGCCACGCATATCTCTACTACGACTATGTTCAAGCTTGTGCCAACGAATATGGTAGTCCGAATTATCTCTACCAACTCAATTACTCGTTCGATAACGTACGTGCCTCGTTCATGCATTACATAGAACAAGCGCACCATCGCACACGAATCTACTTGGGAATTGCTGTTATATTTGCTTTGGCTATACTTTTGGTATGCTATATAGTGTACCGCCAGAGAGAGCATCTACGACAGATCCGTTGTGAGTTAATCAGGAAAAATGAGGAATTAGAGCACTTGTTAGAAGAGCTGCGTGAGAGAAACGTTGACCTGCAGGAGTCCAACACGGCCAAGGAGGAATACATCGCTCTGGCATTCAGCATCTGTAGTGACTACATCGACAAGCAGGAGAAGTTCCGCTCTACAATAAACAATCGCATCGTAACGAAAAAGTTTGCCGAAGCTCGTGAGATGTTGGATACCACCACGCTGGCAAAAGACGAATTACGAAACTTCTTTCGTCGTTTCGATGAGGTTTTCCTGCTCATATATCCAAATTTCATCAACCAGCTGAATGACTTATTGCGCCCTGAAGGTCGCATCGTCCCACCAAAATCGAAGCTGATGAATACTGAGCTGCGCATTTGCGCCCTCATCCGATTGGGTATTAAGGACAGCAAGCGTATAGCTGAATTTTTGCATTGCTCGCCACAAACTGTCTACAATAACCGACAACACATACGATCCTCAGCAGCTCTTCCTGCACAGGAATTCATGCAGGCGTTCGAGAATTTGGGACGTTAAAGCATGGACAACCTTTAATTTTGAAAGCTAGATAATAGAGGATATGATTTACCGATTTTATCGGAACAATCAAACACAAAGATCTGATTTCTTGCGTTTTAGCATTTGTAATGACATACTGATTTTCGAAATCTCTTGCATAGGTCGTGAAAAATGTCGACCTTTGTAAACGAAAGCATGATGTGAAAACATTCTAAAACCTCAAAGCATTTATGAACTTATTATGAAAAGGAGCATTATATGTTTGTTGACTGCTTTATTGGTAGCAGCCTGTACGGAAGAAGTGGATACGTCTGCCCGTTATGTATTCCACGAAGAAACTGCTATCGATTATATGAACAAGCTTCCTGACTCCTACAGTACATACGTAGATCTACTCTTTAAGGTGCCAGCAAGCAAAATCAGTTCTACGACCGTGGGGCAACTACTTACAGCTCGCGGTCATTATACTGTCTTCGCGCCTACCAACAAGGCTATTCAGGAATATCTCGATACACTTGCAACCACACAAGAGTTCCTCACGGCTCCTTCCTGGGAAGCTTTTACCGATAGCGTAAAACTGGATAGTATACGCAAAGTGATCGTGCAGAACAGTATCATCGACAGCGGTGATTTAGGCATGCCTTACGAGGTGTCAGATTTCCCCATCATTAACGGGGCCGAGCTGACAGACCCGACTCTAAACGACCATCGCATTTCGATATATTACAGCGACGAGAATGCTGACAGCTTGTGGGTGAATAAAGATTGTCCGATAAGTGTGAAGAACCGCGATATCAGGGTAATGAATGGCATGATTCATCAAATGGAGAAGGTAATCGCTCCGAAAGACATTACTGCAGATATCTATATTCAGGATGTTATCGACCGTCAAACGGAAGGTTTTCTGGTAATAGCACGAGCAATCCAAGCCTGCGGTCTCATGGATACTCTCCGTACATTCCGTGATGATGAATATGAACTGAAGTACCAACAGGGCTTGATTGGAGATCTTGATTGCAACTCAGCTGGAATGGGTAACTTTATTGCCTTTT
Organism: Bacteroidaceae bacterium; assembly: GCA_017617335.1. Taxonomy (GTDB): domain Bacteria; phylum Bacteroidota; class Bacteroidia; order Bacteroidales; family Bacteroidaceae; genus Physcousia. The sequence goes on along the minus strand of JAFZWK010000064.1, from coordinate 39,648 downwards.
CGCCCGAGCATCGTAAAGTGGGTTTCACGATTTTTGCAGAGACAGATGATTTCTGGCGCGAACAGGGGTTGAATCCTACCTCTCCCGATCTTCTTCAGGAATTGCAACAATGGATTGAAAGCCAACATCTTTATTCTGATTCTGATGTATTTACAACAGACGACAACTATACGAATGAGCATAACCTGTTGAACCAATGGCTTACTTACCATATCTTACCCATGCGTCTGGTAGCAGACAAGTTGGTAATCCATCATTCGGAAATAGGCTATAATATAAGGTTAAAAGGGGTTCTTGGGAATCCTGTGACCGAGTATTACCCTTGCTATGGGAAACGTCGTCTGATTAAACTTTACGAAAGCAGAAGAAGCGATGGAGTTCGACTCAATCGTTTCCCCAAGTTCGATAATGGCAGACGAGGTAATGGTGACGAGATAGACTGTGAACCCGACAAGGAAGGCATCCGCATTAACCGCGACAGTCCGATGGCTGAAATCAGCGGAATCGTGAATGCTTGCATTTATCCTATAAATGAGCCTCTTGCGAATACCGATGAGGTACGCGACAACTTAAAAAAGGAACGTATACGTTTTGACTTTATGGCCTGTTTTCCAGAGGCTATGACAAACGACATCCGAAAGAAAGACCTGTCTCACTCCAACGTGGATAATAGTCAGTTCGCTTATATACCTCCACGTTCCGTTTATCCATATTTCGAGAATCTTTGGTTGAGCGACCAAAGTAATTTCCGCTATACAAACTTCTATGGAGTTGGCGGTTGCCCACATCTATATGGCGATGAAGTCCTCTGTACGGGACGTTACGAGGTTACCTTGAAATTGCACCCTGTTCCACGCTCGGGCATCTATGAGTTGCGCTTCGGATATTGGGCTGATGGGGGACGAGGCATTGCACAAGTCTATTTTGGTGATAATGTGGATCACATGGCACCCACTGGCATTCCCATTAATTTTGCTATTGATGGTAACAATCGTATCTCAGGATGGGAGGAAGATACGGAAGATGACGAATATAATGCAGAGATAGATAAACGTATGCGTCACAATGGCTTTATGAAAGAGGCTAAAAGTATATGTCCTTTAGGAGATGTATCGCAGTCTGGACGTTATGATACCCATACTCTACGTCGAATACTTGTCCGCCAATATATTGACGCTGAAAAAGACTATTATCTTCGCATTAAGTCTGTCCTCGATACAGAAACAAAGTGTTTTATGTTTGACTTCTTTGAATTTTGCCCTAAAGAAGTTTATGACAATCCCAATGAGCCTGAAGATATCTGGTAGTCTATTGTGATTTGGCTTTGATAATCAAGAATATATCCCTAAAAACAAATACAAGATGGTTAGACCAACTCTTTTTCTCCTTTTTGCGGTCTGGTCGATAATACTGCAAGCTCAGACCAGAAACCCTAATCCTAAGCTGCGAGGTGACCACGAGATAGTGTTGGCAGCAAGCAACAGTAGTGACGGAGACAAGGCTGCAGCCGACTACGTGTGCACGGGACACAACGATGAACGGACAATTCAAAAAGCTATTGATGAGCTAGGCGGCTACGGTGAATTGCGACTGCTGAGCGGAGTTTATCGCATAGACTCGTTTACCCCTACCGAGGACGGAACACCAGCTTACGCTATAGGATTGAGCGGACAGGGAAAGAGCCACAACGGCAAGGATTTTCCCGTGCGTATTATAATAAGAGGTGTAGACTCCAGCTTCTTCGGTTTTTCCACGGAACCTAAAGAGGACAACTTTAACGGGGTTACTCTTGCTGTAAGTCAGGAATGTTACGACTCATTAAACGAGAAGGCGGAATACTCGGTAATACGTTGCCTGACGTACCGCGACGTACACTTGGACTTCGAGGGAATAGCGATGAATCTGCCTGATAATCAGAAAGCTATCTGTTGTTTCGACGGTTCCAGATTCGAGTCCATCCGTATGAAGGACTGCTACCTTCAGGCAAGCAACAAGAACGAGTACAATAAAGACGCCGTTCCTCACATGGGTGTTCTGGGGTGCGTAGGAGTAAGGGGAGTTCAAGGCGCGAACAACAGTTTCAAGTTTGATCTCTTTCAAGTGGCTTGTTTGAGTTTCGGAGTAGGCTTCCAGGTAGGTGGCGAGCATTATTATGGTTGTTATCTAAGCAGTGTGTTCTGCACTTACGGCTTTACGTTCAACAGTTACCCAATGACGAGCGGCGTATGGGTTCACCCAATTACTCTGGTGAACTGCTGCGACGAGGCTCCAGGGAACTATCCCTTCTTCGGCGACAATCCAGGGCACCAGCCAATAGACATCATCAACTTCAACATGGAGCACTATTGCAACTACTTTGAGGCTGGCGGAGCTCATTATGCCGAAGAGAAGGTGCCAGGGCAGTGGACAGGTACCTTCGACTACAGCATCATGAGCCGCGGAGAAGACGGCTACGTGCTGACAAACAGCCCCAAGAAGAAATTTTGGGCAGCAGGACACGGCTTGAACCTCCGCACGAAAGACAATACGCAGAAACAAATCTGCTCCAGCGAAGAACGTCGGACCTACGAACCGAACTTCTTACAGGTAATATACGATACTACACTGCAGAAACTCCTTATCTGCATAGACCCCGTCAACAAAAAATGGCAGGTAGTAGAAGGAGACGTGATAGAGTAGCCTTCCCAAGAGGAGGGGAGAAGAAATACTTCTGTTATGAAGCCATGGATAGCTTTATAAACAATAACCCCACAAAATAATGAAAACCACATTTCTGACGATCTGTACGTTCTTTTCCTTCGCCTTACTGGCGCAGCAAACAATAACGAGCGAGAATCTGCGTGTCTATGATCTACAGACGGACTACGAGACGAATCCTCTCGGAATGGACAACGTTCGACCCACTTTCAGCTGGAAGATCGAGGCTCAGGAGAAAGGCGTACGTCAAGTGGCTTACCGCCTGCTCGTTGCAAGCTCAGAGGAACTATTGGAGAAGAACGAAGGGGATGTTTGGGACTCGGGAGTAAAAGAATCACGAGAGAGCACAGGCATCACCTTCGAAGGAGTAGAACTGAAAAGCTTTGCCTGCTACTACTGGAAAGTAAATGTGAAAACTAATCAACGAGTAGACACAAAATGGTCGGAAACGGCCTTTTTTGAGATGGGCCCAATAAGACAGGGGGATTGGCTGGCTGGCTGGATTAACTATACTGGCGGGCTGCCTGGAAGAGTGCTTTACTACAAGACGACTATCGAACCTGGACAAAAGGTAAAGATGGGATGCATCTATGTATCTGGACTGGGTTACAGCGAGTTGGAGATAAACCATCAGAAAGTAGGCGACCATGTATTAGATCCAGCTCAAAGTTCATACAGCAAACGCTGCTATTACGTTTCTTACGATGTGACGGAAATGCTGAAACCTGAAGCGAACACTGTAGTAATAACGACAGCTCCAGGATGGATGGGGATGTGCAAGCTCAGATTTCTGATGAGGGTACAACTCGAGGACGGAAACTGGATCATCTACACTTCCGACAACATCCGGATACTTTGCGGAGAAAGAACTCTCTATAGTACCGTTTTCGACGGAGAGACTTATGATGCCCGAAACGAGAACAAGGAACTCTACGAGCCCTACAAACCACCCTTGCTGATGAATAAACAATGGGCTTTAGCCTGCAATGCGGATGAACCTACAGGAGTAATGACCTCTCAGCGAGTAGATCCTATTCGTGTAGTGGATTCCCTCAGCCCGACAACTCTGACGGCTCTGCCCAACGGAGACTACATAGTAGACGCTGGGCGGAACTTAGCTGGGTGGATGCGGATACGCGTAAAAGGCAAGGAGGGGCAGAAGATAACGATGCGCTATGCAGAAACCCTCCACGAGGACGGATCCATAAATCAGGACAATCTGAGAAACGCCAAGGCAGAGGACATCTTCATTCTGAGCGGAAAGGGCATAGAGGAATGGGAACCTCGCTTTACCTACCACGGATTCCGCTACGTCCAAATAAGCGGACTGACTTCTGCTCCAGCAGAGAGTGACCTCCAGGTACGTGTTGTTCGCTCTTCTGTTCCACAGACAGGAAGTTTCCATTGCTCTAACCAACTGCTTAACGATATCCACCAGATGGTAGTGAACACCGAGTCTTCAAACCTGCACAGCGTTCCTACGGACTGTCCGCAAAGAGACGAACGTATGGGGTGGCTGAATGACCTCACTGTACGTATCGAACAGGCTATGTATAACTTCGATATGTCGCGCTTCTACCCTAAGTTCCTGCAGGACATTACCGATACGCAGGGCGAAGACGGAACGATTACCTGCGTAGCTCCTTTCCGTTTCGGAGCACGACCCGCTGACCCCGTTTGTGCCAGCTACCTGCTACTGGCCAATAAGTGCTATGAATTCTACGGCAACAAAAACCTGATCCTTCAACACTTCTCCCATCTGAAAGCCTGGACAGACTACCTGCACAGCAGAACCAGGGACGGCATCGTAGATTACAGTTACTATGGAGACTGGTGCCCACCCAGGGAGTTCCTTGCAAGTCCGCTGTCAGGTGTGTCGCGCGATACACCTGGCCAACTCATTTCTACAGCTTATCTGTACCACTGTGAACGTGTTCTTGCTCAGATGGCTGGTGTGATAGGTCGTATGGAGGAAGTAGCTCGATACACGAAATTGGCTGAGGAGACGAGGGATGCCTTCAACCGCGCATACTGGAATGAGGAGAAGGGCGGATACGGTTCTAATAATCAGGCTTGCAACAGTATAGCGCTTTACATGGGGATGGCGAACGAGGAACAGGCTGGACGTGCAATAAAGAACCTCGTAGCTGATGTGGAAGCTCACGATTTCCATCTGACAACTGGCAACCTATGTACAAAGTATCTTTTGGAAGTGCTGAGTGACAGAGGATACCCAGAGGTAGCTTACCGTATTGCCACCCAGACGACTTATCCTAGTTGGGGATTCATGTTAAGCAAGGGAGCTACCACGCTATGGGAAAGATGGGAATACCTGACGGGTGACGAGATGAATTCCCACAATCACCCTATGATGGGGTCTGTAGGTTCCTGGTTCTACAAGTACGTAGCAGGCATACGGAGCGATTTCAATCATCCTGCATTCAGTCAGTTCATCCTGCAACCTTATCCCTTCAGCGAACTGGATAGTGCAGAAGGTGAACTGAAGACAGTAAAGGGCACCATTCGCAGCTCTTGGAGGAAACAGAACGGGAAATTCATCCTTGCTATAGATATCCCTACCAATACGCAGGCTCTCGTTCACATTCCTACAAGTTCCGCAAAGAGCGTACGGGAAAATGGTTGCAGTCTGAAAGGAAACGGACAGATTCAACTACAGGAAAGTAACTCTACAGAAGTTGTCTGCCTCGTGGGTTCTGGACACTACGTATTCGAGTCGAAACTATGAGCGGCTCACAGTCCCCTGTTTTTCGCAAAGCGTTGCAACTTTGCAACTTTTTGAGGTTCAATAATCCACAACCACTTGATTTTTAAGAAGATGCATTCACGTATTCGTGTTGTATATCCCCAAAATATTGCAAAACACTACCATTTTCTCCTGTTATTACGCTGTTTTTGACACGTTATAAACCCCATTTCAACGTGTTGCATTCGCCATTTCAACGTGTTGAGTCGGCAAAGTCAACGTGTTGCGGCTCTTCCTGCAAAGGAATTCGTGCAGACTTTCGAGGATTTGGGCTGTTAAAGCAGGGATTACCTATGGTTAAGAAGGTCAGGGAGAAGAGGATTATATTTACTGATTTTGTCGAAACAACCAAACGTAAATATCTGATTCTTCGTATTTTAGATTTTATAGTGATTTACTGATTTCCAAAATCCCTTGCACAGGTCGAAAAAAGTCCCAAACTTTGCACTGCAAAACATAGCAAAAACAACATTCAAAACACTAACATTAATAAATGCTTATGAAAAAAACATTACTTTCCATGCTGACAGCAACCACAATCTGGCTGTGCAGCACAACGGGTTGGTCACAGACCACCATAGAGATTGGGACCGCAGAGGAATATGCTGCCTTTGCGGCCAGAGTAAACGAAGGAGAACGAAGCCTAAGCGCTGTTCTCACCGCTGACATCGACCTGACGGCCTATCAGGGAGAGGACTTCCCCATGCTGGGCGCAAACGATGGCGACGATATCGATCACGAATATCATGGCACGCTGGACGGAGCCGGCCACAAAGTAACTTACAATTTCACTGGCTGGCGTCACTGGACAGGACTGATCGGAGCACTGGGTACCAATGGTGTAGTGAAGAATCTGGAACTGTACGGATCACAAACTACTGAATGGTTGTGCATAGGTACCTTAGTTGGTTATTTGAACGGAGGTACCATCTCGCATTGTTTCAGCCATGCTACGCTGAATCTTACTGCTACTGGACTGTGCAACTGCGCTGGTCTGGTAGGTAGTGTAGGCTACGGAGGACTGATAGAATACAGCGGCTGGGACGGAAGCATTGTGAGCGAGACTGTTACAGATTGTGCCGGACTGGTAGGATGGGCTGGCTTCGGCGTTACAATCAATAACTGCCTTTGTGCTGGAACTATACCAGAAGGAGGAAATGCCTGTACAATCTCACGTAACATGGATGCAGCAGCCATCAGCAATTGCTGCTTCCTGAACGAGTATCAGGATACGAGAAGCGGAAGCATACAGATTACGGAAGAAGATCTGGCAAGCGGCCGTGCTTGCTGGTTGCTGAACGGAGGAGGTCTGACAGGGACTGGTTGGTTCCAGACGCTGAACGAAGATAAGATGCCCACGCCGAACAGCACACATAATATAATATACAGCCCGGACGGCGGCGTTACTTTCTGCGAACTGACAGGTGACGAGACCAGTATTCAGCAATTCACAGGCATGGTAAAGGACGAAGCCAATGAATTCCTGAGCAATGAGAAGATCGATTATGGCAACACAGACGCCTATTTGGAAGCCCTGGCTGCCTTGGCTGCCAGTACGACTAAGGAAGAAATGATTGCGAACTACGAAACCCTAATTCATGAGCAAAATAGACTTGAAGCAAATGCTTTTCTGAAGATTTCTTCTGCTGAAGAATACGTCGACTATACTAATCAAATAAAGGCTGGAACAACAAACATGTCAGCCAAGCTTGTGGCAGACATTGATTTGACAGGATACAACGACAATTTCCCATTTTTAGGTACAACCGAGGTTCCCTTCACGAAGACATTCGACGGAGATGGGCATACTATCATAGTAAACTTCAGCAGCGCCGACCATTATGCTGGTTTGTCGCAAGCGATGAGTGGCACTTTCCGCAACATTGTCCTGGAGGGAAGCATCTCCTGCGGTGGCCTGTGCAACGGTTCGTTCGTAGGCAACTTGATGGGTGGAACCGTCCAAAACTGTGTTAGCCACGCCATGTTGTACATGAATGTTGAAGGTCTGTGTGCATCAGGTGGCATTGTAGGAGCTACCTCAGGAAATAACAGGAGCCTGGTGGAGAACTGTCTGTTCGATGGAAAGATGGAATCCGGTTCAGCCACTAACAACGGAGGTATCATAGGTTGGCCAGCAGCTGCAGAAACAACGGCGCGAAACTGTGTTTTTGCTGGCACGATACCAGAAGGAGGAGCTTATACCATATCAGTAATCAATGCTCCTGTATCATGTCAAAACTGCTACTACCTGAATGCCTATGAAGGCATTAATGCGGGCAGCACACAAATTTCAGAGGAGCAACTCAGAAACGGAGAGCTTTGCTACATGCTGAACGGCAATAAGGTAGGACAGACCTGGTTCCAGACCCTGGACGAAGACAAGAGTCCCCTTCCCTTCTGTACACACGGAATCGTTTACAAAGCAGGCGAAGACTACTACAACCTGACAGAAGATGAGAGCTCTATACAACAATTCTGCGACCTACAACGAGAAGAAGCCGACACATATTTGAGCGAACACCTGTTCCAAATCTCATTGAAAGAACCTTACCTGCAGGCATTAGAGGCTTTGAAACAGAATTCTACGGTAAAGGACCTACTGGCCGCTATCGAAACAACAAATCAGATGCTCGATGAGATAGAGAACTCCGTAGCTGCATACGAGCACTATCAGGGAAAGATTGATGAAATAAAGACCTTCATCGAAGAGAACGGAAATACATTCGAAATGACGCCTTTCCTGCGGCGCTATTTAGAGGAGAGCATAGAACCCTGTGAGCAATATACCTGTGGTTCTTACCTCTACATTATAGAAAACTGCCTGCTCAACAACGAGGAACTGGCTGCTGAGGAAGTCCGTGCACAGCAACTGTTGGATGATGCCGTGAACGGTGGTTATGGCCCAGGAGCCGACGTGACCACATTGCTGCTAAACGCCTCGTTCGCTCAGGACGACAAAGCCAGCGGATGGGAGTCTGACGGCGGTTTCAATGGCTACGTTGTAGATGCAGGAGGTGTAATGCGTGTTTTGGCCATGAATAGTTGCCCAATGAATATTCACCAAACCATCAAAGACGTTAAGAACGGGTTCTATATCTACCAGATAAGCGGCTACACAGAAGTGGATGCCATGGATCCTGAAGCAGTATACAACTATACAGGCCTCATCTACGCCAACGACAACAAGAACTATATGCAGACTCAGCGCAGTGGCCTCGTTCCCATAGAAGCAGGAGAAAAATACGGCAACGACGTAGAGATGGTATACAACGGCGACTGGGAGGAAACTGGCTATGCTCCCTATACTTATACTGGTATGGGATATGTCTTTGCCGATGGGTATTATACGAACAGTATTCTGGTTAACGTAACCGATGGAATCCTTACTGTAGGAACTTCCAATGAAGGTGTGAAAGACCGCAGCTGCGTGACCTATCTGGGCAACGTAAAACTGATCTATCTGGGTAATCAGGAAGAGGCCGCCGATCAGATAGATGCCTTACTGAATGACATGATAAAGAAAGCAAACCACCTGCTGAACGATTATCTGGTATTGTTCGAAAACATGGATGCGCCGAACTACAGTACAAATCTTAAGGACGAACTGAAAGCGTGCATTACAAGTAACAATCTGAGTACTACGGAACAGAAATACGAAGCAATCGTACGTTTGGGTAAACTCTTTGCCGATATCATTGCAAGTAAGCAGGCTTACACTCAATTGATTACCTTCAACGACAAATTGCTTGATCTCTACTACACCAATCTGCCTGAAGACTTGAGGAACGGATACGACGAGACGTACTACCAGATCCTAGACATCTACAACGAAGGATATTTGACAACCGATGAAGTAATAGCCAAGATAGAAGAATTGAAACAAGACAAGTACTATCAGAGGTTCAACGTAGAGTATCCAATCGAAACAGCTGAGGAATTTGTGGCATTCAGCAATCTCCTGAAGCAGGGGGCTATAATCAATTATGCTGTTTTGAAAGCCGACATCGACCTGACGGCTTATCAAGGAGAGGACTTCCCCTTCGTAGGTACTACCGCTGTTCCATACGCAGGCACGCTGAATGGTAACGGGCATACGATAAAAGTGAACTTTACCAGCAATGAGCATTATGCAGGTCTTTCGCAGGCTCTGCAGGGAACCTTCCAAAACATAATAATGGAAGGAACCATTACGGCTGGAGGTCTATGCAATGGTTCGTTCGTAGGCCATCTGCAAGCTGGTAAGATACTGAACTGCGTAAGTCACGTGAACATGATTCTGACCGTAGAAGGACTTTGCGCCTCTGGCGGAATTGTAGGAGCCAGCAACAATTGCTTGGTGGAAAACTGCCTGTTCGACGGAAAGTTAATTTCTGAGACTGCCGCCAACAATGCTGGCATCATCGGTTGGCCTTGTAATGGAGAAGTGGTACGCAACTGCCTCTTCACTGGAACAATACCCAAGGGAGATGACTGGAACATTGTCTACGGAGCCAATGGTGCTGTCTATACTTGCGAAAACTGCTATTATTTGAATGCATACGCGAGCAACAATGCAGACTGTACCCAAGTAACAGAGGAGCAACTCAGAAGCGGTGAAGTATGCTGGTTACTGAATAACGGACACACCGATGAATTGGCAGGGTGGGGCCAATTGCTGGGTACCGATGAGACTCCCCTTCCCGATGTAACACGCGGAATCGTAGGCAAACAGAGCGACGGCACATATTGTAATGTGACAACTGCTATCCAGGAGATTGCCAGCCAATCCAACGTTCTGTCGAAGGGTATCTACAACATACTGGGACAGAAAGTACAAAAGGTTCAAAAGGGCCTCTATATCATCGACGGCAAAAAGGTGATGGTAAAGTAGAAATTTTTGGTTAATAAACGAATAGAGAAATGCTGCTTTCCTCGAAAGGGTGGAGGCGGCATTTCTTTAAATCCTGACAAATAAGAAAAAAAGTTGTTTTTCCTTGCTTTATTCCTCATTTACTTGTATCTTTACACAAAAATCAATTATAGCAATGAAATGCATCTTTTCACTCTTTCTGTTCTTTCTGTCTCTGACTGCATGGGGACAGTCAGAAGTGTTTGATCGTGCCTACAACAGTAAGACGAAGACGCTGGACTTTGAACCATACGCAGAAGTTTTCGGAACACCAGAGAATTGTTCGCCTGCCGCACAGACGGCATTAGAAGACTGCCGACTGACAAAAAAGGTGCGTAAACTGCTTCTCCACAACCGAACATACCGTTTTCGACCCGACGGTCTTTTATCCTACATGACATATATATCGAACAATGGTGCCTATGAACGATGCTTTGCTTTTGACCTTACGGGATTACGGCATTTAGAGATAGACGGAGGGGGTGCCCTGCTGCTTTTTCACGGCTTCGTATGCCCATTTCATGTTCGCGAGGCAGAGGACATTGAACTGCGTAACCTGCGCATAGACTACGATCGCACGTTCCATTCAGAGGGACATATCGTAGGTATTTCACCGGAATACATCGACTTAAAATTCAGTCCCGAATACCCATATCGTATTGATGAACAAGGGTTGCACATGATTGACGAGGAAGGAACGGAATACCCCTGGATTTACCTATTGGAGTTCAATCCGAAACGACTAGAAACGGAGTGGAAGGTAAACGATCAATGGATAGGAAACACATCGAAGGCTATCGATTTAGGAAACAAAACGGTAAGACTGATGCATTCCAATTTGACGGGCATAGTAGGTAATGTGATGAATTTAGGGATGGCGGAGCGAAGGGTACCCGCTATCACCGTAAGCGACTCGAAACGTGTATCTCTGCACGACATTACTATCTACCACGCAGGAGGAATGGGAGTAATAGCACAACGCAGCCGTGATCTTCTATTGGAGCGTCTGGTAGTAGAACCTGCTCCTGGCAAGGATCGTGTAGTGAGCATAGCAGCTGATGCAACACATTTCGTGAACTGCAGTGGCTACATACGAATGTATGACTGCAGAATGTTATGCCAAACAGATGATGCCACGAATATACATGGTGTGTACTACCGCATAGCAGAACTAGCCCAGCCCAACAGATTGATAGTAGATTTGGCTAACGATGCCCAGCGAGGTTTCGATTACCTGAAAAAAGGATTACAGATTGAGTTTGTATGCTCCAAGAACTTACAAACTTACGCACACGCCAAGGTAAAGGATGCTCATGCTACAAATGCAGAGCTTACACGCTTTGAGGTAGAACTGGAAAACGACATTCCCGAAGATGCAAAGCCAATGGATGCAATCGCAGGATGCAGCGAATACCCCGAAGTACATATTCGTGGCTGTTACTTTGGGCAAAACAGGGCAAGGGGACTATTATTGGGTTCGAGAGCCAAAATGCTTATCGAGGACTGTACGTTCCACAATGGAGGACCAGCCCTGCTAATGGAAGGCGATGCTCGATACTGGTTTGAACAGGCTGGTGTACGAGATGTTACCATACGCAACAATTTATTCGACAACTGCTATTACGGGCATTGGGGTACTGGTATCATAAGTGTAGGAACGGGACTCGATCGTGACAAATGGCCGGAATGCCGATATAACCAGAATGTGAAAGTGTTGAACAACACATTCCGACTGATACAAGAACCTGTGATGGATTTGTATTGTCTGAAGGGTCTGATTGTACGGGGAAATCGTTTTGTAATGAGCCACGAATACCCAAACAACATTAACACATCGGAACCCGAACGACTTATCCGTGCCACCGATTGTGACGAACTGGATTTGCAAGAAATCATATTGGAATAAAGTGTTCGACACTGTAACATACTCACAGAAGGCTCCTCGCAACAACAAATGACGACAAATACGAGATGGTAAGGACAACTCTATTTTTATTATTAGCAACTTGCTCGCCGATTCTGCAGGCACAGCCCAGGAAAGCACAAGCAAGGTTGCGAGGTGACCACGAAATCGTGCTGGCAACAAACAACTGCGATGAAGGCAACAAGGCTTCTGCTAATAACGTTTTTACGGAAATCTATCCTTTGACTTCCGAAGCCAGCCGACAGATTCTACCCTCAGAAGAAGTGCTTCAGCGGCCATTCGGAAAGAAGGATCGTGCGCTTTTCAAGGAACCTGACTCTATCTTCCGTCCCGAAATATGGGTGGATTGTCTGTGCGGCAACCTTTCGCAGAAAGGTATCAAGGCAGATCTGCAAGCTATTCGAGAGGCTGGTTTCCGAGGGGTACAGATGTTTTTCGGCAATCGAGGAGGCGCCTGGCCTGGAGTAGAGCAAGTCTTGTGTTTGAGTCCGCAGTGGGAGCAGTTCGTACAGTATGCGGCCGAGGAGGCTCATCGTCAGGGGCTTCGCTTCACACTGCAGTGCTGTCCTGGATGGGCTATGGCAGGTGGACCATGGATAGAACCCGAAAAGGCTATGCGCCATTTAGTATGGAGCCGTACAGACATACTGTCAGACACCTGCCAGCAAGTCTTTTTGCCAAAGGCTTCGAAGGCTGAAGACCAACCATGGAGGGACTATCGTGACCTCATGGTACTTGCCTTTCCTACTCCAAAGGACGATACAGGGAGCGAACTCGGACTGTCCTCCATAGAGCCTGCCCTTCTTGGACATCTCCCGCAAACGGACGAGGCGCACCCTCATACCTTCCTTATCACGTTGACCTCGGCACAGACCATCCGTAGCGTGGAGTTCTCATCTGTACAACAGGCCAACCATCATTTCTGCTACGACCCTGGCATTCACGGACGGCTGGAAGCACTCTACCCTGACGGATCGCAGCAGACGCTCTTCGATACAGAATGGCCGCAGAGCAACTGGCAGGACGAGATGCCCCTTACTCTGGCTTGCCGAGAAACGCCTCCCACTAAGCAGTATCGACTCACAATCGTGAACCGCCATGCAGGCATGTCAATTAGTTCTTTTCGACTATTCAGTTCGGCACGGAAGAATGGATGGGAGAACGAAGCGGCGTGGTGTCTGCGCAGCATCCTGCCTACAGACACTTCGCTGCAACAAAACGAGAACTGTTACATCCAGGAAGTGTACGATCTGACCTCACACCTTTGCCCTGACGGATCTGTGTATTGTGAACTTCCTGCAGGTCAATGGACCCTATTACGTATCGGTCATGTTAATACAGGCAAGAAGAATGCTCCCGCCCCACCCGAAGCTACAGGTTTCGAATGTGATAAATTCAGCATTGAGAGCGCGACGACTCACTTCGACGGATATATTGGACGACTGAAAGAGGGAGTGCTGAAAAATTCACTCGACGGAATGTTAATGGACAGTTGGGAGTGCGAGACGCAGACATGGACGCCACAGATGGAAGAAGAATTCCGCGCGCTGTGTGGTTACGACCTGCGTCCTTGGATACCCGCCCTGATGGGTTATGTCGTGAAGGACGTAGAGAAGACCGCCCGTTTTCTGCACGATTGGAGAAGTCTCGTGAACTATCTGGTAGTAAATCATTTCTATGCTACTATGTCCGACTTAGCCCACCGGAAGGGACTCAGCATTACATACGAGACAGCTGGAGGCGACGTGTTCCCAAGTGATATCATGGAGTATTTTAAATGGGCCGACTTGCCGATGTGCGAGTTCTGGGTTCATGATTCCGAAACGTTTGTGGGAACCCTGAACTTCAAACCAATCAAACCTACCGCCTCCGCAGCCCGTCTTTACGGAAAGCCCCGCGTAGCAGCCGAAGCCTTCACTTCTATGCAACAGACATGGGATGAACAGCTAAGCATACTGCGCGAAACGGCCAATACGAACTACGCGGAGGGAGTCTCGTACCTTATCTTTCAAGCTTATACCCATAATCCTCGACCAGACGAACTCGTACCAGGCAGTTCCTTCGGCGACGGCATAGGTACTCCGTTCCTGAGGGCTCAGACCTGGTGGAAGTACATGTCAGACTTTACCCGTCTGACAGCTCGAACCTCCTTCCTCCTTGAGAGAGGAAAACCCGTGAGTGACGTGCTATGGTACTTAGGCGACGAGATAGATCATAAGCCTGATCAACAAGCACCTTTTCCAAAAGGCTATAAGTACGACTACTGCAACACCGATGTACTGCATAACCGCCTGCAGGTAAAGAACGGATGCCTGCTGACACCAGAAGGTATCACCTACCGCATGCTCTGGTTGCCCCGTACTGACCGTATGTTGCCTGCTACCCTCGTCCGGTTACTCGAACTAAGCCGTCAGGGGGCTATTATCGTAGGGGAAAGACCCCGACAGATAGCGACCTTGGTCGGTGGGAAGGAAGCAGAGAGGCAGTTCGAGGAAATTGTCCGTAGCCTATGGGACGAAGGCCGTATACTGAGCAGCGTCAGTCTTGAGGAATCGCTGAAACGCAACGGGATAGAGCCAGATTTGTTGGGTGATGGGATTCAATGGACTCACAGACAGGTTACCTGTGCCGACTGGTACTATTTGTGTGCTCCCAAGGGAAGGCGTTTTGAGGGAGAAATTTCTGTCCGAACGAAGGGTAAGGCGGAACTGTGGGATCCACTTACAGGAGAGATTACACCCCTTTTCACAAAGGAAGAGAATGGACGGACTATCGTAAAAATAGTCCTCGAGAGAGCAGAAAGTCGTTTTCTCGTTTTCTGTAAAACAGCCCGTCGCTCATCGGCGAGGGAAAGTAGTGTAGAGGAAGTGGTCTGTCGCATAGAGCCGTGGCACCTATGGTTACCTTCTGGATGGGGACAAGAAGAAGAGACTATACTCTCTGAGCTGCGCCCATTGCGTGTGTTGCCTCTAACTGAAGAAGCGCGAGCTTTCTCTGGTACGATGACCTATACGACTAGTTTCTGGATAGAAAAGAAAGAACGCAAAGCCCATTATGAACTCAGCCTCGGTCGCGTAGAACAAATTGCCCATGTAACGCTTAACGGGCATACCTTGCGTCCCCTCTGGACTCCGCCTTACCGCCTCTCTATTGACGACCTGCTGAAGGAAGGCAAGAACGACCTGCGCATCGAAGTGACAAACACATGGTTCAACCGTCTTGTCTACGACGCCCTCCTTCCTGAGGCAGAGCGCAAGACCTGGACAACAAACTACCCTGCTCCAGGCACTCCACTACGGGAAAGCGGTCTGATTGGTCCTGTGCGTATTCTCGTCAGCAAGTAGAAAAAAGTAGTGAGTTATATGGATGTTTAGCGGACTTAGATGACGATATGCTTATTATTGGCATTTGTCAACTTAACTTAAAAAATGTTTTCCTTATTGCGTAATCAGAATTTTGTTCGTACTTTTGTTGCGGATATAATCTCATACGTGAATAATCAGGAAACATGATCTGATCATGAAGAGGACAACTATATTTTTCGTATTTATGGCTTTGTTGATCTTGTGTGGTTGTACGGATGGTCAGCAGGGGAAAAAACGTGCCAGAATCGTGGCATCGAAGGGCTTGCCCAGCGAGTTACTGCTGGTAGTGGACAAGTCGGTTTGGGAGAGTGATGTGGCAGACAGCATCAGGGCGTTGGTGCAGGGGCCTGTGCCTGGCCTTCCTCAGGCTGAATCCTATTTCCGTGTGACGCAGATCCTGAGCCAATACTACAAGCAGATTTACACGACGATGCACAGCCAACTTTTCATCCATTTGGAAAAAGGGTTGAAGAAACCTGTGCTGGGAATCTCGTACGACGTGGTGGCGAGACCCCAGATTCAGGTGACGTTGAAGGCTGGCTCGCTGGAGCAGTTGAGGAGTTTCCTTTCGACGCGTGGTGAGCATATCCGCAACGTGATAGAGGATGCGCAGCTGAACATGCGACAGGCGACCCTTCAGAAGAAGTACAGCTTTCGCGTGGCAAAGGACCTGGAGGCTGTTTTGGGCATGACGATACGGGCTCCTGAGCAAATCCGTGCCACCAAGAAGGGAAAGAATTTTCTGTGGGCTGGGACGAATTTGAACGAGAAGGATCAGAATCTGGTGGTCTATACCTATCCCTGGAACGGTGAGGATGCCCTGGATCCTTGGTTCTTTGCAGAGAAACGCGACTCTGTAATGAGGCTGAACATTCCTGGCAGCGAACCTGACCAATGGATGCAGACGACGCGCGAGGACGGCATACCCATCCTGACGAGTGTGATACGAGAAATGGACGGACAGATGGTGCAGGAGGTGCATGGACTTTGGGAGATGAAGAACGGTGCATTGGGCGGGCCTTTCGTAAGTCTCTGCCGCATCGATACAGCAGCACGCAGGGTGATAACGGCTGAAGGGTTTGTCTATTCCCCCAGTACGGATAAGCGCGAGTTGGTGCGTGAGTTAGAAGCATCGCTGAGGACACTTTCTTCATTCTGATTCAACGAAAAAAAATCACATCATGTCGGATATTTCTGCAAAAAGTAGTATCTTTGCCCTTTGAATGGATAGAGACGTATCGGATGAGACATAAAATATACATCTTTCTTATATTTATTATAGCATGGATGGCAGGGACTTTCGCCACGATGGCACAGCCCCGTTTCGTCGCTGACCAGGAGATCATGAAGCTGGGTGAGGTGCAGTTCCAGACACCTAGGAACATCACTTTTGGATTTACCAACAAAGGCAACAAAGCCTTGAAGATTCAAGAGGTGAAACCCTCATGCGGATGTACCACAGCGAAGTATCCCACAGAGGAGATCAAGGCTGGCGAGCATGGTCAGATTGTGGTCACCTACGACGCAGGAATGTTGGGTACTTTCTACAAGGAACTGGCTGTCTATACCGACTATCAGGAGGAACCATTCTACCTGACGATGCAGGGTACGGTGGTGAAAGAGGTGCAGGACTGGAGTGGGGAGTATCCCATCGATCTGGGCAACGTGAGCCTGCTCTCAAACTACATCGAGTTTGACAACGTGAACAAGGGTGACCGTCCTGTGGCTGAACTGCGACTGGTGAATACTGAACACACGGCTTTCAAGCCTGAACTGATGCATCTGCCTCCCTACCTGACGGCACAGGCTGTACCTGAGAACATTCCAGCAGGTAAGCCAGGCGTGATTTACCTGACATTGGACAGCGAGAAGCTGGCAGACTATGGCCTGACGCAGACCAACATCTATTTGGCACGCTACTTGGGCGACAAGGTGAGTGAGACGAACGAAATCCTTGTGTCGGCTGTCCTGCTGCCCGATTTCAGCAATCTGACTCAGGATCAACTTGCCAATGCTCCTTCGATGGAACTCTCCACCACACATCTGGATATGGGTCGGATAGGCAACAAAAAGAAACTGACGGAAACGGTGATGGTGACCAATACGGGTAAGTCTACGCTGGAAATCAAGAAAGTGCAGGTCTTCAACAAGGCTCTGACCGTCTCGCTGAGCAATCGTACGTTAGCTCCAGGCAAGAGCGCAAAGCTGAAGATTTCGGCTGTGGCAAACTACATGAAGCAAGCCAAGAGCAGGCCTCGCGTGCTGCTCATTTCTGATGACCCCCGTACCCCCCTGCAAACTATCAGCGTGAGCGTGGAAGAGTAAAAGAAGACGACTGAAAGCGATTATTTTCAGAACAAAAATCATACATGGAACACCCAGAAAACAACGAGGAATACAAAGGATTGACCGTAAATAGTGGTGTGGGCCCCGTAAGCATTGTGAATCCCTATCTGAAGCATGGGCGCTTTGCCCGCAGGAAACTGTCTACAACAGACTACGTGGAAGGTATCCTGAAGGGAAACGTCAGCATCCTGGGTCAGGCAGTCACGCTCGTAGAAAGCACAGTGCCAGAGCACCATCAGATGGCTCAGGAGGTGATAGAGAAATGTTTGCCCTTCAGCGGCAACAGCGTGCGTATTGGCATCAGTGGCGTTCCTGGAGCAGGCAAGAGTACCAGTATCGACGAGTTTGGAATTCATGTGCTGAAGAAGTATGGAGGCCGTTTGGCAGTCTTGGCTATCGATCCCAGCAGCGAATTGACCAAAGGAAGCATCCTGGGCGACAAGACGCGTATGGAGAAGTTGAGCGTGCATCCTGATTCGTTCATTCGCCCTAGTCCCTCAGCTGGCAGTTTGGGAGGCGTGGCTCGTAAGACGCGTGAGACGATCATCCTGTGCGAGGCTGCAGGATTCGACAAGATCTTCGTGGAGACCGTTGGAGTGGGGCAGAGCGAGACAGCTTGCCATTCGATGGTGGACTTCTTCTTGCTGATACAGTTGGCTGGGACAGGCGATGAACTGCAGGGCATCAAGCGTGGCATCATGGAGATGGCTGACGGAATCATCATAAACAAGTGCGACGGCAACAACGTAGAAAAATGCAAATTGGCTGCCACTCAGTTCCGCAATGCTTTGCATCTCTTCCCCATGCCTGAAAGTGGATGGCTGCCTAAAGTATTGACTTATAGCGGTTTCTATGGCTACGGTATTGAGGAAGTGTGGAATATGGTGTACGAGTACATCGATTTCGTGAAGAAGAACGGCTACTTCGACTACAGGCGTGCTGAACAGGCAAAATACTGGATGTACGAGAGTATCAATGAGCAGTTGAGGAGAAGTTTTTACGATAATCCCACTATCAAGGATATGCTGCAGGCGATGGAGAGAAGTGTGTTGGAAGGTCACAAGACCTCATTCGTGGCTGCCAAGCAACTCCTCGATTCTTATTTTGCACTCCTCCATTAGCCACTTGGGAGTGGAGGTTGCCCCACAAATACCAACGGAATTGCAGTTTTTCAGCCAGTTGAGTTCTATCTCGCTGGCTGAATCTATCATGTAGGAATGTGGGTTTGCACTCCTGCACTCATCAAACAGCATGCGTCCGTTGCTGCTCTTTTGTCCGCACACGAAGAGAATGACATCGTGCTTGGTGGCAAACTTGCGGATGTTGGGCATGCGGTTGGCAACCTGGCGGCATATAGTGTCGTAGTAGGTAAAGGTGGCGTTGGGACTGATATGCTCGCGGATGTAGTCCACTATCTTGCGGAACCCATCCAGGGGTTTTGTCGTCTGAGAATAGAGACAAATGTCGTGGCTGAAATCGAGTCGTGTAACCTCCTCAGGTGTCTCGATGACGATGGCTGTACCATTGGTTTGTCCTACCAGTCCAAGTACTTCAGCATGGCCGTTCTTGCCAAAGATGACGATCTGCTTGCTATGTTCCTTGTCAGCATCATATTCCCGCTTGATACGTTCCTGCAGGTGCAACACAACAGGACAGGTGGCATCGATGATGTCAATATGGTTCAGCTTTGCCCGTTGGTATGTGCTGGGAGGCTCACCATGAGCGCGCAAGAGAACTTTAGCGTTGTGAAGTTGCAGGAACTGGTGGTGGTCAATAGTCTGCAGTCCCAAGTGAAGAAGGCGATTGCACTCTTGCCCGTTGTGGACAATATCGCCCAAGCAATAGAGCTTCTCTCCGTTTGCCAGTTCCTCTTCAGCTTTTCCAATGGCTCGAGTCACGCCGAAACAGAACCCACTTCCCTGGTCAATCTCGATTGTCATGCTTCGCTGGCAGCTTTCTCGAAAGCTTTATACAACCACTCGTTTTGCTCAGGAATGGTCATCTGGCTGTTGTCGAGCACAATGGCGTCAGGTGCTTGTCGCAGGGGAGCAATCTCACGTGTGGAATCAATTCGGTCGCGTTCCTGAACGTTGAAGAGAATCTCCTCGAAATTGCATTTCTCCCCCTTTGCAGTCAGTTCGTCAAAGCGTCGCTGAGCACGCACTTCAGCACTGGCCGTCACGAAAACCTTGAGTTCTGCATCAGGGAATACAACTGTTCCGATGTCTCGTCCGTCCATTACGACTCCCTTTGCTTTTCCCATCTCGCGTTGCTGGTCTACCATAGCTTCACGTACAAAGCCGATGGTTGCGATGGGGCTGACGTAATTGGATACCTCCATCGTGCGGATTTTCTTTTCCACACATCTGCCGTTCAGATACGTGTCTGGGCGACCTGTCTCAGGATTGAAGACAAAGGAAATCCTGATCTTCTTCATCTGGTTTCGCAACGACTCCTCGTTGATCCCTTGCTCTGTGATAATGCCGTGACGGAGACTATAGAGGGTAACGGCGCGATACATGGCTCCTGTATCGATATAGACGTAGCCAATCTTCTTGGCCAAATCCTTTGCCATCGTGCTTTTGCCACACGAGGATAAGCCGTCAATGGCTATCGTAATCTTTTTCATATTTATAAAAATGGTATTTTATTTGTCTTTCTGCAGACCATACGCCAAGGATATGGAGAAGGTGGGGGCACTTACGTGGTACTTGGCATAAGCCAGACCAATCTTGAATCGATTGAGGTTGACTCCAGCACCAAAACTGAGACCTGAAGCGTGGGAACTGCCTGCAGCTTTCATCTCATTGGCCCTGCGGAAATTGTATCCTGCACTCAGATAGAAAACATTTGTGGGAACGATGTCAACACCCAGATTGATGTGATTCATGAAGATTTTTCCACCCTTTGTTGTGCCTTGGGGAGAATAATAGTATGTCTTGCTCCATCGTGTCAGGTCGACCATCGTAAGAGAAATCTTAATAGGTGCGTGACCAAGTCCTTTGGTAAAACCAACCTCAAGGTCGAAGGGAAGGTGCTCATGATGATTGCCGAAAGACTTAATTTGCCCACCTAGGTTACGTGCTGCAGCAGCCAGCGCAAAATCCTGGCCGTTATCGTTGATGAAGTAGCTGATACCCAAATCAACAGCTAAAGCGCATGAGGTAAACTCGCCATAATGAGAGTAGATGAACTTCCCACTGACTCCACCTACCCAATCGTCGCTTAACTCGTAGCTGTAGGTTCCACAAATCAGCATATCCAGAGCCTTCATGTCGCCAAGGATTTCGCCTGTATCCAAGGTTTCTTTCATCGATCCGTATCCCACAAACTGTGCTCCAACGCCCCAGGTGCCTCTCTCACCATGCATCTGGCTATAGTTGGCACTTCCAGCCTTGCTCCCACGCATATAGCTAAGAAAGTTGAATCCAACAGTTTTCTCGTTGACACTTGAGAGCAAGGCAGGGTTTTGGAAAACCAGCGAAGGGTCATCCTCGATAAGGGAGATGTTTTTTCCACCCAATGCAGTTGCATGAGCAGAAGTAGGCAAGGTCAGAAAGTTGAATACGCTGGTGCTTTCCTGTCCTTTGCAAACAAAAATGAATGCAAACAGAAAATAACTGAGCGCAAGAAAGCCTTTCTTCGTCATATAAATAATGTTTTGGGTTCAAAGGTAGTGTATTTTCTCCCAATATCGGTCCAGAATGCATAAAAAATGCGTAAGTTTGAAAAAAAATAGCAAAAGAGAATATGCGGAATGAAAAAAATGTGCTACATTTGTCCCAAAGAGTCGTGAAAAAAGAAAAAATAATATCATATGGAAACAAACAAAACAGTAAATGTAAACGATGAACTTCGTGGCCAAAAGTCGACTAACATCCTGATTGGTTATGTTTTGGCTTTGGCTGCTATGTTCGTAGCATTTGAGTACACTCAGCGCGACGTGAAAGCCGTTGAAGAAGAAAAGATTTATGAGTTCAGAATGGAAGAGGACATGATTCCCATCACTCAGCAGCAAGAGATTGTAGCTCCTCCTCCAGCAGCTGCTCCCAAAGTTGCTGAGATTATCAACATCGTGGACAACGAGACAGAACTCCCTGAGGAGGAAGTTGAGACCAGCGAGGAAATGAATCAGGCCATCACAGCTGTAGTAGGTACTGGTGCACCCACTGCTGCCGTTGCAACAGGTCCTGTAGGTCCTATCGTAGAGGCTGATGATGATGACCGTATTTTCGACGTTGTTGAGGAAAATGCTCAGTTCCCTGGTGGTGATGAGGCTTGTTTCAAGTGGTTGAGCGAGCACATCAAGTATCCTTCCATTTGTCAGGAGCAGGGTGTTCAGGGTCGTGTTATTGTGCAGTTTGTGGTTAACAAGGACGGAACCATTGTTGATGTGAAGACAGTGCGCAGTCCAGACCCCAACCTGACCAAGGAAGCAGAGCGTGTGGTAAAGGAGATGCCTAAGTGGAAGCCTGCTCGTCAAGGTAACAAGAACGTGCGTTCTCGTTTCAATCTTCCTGTTATGTTCCGTTTGAACTAATTCTGATATTTGAAAAGAGATTAAATCAATGTTAATAGTCAAGGCTGCTCTCCGTTTGGTGGGCAGCCTTTGCGTTTGATAACGAATAGTAATCCAAAGAAATACCAAAAATAATGTATTCAAGCAACCAACTTTTGGAAAAGGTTAACCAAGCACTGGATAATCTGGTGTATGACAGACAACCTCAAGGTCTTTATGAGCCCATCAAATATGAACTTTCGTTGGGTGGAAAGCGATTGCGCCCAGTACTGATGCTCCTCTCTTATAATATGTATAAGGAAGACGTGGAGAGCATCATGATGCAAGCTTTGGGTCTGGAAATCTACCATAATTTCACTCTTCTCCACGATGATGTGATGGATCGAGCAGATGTGCGACGTGGAAAGCCTTGTGTACACAAGGTATGGGATGATAATACAGCTATATTAAGCGGTGATACCATGATGGTAGATTCCTTCATCCGTATGCAACAATGTGATTCGACCCACCTGCCAGCCGTGATGAAAGTGTTTAGCCAGACGGCTCTGGAGATTTCAGAAGGACAGCAATATGACATGGAGTTCGAAAATCGGAATGATGTGAAAGAGGAAGAATATCTGGAGATGATACGTCTGAAAACCAGTGTATTGCTGGCTTGTGCTGTCAAGATTGGCGCCCTCTTGGGAGGTGCCACGAGCGAAGATGCAGATGCCCTCTATGCTTTTGGGGAGAGAATCGGATTGGCTTTCCAGTTACAAGACGATTATTTAGATGTGTATGGCGACTTTAGTGTGTTTGGCAAGAGAATTGGTGGCGATATTCTTTGTAATAAGAAAACGTATATGCTTATCAATGCTTTTGAGCGTGCCAACAAAGAGCAGCGCAAGGAGTTAGAATCTTGGATTTCACGCACGGAATATGATCCTCAGGAGAAGATAGATGCAGTGACTCGTCTCTACAACGAAATTGGTATCCGTGAGTTGTGTGACCAGAAAATCAATGAGTATTTTCAATTGGCTGAACAGAGTTTGCAGGAGGTAAGTCTTCCCAAGGAAAAGAAATCCCAACTATGGAACTATGCTCTCCAATTGATAAACAGACAATCTTAATCTTGGTAGTCAGGTGATTGATACTCACAGTCATATCTATGGTCCTGAATTTGCGGAGGATATCGATCAGGTAATACTTCGGGCTCAGAAGGAGGGGATTGAAAAAATCCTCTTGCCTAATATCAATGCAGAGAGCATCCAACCTATGTTGGACCTGTGTGAGCGATATGCAGGTTATCTCTATCCTATGATGGGCCTTCATCCCACGGATTTGACTGAGGATTTCCACTTTGTCTTGGATGAGATGGAACATCGGCTTCAAGGCGTTCATCCTTATATCGCTGTGGGTGAGGTGGGATTGGATTATTATTGGGATCGAAGTCTTTACGATGAGCAACAAGAGGCTTTTGAACGACAGATAGAGTGGGCTGTTCGCTATGATCTGCCCCTTGTGATTCATTCACGTTCTGCACACAAGGAACTGGTCGACATCATGGAACGTCATCGGAGAGAGAACCTTCGAGGTGTCTTTCATTGTTTTGGTGGCACTTTAGAGGAGGCTCAGGAATTGCTTTCATTCCCAAGTTTTGCACTTGGAATAGGTGGAGTGCTTACTTACAAGAAATCTCTTTTGCCAGAAGTACTTCTGCATGTTCCACTTTCCAGAATTGTCATCGAGACAGATTCACCTTATTTGGCTCCAGTGCCTCATCGAGGCCAACGGAATGAAAGTTCTTATGCCATTGAGGTCCTGAAAGAACTATCTATTATATATAAGGTTTCTGAAGAAGAAGTGTCAGAATGCACAAATGCCAACGTAATGTCGATTTTTAGTCGTTTGGATAGGTTGGTATAGGTGCGAAATAACAAAAAAACACCCCTTGTGAGAAACTTTTTTGCATTTAGATTGGAAATATATAAAAAAAAAGATATTTTTGTATCCGAAAACGTGTATTATGACGTTTGCTGATGCCAATTCTTAGCATGGAGAGATGCTCGAGTGGCTGAAGAGGCACGCCTGGAAAGCGTGTGACCGGCAAAACTGGTTCGCGAGTTCGAATCTCGCTCTCTCCGCATAAAGTGAAAGATATTAAACAAATAAATACTAATTTAATTAACATTAAACACAAAACAAAATGAAAAAGTTTTTTGCTATTGTAGCAATGGTTGCTGCTTGCTCTTTTGGAGCAACATCTCCCCTTATGGCTCAAGATGAGGAAGCTGCTGCTCCCGAAACTACTGCTGTTTCAGAAGACACTACCGCTGTAGACACCGCTGCAGCTGAACCTGCTCCTGAGGAAATCGCTCCTGTGGTAGAAGAGGAAAATGAGGGTATCTTCAAGTCTTTGAAGACAAAGTACATCGAAGGTGGTGCTGGCTTCATGTCTCTGGTTGCCATCGCATTGGTTCTCGGTTTGGCATTCTGTATCGAGCGTATTGTTTATTTGAGTCTGGCTCAGATCAATACTCGCAAGTTCACTGAAGAACTGGCTCAGCTGGTTGCTGCTGGCAAGATCTCTGAGGCTATTGATAAGTGTAAGAATACTCGAGGGCCTGTTGCACAGGTTAGTGGCAAGGCTATGGAGTGCTTGGCTTCTAACGACCGTAACGATATCGGTACTATCGAACGTACCATCAATATGGAAGCTGAGGTTCAGGGCACTTACCTCGAAGAGAATTGCTCTTGGATTACCTTGTTCATCGCTATGGCTCCTTCTTTGGGATTCTTGGGAACTGTAATCGGTATGGTTATGGCATTCGATGATATCCAGCGTGCTGGTGATATCAGTCCTACCGTTGTTGCTGGTGGTATGAAGGTCGCTCTGATCACCACTATCTTCGGTATTATCGTTGCATTGGTATTGCAGGTGTTCTACAACTATATCCTTTCAAAGGTAGAGTCTTTGACTTCTAACATGGAGGAAGCTGCACAGGAACTGCTTATCATGTGCGTTAAGTCCGACAAGTGCAAGAAGTAATTATAACCGATTTATAGTAGGAGAGTAAATCTATGAAGATAGAGAAAATTTCCAAGATGGCTCTGTACATCTGCATTGGAATTATCGTAGTTTGCTTCGCTCTTTTCATGACGATCGGCTACAATAATCCTGTAGGTGACCACAACGAACCAATCTTGACAGACGTAGTGATGTGGCTGATGTACCTCATGATCATCGCCACAGCTATACTGACCATCTGGGGTGTCATTTGTGGCATCCGAAGTAACAAAGGTAACGATCCTGCTGCATCTACAGGTGTTCCTGGTGGTAAGATCACGTTGTTCACAATTATTCTATTGGTTGCATCTTTGGTTGTTGGCGTTGTTCTGGGTTTAGGTGAACCTGACTTCACAGCATCCGATGGTACAGTCACAACGGGTGGTTGGGTTACTGTGGTTGACGCATTTTGTGTCTCAATTGGTATCCTGATTGTTGCTGCAGCTATTGCTGTAGCTGTCAGTATGACAGGTGTTCTCGCTAAGAGTGCAAGCAAGTAATATACATCAATAAGTGATTTAAAAGATATGGCAAGAAAGAAAAAGAAAATGCCGGGTTTGAACACCAGTTCTACCGCAGATATTTCTTTTATGTTGCTGATCTTCTTCTTGGTTACGACATCAATGGATACAGACATGGGTCTTGCCCGTCGTCTGCCCCAACCACCAGATCCTGATCAAGAGGATGCACAAATCGATGTAAAGGAAAGAAACGTACTCAATGTGCGTATCAATGCTGCAGGTAATCTGATGTGCAACCACGAATATATCGATGTCAGCGAGCTGCGTGCTCGAGCAAAGGAGTTTATCAAGAATGAGGCAAATTCACCCACATTGCCTGAAAAGCATGAGGTGGATATCGACATTCTGGGCCGTTGCTATATTACTGACAAGCATGTCATCTCTGTTCAGACCGACCGTGGTACCCCGTATGCTGCTTACTTCCAGGTTCAGAACGAATTGGTTGCTGCATACAATGAACTGCGTGAGGAGGTTTCCAAGGAAAAGTTTGGCCGTAGCTATGCTAATCTGAAGGAAGAGGAGAAGATTGCAATACGTAAGTATTATCCTCAGAAGATCTCTGAGGCCGAACCCAAAAATTATGGAGGAAACTAAATATGGCAGGATTTAAGAGAAGACAAAGTCGCGAAATGCCTGAGATGAATACATCATCTCTGCCTGACTTGATTTTTACCATTCTGTTTTTCTTCATGATGGTAACCACTATGCGTGAGGTTACTCTTAAGGTTAAGTTCACAGTTCCTCAGGGTACGGAGTTGGAGAAGCTGGAAAAGAAGTCTGTCGTGTCATTCATCTACGTTGGTCCTCCAACGGATGCTTTGCGTGCACAGATGGGAAGCGGAACTCGTATCCAACTTAACGACCGTTATGCAGAACCTCGCGAGGTAATGGATTTCGTAGCAGCTGAGCGTCAGGGAATGATGAACCAAGCAGAGCAGGTGATTTCCATTAAGGCTGATCAGTACACTCAGATGGGTTATATTACCGATATCAAAGAAGTACTGCGTAAATCTTGGGCGTTGCGTATCAACTACTCTGCTACGCATCGTAACTGAAAAGGGTAATTTGCATTTAAAATCGTAACTGAAAGACTTTTTTCTTCAGTAACATAGAAAAGAGGCGATTCATGTTGTATGAGTCGCCTTTTTTTTATATATTTGCACAAATAAAAAGTTTTTTTCTTATGACAGTAGTGAATATAGATGCTCTTGATGAGCAAATATTGAAAATGATTGCTGATAACGCACGTATACCATTTCTTGAGGTTGCTCGAGAATGTCATGTTTCTGGTGCCGCAATCCATCAACGTATCCAAAAGTTGGTTCAGCAGGGGATTATCAAAGGTTCTCAGTTTGTCTTTGATCCTGAAGCATTGGGATATGGGACATGTGCCTTCGTGGGTTTGTTCCTCAAGGATCCATCCGACTTTGATCATGTAGTTGAAGAACTACACAATATTCCTGAGGTTGTGGAATGCCACTATACTACAGGAACGTATGACATGTTTATCAAGATATATGCTCATAACAATCATCACTTGTTGAGCATTATTCACGATAAACTTCAGCCATTGGGATTGCAGCGTAGTGAGACAATCATCTCTTTCAACGAGGCCATTAAGCGCCAATTGCCTATCCCCAATTTCGAAAATTCTCAGGAGGCATGATCTGTATCATTGCTGCAGTTGCTCAGAATGGAGCAATAGGTTATCAAAATGACCTTCTTTATCACCTTCCCAATGACTTGCGTCGATTCAAATCATTGACTAGTGGTCATACTGTGATCATGGGACGTCGCACTTTTGACTCGCTTCCTAAGGGCGCTTTACCTAATCGGCGCAACATCGTCTTGTCACGCAATGTGAAGGAATTGCCAGGCGCGGAGGTTTATTCATCTTTGACAAAGGCTTTGGATACATGCTTACCAGATGAGGAAGTTTTTATCATTGGTGGTTCCAGCGTGTATGCTGAGGCGTTTCCTTTGGCCGATCGATTATGCTTGACTGAAGTGTTGGATACGCCAGCAAAAGCTGATGCTTTCTTCCCTACGTATAACAACGATGATTGGGAAGTTACTTTCATGGAATTTCATGGTGTTGATGAACGGCATGCTCAAGCTTACAGATTTGTTGATTACACACGGAAATGAAACCATATTTAGATTTACTTACCCGCATCTTGAATGAGGGGTATCGGAAAGAAGATCGTACAGGAACAGGCACAATCAGTGTTTTCGCTCACCAGATGCGTTTCAATCTGGCAGATGGATTCCCTTTGTTGACCACTAAGAAAGTTCACCTGAAATCCATCATCTACGAGCTTCTCTGGTTCCTAAATGGTGACACCAATGTGAAGTATCTTCAAGAGAATGGAGTCCGAATATGGAACGAATGGGCTGATCCTGTAACGGGGGATTTGGGACACATTTATGGCTATCAGTGGCGCTCGTGGCCCGACTATGAGGGAGGCTATATCGATCAGATTCAACAGGTTGTGGATACGATCAAGAATAATCCTGATTCGCGTCGCATTATTGTCAGCGCATGGAATGTTGCTGATATCAAGAACATGAACCTGCCTCCTTGTCACACTTTTTTCCAGTTTTATGTGGCTGATGGGAAACTTAGCTTGCAGCTTTATCAGCGCAGCGCTGACTGTTTCTTGGGTGTTCCCTTTAATATAGCTTCGTATGCCTTGTTGTGCATGATGATGGCACAAGTGTGTGGCCTGCAGCCTGGTGAATTCATTCATACCACAGGCGACACGCATATCTACCTGAATCATTTGGAGCAAGTAAAGTTGCAGCTTTCTCGTGAACCTCGTCCTTTGCCTCGCATGATCATCAATCCTGATGTGAAAAGCATCTTTGATTTTCATTATGAGGACTTTCGCCTCGAGGGTTATGACCCTTGGCCTGCCATCAAGGGTGTGGTCAGCGTGTAAGGAAATATGCAGTTGCCTGAGGACTTCGTTCGTTTGATGCATGAGCAGTATGATGTTGATACTGCTGATTCATTGTGTCAAGCCCTTTGTAGCACAGAGCCTGAGGTCTCCATACGTCTCAATCCTCGCAAGGGAAAAACTCTTTCGATAGAGAATCTTAATGTTGAGGCATGCCCTTGGTGCCCTGATGCTTACTACCTGCACGAAAGGCCTGCCTTTACCTTCGATCCTCTTCTTCATGCTGGTGCCTACTATGTGCAGGAAGCTTCTTCCATGTACATATATCAGCTGATAAGCAGATATTTCCCAGCTTCTGGCCCTTGTGCTGCATTGGATCTATGTGCCGCTCCAGGTGGGAAAAGCACTCTCCTGGCTGGTATGTTGCCGCAAGGGTCTATCCTTGTCAGTAATGAACCTATGCCCAAGCGTGCTCAGGTCCTTGCTGAGAATATGCAGAAGTGGACGCGTACTTCTGATGGGGAATATCCTGTCCGTAGTGTGGTTTCTCAGAATTATCCGTCTGATTTTGAGATGTTTACAAATTCTTTTGATCTCTTGATTACAGACGTTCCCTGTTCTGGCGAGGGAATGTTTCGCAAGGATAATGTTGCTGTTCAGGATTGGAGCCTTCAGAATGTGGATCTTTGCTGGCGTCGTCAGCGCGAGATTCTGCAGGATATCTGGCATGTACTGAAGCCTGGAGGCTTGCTCATATATAGTACCTGTACTTTCAATCATTTCGAGGATGAAGACAACGTTCGCTGGATTTGTGAGTCCTTAGAAGGAAAACTCTTGGAGGAGCGTCATTTCTTGCCTGGAAGGGATAGGGGAGAGGGCTTCTATTGTGCTGCCATTCAGTCTGTTCCTCGTGACGTGGAGGAACTTCCTTCGTTGGGCGTTTCCTCAGATGAGATGAGGGGCTTTGACGCAAAGTTTCGTTCATTGCATGTTTTGCCGCAAGCCTTTTCAGTGGAACCTGATATGCCCCATGTAGAGCTTAGTTATACCCAGGCGCTGAGCTACTTGAGACGCGAGGCCGTTCGTGTTCCTGCTCCTCGAGGAATGGTTTTGCTATGTTATAAAGGATATGTTTTAGGTCCAGGCAAATGCGTAGGAAACCGCATCAACAACCTTTATCCGGAACAGTGGCGAATCCGCACTACCTACACAACTCCCTTTAGTTTGGCAGGACTCCAATAGTCAGCTTTATCCTATACTTAGCTTACCTATTGTCAAGCAAAATGTGAAGTTGAAAAAGGGAACGTGTTGAAACCGCAAAGACAACACGTTGAAATCCTCGTCTTAACACGTCGCAATTATACGTCTTTGCTTGAAACATTTGTTCAACTGTTTGTTCGTTCGGCTTGTGGGAGGATATTTCTGTGACGTTTTGTCTGCATCCTACAATCAAATCTTTCAACACTTTCTGAGGGGGAGTCCTTTTTTTTTCATTCATTTTTTGTATTTTTGCACTCAAATGCTCAAGAAACAGATTTGTGTACGAGATGAATAACAAAGAACCGGATAATATAAACCAACGGGTCGTTAATGGATATGATAAAAGACTTCTGGAATGACATTTATTCCATTGAGAATGAAAGCAAGGCTTATGCTTCATATTGCCTGGCATTAGCCAAAAGCGAAAATGCTTCAGAGATAGAGGAGGAGGCACATAGAGGCATCATCGCATTTGAAACGTGTTGTGTCTGTGGAACCACTGTCTTCAGAGAATGGGTCGACAGTACGATAACTATGAATTCTGCTTCCTATTTAGAGAAGAAGGTAAGGCAGGTTCTTTTTGATGCCAAAGATACCTATGATGCTTTTGTGAATAATCTTTCAGAAAGTAGGGAACAAAATAAACAGACGCTTGACTATGGCTTTCTTGCCTTTCTTGCGATGGTCTCATTGCGCATTGGGCATAAGTTGAATAGTGAGACAATAAAGGTTGCTGAACGGAAGGATAATTGGTATTGTGCTACAGACTCCCTGTTTACACGAGAATTTACTATAACGGCATACGAGGAACTGGACAGGATGAGACTATATGATGATCTCATTAAGAACAACGTTTTCAGCTGTTACGAGAAATCTGCCTTGTATCTGTTCCTTTCAGAGAGATTCGGTAATGAATTTGAGAACTTATGGAGGGATATGGCAAAAGACATGCTTGGAAACAAGACTGTTGCGGAGTTGAAGAAACAAGCTTGGAAAAAATACTATAACAAGGGAATCAATCCGATTCTTATTGGTTGCAGTTTCGCTTATGCCTTAATCTTTATGGCTACAATGAATAAAAATAAATAGGAGGAAAAATTTTCATTCTCCTCCCACTTGATTGTTGTGCTGCCATTCAGTCTGTTCCTCGTGACGTGGAGGAACTCCCTTCGTTGGGCGTTTCCTCAGATGAGGTGAAGGGCTTGGATGCAAAGTTTCGTTCTTTGCATGTTTTGCCGCAAGCCTTTTCTGTGGAACCTGATATGGCCCATGTAGAGCTTAGTTATACCCAGGCGCTGAGTTACTTGAGACGCGAGGCCGTTCGTGTTCCTGCTCCACGAGGAATGGTTTTGCTATGTTATAAAGGGTATGTTTTAGGTCCAGGCAAATGCGTAGGAAACCGCATCAACAACCTTTATCCTGAACAGTGGCGAATCCGCACCACCTACACAACTCCCTTTAGTTTGGCAGGACTCCAATAGTCAGCTTTATCCTATACTTAGCTTACCTGTTATCAATCAAAATGTGAAGTTGAAAAAGGGAACACGTTGAAACCGCAAAGACAACACGTTAACTTTATAAAGACAACACGTTGAAATTTGAAGTCCAACATGTGGGATTTCTTGTGCCTTCAAGTCTTGGTAAAGAAGACGTGGTTTTTGGCGTTTTGAGAGGAGTGGATGAGGTTTGTGTGAGAAAAAGATGAGAGGGCAGGGTTGAAGGGTTTCTGAGACTTTCATGTCGATTTTACTTTGTTAACTACTAATAAATGATTGGTCAGAACTAAATGAAAATGTTAAAAAATCGTTTGTTCTTCCTCTTTTTTCATTCTTTTTCTTGAGGGCAAAGAGTTGGGTTCGTAATTTTGCGATGAGAAAACCAAAGATTGAGATGGAGAAGAAAACGATGAAACCGCTTACACGCGCAGAGTTGGAAGTGATGAATGTCCTGTGGGATTCGTCCCTCGCCCTTACGGTGAACGAAATTGTTGAGCGATATGCCGAGCCTCGTCCAGCCTATACGACCGTTGCTACATTTCTGAAGATTCTGGAAGCTAAGGGTTATGTGGAGCACAAGCGCAAGGAGATGACTGGACGCACCTTTTTCTTCTCGCCCATGCTTTCGCGCGAGAAATACATTACTCATGTCGTGAACGATGTAAAGGACTCTCTCTTCAGGAACTCTGCTAAAGCCCTCTTTTCGTTCCTTATCCAAAACGAGGAACTCAGCGATGAGGACCTGCATGAGATACTGGAGATGATAGAGAAACAAGGTTGAAACTAATAGTTATTTCTCATGATATTTCAATTAGAGTTAATAAGTGATTTGCTCGAGCCCACTCCCACCATCTGGGAAGACCGTGGGAGTTTTCTAAGAAAGAATCGTTCGTAAAAAGACAGCAATATGATATATCTCATTAAGTCCGCCCTGCTACTGACCGCCTTGTATGGTTGTTTCGCCCTCCTGCTGAGTCGCGAGACCTACCATCGTCTCAATCGCCTTTGCCTGCTTAGCGCACTTGTGGCTTCATTGCTGCTGCCAATAGTACAACTGAGCATGAAAAAGCCCAGTTTCCTTACCTATGAGGAAATATCTGCTCCACTTTTTGAAGAGAGAACAGAAAGCGAAGATATCGTTGGAGCAACTCAAAGTGAGGAAAGAAGTTTTTCGCCTCTTCAGGAAGTTCAACCTCTGATAGAAGAAACATCGCAAGTTTCATCGTACAGCATCAATGTGTCGAAAGTTGTATGGGTTCTCTATCTTGTTGGCCTACTGATTTCTCTTGCTATCTTGTTCGTGCAGATAATTCGACTTTGGCAAGAGCAGAAGGGTGGAATACATACGAAAGACGAGTTTGGCAACACTGTTATCATTCGTGGTGGCGACTTCGCCCCCTACAGTTTCCTACATTATATAATTATAAATGTAAGGGATTACGAGCATTTGCGAGAGCCTATACTGGCACATGAGCAGGCTCACATCAGGCTTGGCCACACGTGGGACCTCCTGCTCCTGGAGGTAGTAAAGGCTGTGCAATGGTTCAATCCCTTTGTCTATCTTTTAGGGCGTGACCTGAAAGCAGTTCACGAATACGAAGCAGATAATGCTGTTCTTAATCTTGACATCGATGCAAAAACATATCAACTTTTACTTGTGACGAAGGCGGTAGGCAATCGGCTGCAGACTCTTGCCAACAGTTTGAATCACGGCTCACTTAAAAAAAGAATCATTATGATGCATAAGAAAAATTCCAACCGCTGGCAGATGGCTAAGGTTGCCGTACTGCCTGCATTGATGGCGCTGGCACTTGTAGCTTTTGCTAAACCAGCTTCGCCCCCCTCCAACTCCTCCGAGGGGGAGAGGACTGCTTTGCATGCTCTCGAAGATAATAACGAAGTACAAGACACGGGGCCCGTCACGGTGGCTGTGCCTGGGATGGGACTCGTTATGACCGATGAAGTGAAGGGCTTCTCCGGAAAGAAGATGCTGAATGCCTTTATCCCGAGAGCGGACGCTAAGGATTTCATCAAGAAGCATGGCCCTGCAATCGTAGTGTATTGGCTCAAAGGCACTTGGGTGGTAAGGGACGAAGACTCATATATCGAGGAGCATCCTGACTGCCGCTATCCCTGGGCGTTTCATACAAAGTACTATAAGGTTATGCTCGACGGCAAAGAACTTGACGTCAACAACCTGCCCGACATGCCTGCTTCGGCTCTGAAAAAAGTGGAGGTCTCCCTAAAGAATCATTCAGTCAATCTTATCACGAAGCCTGTTCAGATTCCTGCTGACGTAAAAGGCAACATCGACCCAGAACTGACCATTCTTCTTACGGGAACTCCTCCGAAAGACAGCGGGGCAAAGACAAGCATCTGGGAGAGACGCGGCAACTTTGATGGCTTTAGCTGGAAGAACTACACTATTTGTTCGTGGAAATGGGATGTGGATGACATCAGTGTTCATTTAAAGGAGGTAGCAATCCGCAAAGACCACAGCGTTCGCATCAACGTTTGCAAGGGTGTTCCACAGGAGCACATCAACCGCATTAAACGCTTGATGAGCGAAAACGGAGTGACAAACTACAAGTTCGTTCATCAATAAGCTATCGATAAATCTCTTCTAAGTTTTCTTAAACGAGCAAGAGCAGAGGGAACCCCTCTGCTCTTGCTCGTTCTGTATCATTATCTCCCTTGGGGGGATAGAAAGTTTTACTTTTTCTTCTTGCTGGTCTTCTTGTCCAAATCAAGAACTCTGACATTGCGGAACTTCAAACCTGCACCATGACCCAAGAAACCGATGTGACCTGTCTTGTTGAACATGCCAGGATGGTTGCGATGATCTACGGTGTATGGATTGTTGTCACTTCCATCTGGAGCCACATTGTGACCTTGACAGGCTTCCTTGATGTCACCGTCTACGATAACTTCGCCATTCACAGTTACCTTGATATGGTTTCCCTCCACACGGATTTCTTCTTCACCCCATTCGCCTAATGGCTTGTGCTTAATGCGCTTGGCGGGGATCACACCATAAACAGATCCGTGAACCTGATACTCACGTAGCCCTGCATAGATGGGGGCATCGTGATCCAAAATCTGCACCTCGCACATACCATCGTAAGCAGCATCTACACCCATAGGAGTGCGGACACCAACACCATTGTTTACACCTGAGCGCAGGAAGCAGAACTCGAAGCGGAAGACGAAATTGCGGTACTCCTTCTTTGTGTATAGATTGCTCTCATTACCATAGTTGGCTGTTACGTTGATGCAACCATTGATGGGAATATAGCTTACCTTGTTGCCTACGAAGTTGTCCAGATTAGTTCCGTCGAACAGCAATTCGAATCCTTCCTTCTTCTCCTCATCAGAGAGGACGAAGGGGGTGACAGGTTCCAATTCGGTCAGCATCTTTTTGATTTCATCCACAGCATAACCATCATCTGCCGTACCATGATTCTTGTAGATTCCCATGGCTTTCGTCAAATTGGTTTGCATCACTTCATATTCAATATCCTCTTCTGTCTTGCTTACGATGTTCTTCTCTGCAGCAGCAGCTGTATAACCGCAATCCTTGTCGTCGAGATACTTGCCAACCAGCAGGAATGAGTTGCGGTTGGGGGTGTTGCCAAGACTAGTGATGATAGTCTTTTTCATATCACTGCTTTTTGCATAATTCAAGGCCTCGCTCAGGCGAGTATACTTGCGATCATTGCTGGTTTCATTGGCATTCACCAGTTTCACGTAGCTATTCAATGCTGACTCATTTCCAGCCTTTGCAGCCTCCAGCAGAGTAGTAGCAGCCTTGTAGTTGGTGCTCTGTGTCAATGCTTTCAATGCATCTGCATTCTTTGTGCTCTCATAGATATTCTTCAACTCATCTACAGATTCGTCGGTGTTAGTGGCTCCCAATACAGAATAGAAACGTTCCTTATTACTAGCTTGCTTAATGGCGGAACTGATGGTTTCATATTGCTTCTTTGCCTCTTGAGACTTCACGCAACTGGTCAGGATATTCTGGTAATCGGAAATCAAATCATTTGGACACTTATCCAGTTTATCAGCAACGCGGCTCACATCTTTTGGACTAACTACACCAGAAAGTGTTTTCAGAGCTTCCTTGCTTAAGCCTTTGTCATTTATTTCAAAGACTTCCTCCGATGCGCCCCTCAGACGACGTTCGAAAGCCAGTTTCAGCAGAGGATCCAAGTTGGCAGTAGCATTTCCATCCGTTATACTCTTACTCAATGCATTCTTTACTTTCTCGTTCAGATCGCCGCGATAACTCTTGAGGGCTGTGAAGGCATCATCGCTATTCTCTTTGCCCAGCAGAGCAATCAGTTCATCAGCAACATCGTTTCCTCCGATGCGCCCCAAAGCCTCAATGGCGGCACTGGCTGGTGCACCACCTTTCTTGATGACTTTCTTCAAGAAATCCTTTTGGCTTACCACTTTGTTATCGCCTAACCAATTTAAAATGTCAATCTTGCCTTCATTGTTGCATGAATTGTACTTCTTCACAACATTCTTAACCAGATTGTCATTCACCAGATTATAGTCGGTAGCAAACTTCAGGGCTTGCATGCGGTAAGCATGATCCTTGCTTTTTAATGCCTTCACAACCTCATTGCCTGCGTTCTCACCCAAACTCTTCAGCTTGTCATAAGCAGCAGCATAAGGAGCTGCACCCTCGTGTTCTGTGTATGTCACTTTCGCATCTTCTTCGTTTCCTACCAATCGCAGTTGCTGTTTCAGGAAATCTTTGGCTGTAGCATCTACTGCAGTTTCGATGGCTTTGTTTAGACCATTGCGAACAGCGTTGCGGTAGGTCGGATTGGTCGAGGCATAAGCAGTCACACCGCTAATAGCGTATTCTATCAAGTTGTTGCTGTGTTTCTCAGCAACTTGTAGCATACCTGCCAATAATTCAATGGACTTGGGGGCTGATTGAGCCAAATACCCCATTTCGCGATTGAAATCAGTTTGATTCTGAGTAGGCATTTGAGCCAATACATCCTCCACAATTGTCTCAGGAGTTCTCTGTCTTCCATCTTGTGCGTTAATGGGCAGCATGACAACCATCATCAAGATGGCAGTCAATATGATGTTGAATGTCTTTTTCATTTTACTTATCTTTTTTGCATTAGATTAAATGTACTTACCCCATTCGCCACGCATAGGCTGGTTCACCAGTCGATTAGCAGCTTCGTCATTAATGAAGAGTTGTGTCTGGGGATCGAAGTTCAATGTACGGTTCAAACGCAGTGCACAAACACCCATATTCACGATGGTTGCGCTGTGATGACCGTTGGATTCATTGAGAGCGAACTGGCGGCGTGTACGTACACATTCCAGATAATCTGTGTTGCGGGGTGCAGGATCAGGAAGTTCGTTAATCACCTCTTGGATATTGGGTATGGTACACTCAAATCCTTTGTAAACCTTGCCCTTAGGACCTTCGATGTAAGGAACCTTGCCCTGACTCTCGTAGCCTTCTCCTTCCAGGATAATCTGGCAACCATCCTCATAAGTGTAGGTAATCTTGCGCCAAATACCTACTGCATCAGGATGCTGTTGAGGAGCGTCTACTTCTACCTTTACTGGGAACGTGTCGTCTTTGTCGAGAAGATACTGTACGGGATCAATGTAGTGCTGTCCCATATCTCCAAGTCCACCACCATCATAATCCCAATAGCCGCGGAAAGTCTGGTGTGTACGATGTACATTGTAAGGCTTGTAGGGAGCCGGACCCAGCCAGAAGTCGTAATCCAGTTCGGGAGGAATGGGTTGAACTTCCAGATTTTCTTTACCTGTCCAATAGAACTTCCAAGTAAAGCCAGTTGCTCCAGAGATGCGTACCTTCAGAGGCCATCCCAACAATCCGCTTTCCACAAGTTTCTTCAATGGTTTCACGTCAGTTCCCAAACCGTAGAATGTATCCTTGAATCGGAACCACGTGTCCAATCGGAAGATTCTGCCATTCCGCTTTACAGCTTCTTCTACTCGTTTACCCTCTCCGATGGTACGTGTCATAGGTTTCTCGCAGAAGATATCCTTGCCTGCGTTGGCAGCCTCCACGGCCATGATTCCATGCCAGTGTGAGGGAGTTGCGATGTGTACGATATCCACGTTGTCATCGTGGATCAGTTCGCGGAAATCGTGGTAGGCTTTAACGTCTTCATTGAAGCTCTTCTTGGCAGCTTCAACGGCAGAGTCCAGATGCTTTTTGTCCACATCACAAACTGCTACCAGTCGACAGTTTTGGTCACTGGCAAAGTGAAGGTTTGAGCGTCCAATACCGCCTACACCGATGATACCACGTGTCAATTGATCACTTGGGGCAATGAAGTCGTTTGCCCCACCCATCTTACCCATCACATTGCGGGGAATGATGGTAAATAGTGCAGCGCTTGCTGCTGACCTTTTCAGAAATGATCTTCTGTTTAAATTCATGGCCTTTGTGTTTTTTGTTAGTATATTTGTTTTCTGTACTTTTCCTTAAATTAAGGAGGGTTTATATTTTTTTATTCATTATCTTCGTTGTCTTCCGAGTCAGAGTCTCTTGATTTCTGGTTAGCCTTTGCTCTTTTTTCCAATCGAGCTTTCTTTGCAGCCGCAGCTCTTTCTGCTTTTTCTGCTTTTTTGGCTTCTTTGGCAGCCTTTGCTTCAGCTGCTTTTCTTGCCTTTTCAGCCTTTTGGGAAATTTTAGAACTTTTGGCAGTCTCGGATGTCTCTGTAACGTCTTCCTTAGCTTCCTCAGCTGCTTTCTTTGCCTCTACGTCTTTCTTGGCAGCCTCCATAATTCTTTTTATACGTTCTTCATTTGTCTCATTCTTTGGAGGTTCAGAAGAATTGTCCTCGACTTGTTTAACTTCAGGGGAAGTCTCATCTTTAGTTTCAGTTTGAACTTCAACTTGAGTCTGAGTCTTTTCTGTTGTATCTGTTGTATCTTTGTCCTTCAATCCACTTTCTTCTTTTTCAGCCGTCTCTATTTCCGCACTTTCTTGAACAGGTTTTTTGTCATCTTTGGCAGCATTCTTTTCCTGTTCTTTCTTCATCTTTTCCAGAATCTTCTTCTTTTGTGCCTCTTCCTTTCTGGCAATCTTTTCCATCTTTTTGTCTGCCTTGGATTTGCTTGCTTCTATCTTCTTTGCCTCTTCCTTAGCAGCCTTCTTTTCCTCGTTAGCTTTCTTGGCTTCTTCTTTCAGGGCACGTTTTTCAGCTTCTTTAGCTGCTTTTGCCTGTTTTGCTTCTTCTGCCTTCAATGCTTTAGCCTTAGCATCTTCGGCCTTCTTAGCTTCTTTCGCAGCAGTTTCTTCAGCTTTCTTTTCTGCCTTAGTTACCTGTTCAGTTTTCTTTGGAGTCGTAGTTTCCTCTTTGGATTCTATATTTTCCTTTGTGTCGGATGGGGTTTGAGTTTGAACCTCCGTTTGCTGGGTTTCCGTTTGGGGCTCGCTTTTCTCTTCAGGATTACCCCCTTCTATGTTTTCTTGGGAAGTAGTTCCTTTGCCCTTAGCAGCTTTCTTGGCAGCCTTAGCTTCTGCCTCTGCTTTTTTCTTAGCTTCAGATTCTGCTTTCTTGGCAGCTTTGGCCTCTGCTTCGGCTTTCTTCTTTGCTTCCTGTTCAGCTTTCTTTTCTGCCTTTGTTGCCTGTCCCGCTTTCTTTGGAGTCGTAGTTTCCTCTTTGGATTCTATATTTTCCTTTGTGTCGGATGGGGTTTGAGTTTGAACCTCCGTTTGCTGGGTTTCCGTTTGGGGATTGCTTATATCTTCAGTATTTCCCTCTTCTATGTTTTCTTGTGAAGTAGTTCCTTTGCCCTTAGCAGCTTTCTTGGCAGCCTTAGCTTCTGCCTCTGCTTTTTTCTTAGCTTCAGATTCTGCTTTCTTGGCAGCTTTGGCCTCTGCTTCGGCTTTCTTCTT
>JAFZWK010000063.1 GCA_017617335.1 Bacteroidaceae bacterium | reverse complement strand
CCCGCGTGCCCCTCATTGTGGTGGCTATGGCGGCGGGGTCCCACCTCTTCCCATTCCGAACAGAGAAGTTAAGCCCGCCCGCGCCGATGGTACTGCCTTCGTGGGAGAGTAGGTAGCCGCCTTCCTTTTCATGCAGGGGGGGGGATGTCCCGGACAAGGGGTGTCCCCTCCTTTGATATATATATACATAAGAGTATGAGAAATCATATAATACGGAGGAATAGTACCCTACTTTTGTTCCTGATGATTTTTTTTCCTATTTGGGGACAACGAATTATGTCCTACAACGTCCAGCATGGTCATGGATTGGACGATCAAATAAACCTGGAACGTACGGCTGAGTTGATACGCTCGGAAAATCTGGATATTGTTGCTGTTCAGGAATTGGATAGCTGTTGCGAGAGGACGTGCTTCGTGGATCAGCCTAATGAATTGGCTCGGCTGACGGGTATGCACATGACCTTTGCTCGAGCCATTGATTTTCAGGGAGGGCATTATGGAGTAGGAATCCTCAGCAGAGAGAAGCCAATCTCTGTTCGACGGATTCCTCTGCCTGGCAAGGAGGAGGCTCGTGTGCTGGTGGTGATAGAGATGGAGCAATATGTGATGGCTTGCACCCATCTGGCTCTCACGGAAGCTGACCGCTTGGCCTCCATCCCTATTATTGTGGAGGCTGCACGCTTGTTTGGCAAACCCTTCCTGTTGGCTGGCGATTGGAATGATTCACCCCAAAGCGATTTCATTCGAGCTATGAAGCTGCATTTCACTCTCCTCTCGGGCACGGATATGCTGACGTTCCCCTCTGATACTCCCAAAACGTGCATCGACTACATTGGCCTCTATCAGCCTTCGCCCAAGAGGTTGAAGGTGAAGGAGCGTGCTGTCATCCATACCCAGAACTCTGACCATTTGCCGATAGAGATAGAGATAGAGTGAATGCCTTCGATGTTTTTCCCTTTCAGAGCCATAAAATTCGTTAAAATGATGAAGGAATGGAATGTTTTGCTTAATTTTACCGCAGAAAATTAATTGTGGTTAAAAACGATGGCAAGTTATTGGACAAGAAAAGATGATCAATCGGGTGAGTTGTCTACCGTGAAGCCTTGGGAGGAAATCTTGGGACATGGTGATCGAAATGTTCCCCACTTGCGCTATCATGTAGTGTGTGGTGTCGTGGAGCAGGATGGACGTTACCTGTGTATGCAGAAGGGGCAGACCAAGTATGCTTATACGACTGGTAAATGGGAGTTCCCTGGTGGCAAGGTGGAGACAGGTGAAAGTCCTGAGCATGCCTTGCATCGTGAATTGCTGGAGGAGATGAGCTATGATGTGAGAGTTGGGGATTTCTTGGGTGAGGTGACACATACGTATCCCGATTTCACCATCAGTATGGAAGCCTTCCTGTGTACGGCTGATTCTCATGATTTTCAATGCAAGGAGCATCAATCCTTCCGCTGGTGTAGTATGGAAGAAATAGACGAATTGGATTGGTGTGAGGCAGACAAGGCTATCGTGGGAATGTTAAAGAGGAGAGTATGCCATGAGTAGGAACAGTCTTTTGAGACTTGTCAATGCTGTACTAGCTTTTTTACTGGTAATGCTGGGGCTGGAGTCTTGCCATCGTAAGACTTATAATATAGAAGAAGGTAAGACGAATACCATCCGCCCTATTGACGGGAGAGAAAGGGCGATGTATGGAACTTCTCCAGTCCGCTATCGTCAGAGTATTCAGCCAGAGGCCGAGCGTATCATGGAGGAGGTGATAAAGTAGGATGCTCTCTTTCCGTTCTTTTTTGTAGTTCTCAATTTCCTTTTGTTCCTGCCTGGAAATCTTTCAGCATCTGCATTTTATTCATCAGGTCCTTAGCGTCATACTTGCGTTGTATGATCAGAATGTCAGGATCAAGATAGGCAACGAGATTTCCTACTTCCAGGTCTTCAGAGTGAATTTTTCCGCGATAAGTATGGAATGCTCGGAATCCAATGAATTTGCGTGGAGACTGTAGGAATTGTATCAGGTCGATCGACTCCTTTTGGATAGCGGCACTCAGACTTTCCATTCTGTCTGTCAGCCTCGTGATTTCAGCTTTTTCCACCTTTGTGCGGAGCAAGCTGTCAAGTTGAGATTGCAAAGTGGCCATCTCGTTCTTGTCGTATTGGATTTTTTCCACCTTGTCTATCAGTTCAGGACTGTCTAACGGAGCAAAGGCGCTGTCCAGCACTGTTTCTTGTGCCACATAGCTGTCTGGATCATAAAGCGTGGCTTTCACTGCTTTTCCCAGCATTTCCTCAACATGGTCCTTGGGTGTTTGCGAACAGGCTCCCAACAGCATTGCTGCAATAGCTAATCCGATGTTTTTTTTCATAATGCGTCTTAATTCCTGTTACTGAAAGACAAAGATATAAAAAAATAGGTGAACAGGACATCGCTTTTGGCCGAACTTTTTGTATTTGATGAAAAAAAGTTTTTATCTTTGCGATGTGATTATGCTATTGAGTATACGAACCCTTATAAGAAAATGACAACAATGAAAAAATCTATCTTCGTTTTGCTTTCTTCGGCACTTCTTCTGAGTTCCTGCTCTTATTCGCAATATTCAGGCCTGATGGCTGGAGCTTCGGCAGGTTCCCTTTTGGGCAGTAGTATCGGTATGCTGAAAGGTGGGCCTCGTGGTCATGACAGGGGCACGGTTATCGGAATCCTGGCAGGTGCTGCT
Organism: Bacteroidaceae bacterium; assembly: GCA_017617335.1. Taxonomy (GTDB): domain Bacteria; phylum Bacteroidota; class Bacteroidia; order Bacteroidales; family Bacteroidaceae; genus Physcousia. The sequence continues at coordinate 5,237 of JAFZWK010000063.1, read as the reverse complement.
GCTGGAGCTGCCATTACGAATGCCATCGAGAACCGCAACCATAACTCTTTTGCCAGAGAGAACGTATCTTCGTATTCTCGTGGTTCCCTTCCCCTGAAGATTCAGAATGTCTCGTTCCGCAACGAGTATGGAAAACAAACCAGCAGTCTTCATCGCGACGAAGAATGTACGCTTTATTTCGAGCTGAAGAACGTGTCGCGAGGTGAACTTTATGCAGTTGAGCCTGCCATCTATGAAGCAAGCAATAACCAGCAGATTGCATTCTCGCCCTCCACTTGCGTGGAATACGTGGGAGCAGGTCAAGTTATTCGTTATAGTGCTGTGGTGAAGGGGCTAAGTCGGTTAAAAAAAGGAACAGCCCAACTGGTAATATCTGCCTCGGTGGATGGAAGTGATTTTGTGGATTTGACCCAACTGACTGTCACTACCCTTAAATAGAGTTTATGAAAAGATATTGGGCAGAAAAAGGTGTGGCATATAAGAAAATTCCATAATTTTGTATCCAAAGAAAATATTTGTTGACTTATGGCAAACTATATTACAAACAGTTTGGAGGAAGGTGAGAGCATCGTGTTGAATGGTCGTCTCCATTGGGTTTCTATCTGTGAATACATCTTTTTCGCTATTTTCTTGTTTCTGGTGGGAATTGGCATCATTGTGGCAGGATTCTTGACATCGAAACCTGTTCTCTACATCGGCGGTGGTGTAGCTTTCGTGGTTGCCCTTATTATCTACCTGATAGGTCGTCTGATTCGCACTCGAACAGAGTTCGCCGTCACTACCGATCGTTTCATCCAGAAGGAAGGCATTCTTAACGTGAAGATGACAGAGATACCGCTATATAAAGTGGAGACAGTCAATTTCTATCAGTCTTTCTGGCAACGTATGCTGCGCACAGGTTGCATCGAGTTGGTTGGCTCAGGTGGTACTTCTCATCAGATTCATCGCATTGAGCATCCTATGGAGGTGCGTAAAACCATCGTATCTGCTATCAATAAGCAGGGCGAGAAGAATCAGGAAACCTGATAGGTAGAAAAATATCTTCCTTTTATTTCAGTTTCACCACTTTCCCTGACGCTGCACTCTTGCGTGCAGCATCTAGAATCTCAACGGTCAACAGGTTGTTTTCCAAGGAACTTAAGTCGTAGGGAGGCAGTTTGTATTCTCCTCGTATTGCTGCTTTCAGGAAGCGGAAGGAGTCATTGATGGGACTTTCCAATCGTGGAGCCTCAAAAGGTCCTTCGTTTTTGCCGTTGATGAAGGTTTCCATCAGAGTGGGAGTCTTTTGGAAGATGCTTCCCTTCAGACCATATACATACATATCCTTGCGTCCTTGAGGCCAGCACCATGAAGCCATGATTTGAACGGTTGTAGCCGGATACTCTACTACAATGGTAGCATCATCGTCTACCTTGGGGTAGATGTCAGGTTTATGCTGTTTTGTAACGCAATAGACACTCTTGGGACGCTCCCCGTGCATCAGCCAGGTAGCCAGATTGGCACCATAGCAACCAAAGTCGATGAGTGCTCCTCCTCCATTGAGAACTGGGTCTGTCAGCCATTCCAGGAACTTGTTGTCGCAGCCGATTTCCTTGGGGCCTTCGTGTCCATCATAAATGTTGATGCGCACTAGATCGCCTATCTTGCCTTCTTGGATAAGTTGGTAGGCATATTGGTTGGTGCTGTACCAAGTAGTCTCGTAGTTCGTCAGCACCATGATGTCATATTGCTTGGCTAATTTCTGGATATGCCTGGCGGCCTTGGGTGTGGTGGCAAGAGGTTTTTCCACCATCACGTGGATATGACGGGGAGCACAGGCTTCCACTACACTCTCATGGTCATAGATGGAGCCATAGGCTACCACCACCTCTGGTTTTGTGGCATCCAACATTTCGCCCAAGTCCTTGTAGAAGAGCGATGCATCTACCTTCCCTACCAATCCGTTGTGGCGTCGATAACTGTCATTGGGTTCAGCCACGCCTACCACTTGGAAGTCCCTTCGGTCAATGCGGCGCACAACTTCGCCCAGATGTCCATGAGTCACTCCTGCCACTCCCAGTCGGAGAGGCGCATCCTGAGCATACGAATTAATTGATATTAGGCTAAGAATGATGCAGAGCAGCATCTTGCCACTTGCTTTCAAATAATGGAGATAAGATTTCATGTTGAGTCGTTTTATAGGTTTCCAATGGTGTAAAATTATGAAAAAGAATCTGTTTCTCATCGTTTTTTAGGGAAAAAAGAGTAAATTTGCATTCAGTAACCAGCATTTCTGTGAAAAATGAAACTCTCTTCAGGACTTCGGATCTTCTTTTCCTATGTGGGGAGGTGAGTGGTCGTAGACCCTTTTGAATGAAAAACAGCGCAATGTTATAATAATAGTATATGGTATGGAAAAATATGTTTTAGCCCTTGATCAGGGAACCAGTAGCTCACGATCAATCCTTTTCAACCGGAGGGGAGAAGTTTGTTCTGTGGCGCAAAAAGAGTTTACGCAGTACTTCCCTACTCCTGGTTGGGTAGAGCACGATCCTAAGGAAATATGGTCTTCTCAATACGGGGTGATGCTCAAGGTGCTGAAGCAGATCGGTAGTGATGGTGGTGAGATAGCTGCCTTAGGCATTGCCAACCAGCGTGAGACAACAATTGTATGGGATGCCAAGACGGGAGAACCTGTGTATAACGCCATTGTGTGGCAAGATCGCCGCACATGTGAATACTGCGATAGCTTGAAGGAGTCTGGGCTTGTGGAAGACATTCGGCAAAGGACTGGTCTAATTGTTGATGCCTACTTCAGCGCTACCAAAATACGCTGGATTTTGGAGAATGTCCCTGGAGTTCGTGAGCGGGCAAATCGAGGAGAACTGCGTTTTGGAACTGTTGATTCGTGGCTCGTCTGGAATCTTACCGGCGGCAAGGTCCATGTTACCGATGTCAGCAACGCCAGCCGCACAATGCTCTTCAATATCAACACCCTGCAATGGGATGATACCCTGCTTCATCTGATGGACATACCCCTCTCGATGATGCCCAAGGTATGCTCCAGTAGTGAAGTCTATGGCTATACCCAACTGCCGGAATTAGGTCACCAGATCGTCATCGCGGGCATTGCAGGAGACCAGCAGGCAGCCTTGTTTGGTCAGATGTGTGTTACTCCAGGATCAGTGAAGAATACGTATGGAACAGGCTGTTTCCTTCTTATGAATACAGGAGAGCAGCCCATTCTGTCAAAGAACAGTTTGCTGAGCACCGTCGCATGGAAGATAGGAAATACAGTCAACTATGCTTTGGAAGGCAGCATCTTTGTCGGAGGAAGTGTCGTGCAGTGGCTGAGAGACGGTTTGGGTATTATCAAGTCTTCCAGCGAAGTCGAGGCCTTGGCGGCTTCAGTCCCTGACAATGGAGGCATATATTTCGTCCCAGCATTGACAGGTATGGGGGCACCTTATTGGAATCCCTATGCCAAAGGTTCCGTCAACGGTATTACCCGAGGTACCACCGCAGGCCACATAGCGCGTGCTGCTCTCGAGGGCATTGCTTTCCAGACAATGGACATCGTGCGGGCTATGGAGCGGGATGCTGCTATTTCATTAAGCGAATTGAAGGTCGATGGCGGTGCATCGCGCAACAACCTTATGATGCAGTTCCAGTCGGACATCTTGGGCACAACCGTCATCCGTCCTAAGATTACCGAAACAACAGCCAAGGGTGCCAGTTATCTGGCGGGGCTTGCCGTGGGATATTGGAGTTCGCTTGAAGACATCAAGCAGCAATGGCAAGCCGAACGTATCTTCACCCCTCAGGCTACGGCAGAAGAAGTCGCTAGGCTCCAGGCAGGTTGGGAAGATGCTATAGAGAGGACAATACGACAGAACAAATCATAAAACTGAAAGCAAATGGAAATCACATTATTTCAAAAATGTATCTTTGAGTTTCTTGGCACCATGATACTGGTGTTGATGGGAGACGGAGTGTGTGCAGCTACCACGCTCAACAAGTCCAAGGCACAAGGCGGCGGATGGGTAGTCGTCTCTTTCGCCTGGGGTTTTGCCGTCATGTGCGGCGTCTTTATTGCAGGGCCTTACAGCGGTGCCCACCTCAACCCTGCCGTCAGCGTCGGCCTTGGTCTGGCAGGCGTGTTCCCTTGGGCATCAGTCGTTCCCTATGTCTGCGCCCAGTTGGCAGGTGGATTTGTGGGTGCCGTCCTCGTGTGGGCTTACTATAAACACCATTTCGATGCCACGAAAGACAATCCAGATGGGATGTTGGGATGTTTCTGCACCATGCCAGCAATAGACAAGCGAGGCAACAACCTCCTTAGTGAAGTCATTGCAACCTTCGTGTTGGTTTTCGTCATTCTCGCTCTGGGAACCGATGGGAACATGGGTCACGCAGGTGACACTCCCGTCGGTATGGGTAGCCTCGGCGCATTTCCTGTAACTTGCCTCATCATTGCTCTGGGTATGTCGCTCGGAGGTACTACAGGCTATGCCATGAATCCCGCCCGTGACCTTCCTCCACGTATCGCCCATGCCATTCTGCCCATTAAGGGCAAGCGCGACAGCGGATGGGCATACAGTTGGGTTCCAGTGGTAGGTCCCATCATAGGTGGCATCATCGCAGCCGTACTGTATCTTTTGGTCTACTGAGCCAAGTATCCCTCTTGCTCATGGATTAGCCCTCCTTTCTAGGCCTCCTAGTCCTGCTAGTCCCTCCTATTCCCCGTCCTCCTCCGGCTACAGGGTTGTAAATGGTAGATGGTAAAATCGTAAATGGTATCGGAATTTGTGAGCAAGGAAGATGTTGCGCTATGGAAATGAATAAAAAAACATTTGTGTGCCTTTCGTGTTCATTGGTTTTTCTTCAAAGAAATTTGGATAATCACGTGCTTATTCGTACCTTTATCCCCAAATATATTCATAAATATGAACGCGATAAAGTGTAATTGGGTACGAGTCTTGACGATTTTATTGGCAGTCATACTGATGGCTTGTGGGGGTGGCTCGCGTAAGGACAAAAAGGATCAAATCAAATACGAAATCCGGAAAGTGGAGGCGGAAACCAGGGTTTACAACATCTATATTCCTGCTTCGCTCCACGGATTGAGCGAGGTGCAGAACCACTACGAAGGCATTCAGGCACTCATCAACCTCTACACTGCCTTGGGAGGCTTCTGATCCTCTGGCGTACACAGTAACTCTTTTCTGTTGCAAAGTTGCAAAGTTGCAAGTTGCATT
>JAFZWK010000062.1 GCA_017617335.1 Bacteroidaceae bacterium | reverse complement strand
CGGGACAACTACGATAGGCGAGATAAGGGCATAGAGCACAAGAAGCGCATATTCGTGGACATGGATAATGTGCTGGTGGATTTCGAGTCAGGTTTGGTTCAGGTCAGTGAAGAGGTGAAACAGGAGTATGAAGGTCGTTTAGATGAAATACCAGGCCTGTTTGGGCTGATGAAACCTATGCCTGGATCCATAGAAGCAATGCATGAGTTACAGAAACAGTATGACTTGTTCATACTCTCAACAGCACCTTGGAAAAATCCTTCTGCATGGTCGGATAAGGTGACGTGGGTGACGAAGTATTTGGATGATGTTTTCCACAAGCGAATGGTTATCACCCATCGAAAGGACTTGTGTCAGGGCGACTATCTGATAGATGACCGAGGCAAGAACGGCACAAGTGAGTTTGCCGGCGAATGGATAGAGTTCGGTTCTGAGAAGTTCCCAGATTGGAACAATGTGCTGAGGTATCTTGGCGTAAAAAAGGAGTGTGAATAAAATTCCGGGATGAGTAAAAGTGGTTTGATGTATGGACGAGAATAAAAAAGATAAGGTGTTAGGCTGCTTGTTTGGACAGGCGGTTGGAGATGCTTTGGGAATGGGTGCTGAGTTTCTCAACAAGCAAGAAGTACGGGAGAAATACCCTAATGGATTGCGCCATTATAGTGACATCAGATATAGCATTTATCGAAAAATGCATCCTGGTGATTATACTGATGACACGGAAATGATGGAATGTATTGTATATTCTTTGATAAAAGAAAGACGCTTTAATCTAATGGACATCGCTCAATATTTTCGACGTTGGTTGGAATATGGTCCATCTGATGCTGGGTTGTTGACAGTAGAAGTGTTAAGGAATCCATCATATAGATATGATCCGTTGGGAGTTTCAAAATCTGTATGGGAAAACTCAGAAAGGACACAAGCTGGAAATGGCGGAGTTATGCGAACGTCTGTGGTTGGTGTCTTGAAAGGTGATGTTGAAGAAATGGCGGCAGATGTTTGTCGCTTGACACATTATGATCCGCGATGTGTAGGTTCATCCGTCATCGTCTCGTTGGCAATCCATAATCTTATTTACAATAATTATACGATGGGTGTTGAGGATATAGTACAAGTTGGTAAGAAATACGATGACAGGATTGAAGAGTATGTAAAGCTTGCCACAAATCCTAATATCGAGGTTCTGCAGTTGGATGAACATGGATCTAGAGGGTATACTCTAAAAGCTATGGCAGCAGCACTTTGGGCTTTGTGGCATCCGACGAACTTTGTTGAAGGTTTGGTTACTATAGTCAATGAGGGTGGAGATGCGGACACCAATGGTGCCCCTGCTGGTGCAGTCCTTGGTGCGAGATTCGGATACGATGCGATTCCTGCTGAGTATACAGAAGGACTCAACAACTATAAGGACTTGAAAAGTAATTTTATGGAATTATTGACTATCATTCAGTAAAAAGTGGGTTATGAATACATTACAAGACAGAATTAGAGGTTCACTGATTGGCGGTGCAATCGGTGATGCATTAGGATACCCTGTGGAGTTTATAGACTCCTTCATGGCGATACAGTCTCAATATGGTGAACATGGTATTACGCGATTGGAAGTGAGGAGGACAGAGGTGGATGCTGCATCTTTAGGCAAGGCAGTCGTATCAGATGACACCCAGATGACCCTTTTTACCGCAAATGGTCTGCTAAATGCCTCAATACTTGGTATTGAACCAAAATATGCCATTTGTCGAGCCTATTTAGAGTGGTTAGAGACTCAGACAGGACAGCATAAGGGAAAGGCTGAATGTTGGATACGTGACATCCCTGAACTTAATTGCCGACGTGCGCCAGGTAACACATGTGTAACATCACTATGTGACATTAAAAAAGGACGTGATCCCATGAACAATAGCAAAGGGTGTGGTGGGGTCATGCGTGTAGCTCCAATTCCGCTTTATGCAGTTGTTGACGGTCGGATGGACATTCTGGATGCAGACAGGTTAGCTGGTGATGCTGCAGAGATAACCCATCAGCATCCTCTTGGATATATTCCTGCTGCATTGGTGGCTCATATTATCTATCGCTTGGCTGAGGACGAAATGCCTACCCGACAGTCTTTGGAAGATTATATCCATGAGGGAATGGAGGCTATGGAGAAACTATTCCCAAGTTATCCATACGATGTGAAGTCTTTGGGAGAATTGGCCGATAAAGCCATTGCATTAGCAGAAAATGACAATCCTGATGTGACCAACATTGAATCAATTGGTGGAGGTTGGACGGGCGAAGAGGCTTTGGCAATTGCACTTTATTGTTCAGTTCGACACTTTGACAATTTTGAGGAAGCACTTATTGCTGCTGTGAACCATGCTGGTGATAGTGACAGCACAGGTGCAATCACCGGCAATATCCTTGGTGCAGCTATAGGTTATAGGGGCATTCCTCAGTTCTTCTTGGATGATTTGGAACTCCATGACATCATTCTTCACATGGCTGATGATTTGTATCGGGGGGAAGTGACAAAATATAACAAATAGAGAGTATGTTAGGAGCTGTGTTTGGAGATATTGTAGGAAGTTCCTACGAATGGAATAATGTCAAGACCAAGGACATCCCCTTGGAGAGGCCTGGTACTCGTTATACCGATGACAGTGTGATGACCCTTGCTGTGGCGAAGTGGTTGCTTGAAGATCCTTCGCACAGTGAGAGCCATCTCATCAAGTGTATGCAGAAGTTAGGCAGAGGCCATATCCGGGCAGGTTATGGAGGCCGGTTCAAGGAATGGCTCCTGTCAAAAGATCCCCAGCCGTATAACAGTTGGGGTAACGGTTCTGCCATGCGTGTCAGTCCGGTAGCTCTTTATGCCAATACTATACAGGAAGCATTGGAACTGGCGAGGATAACAGCTATCGTGACCCATAATCACCCAGAGGGTGTGAAGGGCGCATTGGCTGTTGCCGAAAGTGTGTTTATCTGCAGGGAAGCAAAAGATATTGATACTGCTAAGGAAGAAATCAGAAGAACGATTTCACAGAAGTATGGTTACAACTTAGACAGAACGCTCGATGAAATACGTCCTGACTATAAGTTTGATGTCAGTTGCCAGGGAAGCGTACCTGAAGCCATCATTGCATTCTTAGAAAGT
>JAFZWK010000061.1 GCA_017617335.1 Bacteroidaceae bacterium | reverse complement strand
GCACTGTAGCACTGTAGCGCATGCAATGATTTAAATGTGGGTAAGGATGCGGCAAAGGTGCTGGGGTACAGCAAACCTCTCAATGCCATCGCCATGCAGACGAGGATGACTCCCTGAAACGGGGACTCGATTCCAAAGGGGGAGCCATTTTGTCCACCCCTTGCTGGAGGACAAACCACATACCCGATTCAGGTATCTGGTTCCAACGGCGAGGAACCCTGCTGTTCGATCACCAAGACAAAGTCGCCGGGCTGAAATTTCAGCTCAGTCCAAATCTGGACTCGGTAACAGGCAGTTTCTTAACATTTTTTCACAAGCTACGCCTCCGTTTGTTTGGTGGTTTCGTTTTTTCTCCGTAACTTTGTACGCAGAAAGATGAATTATTGTGAAACCCTAAAACGCACTGAAAATGAAACAGAAACTACTTTCCCTGATAATTGCCCTGTTCTGCTTCCTCGGATGGGCGAGAGCTATTGTGCCCGCTGTGCCCGCCAATCCTATCGCAAATGAATGGTACGATTGCGGTGACGAGAGTGGCTTCAGCAAATTCTATTTCACGCTGCCCACCACCGATGTGAACGGCGACCCACTTGATCTAGAGTGCCTGAGCTACAGCATCTTTATTGATAACGACCAGCTCTTTACCTTCCCTAGCGAAGACTACACCTTCGACCTCGATGAAGATATCACCGAGGTGCCATACGAGCTGTACAGCAATGCGGTGGACTTCCATGACTATTACATCTATCTCTATCACACCAACAAAGAAGGCTATGAACCTATGTTCACAGAAAACATAGGAATCCAGGTTTACTACACGGTGAATGGCGTGAGGAACTCATCGGACATCGTTTACCTCTACAGCCCAACTATATCCGTTGTCTTTAAGGACGATCAGAACAACAGTGATGTGCTGACGACGAACAACAAAAAATCAGTCGACGCAACCCTGGAGGGCCGCACGCTCTACGCGGGCGACAGATGGAACACCCTGTGCCTGCCCTTCAACCTCACGGCAGACCAACTGGCAGACTCTCCGCTGGCAGGATTCGAGATCAGGGAACTGGATACGGAGGCATCTGATAGCTATTCACACATTACAGGATACGAGGCTGACACCAAGAAGCTGTGGCTGAACTTCAAGGAAGTATCTAAGATTGAGGCAGGCAAGCCCTATCTCGTGAAGTCAACGAATGACGCCAGCAACCTTGTTTATATGGAGGTCAGCGGAACAAGTGGTTTCAACAATGAGGGGTGCGCCAATCTTGTGGACGGCAAAATTAACACCAAATGGTGCTCGGATAAGGGTCACTCTGGTTATGACAATGGATGGATTTGCGTATTCAAGGCCATAGCTCCCGTCGCTGTGACTGGCTATACCCTGACTACAGGCGGTGATACGGGTGACTATGAAAACTGGGAACGCAATCCTCAGAAGTGGACCTTGGAAGCAAAGGTGGGAGAGAGCGACGAATGGACGCTGATCGACAGCCGGGATGTGACATCACCAGGGAACGAAGTCGATGCCTTGCCTGCCGCCAACCAAGAGAAGAAAACCTATAAGATTGCTATCGACAAGCAAAATACATACCAGTACTTCCGCTTCAAGGTAAGCGAGACGGGTGGCTATTTGATGCAACTGTCAGAACTGACTTTGCAAGGCACCTACACCCCCATAAACATCGTGAACCCCGTATTCAGGAATGTTACAATCAACAGCAGCAAACCTGTAGGCGTAAAGAGTAAGGACGGTACAACCACCTTCCAGGGAGTCTATGATCCTGTAGTCTTCGCGAAGGGGACAGAAAACCGCTCTGTGCTGTTCCTCCAGAACAATAATCTATACTACCCAGACGGCAAAGAAGCGACGACGATTGGAGCCTTCCGCGCTTACTTCTCATTGGACGGCATCAAGGGAGGCGAACCTGAAGAAGAACCTGAAGGTGACTCTGGCGTACACAGCTTCGTGCTGAACTTCGGAGACGGCGAGACAGGGATTCAAGAAATCGTAAATGGTAAATCGTCAAATGGTAAATCCGATGAGTGGTACTCTATAGACGGACGCAAACTCGAAGGGAAGCCTACTCAGGGCGGCGTTTACATCAGCAACGGACGTAAGGTATTGATTCAACGATAACGATAACGTTGACGTTAACTGATTGATAAACATAAATAAGATACGACAATGAAAAAGATATATGTAAGCCCCAGGGCGAAGGTGATGAACCTTTCAGTGACCCAGATTTTCATGGAGGGCAGTTTTACCAAGAGTAAAGGCAACCTCTCTAACCAACACCCCCCGTACGGAGGTGGCGGCTCAGGCACATCTGATGCCCCAGAAATGATTTGGGACGACTGGGAAGAATAAGTGCATCTACCATTTAGTCATTTACCATTTAGTCATTTACCATTTAGCCATTTGGTATTTAAGCATTTGGGGATGGTAGTAAGTTAAGAGGCTGACGATAAAACAGCGATAAGGAGGTAGCGCGAGGTTCGAAAGAATCCCGCGCTACTGCGTTGTGTAATTTGAGTAAGAAAACAGAGAAAACCCTTCTTGAAAGTCCTGGCACTTTGGTGCCCTTGTTCTGCCATCGCCCTGAATCTGGTTGGAAGCGAGCTTCCCCCATCTTCCTGCCGATACCATAACATATCCTATCGGATATCATGACTTTCAAGAAGAAAAACCATCGCTTCGCGAAAAAACTTTTTTCGGTCAAGAATCTAGGCCGTTATCGTCAACGTTACTTTTTTTCTCGGTTTTGGTTCAATCCGAGGGTGATGGAAAGCAAATCGTGACAGTGTGACAGTGACATTTTTATTTGGAATTAAGGTGGGAAATGAAATAAATTTGCTAATTTTGCCATTGATTTCGGTAAAAAGATGAATTCTGTGGGAACGTGATGGGAAGATTCATGATATTTCTGATGGTGATGGTGAGCCTGTTCTGGCTTCTTATTCCCCAGTTGATATATGTGATAGGTTGGCTGGGTGCCAAACTGATTCATGGTCACCTGTCGTGGCGTCCCTTTGCGTGGGCAAGCCTGATGGTTCTGACGTTGTGGTGGGGGCTCTACCTCTATGGTCACTACTGGGGCCGATTTACCCATGAGGTGAAGCGGATAGAATTTGTCAGCAGGCGAGTCCCTCAGGATTACGATGGGTATAAGATTGTGCATATCAGTGACTTGCATCTTGACGGATGGCGAAATCATGAGAAGCGTCTCGAGGAAGTGGTGCGAACCGTAAATGGGATGGAACCCGATTTGATTTGTTTCACAGGAGACCTGGTCTCTTTTGACTATAGGGAGCTGGTTCCTTTTGTGCCTGTCCTGAAACAGTTTCATGCGAGGGATGGCGTGGTGAGCATCCTGGGTAATCACGACTACAATCCTTATCTGAGGAACCTGGATGCGCGTAAGCGTAGCGAACTGGTTGATACGCTGGTCAGGATGCAGCGCGAGGATTTAGGTTGGAACCTGCTTTTGAACGAGAAGCTTATTCTGCATCGTGGCAAAGATAGTTTGGCCGTGCTGGGTGTGGAGAACCAGAGTTGTGGCGCTCATCAGATAATCCGTCGTGGCAAGCTTCGCGAAACGATGGAAGGTACGGACGATATGATGCGCATCCTCTTGAGCCATGATCCCAGCCATTGGAGAGCAGAGGTTGTGGGACAGACAGATATCCCTTTGACGCTGAGTGGACACACTCATGCGATGCAGTTCCGCATCTTGGGTTTTACTCCCAGTAAATGGATATATCCGGAGTGTGATGGCCGATATGACGAGGGCGACCAGACTCTCTACGTAAACATCGGCCTGGGGGGTACGCTTCCCATGCGAATCGGTGCTACTCCAGAGATAACGGAGATCGTGTTGAAGACCCTTTAACAGGATCAGGATTTCAATAATTATAAGCATTTGGAAATGAGAAGGACATGGATGATATGTATGATGGCTCTTGGGCTAACAGCTCACGCAGGGCATGTAAGGATATTCTCCACTACGGCAGATGGTACTGAGACCTTGAAGTACATGACACGGGAAACTACAGGGACGTTAGCAGCAAACCGTATCCGTCTGGTACCCAGTACAGAGTATCAGAGCATGGACGGGTTCGGCTATGGGCTTACCTATTCCAGTTGCTATAACCTGTTGAAGATGAATCCGCGTGACCGTCATGAATTCCTGAGAAAGACTTTTTCCCCAGAGACGGGACTTGGAGTCAGTTATTGCCGTATCTCCATCGGTTGCAGCGATTTCTCGAGCCGTGTGTACACGCTATGCGACACGAGGGACATCAAGAACTTTGCCCTTCAACGCGACGAGAAAGACTATTTGATTCCTATCCTGAAGGAAATCCTGGAGATCAATCCTGATTTGAAGATAATCGGCTCTCCTTGGACTTGTCCCCGTTGGATGAAGGTGGAGAAATTGAGTTCCACTACGGAATACAATCATTGGACAAGTGGTCATCTGAATCCCAAGTATTACAGCGCCTATGCCCAGTACTTCGTGAAATTCGTTGAGGCATTCCGTCAGAATGGCATAGAAATCTATGCTGTGACCCCTCAGAATGAACCTCTCAACAAAGGAAACTGTGCCAGCCTGTATATGCCTTGGGCCGAGGAGGTTGAATTCCTGAAGTATCTGCCCCCAGCTTTCAGTCAGGCAGGATTGAAGACGAAGATATATGTGTTTGACCACAACTACAACTACGACGGGATTGCGGACCAGGTGGATTATCCGGTAAAGGTCTATAATGCGCTCGACGACACGATGGAAGGTAGCGAACTGGTGGTGGGTGCAGCTTATCACGACTACGGAGGCAATGTGTCTGAACTGACGGATATCCACAACCAGGCTCCCACGAAGGAACTGATCTTCACGGAATCCAGTATTGGCACATGGAACGACGGACGCAACCTAAACTCTCGTCTGTTGCCAGACATGAACAATCTGGTGATTTCCACAGCATCCCGTCATTGTCGCGCAGTGATTGTATGGAACCTGATGCTCGACACCAAGCGTGGCCCCAATCTGGATGGCGGATGTACCACATGCTACGGAGCGGTGGATATCAGTGCAGATGACTATCATACGATTACAGCCAACAGTCACTATTTTGTCATTGCTCATGCCTCAGTGGCGGTGAAGCCTGGTGCTGTGCGTATCCGTACTTCAGGAACAGCAATTGACAACGTTTCGCATGTAGCTTTCCGCAATCCTGACAACACATACGGTGTATTGTTGGTGAACAACAATAGCGGGACACGTACGGTTTCTATTTTTGAGGACACGAATGATGTCGTTACGGTGGAACTATCGGGAAAGAGTGTCACATCAGTAATCATAGGAGCAGAGGAGGAACCCGAATTGATGCTTGGCGAGAAGATGCTAAGCAACGTGACTTGGAACCAATATACCTTAACTACTGAGTTGAAGCAAGGGCAGGCGTATGTCCAGAATTTCGTGGATAGTGAGAATTGGTATGTGGATCCCGACTTTTTCTGGCAGAACGAGAAAGGTGAATTGGTCTTCATACCTTTAAGTGGCATCTATACGGTGAATGTGGATCTATGTGACCGAACTGTTTTGGTAAGTCCAGAGGAAGTGACTTTGAATAAGGAAGGTGAAGGCAATGTTTATGTTATCGGAGCAGCCAATTCGATAGGTAAACCCCATTACGGAGGTAGCTCGGAATGGAAGCTCGAGAATGCAATCCCTATGGCTGAGATAGCTGACAAAGTTTACCAGTTGACTTTTACAGTCGGTGACCAGTTGAATCCCCAAAGCATTGACTTCGGTTTCTATGGCGCAAAGGCATGGGTGCCTCACTTCCTGGCAACGAGCGGTTCAGAATACAGGTTGTCTTATACCACTTCTGCCGAGTCTCTTTATTTCAATCTTGGAGTGGGGCGACAAGGTTATGAGAATGGTCATGTCTATCTCCGCAGCAATAGCTTGAAATTGACTTCTGGCGACACCTATGTATGCAGGGTTGATTTGACGAATGGGGTGGGGAATGGCGTTGTCTATATTGTCAAGCAAGATGCGACAGGCATTCAACCTGTCAACATCCAGAAGCTTAATTCCTCTGACCGTATTTATAACATAAATGGCCAGCAACTTCAACAAAAACCTCGAAAGGGAGTATACATTCAAGGAAACAGGAAGACCCTCTGATTTCAATCTTTTCTGCTCTCTCGAATAGCATCAGCGATAGCATCTTCCATAGCATCGGATGCGAGAGTTCCAACGATGTTTATGTCTGCCTCAACAGGATGAGGTGAGGTGGATATTCCATAAATGGTATCTCCATCGAACATGGTACCAACGGGACGGATGCAACGGGCAAAAGCATTGCGTGCCATCGAAGCAATCTTCCGCATCTGGGTGTTGTTGAATCGAGCATTGGTAATCACGGCTCCGATGGTTGTGTTTGTTCCTGGTTGAGGAGACTGAATCTTGCGGAACAATTCCGTTGCACTATCGGCAAAACCTATGTGATCTTCGTTGGTTAAACCAGCAATTTTCTTACCATGATGGTAAATGTCTCCCAAAGCATTTACGACTACAACGGCTCCTACGACAAGGTTATCCAACTGGTACGCAGCATATCCAATGCCGCTTTTCTGGGCTCGTTCCATCCCAAGAATCTTCCCCACAGTAGCACCTGTACCTGCTCCTACGTTTCCACTGCGAGGATCATTCTTCTTCAGTGCTTTGCTGCATGCCAGACGTCCCATTGCCTTATCAGGGCGAATGGATGCGGAACCATAGGAAAGATCATAGATGTCGCTCTGCACTACAATAGGAACCAATGCATATCCGGTATCGTATCCTATTCCATGTTGCTCAAGGCATTCCATAACGCCCGATGAGGCCTCTAGTCCATAAGCTGAGCCACCTGCAAACACAAGTGCATTGAGGGGCGTGTTGTTGCACATGGGATCAAGTACAGGAGTCTCGCGGGAAGCAGGACCGCCTCCGCTGATATCTACTCCAGCGGAGGCAGTATGGGGGAAATAAAGTACAGTGACACCGGTCTTGGCATCATCGTCCTGTGCGTTTCCTACCATCACACCCTCGAGTGTACTGAAAGGAATCCTTTTCAATTCACTTTTCATGTTCTTATCCAGAGAATTGAAATCTGTAAGAGTTCATTCTGCTGACGTCATAGAATTACTTCCAGGTCAGGCTACGGCCAATTAGGTCGTAGACGCTCGCCCAGTGAGCACGACTTTCTGCATCAGGAGCAGAGGTGCTGGCAGCTTTAGCTTTCTTCTGAATCTGCTGTAATGTGTAGAGCACGGCAGGCTGAATAGAAGTGTTGTTGTTCCCATAAGCCTGACGGAGATTGCGGAGCATTTCGTTCTGCAATGCGATACGATAGCGGGATACTTTCTTGCGGGCATCAGCCTCACTGAAAATCAACTTTGTCAGATCGGTTAGGTATTCTTGGGGAGAGTAAAACTCATTCAAGTAGTCCAAACGGTCCATCAGGTTGGATACTGCACGCACACCAACATTGGTAGTGAGGTTCTGAGGATCTCGGCTGATGCGGTTGACATAAGAAACATTTCTAAGCCAAACGGGTTCGTTCAGGAATTGTTCATTCATAAACTGTAAGGCGGCTTTCTGTTTCTCTTTGGGTTGTGGCTCATAGACGGCACCACTCTGAGTTTTGGTCCTGTAGGTTATGAGGGTGCCACCAATGTTTCGAGTCACATGGCCGCTGTAGCGCAACAGTTGGCCAACTATCTGATTGTACATGGTACGCAAAGCATTACCATATATGTCCTTATCGTCATCAGAAGTCCATGAAGGCAGATTTGTGATTTCACGTTTCAGATTCATGATTCCGTATGTACTGGCCTTAACAGCATCATTGCCCAGATCTTCGCGCTGACGACGGGGATCCCAAAAACCTTCCATAGACTCACCATCACCCCACCAGAGACGAGGATTCTCTTGACTCTTCATGGTCATAGGCTCCATCAACTTGTGGTCTTCATCTTCGTTCTTTGCGTCTAGCATAGGAGTATAACCCCATTGGATGGCCCATTTGTCATAGTCACCAATACGAGGGAATATACCTACTCGAGAGACGTTGTCTTCTGGTTGAGCCACATAGTTGAAACGTGCGTAATCCATAATGCTTGGTGTGTGTCCGTTAGCCTCCACCCATGCCTTGTTGCGGAGACTATCTACAGGGACTGTACTGCTGCTACCGAAGTTGTGGCGTAGTCCTAACGTGTGACCTACCTCATGTGAGCTGACGAAACGAATGAGTTGTCCCATCAGGTCAGTGTCGTAGTTCATCTTCTGTGCTGCTTCGTCGATGCTGCTGGCTTGTACCATGTACCAGTCATGAACCAAACTCATCACGTTGTGATACCAGCAAATATGGCTTTCCAGAATCTCGCCAGTTCGAGGATCAGAAACATGGGGACCATAGGCGTTCTCAATAGGAGAGGCCAAATAACGGATACAACTGTAACGGGCATCCTCCATGCTCATGGTAGAGTCGTTTTCGGGCCATTCGCGTGCTTGAATAGCATTCTTGAATCCAGCCTTCTCGAAAGCTATCTGCCAGTCTTCTACGCCCTTGATCAAATATTGGCGCCATTGTTTGGGAGTGGCAGGATCAATGTAGTATACGATAGGCTTGGCAGGTTCAACCAGTTCCCCACGACGCATCTTCTCCACATCCTCGGGGCGAGGCTCTAAGCGCCAACGTGAGATGAAAGTTTTGTCTTGAACTCGCTGCTGTTCATCCGTATAATTGGTAAAGCTCTCTGTGAAATACCCTACGCGTGGATCATAGTAGCGAGGAATCATTGGTTTTTCTGGTAGCAGTATGAAACTGATGTTGAGCCCAAAGGTAACTTTACCGGTAGCGCGGGCAGCGATTAAAGCTGTACCGTTGCTCGCATAAGTCTTTACTGTTCGAACCTCTGTATTGAGAGGGAAGGACTTTATGTCTTCAATGAAGCTCATCTCCCCAATAAGACCTTGCAGCTCGTATTGTTTCTTGACATATTGAGGCAGGCCTAGAGCGGGGTTGTCTTGGTTGAAGAATCCTCCGACTTTGATCTTGTAGACACCATCCTTGTGAGACTCAATCTTGAAGGCTCCGATGATGGGATTCTCGTTGCTTATCGTAATGGCCTTGTTGATGTTTTGTGTGCTATCGGCCACATTGATAAGCAGTCGAGAACGCAGGAGCAACTGGTCGTCTTTCCCAACTTCAAAGTATACGGTTTGCTCGTTGACTTGCTCTCCGCCAAACTTGCCACTGTTGGCGGGAGTGGACGTATAGCGAACGGTGGTTAGGAAGTCGCGGCCGATTAAACTGTCACCAATCTCGAAGAACCAGTCGTTCTTTAGTTTCGTCACGTGAAATAGGCCATTGCGGTCAACAGAAGGTTTCTCCACCTTGGCACTATCTTTGGGAGCCTCTTGAACTTTCTTCTTCCGACCGAAAAGTTTCTTTTTGCCAGACTTTTTACCTTTGTTGGAAGTCTGTTCTGTCTTGTTCTCTTTTTTCTCTTTTTTTGCTGATGCGGGCATTCCTATCATTAAGGATCCGGCCAACAAGAGGGTTAGGTACTTTGTATTCATATGATGATTTGAAATAAGAATTTGTTTTTAATAACGACAAAATTACGTAAAATTTCTTGAATCCAAGATGATGTATAACATAATTTAGATAAATAAAATGACAGGAATGGTTTATTCTATGGAAAAGTTGTAATTTTGCATTTACAATGAATAATGAATTCGAATTAACATCAGCCTATAGACCCACTGGAGATCAACCTGAAGCCATTCGTCAACTTACACAAGGCGTGCGAGATGGTTTGCCTGCTCAGACATTGTTGGGTGTAACAGGAAGCGGTAAGACCTTCACCATAGCCAATGTGATTGCCAACTTGAATCGTCCTACGTTGATTCTAAGTCACAACAAGACATTGGCTGCGCAACTTTATGGTGAGATGAAGCAGTTCTTCCCCCACAATGCAGTAGAGTACTATGTGAGTTACTATGATTACTACCAGCCAGAAGCATACATTCCCAGTACCGATACATACATTGAGAAAGATCTGGCCATCAACATGGAGATTGACAAACTCCGTCTGTCTGCTACCAGTGCTCTTTTGAGTGGTCGGCGTGATGTAATAGTTGTGAGCAGTGTTTCTTGCATATATGGAATGGGGAACCCTGCTGCATTCTATGAGAACGTGATTGACCTGAATGTGGGACAGAGGATTGATCGCAATGAGCTTCTTCGCAAATTGCTTGATAGTCTGTATGTAAGAAATGATATCAGCCTCAATCGCGGTGAAATACGAGTAAAGGGCGATACTGTGGATGTGGCTTTAGCGTACAGCGACAACATCTTAAGGGTGACTTTTTGGGGTGATGAGATAGAGACTTTGGAAGAGTTGGATTTTTTGACGATGCAGCACGTGGAGAGTTTTCGTGAATATCATGTCTATCCTGCCAACCTTTTTATGACGAGTCATGAAACGCAAGAGATGGCTATCCGTAAGATAGAGGATGATCTAAAAAAACAGGTAGACTATTTTGAAGAGATAGGAAAGTCTCTCGAGGCAAAACGACTTCATGAACGTGTTACTTATGATATAGAAATGATTCGAGAGTTGGGACATTGTTCAGGCATTGAGAACTACAGTCGTTATTTCGATGGCCGGGAAGCTGGCACACGTCCCTTCTGTTTGTTAGATTTTTTTCCAAAAGATTTCTTGATGGTAATCGATGAAAGTCATGTCTCTGTTCCCCAAATCAGTGCAATGTATGGAGGCGATCAAGCACGTAAGAATAATTTGGTGGAATATGGCTTCCGGTTGCCTGCAGCAAAGGATAATCGGCCTTTGAAATTCGAGGAGTTTCATAAAATGATCAATCAGGTCATTTATGTAAGTGCCACACCTGCAGATTATGAACTTGCTGAAAGTGAAGGTGTGGTTGTAGAGCAATTGATACGTCCTACAGGATTGCTGGATCCCGTGATAGAGGTCCGTCCTACTGAAAATCAGGTGGATGACCTGATGGAGGAGATTCAGCAGAGAATCGAACGAAGTGAACGTACATTAGTGACAACCCTGACCAAGCGTATGGCAGAAGAGATGTCAGAATATTTGCAGCAACATGGTATCAGTACAGCCTATATTCATAGTGATGTAGATACCCTGGAACGTGTGCAGATCATGGATGATCTTCGTGGAGGCAAATATGACGTATTGGTTGGAGTGAATCTGTTACGTGAAGGACTTGATCTCCCAGAAGTTTCGTTAGTTGCCATTCTGGATGCAGATAAGGAGGGTTTCTTGCGTAGCCATCGTGCCTTGACTCAAACGGTAGGTAGGGCAGCTCGCAATTTGAACGGGAAGGCTATCATGTATGCTGATACTATTACAGAATCCATGGCTAAAACTATTGAGGAAACAAATCGACGTAGAGAAGTCCAGTTACATTTCAATGAAAAACATGGTATCACACCTCATCAGATAAAAAAAGCTCGCACGATGGGTGATTTGGTTCATGCTCAGCAACAAATAGGAGATCAAAGGGTCTATGTGGAGCCAGAGCCCTATGTGAGCATGGTGGCGGAACCTGTATTAGAGGTGTTGTCATCCGAGCAGTTGACAAAGAAGATCAAGGAGACTCATTCTCGTATGCAAGAGGCTGCCCGAAAGTTGGATTTCGTCACGGCTGCTTTGTTGAGAGATGAGTTGATCAGGATGGAGACAATACAGAAATCTCGATAAAATTCGTTAAAAAATGGGCTCTAACATAAAAAATATAGAGTCATGATGATGAACAAAAGGTGTTTTTTTGTACCTTTGCAGCCTGTTATGCGCATCAGTACAAGAATATATCATATTCTCTTGCCTCTATTGGGTGGTCTCTTGTTTACTGGTTGTGGTGAATACAACCGATTGCAAAAGACTAGTGATTACGAGTACAAATATGAGGCTGCTAAGGCATATTTTATAGAGGGCCGCTACACACGTGCTAGCCAACTTTTGGGTGACTTGCTGGCCTCTCTCAAAGGGACTGCTTATGGCGAAGAGAGTTTATATCTGCTTGCGATGAGTAATTTCAACGCAAAGGACTATGAATCAGCATCCACTTATTTTCGTAAGTACTATCAGAGTTATCCCAAAGGTTTATATGTGGAGCATGCTCGTTATTATAGTGGGCTTTCTCTTTACTATGAGACTCCAGATCCACGTTTAGACCAGGGAAGCACTATGGAGGCCATCAACGAGTTGCAGAATTTTCTCGATCTCTATCCTTATACAAGTTTGAAGGACCAGACTCAAGAAATGATTTATCAGCTGCAAGATAAGCTTGTAGAGAAGGAATATTTGTCTGCCAAATTGTACTATGATCTTGGAACATACGTGGGTAATAGTACCTTCGGAGGAAGTAATTATGAAGCCTGCGTTGTGACGGCCGAAAATGCCTTGAAGGATTTTCCTTTTGCAACGGCAACCCGTCGTGAGGAACTTTCCATACTCATGTTAAAAGCTAAATATGAATTGGCTCGTCAAAGCGTGGAAGAAAAACGTATTATCCGTTATCGTGATGTAGTCGACGAGTACTATGCTTTCCTCAATGACTATCCTGAGAGCAAGTATTTGAAGGAAGCTCAAAAAATATTCAGCGATGCTGAGAACATTGTGAAGAAGAAAAATATAAATCTGGAAGAGGAAGAATAAAAATAACAATTACAAAAAAACGACAGAAATAATTATGGATTACAAGAAGTCAAATGCCCCTACCAATACGGTAACTCGCAACGTAATGGATTTGTGTGATGATACAGATAATATTTACGAGAGTGTTGTTGTCATTGGTAAGCGTGCCAATCAGATTTCATCAGAAATCAAGAATGAGCTTAGCAAGAAACTCCAGGAGTTTGCTAGCGTTACGGATAACTTGGATGAAGTTTTCGAGAATCGAGAGCAGATCGAAATCAGCCGCTATTATGAGAAGCTTCCTAAACCTACTTTGATGGCAACTCAAGAGTTTATCAATGGCAAAATCTATTATCGTAATCCTGCAAAGGATGGCAGTCTGATGGATTAAAAATGATTCAACGTATTCAGACAGTCTACCTGATGCTTGCTTTCGCACTGTGCATAATTTGCATGTGTGTGAGTATTGGCCATTTCTATACTACTGATGGCGAGCATGTGGGTGATTTGTATAACCTGTGGGTTCATTTGGCCGATGGACATCGGTCACTGAAACCATGGGCTTTGTTTGTGCTTTTATTGATTCCATCCACTCTGATTTTCTTGTCAATTTTCATGTTCCGTCACAGAGCAATCCAAATGCGTATGTGTGTGTTCAACATGATTCTTTTGATAGGATGGTACATTTGTTATGGCGTGTTTGCTTATATTTTGGGTGGTGTCCTCGAGTCTGTTTTCCGTCCTTCTCCAATGGCAGCAATTCCCTTTGCTTGTATAGTTCTTCTTTATTTGGCTTTTCGAGGCATCCTCAAGGATGAGATGTTGGTCCGTTCTTTGGACCGTCTCCGCTAGATTCTTTCGTCTTAATAATATCGAACATATAGGAAAGTTTAGCAATAATGGCACCGTTGGCACTTCGTCCAAAGGTGTCTCTTTTGCTATTATGGTAGATGTCGCTTAATCCATAGTAGTAGCGTCCTTCCAGGATGAAATGGTGACCATTACAAGTACTGACATCCATACCCAATCCTCCAGTTAATCCGTATTCAAATCTTTTCTCTACGGGCATATCGTATTGTTCTACAACGTTGTTGCGACGAAGGTATAGCGTATGGTCGCTCCATTCGCCTCCACGCTTCTCACGTTCTCCTATACAGAAACCTATCTGGGGGCCAATAACCAAAAATCCTTTTACTCCTCCATGCTCCTTGCCGAACCCCAAATTGGCTAATAGAGGTATCTGCACGTAATCCATTGTGCGATTGTACGTGTCAGTGCTGGTCTCGATGAGTTCTTCCCATCCTAATTGTAGATAATTTACTTCAGCTTGTAATGCACATAAACAAGAGAAATATTTCTCACAAACATAACGAGCTGAAATGCCAAAACCTATTCCTTGATGGAATTTCTGTTTGATGGTAGGATTGAATGAGATCTTGTTTAAAGCAAAATCTCCATTGATGCCAATTGCAAAGTCGTTTCGCGGTTCACCCACTTGTCCCTTTGCTATCGTAGGAAAAAGAACACATATTATAAAGAATTGTATAAAACGTCTCATTGCACTATCATCTCAATCTCTTGTTCTGGCTTGTAGTGGATCAGCAAAACGGCATGATTCAGGAATCCATTACCCTCTCCATTACGCTGGAAATTGAACATGTGCTGGAACGGGAAGTACTGCAGTTCATTCTGATGCTCCTCAAAGGTGTCACCCAGTCGCGCCAACCCGTTCATGAAGTAGTAGCCCAGATCAAATCCCATCATGCCATACCGGGGGTAGGAAACAATCATAGGTCGCTTGAAGTTGTTCATGAAGTCGCGATCGAATACGCTAGTTCTTCCTTGAAGAGGATTTCGGTAGTACGAGCTGTAAATGTATGTGTCATAGGTATAAAAGTCCTTCAGTAGTGTTCCAGTATAAGTTTGCCATTCTGGGTATCCTAACATGGATATTTTGTATTGGATATGATTCTTCTGAAAGTCATGGAGTTTGGCAAAAAAGACATTCAGCGTTTTAATACTCGTGTTGTTAGGCACGATACAGTTCATTTTGAATTGGTTCAAAGAGGATTCGATTGCGAAATCATCTCCATCAATAGGCATTGTGCGAAGTGATATTCCCTTTCGGCTAAGTTCTTGACGCAGTGCTTCTATCATATTGCCACCTCGTTCATCAGCTTGTTCTGTCTCTAAAATGATGAAATTGTTGTCCTCAAACTTCTTGCTTACCAACATGGTAGCGCCCTGTTGGGTAAGTGAGCTTGCTGGGGTGGCTAAATAGAGTAGGGGATGCCCTATTGTATTTGTGCTGGGAGCTGAAAAAGGCAATACTAGTCGTATGTTGTGTTCAGTGCAATAAGTACACAAAGGAGGTATTTGGGCTTGGTCGGCAGGACCTACGATAACATTCATTTGGCTTAAGTCATTGCTTCTGAGTAGCGCTTGAATCTCCTGAGTCGAGGATCCTGTGTGAAAAGCATAAATATCCACGTTGATTCCTTGTTGTTTCACACTATCGGCAGCCATCAGTAAACCCTGATAAAATTCCACGAACTTGGCACCGCGATCGCTCTTCTCCTCCAAAGGGAGTAATACAGCCAATCGAACAGTGCTGTAGGATTTTATCACTGTTTGAATATGAACAATTTCCTCCTCGGCAGGTTCTTTTTCCTCTACCACTGGTTTGGGTATAGTGATTAGAGTTCCCTTTTTAATCTTGCCCTTTCTTCTGATTTTGATATCAGGGTTGGCTTGTTTCAACTGCTCTGGGGTGATTCCATACGATTCAGCAATTGATTGTATGGTTTCACCTTTTTTTACCTGATGCCAATTCTGAAGGATATCCAATGTCCGTTGTCCCCAGATGAAGGCAGGAATCAATAACAGAAGTATGACAAATAATCGTTTCATGTGTGCAAAGATAACATTTTTTTTCCGTGCTTAAATTCTTTTTGCATTAGAAATGAGGTTTCTCTCAGATAAATTTTTTATTTTTGCATAAATATTAATGTTCATGAAGAAGTTATTGATAGTTTTTGCGTTGATTTCTCCCATATTTATTTGGGCTCAGGATGACGAATTTCCTTCTGTTAATCCTACGGCTTTGTTTATAACGGTTGAAGGTGAGGAACTCGATGAATTGAGTGGGAGTCAGAGTGCTCCTTTGGTAGCTCATTTCTATGCAAATCCCGCTAATGTGGGTTTATATACTGCTCGTTACGAGTGGAAAATCTGGAAAGAAGGTGAAGAGGACAGTCCTCTGGTTCATCGTTTTGAGCAAGATATCGACTATACTTTTACCAATAGTGGTTCTTTCCAAATACAGCTGTATGCCACCTTTGTATTGGGTAATGACACGATTGCTTACCCTCAAGAGGGCGAGGAGAATCCTTTTCACGTCAGTATTACCGAGAGTAAGTTGGAGTTTTACAATGCTTTGTCGCCCAATGGCGATGGATTCAACGATACGCTTAAGCCTAAGGAGTGTCAGAGTATTGTTTCTTTCGAGGCTGCTATCTTTAATCGATGGGGCAGTAAGATTTATTCTTGGAATGAGCCGAATGGTGAATGGGATGGCAAGTGGCACGGTAAAGTTGTCAAAGATGGTGTCTATTTTTTGGTTGTTAATGCCACAGGAGCTGAGGGACATAAGTATCATATCAAAAAGGCAATAACTGTTTTGTCAGGTTCCGACACCTCATCTTCTTCGGGAGGGGAGACTACACCTGATGAGTAGTACAGACGGAACGATCACTATACTTGGTGCCCGCGTTCATAATCTGAAAAATATTGATGTAGAGATTCCACGCTGTTCACTTACCGTCATTACGGGATTGAGCGGAAGTGGTAAATCCTCGTTGGCATTTGATACAATCTTCGCGGAGGGGCAACGTCGTTATATTGAGACATTTAGTGCTTATGCGCGAAATTTTCTGGGTAACTTGGAACGTCCAGATGTTGACATGATCTCAGGTCTCTCACCCGTAATCAGTATCGAGCAGAAAACGACAAACAAAAATCCTCGCTCTACTGTAGGTACAAGCACAGAGATCTACGATTTCTTGCGTCTCCTTTTTGCTCGTGTGGGTGAGGCATATTCCTACGTTACGGGTGAGAAGATGGTCAAGTACACTGAAGAACAAATACTGGATCTATTACTTAGGGATTTTAGCGGTAAGAAGGTTTATTTGCTGGCACCTCTTATCAAAAATCGCAAGGGTCATTATAAAGAACTCTTTGATTCTATACGTCGCAAGGGGTATCTCTATGTTCGTGTTGATGGCGCCATCCAGGAGATCGTGAATGGAATGAAGGTGGATCGCTACAAGAACCATGATATCGAAGTTGTGGTGGATCGATTGGTTATCCAAGAGAAGGATGATAAACGTCTCGTTCAGAGTATTTCAACCGCCATGAAACTAGGTGATGGAGAGATGCTTGTGTATGATTTTGATACCAACGAGATTCGCCACTATAGCAGACGACTGATGTGTCCTACTAGTGGAATAAGCTACAGTGATCCTGCCCCTCATGATTTCTCTTTCAATAGCCCTCGTGGTGCCTGTCCTCGATGCAAAGGTTTGGGTTATGTTAGTCTGATTGATGTTGATAAGGTAATTCCCGACCGTTCCTTGAGTGTTAAAGAGGGGGGAATAGCACCTTTAGGAAAGTTGCGCCAAGCTATGATTTTTTGGGAGATTCAGGCTATCCTCCAGAACTACGATTGTACGCTTGAAACTCCTCTTTCTCAAGTTCCAGAAGATGCTATCGACGAGATTATCAATGGCTCCAGTGAGCGTCTGCGTATACCTTCTGAGATTATTCATGCGACCAATGATTATTATGTTGTTTACGAAGGACTGGTTAAATTTATTCAGCAGATGCAGGATTCCGAAGTGAGTGCTTCTGCTCAGAAATGGGCTGAGCAATTCAGCCGTACCGCTGAGTGTCCAGAATGTTGTGGTAAGCGTCTCAACAAACAAGCTTTGCATTTTCGTATTGCCGACAAGAATATTGCCGAAGTTGCTGAGATGGATTTGAGTGAACTATACGAATGGGTGTTGAGTGTCAATGATATCCTTTCGGACCGACGACGCAAGATTGCTCCTGAAATTCTCAAGGAGATCCGTGTTCGTCTGAGTTTTCTCCTTGATGTAGGTTTAGATTATCTTTCTCTGAGTCGTTCTTCGATGAGTCTTTCTGGCGGTGAGAGCCAGCGCATCCGGTTAGCTACTCAAATTGGCAGCCAGTTGGTTAATGTTCTTTATATTCTTGACGAGCCGAGTATCGGTCTCCATCAACGTGACAATATTCGTCTGATCAACTCGCTTAAGGCTTTACGGGATACAGGAAACACCATCATTGTGGTCGAACATGATCAGGAGATGATGGAGAATGCTGATTACATTGTTGATATCGGTCCACAAGCGGGTCGTCGTGGTGGAGAAGTGGTCTTTCAGGGCACTTATAAGAATATGCTGAAGAGGGATACACTGACAAGCAAATATCTCAAAGGAACACTGAGAATTGAGGTTCCTGCTGAGCGTCGCAAGGGTAACGAGAAAAGTATCTGGCTCCGAGGAGCCCACGGAAACAATCTTAAGAATGTGGATGTGGAAATTCCCCTCGGAACACTTATTTGTGTGACAGGTGTCAGCGGAAGTGGTAAGAGTACTTTGATTAACGATACTTTGCAGCCCATACTGAGCCAACATTTCTATCGGTCTTTGCGTGACCCTTTGCCCTACGACAGCATTGAAGGTTTGGATAATATTGATAAAGTTGTCAATGTGGATCAGAGTCCTTTGGGACGCACTCCTCGTTCTAATCCAGCTACTTATACAGGGATTTTCAATGATATTCGTTCTCTTTTTGTGGAACTCCCTGAGGCAAGGATTCGTGGTTATAAGCCAGGCCGTTTTTCCTTCAATGTGAAGGGGGGCAGATGTGAGGCATGTAGTGGGAACGGGTATAAGACTATCGAGATGAATTTTCTCCCTGATGTGTATGTGCCTTGCGAGGAATGTCATGGGAAACGTTACAATCGCGAGACTCTCGAGGTTCGTTTTCGCGGTAAAAGTATTGCTGATGTGCTCGATATGACAATCAATCAGGCAGTAGAGTTCTTTGAGAATCAACCTGTAATACTCAATAAGATCAAAGTCCTTCAGGATATAGGTTTGGGATATGTCAAACTGGGACAACCCAGTACTACACTTTCTGGAGGAGAAAGTCAGCGCGTCAAGTTAGCGACTGAACTTGGTAAGAGAGAGACGGGAAAGACGCTTTACATTCTTGACGAGCCCACTACGGGACTTCATTTCGAGGATATTCGTGTCCTGTTGGATGTTCTCAATCGTTTGGTTGATCGGGGTAATACCGTGATTGTCATCGAACATAATATGGATGTTGTGAAGTGTGCAGATTGGCTTATTGATATGGGGCCTGATGGAGGAAGAGGAGGAGGAAAACTCATCTTTGAAGGTACACCTGAACAATTGGTGGCCAGCAAGAAAGGCTATACTGCAAAATATCTCAAAAAAATGCTCAAATGAAAAGAACTTCCCTTTCTATTATTTCTTTAACTACGCTGGTGGCTCAGGCTCAGCAACGTCCCAACATTGTTTACATAATGTCTGATGACCATACGGCTCAGATGCTTTCGGCTTATGGCAATAGTCCGATTCAAACTCCTAATATGGACCGTATTGCCCAAGAAGGTGTCATCTTTCATCGTAGTTTTGTTGCCAATAGTCTATCAGGTCCCAGCCGAGCATGTATGCTTACAGGTAAGCACAGTCATAAGAATGGGTTCACAAACAATGAACACGGTATTTTTGATGGTAGTCAGCAAACTTTACCAAAACTGATGCGACAAGCTGGTTACCAGACAGCTCTAATTGGGAAATGGCATTTGGTAAGCGAGCCTACAGGTTTTGACTATTATGACATCTTGGTAGGTCAGGGCGAGTACTATAATCCTACATTTATTCATCAGGATGGTACACGCACGAGGGAGGTAGGTTATTGCACCAATGTTATAACGGATAAGGCAATCGATTGGATTGAGCATCGTGATCAGGATAAACCTTTCATTCTCTTTGTGCACCATAAAGCATGTCATCGCGATTGGTTGCCAGAGATGAAATACCTGCGTGAATTTGAGAACACGGAATTTTCCTTACCAACCAATTTTTGGGACAAATGGGAGAATAGAGTGGCGGCACAGCAGCAGGAAATGACGATTGCCAGTCCTCATGATATGGACATCATCTATGATACCAAGATGTATCTCCCTGGTGATTCGTCCCGTCTCAGTAGTTCTTATGTCAGTTTGGTGGATCGTCTTGATGAAAAACGGAAGAAGGAGTATTGGACCTTTTATGATAGTCTTTCCTGCGATTTCAAGCGTCGCCATCTTAGTGATAAGAAACTGGTCGAATACAAGTTCCAACGCTATATGCGTGATTATGCGAAAGTCACTAAGAGCCTTGATGATAATGTGGGCCGTCTTATGGAGTATCTTCGTCGGGCAGGTCTGCTTGATAATACGCTTCTTGTTTACACCAGCGATCAGGGCTTTTATATGGGTGAACACGGATGGTTTGACAAACGTTTCATGTACGAAGAGAGTCTCAACACCCCTCTCTTGATGCGTTTGCCCAAAGGCTTGAAACGAAGAGGTGTGGTGAACGAGATGGTCCAAAACATTGATTATGCTCCCACATTCCTTGATTTGGCAGGTGTTCCTATTCCTCAGGATATTCAGGGTGAAAGTCTTGTTCCTCTGCTACGCGAGGAGCAGGGACCCAAGAAGTGGCGTGATGCTATCTATTATCATTTTTATGAATTCCCTGCTGAGCATATGGTGAAGCGCCATTATGGAATCCGTACTGATCGCTACAAACTTATTCATTTTTATAATGACATTGATACTTGGGAACTTTATGACCTGCAGTCCGATCCTCAGGAGATGCACAACATCTTTGGTCAGGAAGGAACTGAGAAGATTACGCGTCAACTACTGAAACGTCTCCACAAACTCGAAAAGCAGTATGACGTTCCTTCTATGTAGTTGAAAAATTAGTGTTGTAAGAAGTCAAAAATATACTGGATATGCAGAGAAGATTTCTAATCCTCATTGTTATTCTCTTGGTATCAGGAGGCGCTGAAGCCCTGACGCTAAAGGAGAAAATTGACCTATTGCCTGTGTTTGATGAACTTGCTTCCACAAAGACGCCCTTCGACTGGATCTTGACCCCCGAAAAGTCTTTCGCTGGGGTGTATCGTTCGTCTGATGGGAAAAGCATCATCTTGGCTAATGGGATGGTGTGGCGCTCGTTTCGTGTCTTTCCTAATCTTGCTACCACCGATTACGTGAACAGGATGACAGGTGAGAGGATGCTTCGTGCTGTGGGGACAGAAGGAAGTGTCGTCATTGATGGTAAAAACTATGAGATAGGCGGCTTGCAGGGACAGGAAGAACGGGGTTATCTATTGGAGGATTGGATCGAGAAGATGACGTCTGTTGATAGTTGTTTCAGGGTGACGGATTTTGATGTTCAACCCATTCCGCAACGTATCTCTTGGAAACGGACTCGATGGGCTCTCAATACTGAAGATGCAAAGGGGAAAGAGATCATATTTACTTTACGAGGTATGGGAGAGGTAAGCGACGTGATAATTCGTCTTCATGTTGGTATCTTTGATAACATTCCAGTCATCCAGAAAAACTTTGAGGTAATCAATCAGGGTAGTCGTACTGTCAATTTGGATGCTTTCAAGTTGGAGCGACTGGCTTTCTTTGAACCGGAATCTCAATCAGGAATGCCCAAAGACGGTTTTAGATTACCCAATATCCATATCGAGAGCGACTATCAATGCTGCGGTAGTTTTACTGAGCGTGAGACGGACATTACAGAACACTGGATAAAGGACCCCAAATACACTTCGCAACGTAATTACGGATTGAATACTCCCTGTATTCTGGAAGTTGCTCCAAATGTTGGGCCTGATCAAAGTATTTTTTCTGGTGAATCATTTCGTTCCTTCACCGTTTTCGAGATGCCTTTCGATAGCTATGATCGTGAACGCAAGGGGCTTTTTACCCGCCACTTCCGTACTGTTTTGGCTCCTTGGACTACCCAGAACCCCATCTTCTTGCATCTTACCTCTATCGATCCCGCTACGGTGCGACGAGCTGTGGATCAATGTGCTGACGTGGGTTATGAGATGATCATCATTTCTTTTGGCAGCGGATTGAATATGGAAGACATTTCCGACGAGAACATCCGTCGTTATAAGGAACTTGTGGATTATGCCCATTCAAAGGGTATCGAGATGGGATGTTATTCTTTGTTGGCAAGCAGGTCTGTCAGTCCTGAGGTAGACGTTATCAGCTCCCAGACGGGTAAGCCTGGTGGAGCCACGTTTGGAAGCTGTCCGTGTCTTTGCAGCGACTGGGGAGAGGAGTATTTCCAGAAGCTCACCACCTTCCTCGAGCGTACTGGCATGAGTTGCCTGGAGCATGATGGTTCGTATCCTGGTGACCTTTGTGCCTCGACTTCTCATAGCCATCATAAAGGGTTGAAGGATTCTCAGTGGAACCAGTTCTATCGGATTGCAGATTTTTATCATCATCTTTCCAGTCAGGGTGTCTACATGAATGTGCCCGATTTCTACGTCATGAACGGTTCAACCAAAACGTCCATCGGGTATCGGGAAGTAAACTGGTCTTTGCCTCGCGACCGACAGCTGATCCATTCTCGGCAGCTCCTTTATGACTGCACTTGGGAAAATCCTGTAGGGTCTATGTGGAGCTTCACACCGTTGGTGCAGTATCACGGTGGAGGAGCGGCAGCCACCTTAGAACCTTTGAACGAGCATCTCTACGAATATCGGACACACATGGTTCAGAATTACGGCACAGGCATTCAGGCTTGTTATCGTGGCCCTCGTCTTTACGATACGGAGGAGACTCGTCAGATGGTCAAGGAGGTCATCGGCTGGTACAAGAAGTATCGGCGTATCCTGAACAGCGACATCATCCACCTGCGCAAGCCTGATGCCCGCGATTGGGACGGTCTCCTGCACGTCAATCCCCAAGAGAAAGAACGTGGATTGGCCATGTTGTACAACCCTCTTAATGAGGACATTATTCGGAATATCACCTTACCACTTTACTATACGGGCTTGACAAAGAAGGCTCGTATTCGTGAGAAAGAGGGGAAAGCCAAGACTTACAGATTGGATGATTCGAAGTCAGTCTGCCTGAAGGTTCGTATTCCTGCTCGTGGATACACGTGGTTTGTCGTCGAGGAATAGTTCCCCTGATAAGTTTATTCCAGTTTCAAGTTTCAAGAGGCTTGCTTTCTTGTCAAGACCTCCGGCATAACCTGTCAGCAAGCCTTTGCTGCCTACGACGCGATGACACGGGATAATGAGCAAGATGCTGTTGTGACCAACGGCTCCCCCAACGGCTTGAGCTGATTTGCAACCAACGCTGCGAGCGATGTTGCTGTAAGTTGTCGTGTGCCCGAATGGAATTTCCAACAGCCTTTGCCATACGTTCTGGCGGAAAGGTGAGGCGCGCATCAGGAGTGGAGGAGTGAAGTCTGGAACTTTACCACTGAAATATAGATCAAGCCAGCGTCGTGTCTCGTCGAATATCGGCAAATCAGGACGTTCCTCGTTCTCGTCGTTCAGCGTATTAGCAAAATATTTCTGCCCGTCGAACCACAATCCAAAGAGAGCCTTGCCGTCAGAGGCCATCGTGATGCCACCAAGGGGTGAATTGTAGGATGCGGTATAATCCATTCCAGTTTACTTCTTCTTCAGCACGGTTCTTTCTGCCACATGCCGGAGAGTGGCAGCCTGTTGTGCGTCCAGGTTGCAATTGCTGGCTTCAGACGTAAAGGGCTGTTGATAGATGAGCAAATAGTTGACGCAGGCTTTCAGGTAAGCGCCCGATGCGGACTGATGATGACAGTCAGCCTCGTAGAGGTTTATTTCTGGATGTTCGAGACGACAGAGGGCAAAGGCTTCCCCGATGGGTGAAAGGCGTGCATGAGCTTTATGGGCCATTTTCTTGGCGCCGCGGTGCAGCATGCGGTCAAACTGTTCCCACGAGCCGAAACTGCCGTAGTTGTATGCCTCGTATGCCCAAGTCTGTTCCATCCAGATGGTAGCGTTGCATGAATAGATTCGTACCCGATTCGCTAATTCTTTGGCATCGCGTGCAACGAGACGGCACCGCCGTGGTGCTTCACCATAATAGGCAGGCGTCTGGCTCTGGTCTTGCAGGAAGACGTAATCGAAATTGCCGTCAGAGATGGCATTGAGCGTTTTGTCGTGTATAAGGTGACGTTTTAACGTGTAGCCCCCTTCGAGCGAAGACACAACTTTCATCGTATGGCCTTGGCTGGCTGCTATATCAGTCAGAAGTTGGGGAGCGTCGTTTACGTAGGTGAAGGAATTGCCGATGCAGAGAACACGATCCTCAGCCATAACGGAATGAATGGCCGTATTGATCAGCATTGCCAGACAGAGTAGTAGAGCGCGTAGATTTTTCATATTCATATCATTTGTGGGGAACGATTCAGCTTCTTATCTCATTGTCTTTTTCTGCCCAGCTTTCAGGCTGATGGTTTGCTCCTGTCCGTTGAAGTGTAGGGTGGTGGTGCCGCCTTTGCGGGCCTGAACGGTGAACGAGGTAACCTTTCCTTCTTTCCACTCCATATCGACGACAAAGCCGCCTCGTGCGCAGAGACCTTTTATGCTTCCGTCCTTCCAACATTCAGGCAAGCAGGGCAACAGATGAATATCTGTGGGAGAGGACTGGATGAGCATCTCAGCTATACCAGCACATCCGCCGAAGTTTCCGTCTATCTGGAAAGGCGAACAGGCATCGAGCAGATTGGGATAGGTGCCTCCTCCGCGGCGGGCATCCTGACCTTGATACTCGTCAGGCGAGATGTAGCGCAGGAGTTTCTGCAAGGTCTCGTAAGCGTGTTTCTGATCGCCCAGACGAGCATAAAGGTTCACCCTCCAGCCAGCGCTCCAACCTGTGGTTTCCATCCCTCGGATTTCCAGCGTGCGGGCTGTGGCGCGAGCCAGATCGGGTGTTCTTTCGAGGGTGATGTGGTGACCAGGATAGAGGCCGAAGAGATGGGATTGGTGGCGGTGAGTAGGCTCTGCATCTCGCCAGTCGTGATACCATTCCTGCAGCTTGCCGTCCTTGTCGATGCGGTAAGGCAACAGCTTGTCCAAGGTTTTCTGCATTTCCGTTTGCAAGGATGCATCCTCGTCAAGCAATCTGGCAGCCTCTAAGGCATCGCCTACACATTCGCGGATCATCGCAATGTCTGCCGAACCGCCGTAAAAGCCTGCTCCGTAATAACCGTCGTCTGTGACATAGGTGTTTTCAGGAGAGGTGGAGGGAGCGGTCAACAGATAGCCATCCTTCTCCACCAGCCAACCCATGCAGAACTCGGCGGCTCCACGCAGGTAGGGATAATAGTGGCGCAGGAAGTCCTGGTCCTGAGTGAACAGATAGTGTTCCCAAATGTGCGTTGCCACCCAGGCACCACCCATAGGCCAGTTTGCCCAGGATATGCCGCCTTCCAGCTCGCCCACGGGGTTCGTCATAGCCCAGATGTCGGTGTTGTGAGCCAGACACCATCCGCGATCCACGTCGTAGTACGACTTCGCTGTCTGCTTCCCTGAATGGCTGAGAGCCTCGATGAAGGTCATCAGGGATTGGTGCATCTCGCCCAGGTTCGTCACTTCGGCAGGCCAGTAATTTTCTTCCAGGTTGATGTTCGTCGTGTAGTTGCAGCTCCAGGGGGGAAGAATCCATTTGTTCCAAAGTCCCTGCAGGTTTGCTGGAACGGCTTTCGTGCGCGAGCAGGAAATGAGCAGGTAGCGTCCGTATTGGAAATAGAGTTCCTCCAGGTCAGGGTTCGGCTCGTGTTGTTCCGTATAGCGTAGCAACTGCTGGTCTGTGGGCAGGGCCTTTACCTCCGCAGGTGTCTCTCCCAGGTCGATGGAAACGCGGTTGAAGAAAGTCTGGTAGTCGGCTATGTGTCTCCTCAGCAACGCCTTGTAGGTCTTCTTGGAGGCCCGTTCCATGCGTTGCCCAACCAGTTCCTTGTATGGGCGTCCCTCGCGGACAGGATCTTTGTCGAAGCCGTTGAAGCTGGTGACGTTCGTGATGAGCAGCATCACCTCGCGGCATCCCTCGAGCACCATCTCGCCGTTCTCTTCGCATCGTACATTGCCATTCTTTGGCAGGGCGCGGATGAGCGTGCGGAAATGAATGCCTCGATTGGGGTCGTAGTAGTGCTTCTGCGTCATCTTGGCGTAATAGCCTGGATAAGAATGGTAGGCAGCGTAGCCATCGATGATCATTTGGCTCTCAGCGGCATTTACCGTTACAGGCAATACGGACGTGAAACGCAAACGGGCATCGAGGGGAGCCTGGGAACGCAGGCGTACTACTATGACGCTGTCAGGAGCCGAGACAAAGTAGTCCGTTTCCACCTTTTTCCCGTCACGCTGATAACTGTTATGGGCCGTTGCGTCGCCGATGTTCAACCAACGCTGGTAATCCGAGATCCCTGCATTTCCCTTCTCCCCGTAATCGATGAAAAGCTCGCCCACGGGTTGGTAGTTCTCGCTGTAATGACCCTGCTGCTTCATCATCAGCTGACTCGCTTTGGGATAATCCTCCGCAAAGAGAGCTTCCCTGATGGCAGGCAGAGAGGTGTAGGCATCGGGGGTAAAGACCTCGCGTTCAGGTTCTCCAGTCCACAGGGTGATGTCGTTCAGTTGGATGCAGTCTTTCTGCGTCCCCCCATAAACGGTAGCCCCCATCGTGCCGTTTCCGATGACCAGAGCTTCCTCGTAGAACTCCGCTGGCCGATCGTAATGGAGAGTGAGCGGTTGGGTTTCCCTATTGGTGGAATTGCAACCCGTCAGCAGGCCGAGCAGTACGGGCATTATCAGGGTGGAAAGTCTTGTTTTTGTTCTCATGGAGAGCCGTATTTTAGTTCGTGTTTCTGGTTCTTTTTTCTTGATGCAAAGATACGAAATTTTTTGCAATTCTCCAAATCTTTTTCTAACTTTTTTTGCTATTTTTTCGCCTCCAGACAATACGTCACACCACCCCCTGCGACGAGCTTGTTGCCCTTCAGTTCAATCCGGTTTCCCAAGTGATCATAGTAGGAGAAACGTGTTCCTCTGGGAGTTTTAACGTGTTGTTGTTGCGTTGGCGACCAGATGGCTTCCACGCGGGTTCCGTTGGGTTGCTCCCACGTGGCTCTGTACAAGCCGGCGCTGTACGTTATCTGGGGCCGTGTGCTGTTTTCCGGACACATTCTTACCAACGTGCGGTAAGCCTGCATCGCGGGTTTTTCTGTGAAGTCGTGATGTATCAGTCCGAAGCAGTCCTCGCTGTAATAGGGATCGTTCTCGCGGCTGCGCAAGTTGTACCAGAACACCTTGTCCACTCCGTAGGCAAAGGCAATCAGATAGAGGCGTGCCACACGTCGTGCCTGCTCGGCTTCCTTGTCAGGGGAGAGAGAGGCTCGCATGCGCGTCTGGAAGATAATGTTCCCTCGTAGGTCGCTGTTGAGACGGTAAATCCCAGCGATGGGGTAGCGCAGGTGTTCCGTGCCTGCCGTAACGAGGGGGATGAGTGTGTCGCCTGGGGCCAGATGCTCTTCGCCCAAGTAGCGTGCTGGGGATTGTTCGGTGGGTTTCCATTCGTAGGCTGACGCCACTTCGCCGCTTCTTCCAGAAAAGGGAGGTACTTCCGTCAGTTTCTCGCCTGTTACGGGGTCTGTCCGGTTGGTGGCGGCTGACATGTGAAGCTGCTTGTAGAGGCTTGTGCCAAGCGTCTTCCGCTGGAAATACGACTCATCGGGTGTATGAGCGTCGTAGTAGAACGGCATTCCTCCTGCCAGCACGATGGTTCCCCCGCGTCGCACATAGTCCACTAAGGCAGGGAAATATGCGGCAGGAAAGAACTCACCTTGTGCGGCAATCAATACAGGTATCTTGCTGACGGAGAGTGAGTTGAGTTGCGACAGGGCGCAGAGTTCCACTTCGCGGCACAGGGGGCGCAGCAGCTTCTCCGACTCCTCGCCTGAGAGAGCAGCGTATCCTTTGTCGAAGTCACACAGGACACCCACGCGCGTCTTGCTCATGCGAATGCCTATGCGCTGAAGAGCGGCAGGCAGCAAGTCGGTGAAGAAGCCTGTGGACTCGTTCTCGATGAGGGCTGTGTGCATCCCGCATTCCGTCAGCCAGACAGGACGTTCCCATCCGTCGCGCTTCATGTATTCGTGCAGGCGCTCGTAGCAGGGAATCAGTCCCTCAGGCAAAAAGTAGGAGTGGAAATTGAACACGTCGCAATAGCGCCATCCGCCAAGCGATGAGAATTCGCTGACAAAGGGGCCTGCAACCTCAGCGAAGCCGCTGGTCAGCACAACGTTTCCAGGGTTCATCCGCTTCAGGGTTTCGTAAGCCACCTTCAGGGAGCCCACGTAGCGGCTGCACAGGCTGTCGACATCGCGCACCAGGTTCACCTCGTTCAGCATTTCCCAATGTGTGATACGTTGGTCGTATCGACGGGCCAGTTGCTCCAAGTATAGGCTATACTGCGGGTCTTCCCAGGGTCTCCGTCTCAGCCAGGTCAGGATACCCAGCAGGTGCTGGCCGTGAGCTTCCGTGCTGGCAAGAACGTTGTCGAACAGGGTAGGGTCGAACTCCGTGTGCGAGCGGAAAGCGTTGTAAAAGTCCAGATCGGATCGAACCCATCGGATACCAGCCTCCTGGGTGAGTGCCAACTCGCGGTCACGGATGTGGTAATCGAAGTTCGGACGTGTGATGTGGGTGCACACTCCGTAGGCTTCCTGTATGCGTGCTGTGCAGGGGAAGAGCGGCTGAGAAGAAGCTTTCAGGGTAGCCATCAGGCAGATCATCAGGATAGCCCATTTCACAGAGTTTCTGCATCGGAAAGAATTCCTGTTTCCCATCTTCCTTTACTAAGATTTAGAATTAACAATTGTCTATTTGTTTGCAAAAATAGGAAGAAGAACGAGATATCCCAAATAAAACCTCCCTTTTTTGTTCCGAAAAGCTCATTGAGCAGAGAACGTCAATTGTTCGTAAAAAGAAACACCTGGCTGTCAACCACTGTCTGGTTTCAATGAGTAACGAGTAACATGAGTAACATGAGTAACATGAGTATCATGAGCAAAATTGAAAAGATTTATAGAACAAGAGAGAGTAACAAGAAATAGTGATTAAAAACTTTATATTATATT